>NZ_JBWKLJ010000002.1:0-792308 GCF_056430285.1 Streptomyces sp. NPDC045998
AGGGTCTGCTTGGTGCCGATTTTGCCGATGACCTTCGCGGCGATGGATCCGCCGATGACGGTGCCGATGCCCAGGACACCGAAGGACAGCCCCGCCGCGAGGGGGGAGAAGCCGAGGACTTCCTGGAGGTAGAGGGTCATCAGGAAGACCAGGGATGTTTCGGTGACGAAGGCGATCAGTCCGGCGATGTTGCCCCAGGCCACGGTGCGGCGCTTGAGGACGGTGACCGGCACCAAAGGAGAAGCCGACTTCGCTTCGACGGCGTAGAAGACGACGAGGAGGGCGAGTCCGGCGAGCAGGAAGCCGGCGGCGACGGGCGAGGTCCAGCCGTGTTCGCCGGCCTGGGTCAGGCCGAAGACCAGGGCGAGCAGACCCGCGGTGACGGTGATGGCACCGGGCGCGTCGAGCTTGGGACGCTCGGTGGGACGGGACTCAGCGATGATCGCGGGGGCGATGAGCAGGACCGCCAGGGCGACGGGGACGTTGATGAAGAACGCCCAACGCCAGGAGAGCAGGTCGGTCAGGACGCCGCCGAGGATGGCGCCGGTGGTGAACCCGGCCGACATCAGTGCGCCGTTCAAACCGAGGGCTTTGTCGCGCAGGGGGCCTTCGGGGAAGGAGGTGGTCAGCAGGGACAGGCCGGCCGGGGTGACGGCGGCGGTGGCAAGGCCCTGGGCGACGCGGGCGGCGATCAGCACCTCTGGGGTGGTGGCAAGACCACCCACCAGGGACGACACACCCAGCAGGGCCAGGCCGAACAGGAACAGCCGGCGCCGGCCGAACAGGTCGGCCACCCTGCCGAACAGCAGCGTGAACCCGGCCGCGCACAGGGCGAACGCGGTCGCGATCCACTGCAGGTTCGCCAGCGAGAACCCCAGCCCGTTACCGATCACCGGCAACGCCACGTTCAGGATCGAGAAGTCCACCGCCAGCATGAACTGCGCGACCAGCAACACCACCAGCACCAACCGCTGCCGCCCCGTCATCCGGGACGGACCAACCCTCCTCCCCTCACCAACCGACTTCACCTCTTCGACAACGGCCGACATGTCCGGGCTCCCTTCGCTTCGTCTCGTCCAACCAGGCGGTGACGGAACAACCTTGGCGCCGGCGCCACCGGCTACCCAGACCTCTCTTCTGGCTAGGCGGGGGGAGACCACGAGGCCGGAGACTACTCATGACGTGAGTAGCCTCAGCGCTCGCAACCGGCGTGCCCGGCGGGGAGACTGGACGGCATGGGTACTCAATCGGAACTCGGAGCCTTCCTGCGCAGCCGCCGCGCCCGACTGCGCCCGGAGGACGTCGGCCTGCCGCCGCACGGCACCCGCAGGCGCGTGCCCGGCCTGCGCCGCGAGGAGCTGGCCCTGCTCGCCGGTGTCAGCGTCACCCACTACACCCGGCTCGAACAGGGCCAGAGCACCAACGCCTCCGAGGCCGTCCTGGACGCCATCGCGCGGGCGCTGCGGCTCAGCGACGACGAGTGCGCACACCTGAAGGACCTGGCCCGCCCCGCCCGGCCCCGCCGCCCCCAGGTCCCGCGTCCCGAGCACGCCCGCCCCGGCCTCCGGAACCTGCTGAACGCGATGGGCGAGGTGCCGGCCGTCGTCCTCGACCGGCGCAACGACGTCCTGGCCTGGAACCCCCTGGGACACGCGCTGCTCGCCGGGCACATCGACCCCGACAGCCCCGACAGCCCCACGCAGCGGCCCAACCTGACCCGCATGCTCTTCCTGGACGCGCACACCCGCGAGCTCTACACGGAGTGGGAGGAGGAGGCGAGGACGGCGCTCGCCGCGCTGCGCCTGACCGCCGGCCGCCACCCCGACGACCGGCATCTCGCCGAACTCATCGGCCAACTGGCCATGAACAGCCCCGAGTTCGCCGCGCTGTGGTCCCGCCACCCGGTGCGCAACTGCACCTCCGGCGCCAAGCGGTTCCACCATCCCCTCGTCGGCCCGATGGAGCTCGAGTTCGAGAGCATGCACCTGTCCGACGCCTCGGGCCAGCGGCTGCTCGCCTACAGCGCCGAGCCGGGTACGCCGTCGGAGGCGGCGCTGCGCCTCCTGTCCGCCGCCACCGCCACCGCGGCCACCGCCGAGGCCGGTGGCCGGGGCGGGGCCGACGTACCGTCCGGCCTGCGCGGCAGCGGCACCGCGTAAGACAGGGCGGCGAGGCCGTACGCGTGCACGGCCGCGCCGCCCGGGATGGCGTCACATGCTCCAGCGCAGCACCGCACCCAGGCCGCCCGCCGGGCCCCGCATCCCGTCGGGGACGGTGAGCACCTCGCAGGCGGCCGCCGCGGCGGACCGCAGCAGGGCGTCGTCGGCGCGCGCACGCTCGGGCCTGGCGACCCCCATCGCCCGCACCTGGGAGCGCTGCACGGCGACCTGGTCGACGCCCGGCCCGATCCACACCTCCCGGCGTGCGTCGGAGGCGTCCGGCGTCAGCAGCAGGGTGGCCACCTGGTGTCTGCGTACGGCGTCGACGACCGCCGGCATGCCTTCGGCGGCCTGCCCGGGGCCGGTGTCGACGGAGGCGGTCTCCCGGTGTTCACCCGGCCTGCCGCGCCCCGTGTAGAAGCGTTCGAGGGCGTCCTGGAGCCGGGCGCGCGCGAACCTCTCGCACGCTTCGGCGATCTGCTGGTCGAGCACCCGCTTCGAGGCCCCCGGCGACCTGCCGCCGTTCCCGGCCTCCGCGGTGACGGCCCGGACGCGCTCCGGCAGCCGGTTGTGCACGGCCCTGCGCTCGCGCGGATCCCCGGTCAGGACCAGCAGATCGGCGCCGCACTCCTGCCAGGCGTGGACGACCTCCGCCGCGATGATGTCGGCGGTCTCGTTCCAGCTGTTCTCGATCTTGTTGCGGTAGTGCCACTCGTAGCGGTCCTCGGGGATGCTGCGGTGCCCGCGTCCCTGCCACTCCTTGCCCTGCGCCTGGCCCACGACCCGCCGGTCCTGCGCGTCGCGCAGCTCCAGATCGGCGCCGGTGTGGTCGATGTAGGCGACCAGACACCGCGGCTCGTCGCCCCGCAGGCCGGTGAGCGGCGCGATGTGCGGCAGGATCGACCAGGTCGCCTGGGTGGACGGCGGCGGCACCGAGAGCGGGACGTCCAGCACGACCTCGGCGCCCGTGGCGAAGAGCGCCCGGCCGGGTGGCGCGCCCGAGACCGGTTCACGGGCGAGCGTGTCCGTCACCGCCCGCACGGTGTAGGCGTCGGCACCCGCGTCGATGAGCTGCGACGCGGCCGCGCGGTTGCGGAGCTCCTGCATCTTCGCCGCGTCCTCGGTCGCGCGCGAGGTGTCGAGGTAGACGGAAGCCCATGGGCCTGGCCGGTCGAAGAGCGGTTTGAGGAAGCCGAGTTCCATGATTCCCCCAGGCTCTGGAGAGTGAGTACCACCAGGTTAAGTCGATATCCACCATTTCGTCCGGTGAAGCGGTCGCCCCCGGCCGGACGGGCGCCGCCCATGCCCGCGCCCTGTTCGCCGTACGCACCCGTCCGGTCGCGCAGCGTGTCTCACCGGGGCGGCGGAAGGACGATCCCGGCCGCCTGGGCGGTCTTCCCCGGGCGCAGGGTCCACGGCACGGGGGAGGTGTCGGTGAGCCATCCGTCCGCCAGCAGCCGCTCCACGACGACGGTGCGCACATGCCGGGACAGCTTCCAGCGCAGGCCGGCGCACAGCTGGGTGTAGGAGGGGCCGTGGCCGTGCTCCGCGCGGAACGCGACGGTGAACCGCGCGGCCAGCGGGCCGCGGTCGGGGTGCTTCTCCTGCCAGGCGTCGTAGGCGTCGCGTACGGACCGCGGCGCCGGGACCGAGGGGCGGGTGGCGACGAAGGCGGTCGCCACCCGCCCGAGGGGCATCCTGCACACGGCGCAGTGCTCGACGGCCTCGGCGTGCCGCCGCAGGGCCGGGCTGGCTCCGGCCTTCCACTTCTCCCACTCGGCCGGGCCGACCTCCGGCACCTCGGGGGCGCGCTGCGACGGCACCGCGGCGGGCTGATCCTGGTCGTCGGGGTGGGGCAGCAGGCCGGCGAGGTGCCGCACCCCCGGGGCGAGGCGGTAGCGGTCACCCACGAGCTCGGCGAGGAACGCCCTGCTCAGCAGGTCGGGCAGGGCGGCACGGCACGCTTCGGGCAGGTCCTCGGGCACCGTCCCGTGGAGCTCGGCGGAGGCGTGGGCGGCCAGGAACAGGGCGGCGAGCCGCGCATCCGGCGCCGTCTTCTTGACCGGCTTGGAGTTCATGGTGCGGACGGTCCAGCCCGACACCCGGGAGCGCATGAACTTGCCGAACGGCAGGGGCCGATCCGTCCCGTCGGCGAGGCCCGGCACCGTCACGGGGACGGGAACGTCCGGGTCCCCGTCGAGGAGCCGGTCGGGCACCTGCCACCCGAGGCCGCTCAGCGCGGCGACGGCCTCGGCGGGGTCGGCCAGCCTCAGCGACCGCAGGTCCATGCCCGTGATGTTGCCGATGCCGGTGCGGGCGGCCCGGATGGCGAGGACGACCGCGAGCAGCCGGGCATCGGGTGACGGCAGGGGCAGCGCGGCCACGTACGACAGGAGGGTGCGCGCCGCCCCGCCCTGCGGTGTCGTCAGCAGGAACGGCGGCGGAGCGGGCGGCGCGTCGGCGTCGCCGGCAGGAACGGCGGTGGTGGTGACGGTGGTTGTGGTGTTGACGGTCTTCGACACAAACGGCTTAACGCGCTGCGGCGGCGTGCGTCACTCACCCCCGCGGGGAAGGCCCGCCGCCACGCCATCCTTTCGGGCAGGGACTGAACGATGGCCCGCGCTCCTCTCCGGCGCGCAGCATGCGGTCATGCCCCCGCGCTCGCGCGGGACGTGACCGAGAGGACAGAGGAGAGACATGTCGCAGAACACGCCAAGGCCCGGAGGCCCCGCCGCGGTGAGCCGCCGTACCGTCTCCGCCTCGGCCGTACTGGCCACCGCGCTCATGGCCCTGGGCGGCACCACCCGGGCCCGGGCCCGGGCAGGGACGGGGACGGGGGCCGAGGGCGGCGATGTGGTCCCGCGGCTGCCGGCGCCGACCGGCCCGTACCGGATCGGGGCCGTCACGCTGCATCTCGTCGACCGCTCCCGGCGCGACCCGTGGGACCCGGGCATCCCCGTCCGGGAGCTGATGGTCACGGTGTTCTACCCGGCCCGCACCGTCCGCGCGTATCCCCGGGCCCCGCACATGACGCCGGGCGCCGCGCGGTCCTTCGCGGAGCTCGCCCCCGCGATGCGCCCGCAGCTGCCGGGCGCCGGGGTGGACTGGGCGGCCACCACGACCCACGCCCACCTGGGCGCGCCCGCGCTGCCCGTACCGCGGCCGGTGCTGCTGTACAGCCCGGGCGGCGGCGACCCCCGCACCCTCGGCACCGGGCTCGCCGAGGAACTGGCCTCGCGCGGCCACGTGGTGGTGGCCATGGACCACCCGGGCGACGCGAGCGAGGTCGAGTTCCCGGCCCCGGCCGCGTACCGGGACGACGTCCTGCGCCAGACCGTCTTCACCGGGGACCCCCGCACCGATCCCGCGCTCTTCCGGACCGTGATCGGCACCCGCGTCGCGGACACCCGGTTCGTCCTGGACCGGCTGGCGGAGCTGGCGGCCGGGCGGAACCCCGACGCGGCGGGCCGCGCGCTGCCGCCCCACCTCGGACGCGCCCTGGACCTGCGCCGCGTGGGGATCTACGGCCACTCCGCCGGCGGCACCACCGCGGCCCAGGCGCTGTACGAGGACGCCCGCCTCGGCGCGGCGGTCAACCTGGAGGGCTACCTCGACCACCCGGCCGGGGCACCCGGCCGCGAAGGGGAGCTGTTCCCGGTCGCCCGGGACGGCGTCGACCGCCCGCTGCTCCTGCTGGGGACCGACGGCTTCACCGACCGGAAGGCGCTGGAACGCTCCTGGTCGGCGATGCTCGCGCACCCGCGGGGAGGCACCGTGCGACGGCAGCTGGACGGTGCCGCACACGGCGTGTTCACCGACTACGCCGCCTTCGCGCCCCTGCTGCAGGCCGCCGGGCTGATGACCGCCGAGGGCCGGGCCGAACTCGTCGGAACGATCGACCCGGCCGTGTCCGTGCCCGCGGTGCGCCACCACGTGGCCGCCTTCTTCGGCCGGCACCTGGGCGCACGCCGGGCTTAGGGCCTGTCTTTCGGATCAGGCCCTAGTAGGCCGTCGGCCAGCCGCCGCTCCAGTTCAGCAGGTTGACGCCCAGTTTGGAGCGACCGCCGTCCTGGCCGTCGTAGTAGTGGTACACGAGCAGGTCGCCGTCGACGTCCCGCATCACCGACTGGCCGCCGGGGCCGATGTACCGGCCCTGGGTCTCCATGACCGGCGTGCCGCCGCCGTTCGTCAGCGGCGTGCCGGTCCGGTCGACGTACGGGCCCGTCACGGCGGTCGCGCGCCCCACCTTGATCCGGTAGGTGGAGTCGACGCCGGCGCAGCAGCGGTCGTATGACGCGAAGAGGTAGTAGTAGCCGTTCCGCTTCACGATGAACGGCGCCTCGATGCCGCCGCCGCCCGGCCGCGCCGCGATCGGGCGGAGCGCGGTGTCGCCCGCGAGCCGCTTGCCCGTGGCCGGATCGATCCGGATCAGCTTCAGACCGCTCCACCACGAGCCGAACGACAGCCACCACCTGCCGTCGTCGTCCACGAACAGGTGCGGGTCGATGGCGTTGTGGTCGTCGCCCGTACGGGAGGCGATGACGACGCCCCGGTCCGACCAGCTGCCGGGGCGGCCGGTCGACGACACCGCGAGCCCGATCGCGGAGGTGTTGGAGCCGAAGGAGGAGACGGAGTAGTACATCCAGTACCGCCCGCCCTGGTACGACACGTCGGGTGCCCACGCCTCCGGGACGGAGGAGTACTCCTTCCACCAGCCGGGCCGGGTGGTGAAGGCCTTCCCGGCCCGGCCGAAGGCGACCCGGTCGGTGGACGTCCGCACCTGGAGTCCCTCCCCGGTGGAGTGCAGCAGGTACCGGCCGGACGGGTCGCGCAGCATCGACGGGTCGTGGACGGCGATGTCGCCGGTGACGTGTCCGGGCGCGGGGTAGGCGGAGGCCGTCCCGGGGACGAGGGCGAGCAGCACCGCGAGGGGGAGGGTGAGCAGGGTGCGGCGCGGGCGGCGGCGGTACGGACGGGGAACGTGCGGAGAAGTGCGGCTCATGCGTTTCTCCTTGAGGGGGATGGTGAGGCGGCGTCACTGGCCGGCGAGGCCGGTGTGCGCGATGCCCCGGACGATCTGCCGCTGGAACAACATGAAGATCACCAGCAGCGGCAGTCCGGCGATCACCACGGACGCCATGATCTGCGCGTAGCGCACACCGAACGACGACTGGACGTTGACCAGTCCCACGGGCAGCGTCATGCCGTTCGGGTCGGTGGTCACCAGGAACGGCCAGAGGAAGTTGTTCCAGGTGGAGATGAAGGTGAAGACGGCCACGGCCGCCAGCACCGGCCGCGACAGCGGCAGCACGATCGTCCAGAAGACCCGCCACCGCCCGGCTCCGTCGACGAAGGCCGCCTCCTCCAGCTCGCGCGGCAGGCCCTCGAAGAACTTCACCAGGATGAAGACCATCGCCGGCACGGCCACCTGCGGCAGGATCACGCCCCAGTACGTGTCCACGAGCCCGAGCTGCACCATCTCCGCGAACAGCGGCGCGATCAGCACCTGCGGTGGGACCATGATGCCGGCGAGCACCAGCCCGTACAGCAGCTTGCGGCCGCGGAAGTCGGTGCGCGTGAAGCCGTACGCGGCCATGGCGCACAGCACCACGGTGAGCAGGGTCGTCATCACGGAGACGTACGCGGAGTTGAGCGTCCAGCGCAGCAGGTCGCCGGACTCCCACACCTTGGCGTACGCGTCGAGGGTGACCGTGGAGCCGAACCACTCCAGCGGGGTGCGGGTCGTCTCGCCCTCCGGTTTGAGGGAGGTGGCGACGGCCCAGGCGAGCGGCAGCAGCCACGCCACCGCGAGCAGCAGGCCGACGGCGAACAGGGCGGTCCGGCCCGCGGACCAGCGGGTACGGGGGCGGGGGCGGGGAACGGCGGGTGCGCTCACGTGGCGGCCTCCTCGGCTCGGCGTCGCCGGGACAGCCATGGCTGCACCAGGGAGACGGTCAGGATCAGGGCGAAGAAGAGGTAGGAGACCGCCGACGCGTAGCCGATCCGGTAGCCGGTGAAGCCCTGTTGGTAGACGTACTGCAGGATCGGCCGGGTGGAGTCGTCCGGGCCGCCGCCGGTCATCAGGTACACCTGGTCGAAGATCTTCAGCGAGGCCAGCACCTGGAGGACGACGACCAGTCCGGTGGTCCGGTGCAGCATCGGCAGCGTGATGTGCCACAACCGGCGCCACGCGCCCGCGCCGTCCAGCTCGGCCGCCTCGTACAGGTGGAGCGGGATGGCCTGGAGGGCGGCGAGGTAGAGCAGGAAGTTGAAGCCGACGGTCCACCACACGGTGGTCAGGACGATGGAGAGCATCGCGTAGCGCTCGTCGGTGAGCCAGCCGATGCCCGGCTCCAGGCCGGCCGAGGCCAGCAGCTGGTCGGCGAGCCCGAAGTCCGACGGGTAGATCATCTGCGCGAAGAGCAGGCACACCACGCCGGACGGCAGCAGGAACGGCGCGAACCAGCTCAGCCGCCACAGCCACTGCACCACCTGCAACTGGTGCGCCAGCAGCGCGAGTCCCAGGCCCACGACGACGAGTGGCACCGTGGACAGCACGGTGAACCACACCGTGTTCCACAGCGAGGACCACACCGCGGGGTCCCGCACCGCCTCCGCGTAGTTGTCCAGGCCCACGAACGCGGCGCCCGACGCGGTGATGTTCTCGCTGGTCAGGCTCATCCCGACGCCCGAGACCAGCGGCCACACCAGGAACAGCCCGTAGACGGCGAGGAAGGGCGCCACGAACACGAGCCCGTGTTCGGTCCAGCGGCGGCTCACTCCGACGGTGCTCATGAGGCCGCTCCGGAGAGGGGGTCGCGGGTGTCGAGCAGCCGCCGCAGCCGCCGCTTGGCCTCGGCCAGCGCGCCGCGCGGCGTGCGGGACCCGGTGAGGACGCCGGAGAAGACGCCGCCCAGCTCGATCCACATGCGGGAGGCGGAGCCCGTGAACCACGCCGGGTCGTCGAGCACCACGTCGTCCACCACGTCGCGGTAGGCGGACTGCGGGTGCAGCGCCAGGTACTCGGGGTCGTCCAGCACCGGCAGGTAGGCCGGTACGTGGCCGCCCTGCGCCCAGGCGACCGAGTGTTTCAGCATCCAGGCGACGAGCGTGTGCGCCGCCTCGTCGGGGGCGCCGCCCCGGCCCGCGATGTGCGGCAGGACGAAGGCGTGGCAGTCGGCCTGGGCGGTGGGCCGGCCGAAGAGCCCCGGGACGCGGGTCATCGAAAACTTCAGACCGGTGATGCGGAAGGACGTGACCTCCCACTCCCCGTTGAGGTGGAACGCGGTCTTCCCGCCGTTGAAGATGCCGACGGACGCCGCGTAGTCGGCGCGCCGCACCCACAGCCCCTCCTCGACGAGCCGGGCCATGAACTCCAGCACCGTCAGCGCCTTGGCGTCGTCCAGGACGAGCCGCCTGCCGTCCTCGGAGAGCACCCGGCCGCCGGTCTGCGAGTAGAACGTGGCGAACAGCCGCCACGGTGTGATGCAGTCCGGACCCAGGGTCTCCGTGACGAGCCCGGGCTGCCCGGTGGCCTTCTTCGCCGCCCGCAGCGCGTCGGCGAACTCGGCCGCGCTGCGGAGGGGCTTGAGCGTGCGCCGGTCACCGCCGCCCTCCAGCAGGCCCGCCTTCTCGCACACCTCGGTCTGGTAGTAGAGGACCACCGGGTGGGTGTCCAGGGGTACGGCGTACTGCTTGCCGCCGGCCTGGCCGCGCCGCCAGATGTCGGACGGGAAGTCGGCGGCGCGGACGCCGAGTTCGCCGAGCAGGTCCAGGTCGAAGGGGTCGAGCAGCCGCCCGGGGGCGAACCCGGCGAGGCGGGCGAGGTGGAGGACGGCCAGCTCGGGGGCGCGGCCGCCCGCCCCCGCCATGCCGAGCTTCGTGTAGTACGGGGCACCCCATTGCAGGGTCGCCGCCTCCAGGGCTATCCCGGGGTGGTCGGCGCGGAAGGCGTCGAGCATGGCCTGCATGGTGACGCCGTCGCCGCCGCCGAACAGGTGCCAGAAGCGCAGCCGGGTCCGGCCCCCGGCCGCGGCGGAGGGTGCGGCACAGCCGCCGGCCAGCGCGGCGGTCGTGGCGGCGGCCGCCGCTGCCAGGGCGCCGCGCCGGCTGAGGTGAGGTGGTCTCATGAAGCTCGTCTCTCGGGAACGGGACAGGGGGGACGGGGGACGGGGGACAGGGGGCGCGGGGGAGGGGGGACGAGCTCAGGCGAGCCGGAGCATCGTCCAGGACAGCGGCTCGAGGGTGACCTCCAGTGCGCCGTCGGCCACCCGGGCGCCCTCGCCCGCGTGCGGGACGACCCGCTCGGGCTCGGCGAGGGTGTTGCGCGCGTCCGGGTCGGCGTCGGCGAGCACGCTGTGCTCCACGACCCCGCCGACGCCCAGCCCGCCGAGCGCGACCCGGAGCGGCAGCGGCGCGCTCTGGCTCCGGTTGACGGCGAAGACGGTGACGGCCCCGGTCTCCGGGTCCCGTACGGCGGTGGCGTGCAGCAGCGGCACCTCGCCGTACTTCGCCGTCCGCTGGCGCGGCGCGTCCACCCGTACGTCCAGCACCTCGCCGCGCCCGTGGCGGGCGGCCTGCGCGAAGGGGAAGAAGGTGGTCTGCCGCCAGGCCGGCCCGCCCGGCTCGGTCATGATCGGGGCGATGACGTTCACCAGCTGGGCCAGGCACGCCACGGTGACGCGGTCGGCGTGCCGCAGCAGGGTGATCAGCAGCGAGCCGAACACCACCGCGTCGGTGACGCTGTAGGAGTCCTCCAGCAGGCGCGGCGCCTCGGGCCAGTCCAGCGGACTGGCGTCCGCCTCCTCCTGGAAACGGCTCATGTACCAGACGTTCCATTCGTCGAAGGAGAGGTTGATCCGCTTCGGCGACTTCAGCCGGGCGCCCACGTGGTCGCAGGTGGCCACGACGTTCTCGATGAAGGACTCCATGTCGACGGCGGAGGCGAGGAACGAGTCGCGGTCACCGTCCACTTCCTCGTAGTACGCGTGCAGGGAGATGTAGTCGACCAGGTCGTACGTCTCCTGGAGCACCGCCGCCTCCCAGGCGGCGAAGGTCGGCATGGCCCGGCTGGAGGAGCCGCAGGCGACGAGCTCCACGTCGCGGTCGATCTGGCGCATGGCGCGCGCCGTCTCGGCGGCCAGTCGGCCGTACTCCTCGGCGGTCTTGTGGCCCGTCTGCCAGGGGCCGTCCATCTCGTTGCCCAGGCACCACAGCCGGATGCCGAAGGGGTCCTTGTCCCCGTGGGACACGCGCAGGTCCGAAAGGGCCGTACCGGAGGGGTGGTTGGCGTACTCCTGGAGCGCGAGGGCGTCGGCGACCCCACGCGTCCCGAGGTTGACGGCGAGCATCGGCTCCGCCTGCGGGCCGACCTTCTGCAGGAACGCCATGAACTCGCTGAGCCCGAAGCGGTTGGTCTCGGTGGAGCGCCACGCGAGGTCGAGGCGGCGCGGCCGCGCCTCGACCGGCCCGACCGAGTCCTCCCAGCGGTAGCCGGAGACGAAGTTGCCGCCGGGGTAGCGGATCGTGGTGACGCCCAGTTCGCGGATCAGCTCCAGGACGTCGGTGCGCAGCCCCGCCTCGTCGGCGCTGGGGTGGCCGGGCTCGTAGATGCCGGTGTAGACGCAGCGGCCGAGGTGCTCGACGAAGGAGCCGAAGAGCCGGGAGCTGACCTCGCCCACGGTGAAGGCGGGGTCCAGGGTGAAGCGCGCGGTACCGGGGGCGGGGGCGGAGCGGGACATGGTGGCCTTTCGATGTCGGGGAAGGGAGGGGGAGGGAGGAGGAGAGCGGTGGTCAGCGGCCGACGGCGGGCCAGCCGGCGTCGTCCCAGCGCAGGGTGCGCAGGGCGAGCTTGGGGACACCGCCGTCCTCGCCGTCGTAGTAGTGGTGGACGAGCACGTCCCGGCCGCCCGGTTCGCGCAGGACGGACTGCCCGCCGGGCCCGACGTACCGCCCCCGCGAGGCGAGCAGCAGCTCGCCGCCGCCCTCGGTCATCGGCGTACCGTCCCGGTCGGTGTAGGGGCCGGTGGGCGAAGTGGCGCGCCCGACACGGATGTTGTACGTCGAGTCGGTGCCGGCGCAGCAGCGGTCGTACGACACGAAGAGGTAGTAGTACGGGCCCCGTTTGACGATGGCCGGGGCCTCGACGGCGTACGGCGCGTCCGGGCGGGTCGCCAGGTGGTGCACCGGGGCGCCGGGGCGCGCCTTGCCGGTGCGCGGGTCGAGTTCGACCATGCGGATGCCGGTCCAGTGCGAGCCGAAGGACATCCACAGCCTGCCGCCGCCCTGGATGACACCCGGATCGATGGCGTTGTAGTCGTCCGCGGTGCTGGACGAGAACACCACTCCCCGGTCCTCCCATGTGCCGGGCCGCCCGGTGGGGGAGGTGGCCAGGCCGATGGCGGAGTGGTTGGAGCCGAACGACGAGACGGCGTAGTACAGCCAGTACGTGCCGCCCCGGTGGAGGACCTCGGGCGCCCAGGGGTCGCTCTCGGCGGAGTACGCGCGCCACCACGCGGGCGTCGAGCGGAAGGCCGCGCCCGCCCGCCGCCAGTGGCGGCCGTCGGCGGAGGTGCGGGCCTCGATGCCGTTGTGCGTGGAGTAGACGACGTACGTGCCGTCTTTCAGCCGTATCGCGGACGGGTCGTGGACCTCGATGTCACCCGTGACCGAACCCGTCACGAGGTGGCGTGCGGTGCGGTGGTCCGCGGCGTGCGCGGTGGGCGGCGGGCCCAGCAGCAGGGCGGCGCACGCGGCGGCGGTGAGGGCGGCGCGCGGGCCGGGGGAGTGACGACGGCGTCCGGGCATGGGCAGCGACTCCTTGGGCACGGGGACGCGTCCCGGCGCCCCCGGATGTTCGATATGACGAATGCTGCTCGCGAATTCGAACGGGACCGTAGACCGGCTGAAAATGCGCCGTCAATGGTCCTGACAAAATTACGAACGATGTGCGACATACCGAACGGAGCTGCCCTGTCGAGGGCTCCTCCTCAGCCCCTCAGCCTTGGATCTCCGCCGTCACGCGCCCCGCGTCACACGCCCCCGTCCCGCGGCCCGGCGGAAGGCGGGCTCGGCGGGGTGAAACACGCCGTGATGGTCTTTCCGTCCTCCCGGGCGTGGGAGTGCCAGTGGTCGCAGACCGCGTCGACGAGCGCGAGGCCCCGGCCGCCCGGTGACGTGGTGTCAGGCGAGCGGGGCGTCGGCACGCCGCCGCCGGAGTCGTGGACGCTGACGTGCAGGCAGCGGTTGTCCCAGGTCAGGACGAGGTGCGCGGTGCTGTGGGCGTGGACGTGCGCGTTGGTGATCAGCTCCGACACGGTGAGCAGGATGTCGTCGACCGTCTCGGCGGCGTACTCCGTCCACCCCAGCGTCTCCAGGTGCTCGCGCGCCCAGCGCCGTCCCGCGCGGACGCCTCCCGTGATGGGAAACGACCTGGCCCAGCCCACCGCCCTCATCGAGGAGTCCTTCATGGTGTCTCCTTTCGCCGGTTTGTCCTCCCGCCAGCGCGCGTACCCGCGAACGCCGAGGACACCGCTCGGAACACCGACCGGAAAGCCCGAGGGTGCGGACTCAGGCCGGGTGGCCCGGCTCCAGTCCCTTCGTGTCGCCGAACATCAGCGGGCGCGGCCGGCCGCCCGGCACCGACGGCGACTCCTCCACGGGGTCCAGGAGGAAGCCCACATGGTCCCCGCCGTCGAGCCGCTCCCGCACCCGGCCCACGAACCACGCGGGGGCGTCCCGCAGCACGGGTGTGTCACCTTGCCGGGCCTCCCACGCGACCCGCGCGAACTTGTCCACGTCGTCGTCGCCCGTCCGGCTCCCGAACAGCCGCGCCAGTTCGAGCTGTTCGCGGTCGAGCAGATGCACACCGAGGTGGGTCGCGTGGCGGGCCACCCGGTACGTCCGGTTGGCGGTGGACAGCCACACCATGAAGCGAACCGGATGGATCGAGCACTGCGAGGCGAAGCCCACCAGACAGCCGGCCCGCTCCCCGTGTGCCGCGGCCGTCACCACGTACATCGGATAGTCGAGCAGGTCCGTGAAAAAGCCGAGGTCCGAATCCGCCACACGCGCGACTCTAGCCACCAACCGTCACGCGGCCGGGTAAGACGCGTCCCCCCGGCCGGAATTGGGCTTTTCCGCGCGGTGCCGGCGCGGGATATAACCCCCATGACGGAATCCCCCCGCCAGGAATCCCCCCGTCCCGCATCCCCCCACTCCGAACCCCTCTCCGCCGACTCCCTCTTCGCCGACTCCCTTTCCTCGGAGTCCGCCCACCCCGAGTCCGCCCACCCCGAGTCCCCCCACTCCGCATCCGGCCACCCGCGTCGCCGCACCGTCCTCGCCGGTCTCGGCACCGTCCCCCTCATGGGCGGACTGACGGCAGGTCTGACCGGCGCCGCCCGCCCCGCCTCCCGCAGACAGCCCCAGCAGGGAGAGCAGAGACCCGACCGGCCGCACACCACCCTGCTCCGCGGCGCGGAGCTCGTCCTCACCATGGACCCCGGCATCGGGGACGGCCCCCTCGGCACCCTCCGCCACGCCGACGTGCTGCTGCGCGACGGCGCCATCGCCGCCGTGGGCCGGCGGCTCGCCACGCCGACCGGGGCGCGCGTGATCGACGTGACCGGCCGCATGGTGCTGCCCGGATTCGTCGACATCCACAACCACCTGTGGCAGTCCAGCATCCGCGGCGGCTGCTCCAGCCAGGACCTGTACGGCTGGCTCGCCGACTGCAACAGCGCGACCCTCGCCCGTATCGGCCCCGACGACATGTACCGCTTCGTCCGCCTCGCCGCCCTCGACGCGCTCCAAGCCGGTGTCACCACCCTCGTCGACTGGGTCCACCCCATCCCGTACGCCACCAGCGAGCGCTACGTCCAGGCGCTCGACGACTCCGGGCTCCGCTTCGTCTACGCGATGATGCAGAGCGAGGCCAACGCCGACCTCGTACCCCGCGTGAAGAAGGAGCTGCTCGACCCGCTGCCGCTCGCCTCGGCGCAGGTGTCCGTCCACGCGGGCATGTACGCGGTCAACCGCCTGCGCCGCTTCCACGAGATCGCCCGCGACCTCGGGGTGATGTTCAACTCCCACGTCCTCGAACACCCCGTCGACCGCAGGGACGACCCGATCGGCGCCCTCCGCCTCGCCGGGGCCTTCGGCCCCGACCTGCTGATGAACCACGCCATCCACCTCACCGACGACGAGATCGGCCTCATCGCCGAGCACGACGTCCGCGTGGCCCACTGCCCCCTCAGCAACATGCGCCTCGCCTCCGGCATCATGCGCCTGCCCGCCCTCCACGCGCGCGGCGTGAAGGCCGGGCTCGGCCACGACGGCGGCACCAACGACACCTCCGACATGTTCAACGTGATGAAGGCGGCCGTGGGACTCCAGCGCGCCCTGCACCAGGACGCCGGGGTACACCCCACCATCCCGGCGGTGCTGCGCATGGCGACCCTGGGCGGCGCCGAGTGCGTCGGCATGGACGACCGCGTCGGCTCCCTGACCCCCGGCAAACGCGCGGACGTGGTCGTCCTCGACCCGGGCACCCTGAACTTCGCGCCCCGCTTCGACTGGATCAGCCAGATCGTCCTCAACGGCCAGCCCCCCAACGTCAGCCACGTCTTCGTGGACGGCCGCCTGCGCAAGGCGCACGGCGCGCTCGTCGACGTCGACACCGACACCGTGATCAGGGAGGCCGAGCTGGCCGCCGCACACGTACGCGACAAGTAACCCGGCGACGAGTAGCCCGGCGACAAGTCACCCGGCGACGAGTAGCCCGGCGACAGGAACCCGGGCCGGCAGCTGACCCGGAGCAGGCGACGCGCGAGCGTGCAGGCAGTGCGAGGATGGTGTCGTATTCCCGCCAGCCCCGCGCGCTCCGCTGCTGAATGCTTGGACCATGCACACCGTCATGCACACCGACACCGATCGCTGCGTGCGGGCCGTCCGCTCCAAGGACGCCCGGTTCGACGGCTGGTTCTTCACGGCCGTCCTCACCACCCGGATCTACTGCCGGCCGAGCTGCCCGGTCGTGCCGCCCAAGCCCGAGAACATGACCTTCTACCCCAGCGCCGCCGCCTGCCAGCAGGCCGGCTTCCGCGCCTGCAAGCGGTGCCGCCCCGACACCAGCCCCGGATCTCCCGAGTGGAACGCCCGCGCCGACACCGTCGCCCGTGCCATGCGCCTCATCCAGGACGGGGTCGTCGACCGCGAGGGCGTGCCCGGGCTCGCGGCCCGGCTCGGCTACTCGACCCGGCAGATCGAGCGCCAGCTCCTCGCCGAGCTCGGCGCCGGACCGCTCGCCCTCGCCCGCGCCCAGCGCGCCCAGACGGCGCGGCTGCTCATCGAGACGACCGAGCTGCCCATGGCGGACGTGGCGTTCGCCGCCGGGTTCGCCTCCATCCGCACCTTCAACGACACCGTCCGCGAGGTCTTCGCCCTCGCCCCGAGCGAGCTGCGCGCCCGGGCGGCCCGCAGCGCGGCGAAGACGCCCCACACCCCCGGCGTGATCGCGCTGCGGCTGCCCTACCGTGCCCCCCTCAACCCCGGCAACCTCTTCGGGCACCTGGCCGCCACCGCAGTCCCCGGCGTCGAGGAGTGGCGCGACGGCGCCTACCGCCGCACCCTCGCCCTGCCGCACGGCCACGGCATCGTCGCGCTCGCGCCCCGCCCCGACTACATCGCCTGCCGCCTCTCGCTCACCGACCCGCGCGACCTCACCCTCGCCATCAGCCGCTGCCGCCGCCTGCTCGACCTGGACGCCGACCCCGTCGCCATCGACGACCAACTGCGCACCGACCCGCTGCTGGCGGCCCTCGTCGACAAGGCCCCCGGCCGCCGGGTCCCCCGCACCGTCGACGCCGCCGAGTTCGCCGTACGCGCGGTCCTCGGCCAGCAGGTCTCCACCGCCGCCGCCCGCACCCACGCCGGACGGCTCGTCACGGCGCACGGCACCCCCGTCGACGACCCCGAAGGCGGCCTCACGCACCTCTTCCCCGGCCCCGAGGCGCTCGCCGCCCTCGATCCGGAGGCCCTGGCCCTGCCGCGCAGCCGCCGCGCCACGCTCACCACCCTGGTCGGCGCCCTCGCCGGCGGCTCGCTCCGGCTCGGCCTGGACACCGACTGGGACGAGGCCCGCGCCCGCCTCGCCGCGCTCCCCGGCTTCGGCCCCTGGACGGTCGAGGCCATCGCGATGCGCGCCCTCGGCGACCCGGACGCCTTCCTCCCCACGGACCTCGGCGTCCGCCGCGCCGCCGCGGGGCTCGGCCTGCCCTCGACCCCCGCCGCGCTGACGGCACGCGCCGCCGCCTGGCGTCCCTGGCGCGCGTACGCCGTCCAGTACCTGTGGGCCACCGACAGCCACCCGATCAACCACCTGCCCGCGTAACGACTCGAAGGAAGCCATCCGATGCACCGCCAGCACACCGTGGTCGACAGCCCGTACGGCCTCCTCACCCTCGTCGCCACCGACGGGGTCCTCAGCGGGCTCTACATGACCGACCAGCGCCACCGCCCCCCGGAGGAGAACTTCGGCGACCCGGACCCGCGCCCCTTCGCCGAGGCCGTCCGCCAACTCGACGCCTACTACGCGCGCGAGCTCACCGTCTTCGACCTGCCGCTGCACCTCGACGGCACACCGTTCCAGCGCAGCGTCTGGGAGCAGCTGCGGAAGATCCCGTACGGCGAGACCCGTTCGTACGGCGAACTGGCCGTGGCCCTCGGCAAACCCGGAGCCTCCCGCGCGGTCGGCCTGGCCAACGGCAAGAACCCCATCGGCATCATCGTCCCGTGCCACCGGGTCATCGGCGCGAGCGGCGGCCTGACCGGCTACGGCGGCGGCCTGGAGCGCAAGCAGCGCCTGCTCGCGTTCGAGAGCGGTGTCCTCGAGCCCGACGCGCTCTTCTAGCGGCCGTCCCCGTGGCGGCTTCGGCGTCCAGGCCCCTGTTCGGCGTCGTCGGAACAACGGTGTGGAACCTCCGCTGTCGGAGCACTAGCGTCCCTCGCATGCGCTATCTCCACGTCGACGTCTTCAGCGGCCGCCCCTACAGCGGCAACAGCCTCGCCGTCTTCCCCGACGCCTCGCGGCTGAGCGGTGATCAGATGCAGCGGATCACCAAGGAGTTACGGCACTTCGAATCCGTCTTCCTCGCCCCGGACGACACGGCGGACGGCGGCTGGACGGCGCGGGTCTTCGACCTCGTCGAGGAGCTCGACTTCGCCGGGCACCCCGTGATCGGGGCGGCCTGCGTCCTGCACGCCCTGCACGGCGCCGGCGACAGCGAGACCTGGTCGCTGCGGCTGAAGGCCCGCACCGTGGAGGTCGCGACGCGGCGGCGCGGGGCGACGCGGTACGCGAGCGTGTTGGACCAGGGGCCGGCCGCGTTCCTCGGCCGACCGGCCGTGGCGGCTGAGGCGGCTGTGGCGGACGCGGCGGCTGAGGCGGACGCTGCGGTCGCGCACGACCTCGCGTCGTGGTTCTCGCTGGACGCCGGCGACCTGGATGCGGACCTGCCGCCGGAGGTCGTGTCGACCGGCCTGCGCTACCTCGTCCTGCCGGTCCGCCCCGGCGCACTGGCCCGCGCCCGGATCGACGCGGACCTCTCGGCCCGACTGGCCGGGCTCGGCGCCCAGTACGCCTACCTCATCGACGCGGCCGCCCTGGAGGCCAGGCACTGGACCAACGACGGACGCACCGAGGACGTCGCCACCGGCAGCGGCGCCGGCTGCGCCGCCGCCTACCTGCGCCGCCACGCCCGGACCGGCGACGGCGAGGAGGTGGTCCTGCGGCAGGGGCGGTTCACCGACCGGCCCAGCCGCATGCTGGTCAGCGCGCACGGCCACGGGGAGCACATCCACTCGGTGAAGGTCGGCGGCGACGTCGCGTTCGTCGCCGAGGGCCGCCTGTTGGCGCTGCCCGACTGACCGCAGATTTCCCCCGGCTCCGCAGGACATCCCTCCTCAGCTCGGCAGCCGCCCCAGCAACTCCGGCAGCGCCGTGCCGATCGGCTCCCGTACGACCTCGTCGGCGAGTGCGTCGTACGGCGTCGGCTCGGCGTTCACGATGATCAGCCGCGCCCCGTGCTCGGCCGCGATGCCCGCCAGCGAGGCGGCCGGCTGCACCTGGAGCGTCGAACCGACCGCGAGGAAGACCTCGGCCGCCTTGGCGATCGACATCGCCTCGCCCAGCACCACCGGGTCGAGCCGCTCCCCGAACATCACCGTCGCCGACTTCAGGATCCCGCCGCACGCCTCGCACGCCGGGTCCTCCTCACCCGCCTCCACCCGCGCCAGCGCGTCCGCCATCGAGGAGCGCGCATGGCAGCGGGTGCACACCACCGCCCGCGCGGTGCCGTGCAGTTCGAGCACCTTGCGGTCGGGCATCCCGGCCAGCTGGTGGAGGCCGTCCACGTTCTGCGTGAGCACCCGCACCGCGAAGCCGGGGGTGCGCTCGAGCTCGGCGACGGCCCGGTGGGCGGCGTTCGGCTCGGCCCGCAGGGCCGCGCTGTCGCGGCGCATCCGCCACGAGCGGCGCCGGATCTCAGGATCGGCCATGTAATAGTCGTACGTGACGAGCTTCTCCGCATCCGGATCGCGCCGCCACAGGCCGTTCGGGCCCCGGTAGTCACTGATGCCCGAGTCCGTGGAGATGCCGGCACCGCTGAGGATCGCGACGAGAGTCATGCCGCGAGCGTAAGCAGCACCCGGCCGCCCCCGCGAACGCCTTTTCCGGCGGCGGTCAGCGGCTACCTCGCGCGCGGCGGGCGCCCGTGCTCCAGCTCCACCGGGCCCCCGCCGTCCGCCAGCGCGTCGAGGGCGTGCAGCACGCGCGGACCGAGCGCGCCCAGCAGGTACGTCGGCAGCTCCGCGCGCTCCACCAGCTTCCAGGAGACCAGCTCCTCCTCCTGGAGGCGGATCGCCCGGAACTGCTCCCCGCTGAGCACACCCCCGTCGTACACGTACGACACGATCGGCGGCCGCCCGGGCCCCGGCACCCAGTCCACCGCGAGCAGCGCGCCCAGTTCCACGTCGAGGCCGATCTCCTCCAGCGTCTCCCGCCGGGCCGCCTGCCGCGGGGTCTCGCCCGCGTCCGACTCGATGGTGCCGCCGGGCAGCGTCCACCCCTCACGGTAGTTCGGCTCGACGAGCAGCACGCGCCCCTCCGCGTCCCGGAAGAGCGCGGCGGCCCCGGCCAGAACGCGGGGCAGACCGGCGATGTACGTTGCGTAGTCGCTCACGACGGCCAGCCTAACCGCCGTCGACCAGGCGAAACGTTCCCGGAACCGGCTCGCGGATAATCCGTGGCGCTCGAACAGGTGACTGCCTACAGTGATCAACGTCCAGGTGCGAAGGCAGGACCTACTTCCACTGTTAATGGGGCGGCCGCGGGTTCGAGTCCCGTCACCGGCTTCGGGCCGGTGTAGCTCAGTTGGTAGAGCACCACTGTCGGTTCCGCCGACCTCGATCTCTGGACACCTGTACGTCACGCACCTCCCGGTGCGCCGGACCGCGGCTCCTTCCTGTAGAGAACGCACGCCGCGGCCACTTTGATCTCGGGAGGCGCGGCGGTGCGCTCTGCCGCGCGTCCCCACCGAATTCGGGGGGATTCACCACATCATGGCCCGCTTCAACACCCGTGCCTCGGCCGCCGTGGCCGCCGCGGTCGCCGTGGCCCGCGCGGTCTCGCCCGTGCGCTCCACCGGTAGCGCCACCACCCACCAGGGCGGCACCGGCGTGCTGCGCGACCCGCGCTCCGAGCTGTTCCTGCTGGCCGTCGCCAACTTCGTCACGCAGAACACCTTCTACGAGTCCGCCGAGGACCGCGACGACCGGTTCGCCGCGCTCGTCCGCACGCTCGCCGTCGAAGACCCCGAGTGGACCGCCGGACTGCTGGGCTGGCTGCGCGGCGAGGGCAACCTGCGGACCGCCTCCCTCGTCGGCGCCGCCGAGTACGTCAAGGCACGCCTCGACGCCGGCGCCACCGAGGGCCCCACGGGCCGCCAGGTCATCGCCTCCGTCCTGCAGCGCGCCGACGAGCCCGGCGAGCTCCTCGGCTACTGGACCTCCCGGTACGGGCGCAACGTGCCCAAGCCGGTCAAGCGGGGCATCGCGGACGCTGTCCGGCGCCTCTACACCGCCCGGTCGCTGCTGAAGTACGACACGGCCGCCAAGGGCTACCGCTTCGGCGACATCCTCAACCTCGTGCACGCCGCGCCCGACCCGGCGAAGCAGCCGTGGCAGGGCGAGCTGTTCCGGTACGCCCTCGACCGCCGCCACCACCCGGAGACCGCGCTCCCGCCCGCCTCGCACCGCATGCTCACCGCCCACCGGGCGCTGATGGAGCTGCCGGTCGCCGAGCGCCGCGCCGTGGTCACCGGGCCGGGCGGGGCCGAGCGGCTCGCGGAGGCGGGCATGACCTGGGAGGCCCTCGCCGGCTGGCTCCAGGGCCCGCTGGACGCCGCCGCCTGGGAGGCGGTCATCCCCTCCATGGGCGTGATGGCCCTGCTGCGCAACCTGCGCAACTTCGACCAGGCGGGCGTCAGCGACGAGGTCGCCGCGCGCGTCGCGGCGAAGATCTCCGACCCGGAGACCGTCGCCGCCTCCCGGCAGTTCCCGTTCCGCTACCTCGCGGCGTACCAGCACGCGCCCTCGCTGCGCTGGTCCTACCCGCTGGAGCAGGCACTCGGCCACTCGCTGGCCAACGTGCCGGCGCTGCCCGGCCGCACCCTCGTCCTGGTCGACCGCTCCGGCTCGATGTGGGAGCCGCTGTCCGCCCGCTCGGAGCTGAACCGCGCGGACGCGGCCGCCGTCTTCGGCACGGCGCTGGCGCTGCGCGCCGCCGACGCGGACCTGGTGCAGTTCGGCACCACCAGCAGCCGCGTGGAGTGCCGCGCGGGCGAGTCCGTGCTGAAGGTGCTGGACCGCTTCGGCGACCTGGGCGGCACCAACACCACCGAGGCCGTACGCGCGCACTACCGCGGCCACGACCGGGTGCTGATCGTCACCGACGAGCAGGCCACCTACAGCCACTACGGCGACCCGACCGCGCAGGTCCCGGCGGACGTGCCGGTCTACACCTGGAACCTCGCGGGCTACCGCCCCGGCCACGCGCCCTCCGGCCGGGACAACCGGCACACCTTCGGCGGCCTGACGGACGCGGCTTTCCGGATGGTGCCGCTGCTGGAGGCCGGGCGGGCGGCCCACTGGCCCTGGTCACGGGCCTGACCAGCGGGTCCGTACGCCGGACAGGGGTGGCACAGCCTCCGGCAGTACGGATAGGGTCGGCCTCGGCGCGACTGCCTGTTCGATAGCAAGGGATGCAAGGGTGACGGACGGAGCAGTAACTGAGGCCGCGCGTGTACTCGTCGCGGCTGACAAGTTCAAAGGTTCGCTCACGGCCGTACAGGTCGCGGAGCGGGTGACGGCCGGGCTCCGGCACGTCGTCCCCGGGCTCGAGGTGGAGACCCTGCCCGTAGCCGACGGCGGCGACGGCACGGTCGCGGCCGCCGTCGCGGCCGGGTTCGAACGGCGTGAGGTACGGGTCACCGGCCCGCTCGGCGAGCCGGTGACCGCCGCGTACGCGCTGCGCGACACCACGGCCGTGGTGGAGATGGCGGAGGCCTCCGGCCTCCAGCTGCTGCCCGAGGGTGTCTTCGCGCCGCTGACCTCCACCACGTACGGCTCCGGCGAGCTGCTCGCCGCCGCGCTCGACGCGGGCGCGCGCACCATCGTCTTCGGCGTGGGCGGCAGCGCCACCACCGACGGCGGCGCCGGCATGCTCGCCGCCCTCGGCGCGCGCTTCCTCGACGCGGACGGCAAGCCCGTCGGCCCGGGCGGCGGCGCCCTGCGCGACCTCGCGACCGCCGACCTGTCGGGCCTCGACGCCCGCTTCAAGGACGTGGAGCTGGTCCTCGCGAGCGACGTCGACAACCCGCTGACCGGCCCGAAGGGCGCGCCCGCCGTGTACGGGCCGCAGAAGGGCGCCTCGCCCGAGGACGTGGCCGAGCTCGACGCGGCCCTCGCCCACTTCGCCGAGGTCCTCGCCGACGCCATCGGCCCCCGGGCCACCGAGCTCGCCGCCTCCCCGGGCGCGGGCGCGGCCGGCGGCATCGGCTACGGCGCGCTGGTCGGCCTCGGCGCGAGCTTCCGCGCCGGCATCGAGGTCATGCTGGACGTCCTCGGCTTCGGCCCCGCGCTCGACCGCGCGACCCTCGTCATCACCGGCGAGGGCTCCCTCGACGAGCAGACCCTCCACGGCAAGGCCCCCGCCGGTGTCGCGGCGGCCGCCCGCGCCGCCGGCATCGAGGTCGTCGCGGTCTGCGGCCGCCTCGCCCTCCAGCCCGAGGCCCTCGGCAGGGCCGGCATCCGCCGCGCCTACCCGCTGACGGACCTGGAGCCGGACACGGCGAAGTGCATCGCGGAGGCGGGACCCCTGCTGGAGCGCCAGGCGGCGAACATCGCCCGCGACTTCCTGTCGTAACCCCTCACCGCACACGTACCGCCCCCGGACCGGCAGCCGCCGGCCCCCGGGGGCGGTGGCGTATCCGGGGGAGGGGGCGGGGGCTGGCACGACGAAGCGATCGCCGCGTTCGCCGACCTCCGGGTAGCCCTCGAACTTCAGACCGCGGGCTGCGGGACGATCCGGCCCCGCTCGTCGAGGGTCTTGTCGTCCCAGTAGCGGTCCCACTCGTCGCCTACGTACTCGGGGACCTTGCCCTCCGGGTAGCGGGCCCAGCCCTCCCCGGGTTCCTCGCCGTCGGGGACGCAGTCGCCGCCCGAGTTGTTCACCGCGAGCACGGGGTAGTGGTCGGGCGGGCAGACCCGCTCCCGGTACGCGCAGCCGGTCAGCAGCAGCGCCGCGACGGCGCCGGTGAGGGCGAGGCAGGGGAGGGAGCGGCGGTACGGCGGCATGGTGCGGGAGCCTCTCTCGTCGGTGTGCGCCCAGTGTGGCCAACCTGCCCGTCCGCGGGGTGAGTACGCGTACTCACATGGCGTACTCACCCCGCCGTCAGGCGGAACGCGTCCAGCGCCAGCGTCATCTCCGTCAGGTCCCTCGGCCGCGACAGCGACCGCGAGGTGAGCTGCTCCAGGCGGCGCAGCCGGTTGAAGACCGTGTTCCGGTGGCAGTACAGGCGGCTCGCCGCCCGCCCCGCCGAGCCCTCGCAGTCGAGCCACACGTCGAGGGTCTCCAACAGCACCGCCCGGTCCGCCGGGTCCAGCTCCAGCAGGGCGCCCAGGACCTCGGAGACCAGCAGGGACGCCAGCTCCGGCTGGCTGACCACCAGCGCCCCGGCCATCCGCCGGTCCAGCCGGACGATGGACGGGGCGTCGGGCGGGCAGGTGCGCAGCGCCAGTTCCGCCAGGCGCCGCGCCCTGCCCAGCTCCGTCAGGCCCGACACCACCGGGCTGACGCCACCGGGGCCCGGGCAGCGGCCCTCCATCAGCTCCACCAGGGCGTCGAGCCCCGTGTCGTCGGCCAGCGACACCACGCCGATCTCGCAGTCCGTCCGCATCCGCCAGACGAACCGCAGCCCCGGCCCCGCCAGCCGCCGGTGCGCCACGTCCCGCCGCTCGGTGCGCAGCACCACCACGGCGTAGCGCCCCCGCTCGGGCAGGTCCAGGCCCGCCGCGGCCCGCGCCGAGACCTCCGGCGACCGGCCGCCGTCCAGCAGGGCGTCGAGCAGCGCCTGGAGCTGTTCGTCGGTACGGCGCCGCAGCTCCCGCTCCGTGACGCGGTACGCCTCCGACGCGGTGTCGGTCTGCGCGTCCACCGCCGACCACACCATCGTCGCGGCCTGCATCAGCGCGGCGAGCCGCCCCGCGTCCGCGCCCGCGTCCTCCAGCAGCGCGTCCCACACCAGGTGCCCGGCGAGCCGGTAGGCGTGCACCACCAGCTCCAGCGGCAGCCCCTGCTCGGCGCGCCGCCGCCCCAGCCACTCCGCGTGCTCCAGGTCGCGGCGGGGCGCGGCCCGCGGCGCCGAGATCATCTCGATGCCGATGCGCATCGCGTCGCGCGCCTCCTGCCAGTGCTGGTCGTAGCCGATGATCCGCTCGTACACGGGGGAGTGCGCGTGCAGCTCCCGCAGGTGCCGGTCCACCAGCTCCGGCAGCCGCTCCAGCAGCTCCTTGCACGCCTGGCCGAGCAGCTTCCAGTCGTCTCCGGTACGTGGTCCACGGGCTCCCATGGCCGGAGGATGCCACCTCCGCACCCCATTCGGCATGCCCCTGACACGTGGTGTTGTGCGCGTGCACAACCCGCCGCCGCGCCCGCTGGGCACCGGCAGCGATTCGGACGGCCCACGTGGACGGGGGACCCGCCCCGGTGCTGGGGTGAGCGCCACCGAACAAGCATCGAGGGGGTTCCATGAGTGCTGCCGCCCTGCGGGTGCGGGGTCTGACAGCCGGGTACGGCAAGGTGCGGGCCCTGCGCGACGTCTCGCTGGACGTACCGGAAGGCACCGTCGTCGCCGTCCTCGGCGGCAACGGCGCAGGCAAGTCCACCCTGCTGCGCGCCCTGTCGCGCACGCTGGCCTTCCACGGCGGCGCCGCCACCGCCGGCACCGTCGCCTTCGCCGGCCGCCCCCTGCACGGCCTGCCGCCCGACCGGGTCGTCGCCGCCGGGCTGTGCCACGTACCCGAGGGCCGCCAGGTCTTCACCCGCATGACCGTCGAGGACAACCTGCGCGCGGGCGCCCTCGCCGCGAGCAGAGGCACGAAGGCGGAAGCCCTGCGCCGCGTCCACGCCCTCTTCCCCGTCCTCGCCGCACGCGCCCGCCAGCGCGCCGGCCTTCTCTCCGGCGGCGAACAGCAGATGCTTGCCGTCGCCCGCGCCCTCATGGCCTCCCCGCGCCTGCTCCTCCTCGACGAGCCGTCCCTCGGCCTCGCGCCCCTGATGGCCGCCCGGATCGCCGACACCGTCCGCGAGATCCACGCCCAGGGCACCTCCGTCCTCCTCGTCGAGCAGAACGCCGCCCTCGCCCTGCGCCTCGCGACCCACGCGTACGTCCTCGAAGTCGGCGAGGTCACGGCCGCGGGACCCGCCGCCGAACTCGCCGCATCCGACGAGATACGCCGCCGCTACCTCGGCGTCGTGGACGAGCGGGCGGCCGACGGCCCGTCACCCGCCCACGCCCGGCGGCTGGCCCCCTGGGAGGGGGCGTGACCACCCTCGAAGTCCGCGACCTCACCGTACGGTTCGCCGGCCTCACCGCCCTCGACGGCGTCGGCTTCACCGTGCGCCCCGGCACCGTCCACGCCGTCATCGGCCCCAACGGCGCCGGCAAGTCCACCACCTTCAACGTGCTCTCCGGCGTCTACCGCGCCACCTCCGGCAGCGTCCGCTTCGACGGCCACGAGCTCACCGGCCTGCCCCCGCACCGCATCGCCGCTCTCGGCGTCGCCCGCATCTTCCAGAACCTGGCCCTGCCGCCCCGCGCCACCGTCGCCGACGCGCTGATGCTCGGCCGCCACCGCCTCACCCGCGCCGGGTTCCTCGCCACCGGACTCCGGCTGCCGTCCGCCACCCGCGAGGAGGCCCGCCACCGCGCCCGCGTCCGCGAGATCGCCGACTTCGTGGGACTCGCCGACCGGCTCGACCAGCCGGCCGCCTCCCTCCCGTACGGGCAGCAGAAGCTCGCCGAACTGGCCCGCGCGCTGTGCATGGAGCCCAGGCTCCTGCTGCTCGACGAGCCGGTCGCCGGCATGACCGCCGACGAACGCCGCCGCACCGCCGCCGTCATCGCGGGCGTCCGCGACAGCCTCGGCATCTCCATCGTCCTCGTCGAACACGACATGGGCGTGGTGATGCGCCTCGCCGACACCGTCACCGTCCTCGACTTCGGCCGCCGCATCGCCGACGGCGCCCCCGTCGACGTGCAGAACGACCCGGCCGTCGTCCGCGCCTACCTCGGAGAGGACACCGCCGAGTGACCACCTTCACCGAACTCCTGCTCAACGGGCTCTCCCTCGGGTCCGTCTACGCCCTCATCGCGCTCGGCTTCGTCGTCATCTTCCGCGCCACCGAGGTCGTCAACTTCGCCCACGCCTCCCTGCTCCTCGCGGGCGGGTACGTCACCGCCGTCCTCCACGAGCGTCTCGGCTTCTGGCCCGCCCTCGCCGCCGGGATCGCGGGCGCCGCGCTCGTCGGCGCCGCCGTCGAGTTCCTGGTGATGCGCCGCCACCGGGGCGCCGACCACAGCGTCCTCGCCATCGTCACCATCGGCGTGGACATCCTCCTCACCACCGAGCTCACCCGCCGCATCGGTACGGAGGTGCTCGCCCTCGGCGACCCGTGGGGCGACGCGGTGGTGAGCCTCGGCCCGGTCACCCTCGCCCAGACGCGGATCGCCGCGTTCGTCGCCGCCGCGCTGCTCATCACGGCGTTCCTGCTCGCCTTCCGGTTCACCTCCTGGGGCGTCGCCATGCGCGCCGCCGCCGAGTCCCCGTCCACGGCCGCGCTGATGGGCGTACGCCTCGGGCGGGTCTCGCTCGGCGCGTGGGCGGTGGCCGGGGGCCTCGCCGCCGTCGCGGCCCTCTTCCTCACCGTCTTCCCCACACCCGGACTGGAGCGCTCCACCTCCCTCGCCGCGCTCAAGGCCTTCCCCGCCGCCATCCTCGGCGGCCTCGACTCCACCACCGGCGCGCTCGTCGGCGGGCTGCTCGTCGGCGTCACCGAGTCCCTCGCCACCGGCTACCAGAGCGACCTGGCCTTCCTCGGCCGCGGCATCGGCGACCTGGCGCCCTACCTCGTCATGGTCGCGGTCCTGCTGATCCGCCCCGCGGGGCTCTTCGGCACGAAGGAGCTCGCCCGTGTCTGACACCCTCTCGAAAAGAAGCTCCCAGGGGCTCACCCGTCCGCGTACGTACGCGTGGGTACTCGCCACGGCCCTCCTCCTCGCCCTGCCCTTCTACCTCGACCGCTTCTGGCTGCAGGCCGGCCTCTTCGCCATGGCCGCCGCGATCGGCGCCGTCGGCATCAACCTCCTCACCGGCGCCACCGGGCAGCTGTCCATGGGGCACGCCTTCTTCCTCGCCGTCGGCGCGTACGGCTACTGCGCCCTCGCCGGGGACGGCACCGACGGGCTCGCCGGACTCGGCCTGCCCGGCTGGCTCGCCGCCGTCGGCGCGGTGGCGCTGGCGGGCGCGGCCGGCGGGCTGTTCAGCCCGATCGCGGGGCGGCTGCGCGGCCCGTACCTCGGCATCGCCACCCTCGCGCTGATCTTCATCGGCCAGCACGTGCTGTTCAACGCCCACGACCTGACCGGCGGCTTCAACGGCCGCGCCGTCCCGCCGCTCAGCCTCCTCGGCGTCACCTTCGACGACACCGAGCTCCTCGTCGCGGCGGTCCCGTTCGGCGCCGCCGAGAAGCTCTGGTACCTGGGACTGGTGCTGCTCGCGGCCTCCGCCCTCTTCGCGCGCGGCGTGCTGCGCGGCAGGCCCGGGCGGGCGCTCAACGCCATCCGGGACCACCGCATCGCGGCCGGGGTGCTGGGCATCCCGGTCGCCCGCTACCGCGCGGCGGCGTTCGTGCTGTCGTCCATGTACGCCGGGCTCGCCGGGGTGCTGCTGGCGCTGGTCTTCCAGCGGACCGTGCCCGAGTACTTCGGCATGCTGCTCTCGCTGGAGTACCTCGCCATGATCGTCATCGGCGGGCTCGGCTCGGTGGCGGGCGCGGTGGCCGGCGGCGTCTTCGTCTCCCTGCTGCCGCAGCTGCTGAACCGCTACAGCGACGCCCTGCCCCTGGTCTCCGCCCCCGGCACGGGCGGCGTCGCCCCGGGCGAGGCCGCGCGCTACCTGTACGGCGCCGCCGTCGTCGCGGTGGTGCTCTTCCTGCCCGGCGGCCTGGCCGGCCTCGCCGCCCGGCGTCCCGTACGACCCTCAGGTACTCCAGCGGAGGAACGATGACCATGCTCAGACACCGGCGGCTCGCCGCCGCCCTCACCGCGCTCGTCGCCCTGACCGCCGGGGTCGGAGGATGCAGCTCCAAGGCGAAGACCGGCACGCAGGGCGCGGCCGGCGCCGACGGCGTGAAGACCGGCGAGGGCGTCGACGCGAAGACGATCCGGCTCGGCGCGCTCACCGACATGACCGGTGTGTACGCCACCCTCGGCAAGAGCATCACCCAGGCCCAGCAGCTGTACGTCGAGCAGCTCAACGCCGCGGGCGGCGTCTGCGGCCGCACCGTGGAACTCACCGTCCGCGACCACGGCTACGACCCGCAGAAGGCCCTCGCCGGGTACACCGAGCTGGAGCCGAAGGTGCTGGGCTTCCCGCAGTTCATCGGCTCGCCGTTCGTGGCCGCCGTCAAGCAGCGGATCGACGGCGACAAGGCGCTCGTCCTGCCGCAGGCCTGGTCGGCCGAGCTGCTCGGCAGCCCGCACATCCGGGTGATCGGCACCACGTACGACATCGAGACGATCAACGCCGTCGACTTCCTGATGAAGGAGAAGGGCCTGCGGAAGGGCGACAAGCTCGGCCACGTCTACTTCGAGGGCGACTACGGCGAGAACGCCCTCGCGGGCTCGCAGCACATGGCCGGGCAGGCCGGGTTGACGGTGGTCGAGCAGAAGGTCAAGCCGACCGACAACGACATGTCGGCGCAGGTCGCGGCGCTCAAGCAGGCCGGGGTCAAGGCGGTCCTCCTCAGCACGGGCCCCCGCCAGGCCGCCTCCTTCGTGGGCGTCGCCGCGGCCGTGAAGCTCGCCGTTCCGGTCATCGGCAACAACTCCGCCTTCTCCCCGCAGCTCCTGGGCACCCAGGCCGGGCCGGCGCTGGAGAAGGCGTACTACGTCGCCACACCCAGCCTGCCCATCGGCGCCGACGCCCCGGCCGCCCGCAAGCTGGCGGCGGACTACCGCGCCGCCTACCCGAAGGACTCCCTCGACAACGGCGTCGTCGCGGGCTGGTCCGCCGCCCAGGTCTTCGGCGAGGCCCTGAAGAAGGCGTGCGCGGCCAAGGACCTGACCCGCGAGGGCGTCGGCAAGGCCCTGCTGACCCTGAAGGCCCACGACCCGGGCTTCGGCATGACGCACGACTTCTCCGACCCCAAGGCGCCGTCGTCCCGGCAGAGCGCCATCCTCCAGCCCGACAAGACCGTCCCCGGCGGGGCCAGGGTGGTCCGGCAGCCGCAGGCCGCCGAGGCCGCGCAGGGCTTCACCCCGGGCGGCTGACCGGAAGGGAGGCCCCGTCACCGCGCCGAAACCCGGGCGTGTGAAGCTCGCCCCATGAGTGATCACCCCGACCCGCAGCACCGCATCGAGCCCCTCACCGCGCGGCGGATCCACGCCGACGCGGCCGAGGGGCTCGCCGCGCTCCTGGTCGACGCCGTCGACGGCGGCGCCTCCGTCGGCTTCCTCGCCCCGCTGAGCGCCGCGGAGGCGGCCTCCTGGTGGCGCGGCGCCGCCGAGGAGACCGAGCGGGGCGTACGGACCGTCTGGGCGTCGTACGGACCCGACGGCGCGGTCTCCGGCACGATCAGCCTCGTCCGGGCGGGCCTGCCCAACCAGCCGCACCGCGCCGACATCGCCAAGCTCCTGGTGCACCGCGCGGCCCGGGGCCGGGGGCTGGGCCGCCGCCTGCTGGAGACGGCCGAGCGCGCGGCCGCCGCCGAGGGCCGCACCCTGCTGGTGCTGGACACCGAGACGGGCAGCGGCGCCGAGAGCCTCTACCGGAAGGCGGGCTGGACCCGGGCCGGCTCCATCCCCGGCTACGCCCTCACCCCGGACGGCGTCCCGCACCCGACGACGTACTACTACAAGGTCCTGGACCGGCCCTGAGCACAGCGGAAGGGCCCGGGTGCTTGGGGAAAGCACCCGGGCCCTTCTCACATCCGTACGACGGGGACTACGGCAGCTGCGCCGCCCGCGCCTCCCGGCTCACGCGCCGGTTGTCGCGGAAGGTGTTCACCCGCCGGGCCGTCGCGAAGAGGGGGATCACCGCGCCCAGCACGACCTGCAGCGCGCAGCCGGTCTGGAGCAGCAGCTGGCCGCCCGGCGCGTCGAACGCCCACGCCGCCAGCAGACCCATCGCCCCGACGATCCAGCTGAGCATCGCCACCGCGAGGATGCCCCGCGGCTTGGGGTACTCGACCCGGCTGACCATCAGCCACGCCGTGCCGATGATCGCCAGCAGCGTCGGGATGAACGGCAGCTCCAGCAGCACGATCGACACGACCGTCAGCGCGCCGAACGGAGACGGCATGCCCTGGAACATGCCGTCCTTCATGGTCACGCAGCTGAATCTGGCGAGCCTCAGCACCACCGCCAGCAGCACCACGATCGCGGCCACCGCCGAGACCTTCTGGTGGGCGTCGTCCGCGACCATCCCGTACACGAGTACGAAGTACGCCGGGGCGAGCCCGAAGCTGATCAGGTCCGACAGGTTGTCCAGCTCCGCGCCCATCGGCGAGCTGCGCAGCTTGCGCGCCACCAGCCCGTCGAAGAGATCGAAGATCGCCGCGAGGAGCATCAGGATCACGGCCGTCGCGGCGCTGTGCCGCGCCATGCCGGTCTCCTGGCTCCCGGTGAGGTGCGGGATCAGGATGCCGGTGGTGGTGAAGTACACCGCCATGAAGCCGCACGTGGCGTTGCCCAGCGTGAGGGTGTCCGCTATTGAGAGACGCAGCGACAGCGGCATCTCCTCGGCTTCCTCCACGATGTCCGCCTCGGCGTCGGCCACCCAGTCGGCCCGTGTGTCGGGATCAATCACGGTCAATTCGAGTCACCCCCGCGGTCGTGGTCTGACCGACCTCGACTGCGACGTCGACACCTTCCGGAAGGTAGATGTCAACGCGCGATCCGAAGCGGATCAGACCGATGCGCTCGCCCTGCTCGACCTTGGTCCCCTGCGGGACGTACGGCACGATGCGGCGCGCGACCGCACCCGCGATCTGCACCATCTCGATGTCACCGAGCTCGGTGTCGAAGTGCCAGACAACGCGCTCGTTGTTCTCGCTCTCCTTGTTGAACGCCGGCACGAAGCCGCCGGGGATGTGCTCCACCGACGTCACCGTGCCCGCCAGCGGGGCGCGGTTCACGTGGACGTTCAGCGGGCTCATGAAGATGGCGACCCGGGTGCGCCCGTCCTTCCACGGCATGATGCTCTGCACCACCCCGTCGGCGGGCGAGATGACCCTGCCCTGCGCGATCTCGCGCTCGGGGTCGCGGAAGAACCACAGCATGCCCGCCGCGAGCGCGGTGGTGGGCACGGCGATGGCCGCGGCACGCTTGGAACGGCGCGCGCGGGCAAGACTGAGTGCTGCGGTGGCGACGGTCGGCAGAAGCCACGGCGATGCTCCGCGAGCGATACGCACGCCAAATCGGCTGTCGCGAGGTGCAGAGGTTTGGCTGTGGGGCATGGATGACCTTCGTAGCGGATGATGCCGCGCGGATGCGGGGGACGGCGGCTTTTCGGCGATGCTATCGGTTGCGGGCCGCAACTGGGCAAGCCAGAAGCCGAGTCGGCGGCCGGAAGAAGATGACAGGGTGTGATCTTCTTCGCGGCCGAACCGACCGAAAAGCGACAATCACCCCTGGAACCGGTACTCCTCGAGCAGCCGACGCCCAATGATCATTTTCTGGATTTCGGCGGTACCTTCACCGATGAGCAGCATCGGAGCCTCTCGGTAGAGACGCTCGATCTCGTACTCCTTCGAGAACCCGTAGCCACCATGGATACGGAAGGCATCCTCCACGACCTCTTTGCAGTACTCGGAGGCGAGGTACTTCGCCATCCCTGCTTCCAGGTCGTTTCGCTCCCCGGAGTCCTTTTTGCGAGCTGCGTTCACCATCATGGCATGAGCGGCCTCGACCTTGGTAGCCATTTCGGCCAGCTTGAACTGGATCGCCTGGTGCTGAGCGATCGGCTTCCCGAAAGTGTGACGTTGCTGGGCATACGAGACACCCAGCTCGAAGGCACGCTGAGCGACGCCACAGCCACGCGCCGCCACGTTCACGCGCCCCACCTCGACGCCGTCCATCATTTGGTAAAACCCTCGGCCGGTGACCCCGCCGAGCACACGATTGGCCGGAATGCGCAGTCCGTCCATGATGAGCTCGGTGGTGTCGACCCCCTTGTAGCCCATCTTGTCGATCTTCCCCGGGATGGTCAGGCCGGGCCGGACCTCTCCGAAGCCGGGCTCCTTCTCCACGAGGAAGGTCGTCATCGACTTGTGGGGGGCGGTGCCCTCGGGGTGTCCTTCATCACTTCGGACGAGGACGGCCACAAGCGTTGACGTTCCGCCGTTCGTGAGCCACATCTTCTGGCCGTTCAGGACGTACTCGTCGCCGTCCTTGACCGCCTTCGACGTGATCGCCGACACATCGGAGCCGAGCCCCGGCTCCGACATCGAGAAGGCGCCCCGCACCTCGCCGGCCGCCATCCGGGGCAGGAAGGTGTCCTTCTGCTCCTGCGTGCCGTGCTGCTTGAGCATGTACGCGACGATGAAGTGGGTGTTGATGATGCCCGAGACGGACATCCAGCCGCGCGCTATCTCCTCCACGCACAGCGCGTACGTGAGCAGGGACTCGCCCAGCCCCCCGTACTCCTCCGGGATCATCAGGCCGAAGACACCCAGCTCCTTCAGACCGTCGACGATCGCCTGCGGGTACTCGTCGCGGTGCTCCAGCTCCGTGGCGACCGGGATGATCTCCTTGTCGACGAAGTCACGGACCGTGGAGAGGATCTCCTGCTGGACATCGGTCAGACCGTGGGTCTGGGCGAGTCGGGCCATGGCTACTTCTCCTGCACCTTCGGTTCCGGGCGGCCGGGCTGCTCGCCGCCGCGCTCCTTGATGTACTGCTCCGTCGGCACCATCACCTTGCGGCGGAAGACGCAGACCAACGTGCCGTCCTGCTTGTAGCCCTTGGTCTCGACGTACACGATCCCGCGGTCGCTCTTCGACTTCGACGGCGTCTTGTCGAGGACGGTGGTCTCGCCGTAGATGGTGTCGCCGTGGAAGGTCGGCGCCACGTGGCGCAGCGACTCGATCTCCAGGTTGGCGATCGCCTTGCCGGAGACGTCCGGCACGGACATGCCCAGCAGGAGCGAGTAGATGTAGTTGCCGACGACGACGTTCTTCCCGAAATCCGTCGTCTTCTCCGCATAGTTCGTGTCCATGTGGAGGGGGTGGTGGTTCATCGTCAGCAGGCAGAAGAGGTGGTCGTCGTACTCGGTGACCGTCTTCCCGGGCCAGTGCTTGTAGACGGCACCGACTTCGAACTCTTCGTACGTACGGCCGAACTGCATGGTGCTCACGCCTCCGGGGCTTCGAACTTCGACGTACGGGTCATGCCGGCGGCGCGGCCCTTGCCGGAGATGACGAGCGCCATCTTGCGGCTGGCCTCGTCGATCATCTCGTCGCCGAGCATCGCGGAGCCCTTCTTGCCGCCCGCCTCGGACGTGTAGTACTCGTACGCGTCCAGGATCAGCTCGGCGTGGTCGAAGTCCTCCTGGGAGGGCGAGAACACCTCGTTCGCCGCGTCGACCTGACCCGGGTGGAGCACCCACTTGCCGTCGAAGCCGAGCGCGGCGGCGCGGCCGGCGACCGCGCGGAAGCCGTCCACGTTCTTGATCTGAAGGTACGGGCCGTCGATCGCCTGCAGATCGTTGGCGCGGGCCGCCATCAGGATCTTCATCAGGATGTAGTGGTACGCGTCCGCCGGGTAGCCGGGCGGCTGTTCGCCGACGACCAGCGACTTCATGTTGATGGAGGCCATGAAGTCCGCCGGGCCGAAGATGATCGTCTCGATGCGCGGCGAGGCCTGCGCGATCGCGTTGACGTTGTTGAGGCCCTGGGCGTTCTCGATCTGCGCCTCGATGCCGATCCGGCCGACCTCGAAGCCCATCGTCTTCTCGATCTGGGTGAGGAGGAGGTCCAGCGCCACGACCTGCTCGGCGGTCTGCACCTTCGGCAGCATGATGCAGTCGAGGTTCGGGCCCGCGCCCTCGACGACCGTGACCACGTCGCGGTACGTCCACTCGGTGGTCCAGTCGTTGACCCGCACGACCCGGGTCTTGCCCGTCCAGTCGCCCTCGTTGAGGAACTTGACGATGGTGTGCCGCGCCTCCGGCTTGGCGAGCGGCGCGCACGCGTCCTCCAGGTCCAGGAAGACCTGGTCGGCGGGGAGGCCCTGGGCCTTCTCCAGGAACCGCGGGTTGGAACCGGGGACCGCCAGGCACGAGCGGCGCGGGCGGAGACGGTTGACGGTCGTCATGCGGGGACCTCCGAGCTTTCTACGGGGTTGAGCTTGTTCGCTTTCCGGATCTCGTCGACGATACGGCCGATGATCTCGGTGATACCGAAGTCCTTCGGGGTGAAGACGGCGGCCACCCCCGCCCGCTTCAGTTCGGCGGCGTCGGCGTTCGGGATGATCCCGCCGACGATCACCGGGATGTCCGACGCGCCGGCCTCACGCAGCCGGGCCAGTACGTCGGGGACCAGCTCGGCGTGCGAGCCGGACAGGATGGACAGTCCCACGCAGTGCACGTCCTCCGCCAGGGCGGCGTCCACGATCTGCTCGGGCGTCAGCCGGATGCCTTGGTAGACCACCTCGAAGCCGGCGTCCCGCGCACGCACCGCGATCTGCTCGGCGCCGTTGGAGTGCCCGTCCAGGCCCGGCTTGCCGACCAGCAGCCGCAGCCGCCCCGCGCCCAGCTCGGACGCCGTCCGCGTCACCTTCTCGCGTACGGCGGCGAGCGGGGTGCCCTCCTCGGCGGCGACCGCCACCGGCGCGGACGACACACCCGTCGGCGCCCGGAACTCGCCGAAGACGTCCCGCAGCGCCCAGGCCCACTCCCCGGTGGTGACGCCCGCGCGGGCGCACTCCAGGGTCGCGGGGAACAGGTTCTCGTCCCCGGCCGCCGTCGCCTTCAGCCGGGCCAGGGCCTCCTGGGCCCGGCCCTCGTCGCGGTTGTCGCGCCACTCGTGCAGCTTCGCGACCACGCGCGCCTCGTTGGCCGGGTCCACCGTCATGATCGCGGTGTCCAGGTCGGCGGTGAGCGGGTTGGGCTCGGTCGTCTCGAAGATGTTCACGCCGACGATCTTCTCCTCGCCGGCCTCGATCCGGGCCCGCCGCTCGGCGTGGGAGGAGACCAGCTGCGACTTGAGGTAGCCCGACTCGACGGCGGCCATCGCGCCGCCCATCTCCTGGATCCGCTCGATCTCCGCGAGGCACTCGGTGACCAGGGCGTCCACCTTGGCCTCGATGACGTGCGAGCCGGCGAAGATGTCGTCGTACTCCAGCAGGTCGCTCTCGTGCGCCAGCACCTGCTGGATGCGCAGGGACCACTGCTGGTCCCAGGGGCGGGGCAGGCCCAGGGCCTCGTTCCACGCTGGGAGCTGCACGGCACGGGCGCGGGCGTCCTTCGACAGCGTCACGGCCAGCATCTCCAGGACGATGCGCTGGACGTTGTTCTCCGGCTGCGCCTCGGTCAGCCCGAGCGAGTTGACCTGCACGCCGTAGCGGAAGCGGCGCTGCTTGGGGTCCTCGATGCCGTACCGCTCGCGCGTGATCGTGTCCCAGATGCGGCCGAAGGCGCGCATCTTGCACATCTCCTCGATGAAGCGGACGCCCGCGTTCACGAAGAAGGAGATCCGCGCGACGACGTCGCCCTTCCGCTCCTCGGGCACCTGCCCGGAGGCGAACACCGCGTCGAGGACGGCGATCGCCGTGGACATGGCGTACGAGATCTCCTGGACCGGAGTGGCGCCCGCCTCCTGCAGGTGGTAGCTGCAGATGTTGATCGGGTTCCACTTCGGGATGTGGTTCACCGTGTAGGTGATCATGTCGGTGGTCAGGCGCAGGGACGGACCCGGCGGGAAGACGTGCGTCCCGCGCGACAGGTACTCCTTGACGATGTCGTTCTGCGTCGTCCCCTGGAGCCTGGTGATGTCCGCGCCCTGCTCCTCGGCGACCACCTGATAGAGCGCCAGCAGCCACATGGCGGTGGCGTTGATGGTCATGGACGTGTTCATGCGCTCCAGCGGGATGTCCTGGAACAGCCGGCGCATGTCACCGAGGTGCGAGACCGGGACCCCGACCCGGCCCACCTCGCCGCGGGCGAGGATGTGGTCGGGGTCGTACCCGGTCTGCGTCGGCAGGTCGAACGCGACCGAGAGGCCGGTCTGGCCCTTGGCGAGGTTGCGCCGGTACAGCTCGTTCGACGCCTCCGCCGTGGAGTGACCGGCGTACGTCCGCATGAGCCACGGCCGGTCCTTCTGACGCTCTGTCATCTAGGAAACCTCAGACCTCAGACGTTACGGAAGCGGTTGATGGCGTCGATGTGCTGGTCCCGCATCTCCTGGTTCTTCACGCCCAGGCCCTCCTCGGGCGAGAGGCACAGCACGCCGACCTTGCCCTGGTGGAGGTTGCGGTGGACGTCGTACGCGGCCTGGCCGGTGTCCTCCAGGGAGTACACCTTCGACAGGGTGGGGTGGATCTTGCCCTTGGCGATCAGGCGGTTGGCCTCCCACGCCTCGCGGTAGTTGGCGAAGTGGGAGCCGACGATCCGCTTCAGCGACATCCACAGGTAGCGGTTGTCGTACTCGTGCATGTAGCCGGAGGTGGAGGCGCAGGTGGTGATGGTGCCGCCCTTGCGGGTGACGTAGACGCTGGCGCCGAAGGTCTCCCGGCCGGGGTGTTCGAAGACGATGTCGATGTCCTCGCCGCCGGTGAGCTCGCGGATGCGCTTGCCGAAGCGCTTCCACTCCTTGGGGTCCTGGGTGTGCTCGTCCTTCCAGAACTTGTAGCCTTCGGCGTTGCGGTCGATGATCGCCTCGGCGCCCATGGAGCGGCAGATGTCGGCCTTCTGGTCGCTGGAGACGACGCAGATGGGGTTGGCGCCGCCGGCCAGGGCGAACTGGGTGGCGTACGAGCCGAGGCCGCCGCTGGCGCCCCAGATGAGCACGTTGTCGCCCTGCTTCATGCCGGCGCCGTTGCGGGAGACCAGCTGGCGGTACGCGGTCGAGTTGACCAGGCCCGGTGCCGCCGCCTCCTCCCAGCTGAGGTGGTCGGGCTTGGGCATCAGCTGGTTGGACTTGACCAGCGCGATCTCCGCCAGGCCGCCGAAGTTGGTCTCGAAGCCCCAGATGCGCTGCTCGGGGTCCATCATCGTGTCGGAGTGGCCGTCGGGGCTCTCCAGCTCCACGCTCAGGCAGTGCGCGACCACCTCGTCGCCCGGCTTCCAGGCGTTGACGCCGGGGCCGGTGCGCAGGACGACGCCCGCCAGGTCGGAGCCGATGATGTGGTACGGCAGGTCGTGCCGCTTGGCGAGCGGCGAGACCTTTCCGTACCGCTCCAGGAAGGCGAAGGTCGAGACCGGCTCGAAGATCGACGTCCACACGGAGTTGTAGTTGACCGAGGACGCCATGACGGCCACCAGGGCCTCGCCCGGGCCCAGTTCGGGCAGCGGCACGTCGTCGAGGTGCAGCGACTTGCGCGGGTCCTTCTCGCGCGTGGTGAGACCGGCGAACATCTCGGTCTCGTCCTTGTGCACGGTCACCGCGCGGTACGACTCGGGGAGCGGCAGTGCGGCGAAGTCGGCGGACGTGGTGTCCGGCGACTGGATCGCGTCCAGGATTTCCTTCACGGTGTTGCCTCCGGCGAAGAAGCGTCTTGAGGGGAGACGCTGGGTTGAACGTCGGGGAAGTGCTGCTGCTGGGGGGTGTGTGCCGTCGGTTCGGCGGGTGGTGCTCGGCTTGGCAGCGCTGGGTGGTGCGCGAAGAGTGCCTGTGACGCAGGCGTCCGGGCGCGCGACAACGATGTTGTGCGGGGACAGCCGGCGTGCGAGGAGTTCTCTGCACGCCGGCCGCCCGGACAACATCAACGTATGACACCGCGTGCCAGGCCGCAAGACACTGAGTGCCAACAATTTCTCTCAGATGTCATCTGCCGGTCACAGATGAGCGATGATCGATCGGAAGGCGGTTCTCCAGGCGGTTTCGGCACGCCAAACGCCCGCCGGGCTCGACGGTGACGTCGAGCCCGGCGGGCGTGGGGAAGGGGAGCGGCTAGCCGTGTTCCTTCAGGGTGCGCTCGATGCTGCGCATGATCTCCTCCAGCGGCGCGTCCGTGCGGGCCACCGTCACCAGCACGTCGCCGGTGGTGCTCGCCGTCGCGGCCGGTGCCGGGGCCGGGGTGCTCCCGGCGCCCGAGCGGCCGGCGCCTATGCCGGTGCCGAAGGTCTCCCGCACGATCGCGAAGGCGTGGTCCAGCTGGGCCTCCACGTCGCCCTGGCCGCCGGCCCGCAGCCAGCGGCGCAGCACGTGGTTGTGCGCCGTGACCACCGCCGACGCGGCCACCTCCGCCAGCAGCGGGTCGTCGTTGCCGTCGTGGTGGTCGCGTTCGTCGAAGTGGCCCAGCAGATAACGCGTGAACAGCCGTTCGTAACGGGCCACCGAGGCGATCTCGCGCTCCCGCAGGGTGGGCACCTCGCGGGTGAGGCGGTAGCGCGCGACCGAGACCGAGGGGGACGCCGCGTACATCTTCATGACTTCCTTGATGCCCCGGCAGACCGTGTCCAGCGGGTGCTCGTGCGGCGGGGCGGCGTTCAGCACCGCCTCGGCGCGCACCAGGGTGTCGTCGTGGTCGGGGAAGATCGCCTCTTCCTTGGAACGGAAGTGGCGGAAGAAGGTCCGGCGGGCGACTCCCGCCGCGGCGGCGATCTCGTCGACCGTCGTCGCCTCGTACCCCTTGGTCGCGAACAGTTCCATGGCCGCGGCCGCGAGCTCGCGGCGCATCTTGAGCCGCTGCGCGGCGGCGCGGCTGCCCGCGGCACTCTCCGGGGCGTCGGACGAGGAGGCGGCACGAGGGGGTCGGCGGGCGGCATCAGCGGGCTGGGACATGACCTGAACGTACTGCATCGGTGCAGGAGACCGCGCCTGTGGGGCCGGGCTGCCCGACCGCTCGGCCGCCCCGCCGAGCAGCCCGCCCCACTCCCCGTACGGCTCAGCGCCGGGCATATTCGCGGAAACCGCGCCCCGTCTTCCGGCCCAGGCAGCCGGCCGCCACCAGGTGCTCCAGGAGGGGGGCCGGCGCCAGGCCGGGGTCGCGGAACTCGCGGTGCAGCACCCGCTCGATGGCGAGCGAGACGTCCAGGCCCACCACGTCCAGCAGCTCGAAGGGCCCCATCGGGTAGCCGCCGCCCAGCCGCATCGCGGCGTCGATGTCGTCGAGCGAGGCGTAGTGGTTCTCGACCATCTTGATCGCGTTGTTCAGGTACGGGAAGAGCAGCGCGTTCACGATGAAACCGGCCCGGTCGCCGCAGTCCACCGGGTGCTTGCGGATCTTCGCGGTCACCTCGCGCACGGTGGCGTGGACGTCGTCGGCGGTCAGGACCGTACGGACGACCTCCACCAGCTTCATCGCGGGCGCCGGGTTGAAGAAGTGCATCCCGATCACGTCCTGCGGGCGCGAGGTGGCGCGTGCGCAGGCGACCACGGGCAGGGAGGAGGTGGTGGTGGCGAGCACCGCGCCCGGCTTGCAGACCTTGTCGAGCGTGGCGAACAGCTGCCGCTTGACCTCCAGGTCCTCGGCCACCGCCTCCACGGCGAGGTCGACGTCGGCGAAGGCGTCCAGGGAGCCGGCGGGGGTCACGCGGGCGAGCGCCTCGTCGGCCGCCTCGGCGGTCAGCCTGCCCTTCTCGACGGAGCGCGCGAGCGACTTCGCGATGCGCCCCTTGGCCGTCTCGGCCTTCTCGAGCGAGCGGGCGGCCAGGACCACGGCGTACCCGGCCTTCGCGAAGACCTCCGCGATGCCGCTCGCCATGGTGCCGGAGCCCGCGACGCCGACGGAGCGGACCTCGCGGACCTCGCCGGTGGCGGCGGTCTCCGAGGGAGTGAGCGCGTCGCGCACCACGACGCCGCTGCCCGGCTCCTCGTACGTGTAGAAGCCCCGGCCCGCCTTACGGCCCGTCAGGCCCGCCTCGCTCAGGTGCCGGAGGACCGGCGCGGGGGCGTGCAGGCGGTCGCCGGACTCGGCGTACATCGCGTCCAGGACCGTACGGGCGGTGTCGATGCCGATCAGGTCGAGCAGGGCGAGCGGGCCCATCGGCAGGCCGCAGCCCAGCCGCATCGCGGCGTCGATGTCCTCGCGGGAGGCGTACCGCGACTCGTACATCGCCGCGGCCTGGTTCAGGTAGCCGAAGAGGAGGCCGTCGGCGACGAAGCCGGGCCGGTCGCCGACGGCGACGGGCTCCTTGCCGAGCTGATGGGCGAGGTCCGTGACGGCGGCGACGGCCTGCGGGGCGGTCAGCACCGAGGACACCACCTCGACCAGCTTCATCGCCGGGGCCGGGTTGAAGAAGTGCAGGCCCAGCACGCGCTCGGGGTGCGCGGAGTCGGCGGCGAGCCGCGTGACCGACAGGGCGTTGGTGCCGGTGGCAAGGATCGCGTCCGGGCGGACGATGCCGTCCAGCTCCCGGAAGACCTGCTGCTTGAGCTCGTACGACTCGGGCACGACCTCGATCACGAGGTCGGCGTCGGCGGCGGCCCGGAGGTCGGAGAAGGTGCGGAAGCGGGCGAGGATGTCGCGCCGCTCCTCCTCGGTGATCCGCTCACGGGCCACGGAGCGGGCGGTGGCGGCCTCCAGGCAGCCGACGGCACGGCGGGCGGCGGCCTCGCTGACGTCGATGCCGATGACCTCACGGCCCGCCCGGACGAGAACCTCGGCGATGCCGGAGCCCATCGTGCCCAGACCGACGACGGCGATGGTGGAGAGAGGGGTGTCCATCACGGGACTCCAGGGATGAGTGACGACTGAATGAGGGGCGCGGGCGCGCACGGCGGCGATGCGTGCGGTGCGGTGCCTCGCGGAGCGCGTGCGTTCTCGGCGTGAGCGCGCGTGCACATGAGGTGCGTTCGCGCTGCCGCGCGTCGCGCGCGGGTCGCGGTGAAGAAGCGACGGACCCTGTCCCGGAGCCACGTCGTACAGAGGTGCCAGGTGTGCCGAACCGACGGACACGGCGCTCGCGGCGGCTGCGTCACCAGGCCGCCGTGAGTGCGTTCGCGGGTGTGTCCCGCTCACTTGAGATTAACTGGCGGGTAACGAGCGCGCCAGTCCTGGGAACTCCCCGGTCAATGTGATGCTCGCTACGCTGACGGCCATGACGGCCGTGGATGAGGAGTTCCGCTCGCTCGTGGACCGGTTGCGGGGCGAGGCGGAGGGGGCGGGCGCGTCGGACGCGTACGAACGGCTCGTCGCCGTCGACGACCCGGAGGAGCTCGCGGCGGTGCTCACGCGGGGCGGCCAGCCGCTGTGGGCGCGCGAGCTCGCGGCGTTCCGGCTGGGGCTCGCCGGTGACCGGCGCGCGTTCGAGGCGCTGGTGCTGCTGCTGAACCACCGGGACCCGGAGCGCTGCGTCTCCGCCGCGTACGCGCTGGCGCGGCTGGGCGACCCGCGGACGGCGCGGGCCGCCGCCGCCCTCGCCACCAACGAGCTGCGCGTCGCCTACGCGCTCACGCCGGTACGGCTGTTGGCCCGGCTGCGGGCACCCGAGTCCGTACCGGCGCTGGTCACGGTCCTGGAGCGGCGCCTCGCCGATCCGGCCGACCCGTACTGGCGGGTGGCGGTCGCCTGCGCGGAGGGCCTGGGCGCCTTGGGCGACGCCCGCGCCCGGCCGGTCCTCGAAGCGGCCCGCCTCCGCCCACGCCTGGCCCCGGCCGCCACGGAGGCGCTCACGCGCCTGGGGCGGCCGGGGCCGTAGAAGGTGTCTTGTCGACCAGCCCCCGTCAGACGCGGTGGGCCGGGTGGGGGAGCGGGGCGGCCGCGCGGGCCGTGCGGGGGCTCGGCTCCGGTGTCGCCGCGCAGACCGCGTCCGCGTCGGCGGCCGCGCCGGTGCCGGGGGCCGTGGCGCGGGGGACCTCGCCGGTTTGCAGGTAGCGCGCCAAGTGACCGTCGAGGCAGGCGTTGCCGGCCAGGGTGATCGCGTGGTTGCCGCCGCCCTGTTCGACGACCAGGCTGGAACCGCGCAGGGCGCGGCGGACGCTGACGCCGCCGCCGTACGGCGTGGCGGCGTCCTCCGTCGCCTGGAAGAGCAGTACCGGGGGCAGCGCGTCGTTCGCGACCTCCGGCGGGGTCTCCGACCCGACGGGCCAGAAGGCGCACGGCGCGTTGTACCAGGCGTTGTTCCAGGTGGAGAAGGGCGCCTTGGCGTGGACGGCCCAGTTGTCGCGGTGCCACACGCCCCAGTCGCGGGGCCAGGCGGCGTCCCGGCACTGCACCGCCGTGTAGACCGAGTAGCCGTTGTCGTCCGTGGGGTCGGACGCCGCCAGCGACTCGAAGGCCGACACGAGGGGCGCGGTGTCCTTCTCGTTGGCGTACGCGGAGAACGCCTCGGCGAGCGTCGGCCAGAAGCCGTTGTAGTAGCCGCCCGGCAGGTAGGTGTCCTCCAGCTCGGCCGGGCCCACCTTCCCCGCCGCCGGGGCCTTCGCCAGCGCGGCGCGCATCGCGTACCAGCGCGCCTCGACCTTCGCCGGGTCGGTGCCCAGGCGGTACGTCGCGTCGTGCCGCGCGACCCAGGCCAGGAACGCCTTGTGGCGGGCGTCGAAGGCGAGGTCCTGCGCGAGGTTGGCGTCGTACCACACCGCCCGCGGGTCGACGACGGAGTCCAGCACGGCCCGCCGCACCCGCTGCGGGAAGAGCTTGGCGTAGACGGCGCCGAGGTACGTGCCATACGAGTAACCGAAGTAGTTGATCTTCTCCGCGCCGAGGGCCCGCCGGATCACGTCCAGGTCCTTCGCCGCGCTGACCGTGCCCATGTGGCGCAGCAGGGAGCCGTACTTGTCGTCGCACGCCCGCGCGAAGGACGCGGCCCTGGTGAGGTTGGTGCGCTCGGTGTCGAAGTCGCGGGGCAGGGAGTCGGGGCGTACGGGTGCGAAGTAGCCCGGCTTGCAGTCGAGCGCCGGCTTGCTCGCGCCCACGCCGCGCGGGTCGAAGCCGATGACGTCGTACTGCGCGGCGACCTCGGCGGGCAGCGACGCCGCGACGAACCCGGCCATGGTGAGCCCGCTCGCGCCCGGGCCGCCCGGGTTGACGAGCAGCGGGCCCTGCGAGGTCTTCGCGGTGTGCGGGATTCGCGACAGCGCCAGCGTGATCTGCTCGCCGCCCGGGTCGTCGTGGTCCAGCGGTGCCCGGACCGTGGCGCACTGGAGCTTGGGGTACTGCTTGGTGGCGCACGCCTTCCAGCTGGGGGCCGCGGCTCTCGGCTCGGGGGTTCTGGGTTCCGCCGTGGAGGGGACGGCGGTGACGGCGCTCGCCATCACCGCCCCGGCGGCGATCAGCACTGCGGCGCGTTTCTGCATATGGCCTCCCGAGCCGGACGGAACGGTCCCTCGGCGGATCGTCCCCGCATTCCGGCCCGGAAGTCGGCTTCCGGTCAGACTTGACCCGATCAGAGGATCTGATCAGCAGTCCGTTCACAACAGGGTGAGCTGGGTGGGCTCCTCCGCGACCGGGACAGGGGGTACCTCACCCCGGCGACGGCCGGGCCCGATGCCGAACTCGTCGGCGAACTCGTGCACCTGACGGGTGATCCGGCGCTGGTACCACTTCGGGGCGTAGGCCCCGTCCGCGTACAGCCGCGCGTACCGACCCACCAGGTGCGGGTGGTGGCGGTGCAGCCAGGACATGTACCACTCGCGTGCGCCGGGCCGCAGGTGCAGGGCGAGCGGGGTCACGGAGACCGCCCCGGCGGCGGCGATCGCGCGGACGGTGGCGCGCAGCTGGTCGGGGTGGTCGCCGAGGAACGGGATGACCGGGGCCATCAGCACCCCGCACTCGATGCCGTGGTCCGTGAGGGTCCGTACGACGTCGAGGCGGCGTTCGGGCGCGGGCGTGCCCGGCTCGACGGTGCGCCACAGCTCGTGGTCGGTGAAGCCGACCGAGACCGAGATGGAGACGTCGGTGACCTCGGCGGCCTGGAGGATGAGCTCCAGGTCGCGCAGGAGCAGGGTGCCCTTGGTGAGGATCGAGAACGGGTTCGCCCGGTCGCGCAGGGCGGCGATGATGCCCGGCATGAGCCGGTATCTGCCTTCCGCACGCTGGTAGCAGTCGACGTTCGTGCCCATCGCGATGTGGGCGCCCCGCCAGCTCGGGGCGGCGAGCTGACGGCGCAGCAGGTCGGGGGCGTTGATCTTCACCACGATCTGCGAGTCGAAGCCGAGTCCCGTGTCGAGGTCGAGGTAGCTGTGCGTCTTGCGCGCGAAGCAGTACACGCAGGCGTGGGTGCAGCCCCGGTACGGGTTGACCGTCCATTCGAACGGCATGCGGGAGGCGCCGGGCACCCGGTTCACGATCGAACGGGCCCGCACCTCGTGGAACGTGATGCCCCGGAACTCGGGGGTGTCGAAGGTACGGGTGGTCACGGCGTCCGTGCCGAACAGCACGGCGTCGGCGGAGCGGTCGCTCAGATGGTCCCAGCGCATGGGCCAGAGAATAGAACAACTGTTCCCATGATCGCTTGCCCCGGTCGCTTGCCGGGCCCGTGGAGCCCCTCGATTTGGGCGTGTCCGGTCCAAGTGGTTGGCTGGGTCCCCCCTTATGGAACGAGTGCTGGAGGACAAGGCATGGCGCAGGTCGAGGCCACGACGGAGCGGGTCATCGCGGCGGACGCGGAGACGGTGTTCGACGCGCTGGCCGACTACAAGGACACCCGCGCGAAGCTGCTGCCCCAGCACTTCAGCGAGTACCAGGTGCGCGAGGGCGGCGACGGCGAGGGCACCCTCGTCCACTGGAAGCTCCAGGCCACCAGCAAGCGCGTCCGCGACTGCCTGCTGGAGGTGACCGAGCCCAGCGACGGACGTCTGGTGGAGAAGGACCGCAACTCCTCCATGGTCACCACCTGGACCGTCACCCCGGCCGGCGAGGGCCGCTCCCGGGTCGTCGTCACCACCGTCTGGAACGGCGCCGGCGGCGTCGGCGGCTTCTTCGAGCGCACCTTCGCCCCCAAGGGCCTGGGCCGCATCTACGACGAGGTGCTCGCCAAGCTGGCCTCCGAGGTCGAGAAGTAGGGCCTCCGGCGCAGATCGCTGATCGAGGTCACCGATTCGGGTGATCTTGCCGTCCGCTCCTCGGCGTTGCGTACGCCGGGGAGCGCGGCAAAGCCCCTGATGGCCGGGGGCCGCCCCCTCTTCCACGCCCGCCGTCACCCCAATTGAGCGGCTTGCTCCCGCTGAGCGCGCAATGCGAAGAATGGCGCCGCGTAGGCGTCCGAGCGGACGCCGGAGCGGACGCGACGGAGGGGAGCAGGTTCGTGGGTGGGATCACGCTGACCGATGACGAGCAGGCGGCCGCTCCCGAGGACGCGCCGCCACCCGGTCCGGACCACCCGGCCGACGCCCCCGCGCAGCGGCACGTCCGCCTCGTCTTCGCCGCGCTCGTACTCGCGCTGCTCCTCGCGGCGCTCCAGCAGACGGCCGTCGTCCCCTTCCTGCCGCGCATCGTCGACGAACTCGGCGGCGGCGCGCGGTCGGTGTGGGTGGCCGTAGCCCCCGTGCTGGCCGTCGCCGTGACCCTGCCCGTCCACGGCAGGCTCGGGGACCTGCGCGGCCGCAAGGGCGTCTTCCAGGCGGCCCTCGTCCTCTTCGTGGCGGGGTCCGCGCTGGCCGGCTGGTCCCGCACCATGGACCAGCTCATCGCCTGCCGCGCCCTGCAGGGCGTCGGCGCCGCCGGGTTGCTGGCCGGCGCGCACGCGATCACCGCCGACCTCGTTCCGGCCCCGGCCCGCGCCCGCTTCCTGGGCGTGCTCGGGGCGGCGCTGGGGGCCGCCGCCGTGGCCGGGCCGGCGGTCGGGGAGGCCGTGCGGGTCTCCTGGCGCTGGATCTTCTACGCCAACGCCCCCCTCGGTCTGCTGGTGCTGATCGTCGTCGGCGCCGGGCTGAGGCCGCTCCGGCCGCTCCGGCCGTCGTACGCGGACGAGCGCCGCCGCTTCGACGTCCTCGGCGCGCTGCTGCTGGGCGCCGCCTCCACCTGCCTGGTGCTGCTGGCCACCTGGGGCGGTACGCGGTACGCCTGGGACTCCCGCGTCATCCTCGGCCTCGCCTGCGGCGCCGCCGGAACGCTGCTGCTCTCCTTCGTCGCCGAGCACTACGCCGCCGAACCGCTCGTGCCGCTCGGGCTCGCACGCCCCCTCCTCGTCAGCGGACTCGTGGGCGCGCTGACCGGCACCGTGCTGTACGCGGCCGCCGCCTGGCTGCCGGCGCTCCTCGGGCCGCGGGGCGCGCTGCCGCCGCTCGTCCCGCTCGCGGGCGGCATCGTGCTGGGCTCGCTGGTCTCCGGACAGCTCATCGCCCGCACCGGGCACCACCGGATCCACCCGGTGTTCGGCTGCGCCGTCGCCGCCGTCGGCACGGGGCTGCTCTCCCGCCTCGAACCCGGCACTCCGGTCCTCGACCACAGCGTCTGGCAGGCCGTGCTCGGCACCGGCGCCGGCCTGGCGCTGCCCGCGCTCGTCGCCGCCGTCCAGCAGGCCGCGCCCCGCGCCGACCTCGGCGCCGCCACGGCCGCGCACTTCCAGGTACGGCTGCTCGGCGGCTGCCTGGGCGCCGCCGCCGTCTCCACCCTGGCCGGCGACGGAGGCGTCCAGGGACACGGCGGTGTGCCGCCGCGGTTCTTCGTCGTCGTCCTGGTGCCCGTACTCGTGCTGGGCCTGTTGTTCGCCTGCTTCCTCAAGGAGAAACCGCTGGTGTCCCAGAACGCCCCCACCGCGTCGACGGCCTCCGTTCCCGCGGCCCGCACCGCCGCTCCCGACCTCGCCCCCGCTCCTGCTCCTGCTTCCGCTTCCGCTTCCGACGGAGCCGGGTGGCCGTCCTCGCCGTACGGCTCCGGCGTGCCCGTCTGCGGCGCCGTCCAGCACTACGACGGCAGCTGCGTGCCGCGCGCCGCCCTCACGCTCGTCGACGGGCAGGGCCGGCAGATCGGGCGCGGGGCGAGCGGCGACGACGGCCGGTACGCGCTCAGCGTGCCGGGGCCCGGCGCGTACGTGCTGATCGCCGCGGCCCCCGGACACCAGCCGCAGGCCGTCAGCGTCACCGTCACCGCGGGCGACCGGCCCGTCGAGCTCGACATCGCCCTCGGCGGCGCCGGGCGCCTCGCCGGAACCGTGGTCACCGCCGACGGCACGCCCGTACGGGACGCCGCCGTCACCCTGACCGACGTACGCGGCGAGGTCGTCGCCGCCACGCGCAGCGGCCGAGACGGCGGCTATGTGATGGCCGCGTTGGTGGCGGGGGAGTACACCCTGGCCGCCAGTGCCCCGGACTTCCGGCCCGTCGCCCTGCCGGTGAGCGTCCACGCCTCCCGCGAGACCCGGCAGATCATCGAGCTGGCCGGCGGCGCGATGCTGCGCGGCACCGTACGGACCACCGGCGGCCGCATCGTGGAGGACGCGCGCGTGACGCTGCTCGACGCCGCGGGCAACGTGGTCGACACGCTCACCACGGGCCCCGACGGCGTCTTCCGCTTCGCGGACCTGTCGTCCGGCGCGTACACGGTCATCGCGTCCGGCTACCCGCCCGTGGCGACGGTGCTCCAGGTGGCGGGCGGCGGGCGCACCGAACGGGACCTCCAGCTCGGGCACGGCGACTGACGACAGGTCCGGATCAGGCGGCGGCCGGGTCGCCGCACTTCCGCAGCTCTCGCCAGGTGTTCGGGCCGACTTTCCCGTCGGGGGTGATGCCGTGGTCGCGCTGGAAGCGCTTGACGGTCGCTTCCAGGCCCGGCCCGAACACGCCGTCGAGGTCTGCGGCGTAGCCGCATTGCCGCAGCAGGCACTGGATTTCCAGGACCTTCTTCCCGGTCTCTCCCCGGATGGCCATGTCGCTGCCGGAGTAGTGGCCGCAGTAGCCCGGCAGGCTCGGCGCGGCGGCGACCGTCGGCCGGGGCGCGGCCGGGGGCGCGGTGGAGGCGCGGGCGGGCGTGGCCGTGACCGTGAGCGCGGCCAGGGTCGCGACGGCGAACGTGCCGATCCAGGTGCTGATCCGCGCGTGACCACGGCCGCGGGGCGTGGGCGAGGGGAGCAAGGCGGTCTCCTTTCGGTGTCAGGTGACTCGGTGTCAGGTGACGGGGGCGGACCAGGCCGCCTGCCAGGTCGCCGGCCCGACGATGCCGTCCGCGGTGAGCCGCTTCTCCCGCTGGAAGGCCAGGCACACCTCCCGCGACCGGCTGCCGTACACCCCGTCCGCGTCGAGGGACCAGCCCCTCTCGCGCATGCGGGCCTGCCACGTGGCCACCCCGGGGTGCCGGGTGAACGGCGGGTAGCTGAAGAGCACCCCGGGCCAGGGCGGTGCGTCCCGGTGGGAGCTGTCGCCGTCCGCGGGGGCGGTCACGGGGGCGCGCCAGGCCGCCTGCCAGGTGTCGCGGCCGACGACGCCGTCGACGGTGAGGCCCTTCTCCCGCTGGAAGGCGAGGCACACCCGGCGCGACTGCTCCCCGTACGCGCCGTCCACGTCGATGGTCCAGCCGCGCTTGCGCATCTGTTCCTGCCACGTCCTCGCGCTCCAGTGCACGGTGACGGGCGGGTACTGCAGCAGCACGCCCGGCCAGGGCACCTCCTGCCCGGGCGGAGGCGGTTCCTCCCCGCCCGGCCCCGGGGCCGTTCCCGGCTCGAACCGCCCGTCGCGCACATACGCGTAGAGGGCCCCGGGGCATTCCGTGGCCGTGAGATCGCGGTGCCCGACGATGCGGGCCCCGGCGCCGCCGAGGGAACGCAGGCCGGCGATGGCGGTACGGACCGCCTCGACCAGCCCCGTGGTGACGGGGTCGTAGCCGCCGGCCGTCCCGCCGGTCAGCGCGCACACCGCGTAAAAGCGGTCATTCGCGTCCTTGGTGCCGTTCGCCCCGGTCCTGACGCCGTATCCGCGCCCCTCGAACACATAGCCGTGCGGGCACGCCAGGAAGGAGTAGGCGATGTCGTCGTACTCCCCGCTCATATGGGTGTCCTGCACACTGCGCACCAAGGGAGCGCACTGGGCATGGCTTGCGAGGGCCAGCGGCCATTCGCCGATGTGGTGGACGGCCACACCGCCGTCCCCGGGCCGTATGTCGTGGGACACCTTCTTCGGGGCCTTGGCGCCCCATGCCGCACGGGTGACCAGCCGGGACGCCATCAGCGCTCGCCCCCGCCCGTGCAGTGGACCCAGCCGTTGAGCGGTTCGCGGGACACGCCCTCGGCGTACCAGTGGTCGGAGACGACCGGAATGATGGCGTCCGGATCCGTGGGCTTGAGCATGTCCCGCGTGCCGGGTCCGGCCGGAGAAGGCGTGGCGGCGGCAGAGGTCCGGGCGCCGCTCAGCGAGAACGCCGTGGCGGCGGTCGCCGAGCAGGCCGTCAGGAGGACGTGTCTTCGGGAGAGTCGCATGTGTCTCCTCGTGTCGAGGCGGGCTGGTCGAGGGCCGGGACCGGCCGGGGCAGCGCCCCGGCTGGTCCCGGCTCGTGTCGTCAGCCGCGCAGCGCCCGCCAGGTGTTCGGCCCGACCTTGCCGTCGGCGGCGAGCCCGCGGTCACGCTGGAACTTCTTGACCGCGCTCTCGGTGGACGGCCCGAAGTCGCCGTCGATGCCGGACGAGCCGATGCCGTAACCCCAGTAGTCACGCAGGAGGCACTGGATCTCCTTCACGTGGTTGCCCCGGTCACCGCGGTCCGCGTACTTGGTGCCGCTGTGGTAGCCGCAGTAGAACGCGGCGGCCGCCACCTGCTCACCGGAGGCCGAGGCGGGGGCCGGAGCCGGGGCGGCCATGGCCGAGGCGGCGCCGCCGAGGAGGAGCGCGCCGGCGAGGGCGGCGGGGACGAGACCACGCATCGTCTTGGTCATGAGTGCGTATCCCTTTCCATGCAAGAGGTGTCGTAGTACCGGAGGCACGCGACCGCGCTCCGGGTACCGCATGCCGTCGGACGACGGGCGGACGCTGCCGCGCCCCGTCCTCCGGCTCGACCGATCTTGTCGGGGCGGTTTTTGTTAAGCACCCCCTCACCTGGGGCTTTTCAATTCCGGGACGGCTGTCGGACAGGGGGTGGTCGAGCCGGGGCGGCCGGAAACGGGCCTTGTCACCGCTCCGCGCACCTTCGTACGGTGGCGGTCGATCTTGGGCCTGGCCGCTTCCCACAGGACGGCGGCGCGGCCCGGCACCGGGGGCCGAGGGGGCGGACGTGGGGCGTCGGGAGAAGCCGCTGGACCCGAACGCGGGGCCGGTGGAGCGGTTCGCCGCGGAGCTGCGGGCGTTGCGCGCGGCAGCGGGCGGGCCGACCTACCGGGCGATGGCGCAGCGAACGACCTACTCCGCTCCGGCCCTGTCCCAGGCCGCCTCGGGCGAGAAGCTGCCCACCCTCGCCGTGACGCTGGCGTACGTGGCCGCCTGCGGCGGTGACGCGGCGCGGTGGGAGAAGCGGTGGCGCGCGGCGGCGGAGGACGCGGCCGCGTCGTCCCGCGCCGAGGACGACGGCGAGGAACCGCCGTACCGGGGGCTGACCCGGTTCGAACCGGCCGACAGCGACGTGTTCTTCGGGCGCGAGGAACTGGTCGACGGGCTGATGGAGCTGCTGCGCACGCACCGGTGCACAGCGGTGCTCGGCCCCTCCGGCAGCGGCAAGTCCTCCCTCCTGCGCGCCGGTCTGATACCCCGTCTGCGCCAGGCCGACCTGCCGGAGGACCGCCCTGCCGCCCTGCGCATCCTCACCCCGGGCGACCGTCCGGCGCGCACGCACACCGACGCGCTGGAGCCGGCCGCCGGCGCGGGGGACACCTTCCTGCTGGTGGACCAGTTCGAGGAGGTCTTCACCCTCTGCACGGATCCCGCCGAACGAGCCGAGTTCCTCCGCCGTCTCCTCGCCGCCCGGGAACCGGGCAGCCGGCTGCGCGTGGTGCTGGGCGTGCGCGCCGACTTCTACGGCAGGTGCCTGGAGTACCCGGAACTCGTGTCCGTCCTGAAGGACGCCGCCCTGCCCGTGGGGCCCATGAGCCCGGCGGAGCTGCGGGAGGCGATCGTCAGACCCGCGACCGTACGCGGCCTGATCGTGGAACGTGCCCTCACCACCCGGTTGGTGTCCGAGACCGCCGGCGAACCGGGGGGCCTGCCCCTGCTGTCGCACGCCCTGCTGGAAACCTGGCGCCGGCGCTCCGGGCGCGTGCTGACCTTACGGGCGTACGAGGCGGCCGGCGGGGTGCACGGGGCGATCGCCAAGACGGCGGAGGACCTGTACGGGCGGCTGACCGCCGGGCAGCGCGCCGTGGTGCGCAGGATCCTGCTCCGGCTGATCACCCCGGGCGACGGCACCCCCGACACCCGCCGGCCCGCGGACCGCGCGGAGCTGCGGACGGACGGCCCCGGACGCACGGCCGATACGGCCGATACGTCCGGGGGCGACGGGGTGGACGAGGTACTGGAACGCCTGGCTCGCGCCCGGCTGATCACCCTGGACGGCACCGCCGTCCAGCTCGCGCACGAGGCGCTGATCACCGCATGGCCCCGCCTGCGGACATGGATCGAGGAGGACCGGCACCGCCTGCGGATCCTGCGCCGCCTCACCCAGGCGGCCGTCGCCTGGGACGACCTGGGCCGCGACGCCGGAGCGCTGTACCGCGGGGCGCGGCTGGACGAGGCGGAGGCACACTTCGGCGGGCCCGGCACGAGCGAGCTGACGGCGCTGGAGCGGGAGTTCCTGAAGACCAGCCGCGTCAGCCGGGCCCGGGAGCGCCGCCGCCTGCGCGGACTGGCCGGGAGCGTGTCCCTGCTCGTCGTCCTCGTCCTCGTCGCGGGCGTCGTCGCCTGGCAGCAGAACCGGACCAGCGAGCAGCAGCAGGCCCAGCTCACGGCCCGGCGCGTCGCCGCCCTCGCCGACAGCATGCGCCGCAGCGACCCCCGTACGGCGGTGCGGCTCAGCGTCGCCGCGTGGCGGATCGCCCGGACCCCGGAGACGTACGCCGCGCTGATGCGGGCGGCCACCCAGCCCGAGACCGACCTCTTCACCGCTCCGGCCTCCGGCGCGGCCACCCCCAAGGACATCTTCCTCAGCCCCGACGGCCGCACCCTGCGCCTGCACCGGGGCGACCGGCTGGAGGAGTGGGACGTCTCCACCCGGCGCCGGGCCGCCACCCGCGCGCTGCCCGGCGCCGGACCGAACCACTCGGTCACCCCCAGTCCGAGCGGCCGCTATGTCCTCGGCACCGATCCGATGGACGACGAGATCCTCGCCTGGGACACCGCCACGGGCACCCGCCGGGTCCTCGCCCACCTACCGGAGCGGCCGGTCGCGTTCCGCGCGTCGTGGGAGGGCTCCGACCACCTCGCCGTCCTGCTGCTGGACGCGGGCGTGCAGCTCTGGGACGTACGCGACGGACGCCGCGTCCTCGACCACTTCCCGGCCCCCGCCGTGGACGCGACGGCCTCCGTGCGCGTCGCCGTCAGCCCCGACGACCGTGCCGCCGCAGTGTGCGTCGGCAGCGCCCTGACACTGTGGAACCTTGCCCCTCCGGGACGCCCCGCCACCCCCGCGAAGACGCACACGATGCGGGCCGACTGCGCAGAGCTCTCCCTGGGCTTCACCCCCGACGCCAGGGCCCTGGCCCTCCTCGACCCCGAGGGCATCCGGCTGATCCACCCCGCGACGGGCCGGCTGCGGGCCCGCGTCCTGCGAACGGGCCTCCGCGAGTTCTCCTTCAGCGCCGACTCCCGCTACCTGGCGGCGCTCGGCGAGGACGAAGCGCTGCTGTGGCGCACGGACGCCCTGACTCCGCCCGTCCCGGCCTCCCCCACCAGCCTTGTGTCCATCGGGCCGGGGGCCGACCCTCCGCCCGTCTTCCGCTATCCCCTGGCCGGTGAGGCGGCCACGGCGCTCACGATCGACGCCTCCGGCGGAACCCTGCGGTACCTGACCTCCGACGGCGGCCAGGAGGCGGCCGTACGCACCCTCGTCCCCGGCCTGGCCCTGACCACCCGGACCTGGCACGCCACCCCTCTGCGGTCCGCGCGCTTCGGGCCCGGCGCCCGTCTGCTGCTGACCGAAAGCCATCAGGCGGGGACGGCACGCTTCCGGCTGCGCGACCTGGAGGGCGGGACTCCACCGGTCAGCCTGCCGAGCCTGCCCCTGCCGGCCGACCCGAGCGTCGACGAGGGCTACACGACGCGCCTCAACTCGTTCAGCCCCGACGGCACATGGCTCACGTACGGTACGACGCACACCAGCGCCCAGCCCGCGAGGCTCTGGAGCGTCCGCCACCGCCGCGGCGAGGGCACCCTCACCGAGCCGGGCGGCCGGGGACCGCTCATCGCCGTGCTCCTGGCCGGCAACCCCGGCCGGACGAAGAAGCCGCCGGCGTACGCCGCCTCCCCGAACGGAGTGTGGGACCTGGCCCGAGGGAGGAAGCTCGCCGACGGGGAGGACGCGGAGACGGGCCATTCGGCTCTCGCCCTCCGGCCGCCCGGCGACAGGCTGGCCGCCGGAACCGGGACGGTCGTCGAGCTCCCGCGCGGCGCGCTGTCGCACCAGGCATGGCGAGGAGGGCGGGACAACCCCCTCGCGTTCAGCCCCGACGGCGCACTGCTGGCCGTGGGCACGGGCGAGGGGCACGTCGCCCTGTGGGACGGCACGGGGCACCGGCGTCTCGGCGTCCTCGCCCCGCTCACGGCCGGCGCCCCGGGGGCGGTCACCACCCTGACGTTCTCGCCCGACGGCCGCACCCTCGCCGTCGGAGACACAGCGGGGACGGTGCGGCTCTGGGACGTACCGTCCCACCAGCCCGTGGGCGCCGCGCTGCCCGGGCCGGGTGACGCCGTCCTCGACCTCGCCTTCGATCCGACGGGCCGAAGGCTGCACGTCGCGGGAGCCCACACGCAGGCCCGCGTGCACGACCTGGACGCCGAGACCGTCGTCAAGGCCCTCTGCCGCCGCGCCCCCACCCCGCTCACCCCCGCGGAATGGGCGGCCCTGGTCCCCGACGCCCCCTACCGGGGAACATGCTGAGGGCCGCCCGGAAGTCCACCGGGCGGCCCAGGGCGCGAAGACGAGGGGCTCAGCTCTTGCCGCGGCCGGACATCATGTCGCGGAGGCGGTCCACCATCCCGGCGCCCGGGGCGAGGAGCTTGTTGGCCGGAGGCTTGTCCGGGGCCGAGGGGTGCGGGCGCGTCGGGGCGGTCTTCTTCGCCTGGCGGATCTTGTCGCCCAGCTCGTTCAGCATCTCGGGGGTGCAGGCGTCCCGCAGCCGCGGGAAGAGGTTGTTCTCCTCGTCCACCACGTGCGCCCGGATCTCCGTCATGAGCTTGTTCATGAGCATGTCGAAGCGGGGGTCGTCCGCCGCGCAGCCCTCCAGGTCCTTCATGGTCTGCTCGGCGGCGGCGTGGTCGCGGAGCTCCTTGTCGGCGAGGGCGTCACCCCCGTCGATGTGCTCGCGCACCGCCGGGTAGAGGTACTCCTCCTCGGCCACCGAGTGCCGGACCAGCTCCATGGTGACCTGGTCCGCGTACTGCTTCCGCTGTTCGTCACCGGACGGCAGTTCCTCGATGGTGCTGAACAGTTCCTCCACCTCCTCGTGGTCGCTGGTCAGCTCCGCGATCACGTCTCCGCCGTGTCCCATGACCTCACTCCTCTGCGCGGTGTGCGGGAATCCGGATGCCCATGATGTGGTTCAGGCCACGCACTTCCCGTGAGCCACGCCATTTGTCGCCGCGAATGGCGGCGATAGCGTTCCGGCGTGACCGCAGACCACCTCACCCCGCTCATCACGGCGACCGCGCAGTGGCTGACCCGCGCCTACCCGTCGGGCGGCGGCGCGCTGGAGTCCGCCCTCGCCGGCGTACAGGCGCGGCAGGCCGTGACCGTCGCGGCGTGGCTGCGCTACCCCACCGACCTGGACGCGGCGCTCGTCGCCATCGCCGGGCCGGGCGGCTCGGCCCGGCTCGACTGGGTCACCGGCGCGGACGACGCCGACGCCGACACCTATGCCTGGCGCACCTGGGTCGACGAGGTCGTCGCCAGCTGGGCGGCGGTCCTGCTCAGCACCCCGGGGCTGGCCGCGACCGCCATGGACGCGCTGGCCGCCTGCGGCCGCCTGACGGGGGCGCCCGTCGACTTCCGCCGCCTGGTCACGCCCGACGAACACGACCGGCGCGCCGCCGCGCTGCTGCGCCACCCCGACCTGCTCGCGCCGATAGCGGACCTGCACCGCACGGAGCTCCTGGACCGCCTGGAAGCCGGGGTCGGCGAGCACGCGCGGTAGCCCCTGCGCGGCCGCTCCCCGAGGGGCCGTCACCGAGCGGCTACATGGAAGGCGGCATTCCGTCGCCACGGGACGAGCTGGACGATTCCCCAGGCCACCTCGACGGTGAGGAACAGCCACAAGACCCGCGAGGCCCCGTGGGCGAGCGCGTACGCCATCCACGCGGAGAACAGGACGCGCGCGACGCCGTCGAACAGTCCGTGCACCGGCAGCGACCGGAAGAGGCGCAGAAGGGCCCAGACGAGCACGACCGAACCCATCAGGTTCGCGTAGAGGGTCTGCCACGGGTCGAGTGCGGGCAGCAGGCCCAGGCCCAGTGCGCCGCCCAGCGAGGAGAGGGCGTCGTGCACCAGCGTGTACGTCCACGGTGTGGCGAATCCGGCGGTGACGACGAGGTCGTACCAGGCACTCGCGCGTACGACACGAAGATAGGTCGGACCTGCGGGGTCGACGAGACGACTCATGACGGGACTCCTGCTGCTCTGGTGTCAGGGACGCCTCACGCTAAACAGTGGAGTACGGTCCAAGGTCAAGTTCATCGTCCGAAGGGGGAGCAGGGGCATGCGCATCGGGGAGCTGGCCGCGCAGACGGGGATGACCAGGGACACGATCCGGTTCTACGAGAAGGTCGGCCTCGTCGAGGGCCGGCGCCTGGCCAACGGCTATCGCGACTTCCCGCCCGAGGCGGTGGCGTGGCTGCACTACGTCCGCACCGCACAGACCCTCGGATTCTCGCTGGCGGAGATCGCGAGGACCGGCGAGGAGCTCCGCGCGGCGCCGGACGCCGCGGAGGCGCTGTCCGCGCTCTTCGAGGAGAAGATCGGGATCGTCGACGCGCGGATGGCCGAACTCGCCACCCTGCGGGCCGAACTCTCCGCGCGCGTGGGCACCGGTTGTCCGTTGCGGGCGGCCGGCCACCCTGGTGAGGGTCCTCCGGCCCGAGGCCGGATGCGGCCGGCTGGGGCGACAACGCCGCCGAAGGGCGCGATGCTGAATCCGTGAACAGCCCGGACTTCGGCGAGCCGCCCACGGTCGGGGTGGAGGAGGAGTTCTTCCTCGTCGACCCGGCCGACCACAGCGCGACCGCGGCCGGTACGCGCGTGGTCGCGCGCGTCCCGCCCCCGCTCGCGGAGAGCGTCTCGGGGGAGTTCACGGAGTACCAGGTCGAGGGGAAGACCGCGCCCTGCACCCGCCTGGACGAGCTGCGCGCCCAGCTGCTCGCCGTCCGCGCCGGCCTGGCCGCCGCCGCGCGGGCCGAGGGCCTGCGCCTGTGCGCCTCCGGCACGCCGGTCATCGGCGGCGACGGCGGGCGCGCCGACATCGCCGGCCATCCGCGCTACGGGGCGGGGGCACGGCAGTACCGCGCGATGCACGACGACTTCGCCGTCTGCGCCTTCCACGCCCACGTCCACCTGCCCGACCGCGAGACGGCCGTCCTCGTCGGCAACCACCTGCGGCCCTGGCTGCCGCTGCTCGTCGCGATGAGCGCCAACTCGCCCTTCCACCAGGGCCGGGACACCGGCTACGCCAGCTGGCGCTCCGTGATCCGCGGCCGCTTCCCGTGCCTCGGCCCGCCGCCGTACGCCGACTCGCTCGCCGATCACGAGCGGATCGCCGCCGCCATGGCGGCCAGCGAGGCGATGCTGGAGCCCGGCATGCCGTTCTGGGACGTACGGCCCAACCCGCGCCTGCCGACGGTCGAGGTCCGCACGATGGACGTCCTGTCGGACGTGGACGACACGGTGGCGCTCACGGCGCTGATCAGGGCGCTCGTCGCGACGGCCGCCCGGCGCGTGGCGGCCGGCGACCCGGGGCCCCGCGCCGGCGCCGAGCTGCTGCGCGCGGCGTACTGGCGCGCCGCGCGGGACGGCTGGTCCGGCCACGGCGTCGACGCGCTGACCGGGCGCGTGCTGCCCACGCCGGTCCAGGCGCGGCGCCTGGTCGAGCACGTGGGCCCCGCCCTGCGCGCGTACGAGGACGAGGGCGAGGTCGCGGCCTTCCTGCGGCGGCTGGAGCTGCGCGGGTCCGGTGCCGAGCGCCAGCGGGCCCGCCTGGCCGCCGAGCCGCGCCTGGGCGCGGTGGTGGAGGGCCTGGTCCGCGACACGTGCCCGGACGCCGGCGTGTGAGGCGGGGTCTCAGCCGGGCGGGAGCAGCGTCGTCACCAGGACGTCGCGGCGCGCGGGCCGCTCCGGGGCGAGCGGGCGGATCGGGGACACCTCGTGGAGGGTGCGCCGGTCGTCGCCCAGCAGCAGGCTGCCCGGCTCGTCGAGCGTCGTCGTCAGGAGGTGCTCGCCGTCGGCGCCGTACACCGAGCTGGCGCCGCCCGTGGCGTTCTCGCGGCCGATCAGCAGCGAGGTGACGAGCGTGACGCCGTCGCGGTGCCGTCCCTCGGGGGTGGGCTGTCCGTCCTGTCCGGCGGAGGCGAGCACCCGGAAGGGGTGCACCTTCACCTGCCACTCGTCCCGGTCCTCCAGACAGCTCGCCACCCGCCCGAGCAGCCGGATCAGGGACGCCAGCAGGGGGTCGGCGGTGAACGCGTCGGTCAGCGGCTCGAAGTGCCGGTCGACGCCGACGTACATCGGGTTGCTGGCCTCCGGCTGGACGAACGCGTCGTGCGGCCGCGGGGTCAGCCGCCCGTCGCGCGTCAGGGCGAAGGTGCCGTACCGGCGCATCCGCACCGTGCCGCTCTCGGCCGCGTACGGGTCCGGCGCCAGGTCGTCCCAGTGGGCGGCGAACCGCGCCCAGCCCGCCGCGTCCGTGCCCACGCACGCGGACACCTCGGCCGGGTCCATCGGATGCGTGCCGGTCGACAGCAGGGCCCGCCGGGCTGCTTCCACGGGCGCCTCCGCGCCTCTCCTCATGTCACTCAACACGTCCCCCATCGTCCGCCGACCCGTCGCCCGCCGCATCCCCGCGCGGCTCGCGCGCCGCGCTCAGGATGCGGATCACCTCGTCGTCGCCCACCTGGTCGAAGTCCAGGTACCACTGGCCCACCGACGAGAACGGCCGCGGCTGGTGCAGCCAGACCAGGTCGTCGGCCTCCGCGCCCACCAGCTCCGCCGCCTCGCGCGAGCACACCGGCACGGCCATGATCAGCTCGGCCGGCTCCAGGCCGCGCGCGGACCTGAGCGCCGCGCGGGCGGTGACGCCGGTGGCCAGGCCGTCGTCGACCAGGACGACCGTGCGGCCGTGGACGTCCGGCATCGGCCGGCCGCCCCGGTAGAGGTCCTCGCGCCGGCGGAGCTCGGTCCGTTCGCGCGCCACCGTCGGCCCGAGGCGGTCCTCACTGAGGTCCAGCATGGCCAGCGTCCGCTGGTCGTACAGCGGCGGCCCGTCCCCGGCCACCGCGCCGACGCCCAGCTCCGGATTGAACGGCGCGCCGATCTTGCGGACGACGAGCACGTCCAGCGGCGCTCCCAGCGCCGTCGCGATCTCGACGGCGACCGGCACCCCACCGCGGGGCAGGGCCAGCACCACCGGATCCGTCAGCCGGCCCTCGCGCTGCCGGCCGGCGAGCCGGGCGGCGAGTTCGCGCCCGGCCTCGGTGCGGTTCCGCAGGAGCACGGCTCCCTCACCTCCCTCGCTCACTGCCCTCCCGCCCCGCCCGGCACGGCCATCTGCCCGAACCACTCCCGCGCCGCCGCCGCGACCTCCTCCAGGGCACCCGGCTCCTCGAAGAGGTGCGTGGCACCCGGCACCACATGGATGCGGTACGGGGCGCTCAGCCGCTCCGCGGCCTCCTCGTTCAGCCGCAGCACCTGGTGGTCCTCGCCGCCGACCACCAGCAGGACCGGCGCGCGCACGGCGGGCAGCACCGCGTCGCCCGCCAGATCCGGCCGCCCGCCCCGCGACACCACGGCCCGGACGCCGTCCGGCCGCTCGGCGGCCGCCACCAGCGCCGCCGCGGCCCCGGTGCTCGCGCCGAACAGCCCCACCGGCAGCCCCGCCGTGTCCGGCTCCGTACCCAGCCAGTCCACCGTCGCCGTCATCCGCCGCCCTAGCAGCGCGATGTCGAAGCGCAGCTCCGCGGTGACCATGTCGACACGCTCCTCCTGCTGGGTGAGCAGGTCGAGGAGCAGGGTGCCGAGCCCCGCCTCCCGGAGCGCCTCCGCGACCGCCCGGTTGCGGGGGCTGTGCCGCGAGCTGCCGCTGCCGTGGGCGAAGGCCACCACGGCCCGCGCGTCCGCCGGGAGCGCCAGGTCGCCGACCAGGGGCGCGTCACCGGCGTCGATACGGGCGGTCCGCGATGCCGTCGTCATGGCCCACACCTCCGTACAGCCCGTCCAGCCCACGTCCGTCCGGCTCTCCCGCCGCCCGGGGTACCCAGAGGTGGGCGTGACATGCGGTACGCGGGGTCTGTTTCGGGGCCCGGGGCGGTCGGTAGGGTCGGACCTCTCCCCGCACGGAGCACGGAACGCACGCGACGCACCAGCACGGAACGCACGACGGAACGGAGTGGCACGCCAAGTGGGCTTGAAGATCCTCATCAGCGCCGACATGGAGGGCGCCACCGGCGTCACCTGGCCGGCCGACGTGCTGCCGGGCACACCCCAGTGGGAGCGCTGCCGCGCCCTGTTCACCTCCGACGTGAACGCCGCGGTCCTCGGCTTCCTCGACGGCGGCGCCGAGCGCGTCCTGATCAACGAAGCCCACTGGACCATGCGCAACCTGCTGCTGGAACGGCTCGACGAGCGCGCCGAGATGCTCACCGGCCGCCACAAGTCGCTGTCCATGGTGGAGGGCGTCCAGCACGGCGACGTCGACGGCGTCGCCTTCGTCGGCTACCACACGGGCGCCGGCACCGAGGGCGTCCTCGCCCACACCTACCTCGCCAACTCCATCACCGGCGTCTGGCTCAACGGCGTGCGCGCGAGCGAGGGCCTGCTCAACGCGCAGGTCGTCGCCGAGTACGGCGTACCCGTCATCCTCGTCACCGGCGACGACCTGACCTGCGACGACGCGCTCGGCTACGCGCCCGAGGCCCGCAAGGTCGCCGTCAAGGACCACGTGTCGCGGTACGCCGCGGTGTGCCGCACCCCCACCCGTACGGCCGCCGACATCCGCGCCGCGGCCAAGGAGGCGACCGCTCTCGCCGTACGGTACGAACCGGTGCGCGGCGGGCCGTTCACCGTGGAGCTGGAGTTCGACGCCGAGCACCTCGCGGCGGCCGCCACCGTCGTACCCGGCGTGGCGGTGAGCGGGGAGCGGCGGGTGGCGTACACCAGCGAGACGATGTACGAGGGCATCCGCGCCTTCAAGGCGGTCACCACGATCGTCTCGGCCGCGGTGGAGGAGCAGTATGGCTGACGTGACGTCCCTGGGCACCCCGGAGAACGGGCCCTTCGACACCGATTCGGAGGCGCTCGACGAGGTCGTGACCTTCACCTCCGAGCTCATCCGGATCGACACCACCAACCGCGGCAGCGGCGACTGCCGGGAGCGGCCCGCCGCCGAGTACGTCGCCGAGAAGCTCGCCGAGGCCGGCCTGGAACCGGTCCTGCTGGAGCGCACGCCCGGCCGCACCAACGTGGTGGCGCGGATCGAGGGCACCGACCCGTCCGCCGACGCCCTCCTCGTCCACGGCCACCTCGACGTCGTCCCCGCCGACGCCGACGACTGGGACGTGCACCCCTTCTCCGGCGAGGTCCGCGACGGGCTGGTGTGGGGCCGGGGCGCCGTCGACATGAAGAACATGGACGCGATGATCCTGGCGGTCGTCCGCGAATGGGCGCGCCACGGCATCCGGCCCCGGCGCGACATCGTCATCGCGTTCACCGCCGACGAGGAGGCCAGCGCCATCGACGGCGCGGGCTACCTCGCCCGCCACCAGGCGCACCTCTTCGAGGGCTGCACCGAGGGCATCGGCGAGTCCGGCGCCTACACCTTCCACGCCGGGCCCGACCTCGCGCTCTACCCCATCGGGGCGGGGGAGCGGGGCACCGGCTGGGTCAAGCTCACCGCCGAGGGCCGGGCCGGCCACGGCTCCAAGGTCAACCGGGAGAACGCCGTCAGCCGCATCGCGGCGGCCGTCGCCCGCATCGGCGAACACCAGTGGCCCGTCCGGCTCACCCCCACCGTGCGCGCCGCGCTCACCGAGATCGCCGCCCTGTACGGCATCGAAGCCGACGTCGACGCGCCCGACTTCGACGCGGACGCGCTGCTGGCGAAGCTCGGCCGGGCCGCCGCCCTCGTCGAGCCGACCGTCCGCAACAGCGCCAACCCGACCATGCTGCACGCCGGTTACAAGGTGAACGTCATCCCGGGGACCGCCACCGCCCACATCGACGGGCGGTTCGTCCCCGGCGGCGAAGACGAGTTCGCCGCGACCATGGACCGGCTCACCGGCCCGGACGTCACGTGGGAGTTCCAGCACCGGGAGATCGCCCTCCAGGCGCCGGTCGACTCGCCGACGTACGAGAAGATGCGCGCCGCGCTGCTGCACTTCGACCCGGACGCGCACGTCGTGCCGTTCTGCATGTCCGGCGGCACCGACGCCAAGCACTTCGCCCGCCTCGGCGTCACCGGCTACGGCTTCTCCCCGCTGAGGCTGCCCATCGGCTTCGACTACCAGGCGCTCTTCCACGGCGTCGACGAGCGCGTCCCCATCGAGGCGCTCCACTTCGGCATCCGCGTCCTCGACCGCTACCTGCAGACCGCGTAAACGCGTAAGACCGCGCGACACAAGAACATGTGAGGGGGAGCACCCGGATGGTACCCACGGGGGCTTACGGAACCTGGCCGTCACCCATCGGCGCCTCGCTCGCCGCCGCACACGACGGCCGTCCCGAGTACGTCGGCGTGGTCGGCGACGAGATGTGGTGGACCGAGCCCCGGCCCACCGAGGACGGCCGGCGCACCCTGGTGCGCCGGCGCGCCGACGGCACCGAGGAGCCGGTGCTGCCCGCCCCGTGGAACGTCCGCAGCCGGGTCATCGAGTACGGCGGCAGCCCCTGGGCCGGGACGGTGCGCGCGACCGGACCGCTGGTCGTCTTCAGCCACTTTCCGGACCAGCGGCTGTACGCGTACGAGCCCGACGGCGACGCCCCGCCGCGCCCCCTCACTCCGCTCTCCCCGGTCGGCGGCGGGCTGCGCTGGGCCGACCCCGTCGTCCGCCCCGAGCGCGGCGAGGTGTGGTGCGTCCTGGAGGAGTTCACCGGCGAGGGGCCGGGGGACGTGCGGCGGGTCATCGCCGCCGTACCGCTCGACGGCTCGGCCGCCGACGACCGGGCCGCCGTACGCGAACTGACCGACGGCACGCACCGGTTCGTCACCGGGCCCCGCCTCTCACCGGACGGGCGCCGCGCCGCGTGGATCGCCTGGGACCACCCGGACATGCCGTGGGACGGCACGCTCCTGATGACCGGGGAGGTCCGGGAGGACGGCCCCTTCACGGGCGTGCGGCAGGCCGGGGGCGGTGACGGCGAGGCGGTCTGCCAGGCCGACTGGGCGGCCGACGGGTCGCTGCTGTACGTCTCCGACCGGCGCGGCTGGTGGGAGCCGTACCGCCTGCGGCCCGGCTCGTCCACGCCGGCCGCGCTGTGCCCCGGCCGCGCCGAGGAGTTCGGCGGGCCGCTGTGGAAGGTGGGCATGCGGTGGTTCCACCCGCTCGACAACGGCCTCGTCGCCGTCATCCACGGCCGGGGTGCCACCGCCCTCGGCATACTCGACCCCGAGACCGGCGAACTCGTCGACGCCGCCGGGCCCTGGACCGAGTGGGCGCCCACCCTCGCCGCCCACGGCAGCCGCGTCGTCGGCGTCGCGGCCAGCCCCCGCAGCGCGTACGAGGTCGTCGAACTCGACACCGGCACGGGCAGGGCACGCGTCATCGGTTCCGCGCACGACGACCCCGTCGACCCCGCGTACTACCCCGAACCGCAGATCCGCACCTTCACCGGTCCCGACAACCGTGAGATCCACGCCCACATCTACCCGCCGCACAACCCCGACCGCAGCGCACCCGACGACGAGCTGCCGCCGTTCGTGGTGTGGGCGCACGGCGGCCCCACCGGCCACGCGCCGCTCGTCCTCGACCTGGAGATCGCCTACTTCACCTCGCGCGGCATCGGCGTCGCCGAGGTCAACTACGGCGGCTCCACCGGCTACGGGCGCGCCTACCGGGAGCGGCTGCGCGAGCAGTGGGGCGTCGTGGACGTCGAGGACTGCGCCGCCGTCGCCGAGGCGCTCGCCGCCGAAGGCACCGCCGACCCGGCCCGCCTCGCGATCCGCGGCGGCAGCGCGGGCGGCTGGACCGCCGCCGTCTCGCTCGCCGTCACCCGCGTCTACGCCTGCGGCACGCTCCTCTACCCCGTCCTGGACCTGGAGGGCTGGGCCGAGGAGACCCACGACTTCGAGTCCCGCTACCTGGAGTCCCTGATCGGCCCGCCCGGCGAGGTCCCCGGCCGCTACCGCGAGCGTGCGCCGATCGAGCTGGCCGAGCGGATCACCGCGCCGTTCCTGCTGCTCCAGGGGCTCGACGACGTCGTCTGCCCGCCCGCCCAGACGGAACGTTTCCTGGCCCGGATGGCGGGGCGCGGCGTACCGCACACGTACGTCGCCTTCGAGGGGGAGGGGCACGGTTTCCGGCGGGCCGAGACGATGACGCGGGCGCTGGAGTCGGAACTCGCGCTGTACGTCCAGGTCTTCGGCGTCACCCGTTTCGACGTGCCGCTGCTGGAGCTGCGGAAGTGACGGACCGGGTAGGGGCGTTGGAGCGGCCGCGCCGCCTGCGGTCCGGGGACCGCGTCGCGATCGTCGCGCCCAGCGGTCCGGTGGCCGAGGAGCGGCTCCGGGCGGGGCTGGACGTCCTGCGCGGCTGGGGCCTCGATCCGGTGGTGGCGCCTCACGTCCTCGACCGGCACCTGGGCTACCTGGCGGGGGACGACGCCGCACGCGCCCGCGACCTGACGCGGGCCTGGTGCGACCCGTCCGTCGCGGCGGTGATCTGCGCGCGCGGCGGTTACGGCGCCCAGCGCATGGTGGACCTGGTCGACTGGGCGGCGATGCGCGCGGGCGGGCCCAAGGTGTTCGTCGGCTACAGCGATGTGACCGCGCTCCACGAGGCGTTCGCCGCACGGGGCCTCGCCACGCTGCACGGCCCCATGGCCGCCGCCGTCACCTTCCTCGAGGACGCCCGCACCCAGGAGTCGCTGCGCGCCACGCTCTTCGACCCCGACTCCGTACGCACCCTGGGGCTGGACACCGCCCGCCCGCTGGTGCCGGGCCGGGCGCGCGGCGTGACGCTGGGCGGCTGCCTCACCCTCCTCACCGCCGAGCTCGGCACGCCCGGGGCCCGGCCGTCCGCGCGGGGCGGCCTGCTGCTCCTGGAGGACACCGGCGAGGAGCCGTACCGCCTGGACCGCGCGCTCACGCAGCTGCTGCGGTCCGGATGGCTGGGCGGCGTCGCGGGCGTCGCACTCGGCTCCTGGCAGGACTGCGGCCCGTACGCAGCGGTCCGCGCGACCCTGCGCGACCGGCTGGCCGGACTCGGCGTGCCGGTCGTCGAGGAGCTGGGCTTCGGACACGGCCCGACGAACCTGACGGTGCCGCTGGGCGTGCCCGCCGTCCTGGACGCGGACGCGGGCACGCTGACGCTGGAGGTGCCGGCGCTGCGGTGAGGTCTCGCGAGGCTGCCTCGCGGGACTCCGTTCGGGCGCACCCGGGTATGACCGGCGGGCCGGGCGGTCACCCTGTCACCATGAGCCAAACCGACGAAGAGGTCGCCGAGCGCCTGGTACCCGTATGGCTGGAGGAGGCCGCGCGGTACGAGCCGCGCGCCGCCGAGGACGCGCGGCGCGGCTGGGAGCAGGGGCGGCTGTCGCCCGCCGCCGCCCGCGAACTGGCCGACTGGGTCACCGCGCGCGTCACCGAGACGGCCTTCAACCGGGACGAGGGCCCGCCCCGGCACGGCCCGCCCCACGTCAGCGTCGCCGACAAGGCGGCCGTGCACCGGTGGCTCGCCGCGCAGGGCTACGACCTCTGAGCGCGCGCGCTGGTGACCCGGGGGTCAGCGGCCGGCCGCGAGGGCGGCGTAACCCGGGCGGATCACCTCGTCGATGAGGCGCCGGCGCTCCGGCAGCGGCAGGAAGGCGGCCTCGACGGCGGCGACCGTGAACTCCTCGAAGACCTCGGGGCCGTAGCCGAAGGCGTCCGCCATGTGCTGGAACTCCCGGCTCATGGTGGTGCCGGAGACCAGGCGGTTGTCGGTGTTCAGCGTGATGCGGAAGCCGAGGCGGCGCAGCTGGTCGATGGGGTGCGTGGCGTAGTCCTTCGCGGCGCCCGTCTGGAGGTTGGAGGTCGGGCAGACCTCCAGGGCGATGCGGTTGTCGCGGACGTACGCGGCCAGGTGGCCGAGCGTGCCGTCCTCGGCGATGTCGTCGGTGATCCGGACGCCGTGGCCGATCCGCTCGGCGCCGCAGACCTGCACCGCCTCGTGGATGGACTCGGCGCCGACGGCCTCGCCCGCGTGGATGGTGAAGTGGCAGTTGTGCCGCTTGAGGTGCTGGAAGGCGGGCAGGTGGCGGGCCGGCGGGTTGCCGATCTCGCCGCCCGCGATGTCGAAGCCCGCCACGCCGCGCTCGCGGTGCGCGACGGTCAGCTCGGCTATCTCCAGCGAGCGGTCCGTGTGGCGCATGCCGGTCAGCAGCGTGCCGACCGTGATGCGGCCGCCTGCGCGGCGCTCGCCCTCGCGGAAGCCGTCGTTCACCGCCTCCACGACCTCGTCGAGGGTGAGCCCGGCGGCGAGGTGCTGCTCGGGGGCGTACCGCACCTCGGCGTAGACCACGCCGTCCGCCGCCAGGTCCTCGGCGCACTCGGCCGCGACGCGGAACAGCGCCTCGCGCGTCTGCATCACGGCACAGGTGTGGGCGAACGTCTCCAGGTAGCGCTCCAGCGACCCGGAGTCCGCGGCGTCCCGGAACCACACGGCCAGCGCGGCCGGGTCCTCGGTCGGCAGGCCGGTGTAGCCGCAGTCGCGGGCCAGCTCGATGATCGTGGCGGGGCGCAGGCCGCCGTCCAGATGGTCGTGGAGGACGGCCTTGGGGGCGCGCACGATCCAGTCGGCGGGGGCGGGGGCAGCGGCGGGGAGGTTGTCAGACAAGTGCATGGGGCGCGAGTGTACGCCAAGGGGCGCGGGCGGCGCCGTGACGCGGGCGACAGCGACTCCTGTGGGGCTGCCCCCGCCGGGCGGGGCGCGTCCGCCCCCTGGGCCGGGCACGGCCCCGGGGAGTGGCTGGCGCGGCCCGGTCGGGGCGTGCAGGGCCCGCCGGGCCCGTCAGGACGACTGGAGGACCGGGAGCGCCGCCGCGCCCGTCGGGAGCATGTGCTTGGCCGCCATGACCGGGGTGTCGCCCACCCGCACCACCTGCGTGACCAGTACCGCCGGGGTGTCGGCCGACCGGGCCAGCTGTTCGCCGCGCCGCTGGCCGACGAGCGTCGCCGTCACGGTGCTGTGCGCGGACAGCGGCACGCCGCGCGAGGCGCCGGTCAGCACGGCGAGCATCGACGTACCGGCCGGGTCGGGCTGGGCGCCCAGGGCCCGGGCGAAAGCGGGGTGCACCCGCTCCAGGACGTCCTCCGCCGCCGCCCACTCCTGGCTCAGCGCCGCCGCCGTACCCTCCGCCGTCAGCAGTGACTCCCAGAACCGCAGCTCGGCGCGGGCGGGTGCCAGCAGGTGCTGGGTGGTGAAGTCCGTCGGCTCCTCCACCGTGCGCAGCAGCCCCCGCACGCGCACCGGCGCGCCCGCGCCGATCAGCTCCTCGAGCGGCTGGATGTGCTCGAAGCCGCGCCGCGGCGGCCGGTCGTTGACGGTGCGGCCCACGCCGCGGCGCACCGACAGCAGGCCGTCTTCCTGGAGCAGCAGCAGGGCCTCGCGCAGGGCCGGGCGGCTGACGCCCAGCTCGGCGGCGAGCTTCGGCTCGGATGGGAGGGTGGAGCCGGGCGGGTAGGTGCCCGCGTGGATCGCGTCCACGATCCGCTCGTACAGCACCACGACCGGTCTCCGCTGCTCTGCGCTGACCACCACTGCCCCTCCTCGGCTCACTTGTCTGCAAGTTATGCCGAGCCGACCCGGGCGGGCAATGGCACAACCTCCCAGGTACCTCTCATCTGAGCTGCGAAAACGCCAAAAGTTTGCTCGGAGGTCTTGACGTCGACGCGCGTAGATCTCAGGCTGTGTCAGCAATGCTTGTCTGACAAGCGCCATTCGACATGACATCCAAGGCAAAGGGGCCGACATGTCCATCTCGTTCGGCCGGACGCGTTCCGGAGCCGAAGCGGCCACATCCGACCTGGCGGGGCGCGGCCCCATGCTGCTGGCGATGGTCCTCGCCGTCCTCGGCTACCAGATCAACGCCACCATGCTCAGCCCCGCCCTGCCCGATGTCATCGAGCGCCTCGGCACCACCACCGCGGCCGCCGGCCTCTCCCAGACGCTGTTCTTCCTCATGGCGGCCATCGGCCAGGTCACCCTCGCCCGCCTGAGCGACCAGCGCGGCCGCAAGCCGATGATGCTGCTCTGCGCGGTCGTCCTGATCGTCGGCAACCTGCTCTGCGTCTTCGCGCCGAACATCGAGATCTTCATCGCGGGCCGCGTCCTCCAGGGCGTCTCCGCCGCGATGTTCACCCTCGCCTTCCTCACCCTGAACCAGCTGCTCACCCCGGCCGGCTTCGGCAAGGCGGCCGGCATCATCACCGCCGTCAACGGCGGCCTCGCCGGTGTCGACGCCATCGCGGGCGGCCAGATCGCCGACACCATCGGCTTCCGCGGCATCTTCGTCTGCTCCACGCTGATCGCCGTCGCCGGCCTCCTCGGCGTACGCCGGTACGTCCCCGACGTCCCGCCCACCGCCGACGCCGACGCCCGCTTCGACTCGCGCGGCATCGCCGCCCTCGCCCTCGGCCTCACCGGCATCCTCGTCGGCCTCGCCCAGGGCGCCGCCTGGGGCTGGACCTCCGCCCTCACCCTGGGCTTCCTGATCGGCGGCGTCGCCGCACTCGTCTTCTTCGTCGTCTCGCAGAAGAGCGCCGCCAACCCGGTCATCGACCTCGACGTCCTCGCCTCGCGCCGCGCCTGGCCGCTGCTGCTGACCACGATCTGCACCCTCGGCGGAGCCTTCGGCGCGATCGCGCTCACCATCCCGCTCTTCTCCCAGGACGCCCGGGTCGGCCTCGGCCTCTCCGCCGTCACCGCCGCCGTCCTCTTCCTCACCCCCATCCAGCTGATCGGCGTGGTGTCCGCCCCGCTGACCGGCCGCCTCGGCCCGAAGATCGGCTGGCGCACGATCGTGGTCGCCGGCGCGATCGCCAACTTCGCCATCTTCGTCTTCGCCACGCTGTTCCTGCACAACGAGTGGATCCTGGTGGCCGCCCTCGCCGCGCTCGGCGTCACCTACGGCGGCTTCATGCTCACCGGCCTCAACGGTCTCGCCGTCACCACCGCCCCCAAGGACAAGCCCGGCTCGCTCTCCGGTCTCAACGGCGCCTGCTTCGGCATCGGGGCCTCGCTCGGCATCGCCCTCGCCTCCGCCATGATCACGGCGGGCAGCGACGCGGGCGGTGTCACCGAGGCCGGTTACCAGCACGCCATGTACACGGCTCTCGCGCTGCTCGCCGTCGGAGTCGTCACCGCCCTGCTCATCCAGCGCCCGGACCCTGCGGAGGCCGACGACGCGGACGACGAGCGCCAGGTGGTCCTCACCCACCACTGAGCCCTCTCACCTCTAGGGCCGCTCCCACCGCCCCCGTGCGACCAGGATCCACTCGTCCTGGTCCCGGGGGCGGTGGTCCGTTGATCGCCCGGTTAGCCTGACGGGATGCACGGCATCCGTTCCTCCGCCCCTCCGTACCTGACCGAGGGCCCCCGCGTGGCCCTGCGCCACCTGACGTACGAGGACGCCGACGAGTTCACCGCGCGGGCGAGGGAGAGCCGGGAGCTGCACAGGCCCTGGCTCTTCCCGCCCGTGGACGCCGACGCGTACGCCCGCTACGCCCGGCCCCTCGTCGAGGGGGACGACCGCGAGTCCTTCCTGGTCTGCGAGCGGGACGCGGACGGCGCCATCGCCGGGTTCGTCAACATCAACAACATCGTGCGCGGCGGCTTCCTCAGCGGCGCGCTCGGGTACGGGGCCTTCGCCCACGCCGCCGGGCGCGGGCTGATGAGCGAGGCGCTCGGCCTGGTGCTGCGGTACGCCTTCGGTCCGCTGGGCCTGCACCGGCTGGAGGCCAACATCCAGCCGCTGAACGCCGCCTCCCTCGCACTCGTACGCCGCGCCGGCTTCCGGCTGGAGGGCTTCTCGCCCGCGTTCCTCTTCGTCGACGGGCAGTGGCGCGACCACGAGCGCTGGGCGATCACCGCGGACATGGTCGCGGACGCGGCCGCATAGGAACGGGCGGTGGAAGCGGGTCTCCCCGCTTCCACCGCCCGTGACCCGGAGCGCCGGCGGTCAGTGCTTGAAGGTGTCCTTGGCCTTCTCGACCGTCTGCTTGGCGTCACCCTTGGCCTGATCCGCCCGGCCCTCCATCTCCAGGCTCTCGTTCCCCGTAGCCCTTCCGACGGCCTCCTTCGCCTTCCCCTTGGCGGTCTGACCGGCGTTCTTCGCCTTCTTCTCAGTGCTCATATCTGTCACCTCCAGTCCGCGTCTGCCCGCTGCGGCGCGGGCCAATCCGGTCAAAACGGTTCCTCGGGGCGGATGGCGTCGTCTCGGCGGCACCCCGGCTGCGCCCCGGCAGGCCCTAGACGAAGCTGTACGGGGGAAGCGGCCCGTGGATCCGGAAGTCGAAGTCCTCGCCGTACTCGTCGGCCAGCTGGGCCTCCCGGGCCGCGAACTCCTGCTGCCGGGGCCGCTCGACGAGGAAGGAGGCGCCGAGGAAGTCGTCCCCGGCCGGATCGGACACCTTGGTCTCGCGCGCCAGCGGGCGCAGCGCTTCGACGATGCCGGAGCCGAACGACTCGTGGCGGGCGCCCACTTCCCGGGCGACGAGCTCGTCGAGCGCCGGCTTCAGCTCCTGCCCGCCGCGCCCGGCACGCACCTCGTCGTTCATGCGGCGCACGTCGTCGGACTGCCGCAGCACTTCGCGCAGCAGGACGTCCTCGTCGCAGGAGACCTCCAGGTGGAACTCGACGCAGCCGTCGAGGGCCGCGAGCCGCTCCCGGTACACGTCGGCGCGCTCCTCCAGGGTGTCGCGGACGGACTCGTCGTCCGGGGCGAGGGCGCCGAGGCGCAGCGGGAGCACGGTCGCCTGGCTCATCAGCTCTTCGAGGACCGTCTCGTGGGCGAGCGCGTCGCGGCGCTCGGCGCGCGGTCCGTCCGGCGCGTCGCTGACGACGGCGGCGAGCGACGACCCCTTCACCACTCGGAGCGGCCGCGGTGGGTCTCCCACCCCGGCCACGCCGTCGAGCCGGAGGGGGTGGGTCGCGGCCATGATCGCGTAGACGTAGACCGACATGGGCTCACTCTTTCCGGTGCCCACCACTGTCAAAGCTACAGAAAAGCGTTAATTGCATCATATGAGACATATGGGTGGGCCCGGCCCTTCCGGCGGGGCTCCGTCGGAACGGCCGGGCCCTACGGCGTTGCCGCCTGGCTACCCAGCCCCACGGCGCGTACCTGCGGCGCGCACCCGCGCCGCGTGGTTACGCGCGCCGGCGGTCGACGTACTCGAACACCGAGCCGTCCGGGTGGGCCGCGATCAGGTTGCGCCCCACCGGCGTCGGCACCGGGCCCGCCACGATCCGGGCGCCGACCTCGGCGAGCCTGTCACGCGCCACGTCGACGTCGTCCACCGCGATCGTGGCCGCCACCTTGCGCAGCACCTCCAGCTCCGACTGCGGGCCCGTCATCAGCAGGAAGCACCCCACCGCCGCCACCGACACACCGCCGCGTTCGAAGCGGAGCGCGGGGCTGCCGGTGAGCCGTTCGTAGAAGAGGACCGACTCCTCCAGGGTGTTCGGGTCGTCGAGGCAGATGCGCAGCGTGGCGCCGATGATCTCCATGCGGGCGAGGGTAGTTGACGGCGCCGAAGCGCGTGATCCGCTCGCCGGAGTGGGGCCTCACGCCCGGCACAGCACCTCGCCGTGCGGCACCAGGAACCAGCCGTCCTCCTCGCGGCCCCATGCGCGCCAGCCCTCCGCGATGGCGGCCAGCTCGTCCTCGGTCGCGTACCCGCCCTCGACCGCGCGCCGGGCGTACACCGAGGCGGTCGTACGGTCCGCCCACAGGCCGCTCCACCACGCGCGCTCCTCCGGGGTGGCGAAACACCAGGTCGAGGCGGTGGCGGTGACGTCGGTGAAGCCGGCGCGCCGCGCCCACGAGAGCAGTCGTCGTCCGGCGTCCGGCTCGCCGCCGTTGCCGCGCGCGACCCGGTGGTAGAGCCGCAGCCAGCCGTCCAGTACCGGCACCTCGGGGAACCAGGTGAAGGCCCCGTAGTCGCTGTCGCGCGCCGCGACGACACCGCCGGGGCGGCACACCCGCCGCATCTCGCGCAGCGCGGCCACCGGGTCGCCCACGTGCTGGAGCACCTGGTGGGCGTGGACCACGTCGAAGGAGTCGTCGGGGAAGTCCAGCGCGAGCACGTCGGCGACGCGGAACTCGACGTTGTCCAGGCCACGTTCGGCGGCCACCGCGCGCGCCTGGCCCAGTACGTCCCCGGCGGTGTCCACGGCCGTCACCCGGCCGGGAGCGACCAGCGCGGCCAGGTCCGCGGTGATGGTGCCGGGGCCGCAGCCCACATCCAGAACGTCGAGGCCCGGCCGGAGCCGGTCGATCAGATAGGCCGCGGAGTTGGCGGCGGTACGCCACCGGTGGGACCGCAGCACCGACTCGTGGTGGCCATGGGTGTACACAGCATCCGTCATGCCGTCACCGTACGCCGACGTGTCGGATGGTGAGACCCCCATCTCACTATCTGGTCGCAGGGGTTGCTCCGCGGCCCGGCCGCGAAGGCGGCACCGCCTGAGCCGCCTTCACCGCCTTCGCGAGGTTCTCCAGCTGGTCGTGCTCCGAGGTCTCCCGCAACCGGGCGAACTCCTCGCGCTCCTCGGCCTCCGCATGGGCCAGCAGGTCGTGCCGCAGCGCCGCGCACCGCTCCGCGAACTCCGGAGCGTCCACGCCGAGTTCCCCGCCGAGCTCCTCCAGGGCGCGCAGCCCCGCCCGTACGCGCTTCTCCTCCTCCAGCCGCTGCTCGACGATCCGTTCGCCGTCCTCGATGCGGCCGCGCGCGAACGGGTGGACCATCTCCTCCTCCGCGGCCTCGTGCGCCGCGAGCAGCCCGGCCAGTTCACCGAAGCGCTCCTCGCGCGCCTTCCCCTCGCTCCGCGTCAGCTCGTCGAAGAGGCGGCGGAGCCGTACGTGCTGCTCTTCCAAGAGCGCCACCACGTCCTGACCGCCGACCCCGGACGCCTCGGGCATGGGCATGCGGGCCTCCTCCCTCCGGCGTTATCCGCCGGGACGCCCGGGTACCCGCCGCCCATGAACGCGAACCTTGCCGAGGCCGCCCGCACGGTCGTGATCACCGGAGCCGGCGGCGGGGTGGGCCGCGCCACGGCCCGCGCCTTCGCCGCGCGCGGCGACCGCGTGGCGCTGCTCGCGCGCGGCGAGAAGGGGCTCGCGGGCGCGGCCGCCGACGTACGCGCCGCCGGCGGCACCGCGTTGACCGTGTCCGTCGACGTCTCCGACACCCGGGCCGTCGAGGAGGCCGCCGACCGGGTGGAGCGCGAGCTCGGCCCGATCGACGTCTGGGTGAACAACGCCTTCGTCGGCGTCTTCGCCCCCTTCACCGAGATCCGTCCCGACGAGTTCCGCCGCGTCACCGAGGTCACCTACCTCGGGTACGCCAACGGCACCCGCGCCGCCCTGCGCCGCATGGTGCCGCGCGACCACGGCACCGTCGTCCAGGTCGGCTCCGCGCTCGCCTACCGCGGCGTCCCGCTCCAGTCCGCGTACTGCGGCGCCACGCATGCCGTCCAGGGCTGGAACGAGTCCGTGCGCTGCGAGCTGCTGCACGCCGGCAGCAAGGTGCGCACCACCATGGTGCAGCTCCCGGCCGTCAACACCCCGCAGTTCGACTGGGCGCTGTCGCGCATGCCGGGCCGCGCCCGCCCCGTCCCGCCGGTCTACCAGCCGGAGGTCGCCGCCCGCGCCGTCGTGCACGCCGCCGACCACCCCGGCCGCCGCGAGTACCGCGTCGGCGCCCGTACGGCCCTGACGCTCGTCGCCAACGCGCTCGCGCCCGCGCTGCTCGACCGCTACCTGGCCCGCACCGGATACCGCGCCCAGCAGGAGCCGTGGGACGGCGCCGGTGAGGGGGCCGCCCCGCACTCCGACGAGCCCGCGCCCAGCAACCTGTGGGCGCCGGTCGACGGCCCGCTGGGCCAGGACTTCGGCGCCCACGGCCGCTTCGACGCCGAGGCGCGCGACCTGTACGCGGACACCGTGCTGCTGCGCCACCCGGCCGTGCCGGCCACCGCGGCGGCCGGAGCCGCCGCCGGGATCGCGGCGGGCGCCGGCGCGGTGCTGCGCCGCCGGGGCGGCGGCGTTTGGCAGGCGGACGCACGGGCACCGGGAAGGTTCGTGCGGCGTCGGACACCGACCCGTCGGCGCCCGGCCCGACCGATCCGACCGATCTGACCGTCCGACCGATCCGACGACGACCGATCCGACACAGACCCACCTGCCACCACTCGACCCGTCACCGTTCGACCTGACGCTGGAGGCGCTGTGACCCCGTCCGTCAACCCGCCCGCCGGTACGCCGTCCCGCCGCCGGCCGCGCATCGTGATCGTCGGCGCGGGATTCGCCGGCTACCAGACCGCCCGCGGCCTCAGCAAGAGCCTGCGCGGCCGCGCCGAGATCGTGCTGCTCAACCCCACCGACTACTTCCTCTACCTGCCGCTGCTGCCGCAGGTCTCCGCCGGCATCCTGGAGCCCCGCCGGGTCACCGTCTCGCTGCCCGGCACGCTCCGGCACGTCCGCCTGGTCCTGGGCGAGGCCGACCACATCGACCTCGACGGGCGGAAGGTGCACTACACCGACCCCGAGGGCACCACCGGCGAGCTCGGCTACGACCGGCTCGTCCTCGCCGTCGGCAGCGTCAGCAAGCTGCTGCCCATCCCGGGCGTCGCCGAGCACGCCACCGGCTTCCGCGGCCTGCCCGAGGCGCTCTACCTGCGCGACCACATCACCCGGCAGATAGAGCTCGCCGCGTCCGCCGGCGACCCCGCCGAGTGCACCTCCCGCTGCACGTTCGTCGTGGTGGGCGCCGGTTACACCGGCACGGAGGTCGCCGCCCACGGCAAGATGTTCACCGACGCGCTCGCGCGCAAGTACCCCTCCTGGCCCAAGGGCGTACGCCCCCGCTGGATGCTCCTCGACGTCGCCGACCGCGTCCTGCCCGGGCTCGACAAGCGGCTCTCCGACACCGCCGACCAGGTATTGCGCGCCCGGGGCGTCGACGTGCGGATGGGCACCTCCGTCAAGGAGTCCACGTCCGACGGCGTCCTCCTCGACAACGGCGACTTCGTCGAGACGCGCTCCCTCATCTGGTGCGTCGGCGTGCGCCCCGACCCGCTCGTCTCCGAGCTGGGCCTGCCCGTCGAACGCGGCCGGCTCGTCGTCACGCCCGAGCTGCGCGTGCCCGGCCACCCCGACGTCTTCGCCTGCGGCGACGCCGCCGCCGTACCCGACCTGAACCGGCCCGGCGAGTACACGCCCATGACGGCGCAGCACGCCTCCCGGCAGGGCAAGACCGCCGCCCGCAACGTCGCCGCGTCCCTCGGTGCCGGCGAGGCCGCCCCGTACCGCCACAGCGACATGGGCTTCGCCGTCGACCTCGGTGGGGTGAAGGCGGCCGCCAACCCGATGGGCGTCCCGCTGTCCGGGCCCGTCGCCGGGGCCGTCACCCGGGGCTACCACCTGGCCGCCATGCCGGGCAACCGGGTGCGGGTCGCCGCGGACTGGCTGCTGGACGCGGCACTGCCCCGGCAGGCCGTCCAGCTGGGCCTGGTCCGCTCCTGGCAGGTACCGCTGGACACCGCCTCCCCCGAACTGGCCAAGAGCGGCGCCGGGAACGGCGGCGCCAAGAGCAGCACCGACAGCAGCGCCGCGACCGGCTCCGGCGCTCGCAAGGAGTGACATGCACTACGAAGAACTCGCCTCACTCGCCCAGCAGTTGAGGGTCGACGCGGTCCGGGCCTCGGCAGCCGCGGGCTCCGGGCACCCCACCTCCTCGATGTCCGCCGCCGAGCTCGGCGCCGTCCTCCTCGCGCACCACCTGCGCTACGACTTCGACCGGCCCGACCACCCCGGCAACGACAAGTTCGTGCTCTCCAAGGGCCACGCCACGCCCCTGCTCTACGCCATGTACCGGGCCGCCGGCGCCATCGACGACGAGGAGCTCGCCACCTACCGCACCCTCGGCAGCGGCCTCGAAGGGCACCCCACGCCCCGGCTGCCCTGGGTGGACGTGGCCACCGGCTCCCTCGGCCAGGGCCTGCCCGTCGGTGTCGGCATGGCGCTCGCGGGCAAGCGCCTCGACCAGGCGCCGTACCGCGTGTACGTCCTGTCCGGCGACAGCGAGATGGCGGAGGGCTCGGTGTGGGAGGCGGTCGAGCACGCCGCGTACAACCACCTCGACAACCTCACCCTCGTCGTCGACGTCAACCGGCTCGGCCAGCGCGGGCCCACGCGCCACGAACACGACCTCGGCGCCTACGCCCGGCGCCTGCACGCCTTCGGCTGGCACGTGGTCGAGGTCGACGGACACGACGTCGAGGCCGTCGACCGCGCCTACGCCGAGGCCCGCTCCACCATCCGGCAGCCCACCGCGATCCTCGCCGCCACCCGCAAGGGCCGCGGCGTCACCGCGGTCGAGGACCGCGAGGGCTTCCACGGCAAGCCGCTCAAGGACGCGGAGGCCGCCATCGCGGAGCTGGGCGGCCCGCACCCCCACCACGTGTCCGTACAGAGCCCGCCGGACGTGAGCGCGCCCCGGCACACCCGGAACGGCACCGTCGAGCTGCCGCGCTACGACGTCGGCGACACGGTCGCCACCCGCACCGCGTACGGGCACGCCCTCGAGGCACTCGGCTCCGCCCGCGGCGACGTGGTGGCGCTCGACGCGGAGGTCAGCGACTCCACCCGCACCGAGTTCTTCGCCAAGGCCCACCCCGACCGGTACTTCGAGTGCTACATCGCCGAACAGCAGCTCGTCGCGGCGGCCGTCGGCATCCAGACGCGCGGGTACGTCCCGTACGCGTCGACGTTCGCGGCCTTCCTCACCCGGGCGTACGACTTCATCCGCATGGCCGCCGTCAGCCGCGCCGGCATCAACCTGGTCGGCTCCCACGCGGGCGTCGCCATCGGGCAGGACGGGCCGTCCCAGATGGGCCTGGAGGACCTGGCCATGCTCCGCGCGGTCCACGGCAGCACCGTGCTCTACCCGTGCGACGCCAACCAGACCGCCCGGCTCGTCGCCACGATGGCCGACCTGTCCGGCATCCGCTACCTGCGCACCTCGCGCGGCGACGCCCCGGTGCTGTACGGGCCCGACGAGGAGTTCCCGGTCGGCGGGAGCAAGGTCCTGCGCGGGGGCGGCGACGACGACCGCGCCACCCTCGTGGCGGCCGGGGTCACGGTCCACGAGGCCCTCAAGGCGGCCGACCTGCTGGCCGAGCACGGCATCCCGGTACGCGTCATCGATCTGTACTCGGTCAAGCCCGTCGACACCGAGACGCTGACCGCCGCGGCGACCGCCACGGGCTGCCTCATCACGGTCGAGGACCACCATCCCGAGGGCGGCCTGGGCGACGCGGTCGCCGAGGCCTTCTCCGACGGCCGCCCGGCCCCGCGCCTGGTCCGCCTCGGCGTCCGCGCCATGCCGACCTCGGCGACACCGGAGGAGCAGCTGCACGCGGTGGGCATCGACGCCGACTCGACCGCCGCGGCGGTGAAGCTGGCCGTGGAGAGCGGCGTGACGGCCTGACTCGCTCCCCGCGACGCCCCGACCGGTCCCGCTCCGCGGGCAGCGGCCGGGGCGTTCCGTGTACCCGGCGGCACGCCGGGTACGGGCTCCGGATGAGCGCAGAGACCCAGACCCGCACCGCCCTGCGGGCCGGGCGCAGGACCGTGGAGGTCCACCGGCCCGACAAGGTCCTCTTCCCCGACGACGGACTGACCAAGGCCGACCTCGCCGCGTACTACCGCTCGGTCGCGCCGTTCATGCTGCCGCACCTGCGCGGCCGGCCCCTGATGCTGGAGCGGCACCCCGACGGCGTCGGCGGGCCCCGCTTCATGCAGAAGGACACCCCGGACGCCTACCCGGAGTGGGTGCACCGCGCCGAGCTGCCCAAGGAGGGCGGCACCGTCACCCACACCGTGTGCGACGACACCGCCACCCTGCTCCACCTCGCCGACCAGGCGTCCCTCACCCTGCACCGCTGGCTGGCGAAGGCCGACCGGCCCCGGTGGCCCGACCGCATGGTCTTCGACCTCGACCCCGAGCGGGACGACTTCGACGCCGTACGCCGCGCCGCCCATGCCCTGCGCGAGCTGCTCGACGCCCTCGGCCTGTCCGGCGTGCCGATGACCACCGGCTCCCGGGGCCTGCACGTCGTCGTGCCGCTCGCCGGGCGCACCGACCACGACGACGTGCGCGCCTTCGCCCGGGACGTCGCGGACACCCTCGCCGCCCGCCACCCCGACGCGCTGACCACCGCCGCCCGCAAACAGGCCCGCGGTGGCCGCCTCTACCTCGACGTGCAGCGCAACGGCTACGCCCAGACCGCCGTCGCGCCCTGGTCCGTACGCGCCCTGCCGGGCGCACCCGTCGCCGCGCCGCTGACGTGGGAGCAGCTCGACGAGCCCGCCACGCACGCCCGCCGCTGGACCGTGCGCACCGCCCTGGAGCAGGCGCGCACCCGGCCCTGGGACGCCGAAGCGGCCCGGCCGCGCGTCCTCGGACCGACGGTCCGCGGGCGGCTCGACGCCCTGCGCCGAGGCGATTGACGCCGTCCGGACTTGCGGGATCCGCGTTCCCGTGTTTGCGGGCTCCCTGTGGCGGCAACCCGCATGAAGTCATGGCCAACACATCAGAGACCCTGCGCCGCGCGTGCGAACAGCTCGCCGAACTCACCGGGCTGACCGCCGAGTCGGTGTCGTCTTTCCAACGCACCGACGACGGCTGGAGATTGACCGTCGAAGTGGTCGAACTGACCCGCGTCCCCGAGACGATGAGCCTGCTCGCGTCCTATGACGTCGAACTCGACGAGGACGGCGAGCTCACCGGCTACCGGCGCGTGCGCCGCTACGAACGCGGCCGGGCCGACCGGCAGCGCTGAGGCGCCAACTGACAACCCCTCAGGGAGGGAGCCACACCATGACCGTAGCCACACAGACAGGCGGTCCGGCCGGAGGCGGTTCCGGCGGTACCAGTGGCCTGTACGACGTCCTGGAACTCGTCCTGGACCGCGGGCTCGTGATCGACGCGTTCGTCCGTGTCTCGCTCGTCGGCATCGAGATCCTGAAGATCGACGTCCGTGTCGTCGTCGCCAGCGTCGACACCTACCTGCGCTTCGCCGAGGCGTGCAACCGCCTCGACCTGGAGGCCGGCCCCCGCAAGAACCCGGGCCTGCCCGAGCTGGTCAACGACATGACCGAGTCCGGAGCGCGCGGCAAGTCGAAGGGCGCCCTCCAGGGCGCCGCCGAGACCCTGTCCGACACCCTCAGCCGTTCGTCCAGCCGCTCGTCGTCGCGGAAGAAGGAGGAAGAGGAGAAGTGAGCACGTACGTCTACGGCATCACACGGAGCTCACACCCCGGACTCCCCAAGGGGACCTGCGGCATCGGCGACCCGCCCAAGCCCGTCCGGATCCTCACGGAGGGCGGCCTGACGGCGCTCGTGAGCGACGCGCCCGAGGAGCTGCGCCCCAAGCGGCGCGACCTGCTCGCCCACCAGAACGTGCTCGCCGGGGCCGGCGTGGACGGCCCGGTGCTGCCCATGCGCTTCGGCGGCGTCTCGCCCGACGACGACACGGTCGTCGCGGTCCTCGCCGAACGCCAGGACCACTACCTGGAGCGGCTCGACGCCCTCGACAACAAGGTCGAGTACAACGTCAAGGCCTCCCACGACCAGGACGCCGTCCTGCACCAGGTGCTCGCCGACGACCCCGACCTGCGGGCGCTCAGCGAGGCCAACCGCGCGGCGGGCGGCGGCACCTACGAGCAGAAGATCGCCCTCGGCGAACGGGTGGCGGCCGCCGTCAAGCAGCGCGAGGCGCGCGACGCGGTACTCGTCCAGGAGGCCCTGCAGGGCGAGGCCGCGGACATCCGGCCCGGACCCGAGTCCACCGGCTGGCTGGCGAACATCTCCTTCCTCGTGGACCGGGACGCCGCCGACGGCTTCGTCGCGGCCTGTGAGGCCCTCGCCAAGCACCACGGCCACCTCCAGCTGCACCTGAACGGGCCGCTGCCGCCGTACAGCTTCGTGGAGTAGAGGGGAGAGGCTCCGGTATGGGCCTGCTGGGTGAGCTGCTCCTGCTGCCCGCCGCCCCCTTGCGCGGCACCGCCTGGGTGCTGCGCCAGGTGGTGGCGGAGGCGGAGCGGCAGTACTACGACCCCGCCGCCGTACAGCGCGAACTCGCCCGCCTCGCCGAGATGCTGGAGGCGGGCGAGATCGACGAGGCGGAATTCGACCGCCGGGAGGACGAGCTCCTCGACCGCCTGGAGAAGGGTACGAGACCGACATGACCACCCCCAGCCGGGGCCTTCCAAGCCCGTACGCCGCCGAAGGCAGCAGCGCCAACCTCGCCGACATCCTCGAACGCGTCCTCGACAAGGGCGTGGTGATCGCCGGCGACATCAAGATCAACCTGCTCGACATCGAGCTGCTGACCATCAAGCTGCGTCTCGTCGTCGCGTCCGTCGACCGCGCCAAGGAGATGGGCATCGACTGGTGGGAGAGCGACCCCGCCCTCTCCTCGGGCGCCCGCCAGCGCGAACTGGCCCGCGAGAACGAGGAGTTGCAGCGCCGGATCGCCGAGCTGGAGGAGCGCACCGCATGACCGTCACCCCCGCCGCCCCCCGCACCCCGCGGCTGCGGTACGTCTACGCCGTGTGCCGGCCCTTCGACGGCGTCCTGCCCGAGGGGCTCCGCGCCATCGGGGACCAGCCGCCGCGGCTGCTCCGCCACGGCGACCTCGTCGCCGTGGTGGGCGCCGTCCCCGCCGAGGACTTCGACGAGGCCCCGCTGCGCGCGCGCCTGGAGGACCTGGACTGGCTGGCCGCCACCGCGCGCGCCCACGACGCGGTCATCGCCGCCCTGACCACCGTGACCTGCCCGCTCCCGCTGCGGCTCGCCACGGTGTGCCGCGACGACAGCGGCGTGCGGCGGTTGCTGGAGGAGGGCCACGACCGGTTCGCCCGCGCCCTGGAGCGGCTGGACGGCCGGGTGGAGTGGGGAGTGAAGGTGTACGCGGAACCGGAACCGGAATCCGAGCCGGAACCGCGGCAGGAACCCCGGCAGCCCGCGGCGGCGCCCGCCGCCGGCGGCGGACGCGACTACCTGCGCCGCCGGCTCCGGCAGCGGCGCGGCCAGGAGGCCGGGCTGCGGCGCGCGGAGGACCTGGCGCGCCGCCTGCACGACGAGCTCTCCCGGCACGCGGAGGCCGCCACCGTCCACCCGCCGCAGGACGCCAAACTGTCCGGCGCCGGGGGCGTCAACGTCCTCAACGCCGCCTACCTCATCGACCGGGAGCGCGGCGAGGGCTTCGTCCAGCTGGTGCGGGGGGCGTCCGAGGAGGGCGTCCGGGTGGAGCTGACCGGGCCCTGGGCGCCGTACTCCTTCGCGGGGATCGCGGAGGAGGAGGCCGCGTGAGCGTCGAAGAGCGGCGGATCGCCCTCGTGGACCTGCTCGACCGGCTGCTCGCCGGAGGCGTGGTCATCAGCGGCGACCTCACGCTGAGCATCGCCGACGTCGACCTCGTACGCGTCGACCTCAAGGCGCTGGTCAGCTCGGTGAGCGCCCAGGTGCCGTCGCCGTGGGAGCCGGCCGGGCAGACCAGCGGGCAGACCACCGGGAAGGGAGCGAGGGAGATCGCGGGGGAGATCGTGGGGGAGCGGGCATGAGCGAGCCGCGCCGCCGCGTCGAGCTGGACCCCGACACCGTCGAGCGCGACCTCGCCCGGCTGGTCCTCACCGTCGTCGAGCTCCTGCGTCAGCTCATGGAGCGGCAGGCGCTGCGCCGCGTGGAGGGCGGGGAGCTGACCGAGGAGCAGGAGGAACGGATCGGCCTGACCCTGATGCTGCTGGAGGACCGCATGGAAGTCCTCCGGACGAGGTTCGGACTCGCGCCGGAGGACTTGAACATCGATCTGGGACCGCTCGGCCCCTTGCTGTGATCCCCGAACCGTCACCCCCTACCAGCGGTACCAGCGGGACCGCGTGCCGCCCGACGTCGTCCTGAACAGGAACCCGAGCAACCAGATCACCAGGACCGCCACCGCGATCCACCACAGCGCCTCCACCGCGAACCCGGCGCCGAAGAGGATCAGGATGAGTAGCAGCACCAGAAGGATGGGAACCATAATGCACCTCCATCCTTCGGGTTCCCCCGATTCGAACGTGTACACGGCCCAGGGCGGGGTACCGCCCGTCTGCCGTCACCGCCGTGCGGGAGCGGGACGATCGGCCGATCATCGTGTTTCATGGCCACAAGATCGGACATGCCCCTCCTCGCCGCGCTGCTGACCCCCCTCTGCGCCGGCCTCCTGCTCACCGGATGCGCCGAGCCGTCCTCCGCCCCCACGGCCCGCCCGGCGCAGGCCGCGACCGCCCCCGCGCCCGGGCCCCCCGCCAAGCCGGCGCCCGCGCTCGCCCCCCGCCCCGCCGAGCTCCCCGGCATCGGGCCGCTCACCCGCGCGCGGATTCCGGCCACCACCCGGCAGGCGCTCGTCGTCACGGGCGAGGGCCCCGACTCCTCCCGCTCCACCGCCGTCCTGTACGCGCACGACCCGGTACGCGGCTGGCACCCGGTCACCGAACCGTGGCAGGCGCACAACGCCCTGCGCGGCTGGACCGACGACCACCACGCCGACGACCTGCGCACGCCCATCGGCGTCTTCCGGATCGGCGACGCCGGCGGTCGCCTGCCCGACCCCGGCACCCGGCTGCCCTACGACCAGGACGAGGAGTTCAACATGTCCGGCACCGGGTTCCTCGGCGAGCCGCTCGAAGGCTCCTTCGACCACGTCGTGGCCATCGACTACAACCGCGTCCCCGGCACCACGCCCCTGAACAAGACCCGCCCCCTCGGCCTCGCCAAGGGCGGCGGCGTGTGGATCCACGTCGACCACGGCGGCCCCACCCGAGCCTGCGTCTCTCTGCCCCTGGAGCGCATGCGGGAGCTGCTGCTCGCCCTCGACCCGGCGAAGGAGCCCGTGATCGTGATGGGGGACGCGGCCGCGCTGGCCCGGTGAGGGGGCGCTCCCTAGGCACGTACCTGCGGCCGGTAGACCGTGAGCGCCTCGTCCTCCTTGTCGACCAGCAGTTCCGGCGGCGCCTCGGTCACCTCGCCGTCGTACGCCAGGACGGTGCCGGGTGCGAGCCCCGCGATCCGCAGCCGCCGCAGCGACACCGCCGCGTGCACGGGGGAGCGGCTCAGCGGGCCCGCGAGGACCGCCGCCAGGAGCCGCAGCCCCGGCAGCCGGCCGGCCCGTACCACCCGCACGTCCAGCAGGCCGTCCGCCAGCTCGGCGCGGTGCCCGGGGGTCGGGCCCATCCGCCGGTACAGGCAGTTGCCGGCGAACAGCAGCCACAGCGCGTGCCGTTCGCCGCCCAGCTCGGCCTCCAGCGGGTGCTCGCCGCGCAGCAGCCGCAGCGCCCCGAGCACCCCGGCCGGCCAGCCGCCGATCCGCGGCGCCCAGCGCTCCCGCAGCCGCACCAGCTCCGGGTACACGCCCAGGCTGAAGGTGTTGACGAAGTAACCGTGGGCCGCGCCGTCCGGGCCGGGCGTGAACCGCCCCAGGTCGACCCGTACGGCGTCACCCGCGGCCAGCGCGCGGCAGGTGTCGTGGACGGACTCGACGCCCAGGTCGTACGCGAAGTGGTTGAGCGTCCCGCCGGGGAAGACCGCCAGCGGCACCCGGTGCCGGGCCGCCACGGCCGCCGCCCGGTTGACCGTGCCGTCGCCGCCCACCACTCCCAGGGCCCGGCACCGATCCGCCGCCGCCTCCAGCTCCTCCTCCACGGCCTCCGGGGCACACGCACGCACGTCCGCGCGCGGCAGCGCGTCCCGGACCAGCGCGGCGGCCGCCGCGGAGTCCGACCCCGACTCCTCGTTGACCACGACCACCAGGCCGGCCCCGCCCGGCAGGGCGGGCGCGTCGGCGTGCGGCCGCCCCGGCGCCGGGAGCTGCGACCGCGTCGGCACCAGGCCGCGTACGGCGAAGGCGGCGCCCACCCCGAGGGCCGCGCCCACCAGCACATCGCTCGGGTAGTGCGCGCCCGTGTAGATCCGGGAGAGCGCCACGGCGGCGGCCACCGGCGCCACGACCGCCCCCCAGCCCCGCGACTCCAGCGCCACGCCCGTCGCGAAGGCCGCCGCCGACGCCGAGTGGCCCGACGGGAACGACGTGGTGATCGGCTGCCGCTTCAGCCGCCGCACCATCGGCACGGCGTCCAGCACGGGGCGCGCCCGCCGCACCGACCGCTTGCCGACGGTGTTGATGGTGGCCGACGCCACCGCGAGCGACGCCACCCCGCGCACGGCCGCCCGCCGCGCCCGCGCCCCGCGCCCGAGCGCCGCGATCCCGGCCGCCGCGCCGAACCACAGCATCCCGTGGTTGGCGCTGCGGCTCAGCCGGGGGAGCAGGGGCTCGGCGCCCGGCCAGTGGCGGGTGGCCACCCGGTGGAAGACGTCCCGGTCCCAGGCGCCGAGCAGCGCGGTGACGCGGGAACGGACGGGGTCGGCGGCCTGCGCGGTGGTGTGGGCGGCATGGTCATGGGGCATGGGAGGCGCTTACCCCTTCCAGGGCCTACGAAGCCGACAACGGCGCACGCGGGCGCACGCAGGCGGCCGGGCGCCGCCACCCGCGGGCGGCACCCGGCCTGCTCCACCGCGGGAGGGCCTCTCGGAGCCCCGCTCAGCCGCGGGAGGGACCCGCGGGACTACGCCGGCTCCACCTCCCTCTCCCGCTCGCTCTCGTCGTACGGCCAGCGCAGCAGCGCGCCCAGGCCACCGACCGGGACCTCGTCCTCGATCTCCGGCCGTACCCGCAGCACCTCCGCCCCCGTCATCACCGCCGAGCGGATCAGCGCGTCGTCGGCGCGGGCCGGCATGGGCTCGGTCTCGCCCAGGTACTGCGTCTCGTTGCGGCGCACCGCGATCTGGTCCGGCTCCGCGCCCACCCACACCTCGCGGTGCGCGTCCGGGCCCTCCGTACGGATCAGCAACTCGGCGATCCGGTGCTCCCGGGCCGCCTCGATCAGCGCGGGCACGCCCTCGGCCGCACCCTCCGGGCGGCCGCCGCCGGTGGAGCGGGCGGCCCGGAACCGGTCCAGCTCCTCGGCGGCCAGGCGGCGCATGTGCTCCTGGCGGGCGGCTTCCACGTCCTCGTCCAGCAGCCGCCTGCTCGCGCCGGCCGCGCGTCCGCCGTGGTCGCTCTCCACGGTGAGCGCCCGGATGTCCGGGGCCAGCCGCTCGTGCACGGAGCGCCGCTCGCGCGGGTCACCGGCGAGCACGATCAGATCGGCTCCGGTCTCGCGCTGGCACGCGGTGAGGGCCTCGGCGACCTCGGCGGCGTTCTCCTCCCAGGTGTTCTCGACCTTGAGCTGGAAGTGCCGCTCGGACCAGTCCGCGGTCCCATGGCGGCGCAACGGCCAGGAGCGGCCCTCCACATGGCCGGCCGGACGCCCGCCGAGCGGTGTGCGCAGCTCCAGATCGGCTCCGGCGCGGTCGATGTACGCGACCAGGCAGACCGGCTCCTGCGTCGACAGGTCCAGCAGCGGGCCCAGGTGCGGCAGCGCCGACCAGGTGACCTCGGACGGCCACGGGGGCCGTACGCCCAGCGGCGGGTCGAGGACGACCTCGCCGTGCGCGGCGAACACCGCCCGCCCGGCCTCACCCGGCGGGCGCGGCTCGTCCGTCAGCGCCTCGTACACGGCCCGCTCGGTCTCCGGGTCGCACCCCTGGGACCGGAGTTCGTGACAGACCTCCTTGGCCTGGAGCGCCCGCCGCTCCTTGGTGGACTCGTCCACCCGTGAGGTGTCCAGATAGACGCTCGCCCACGGCCCGGGGCGGTCGAAGAGGGCGGTGAGAAACGAGAGTTGCATGGCTCCCTCCCGGAGGCCGGATTGTGCGTCGTGCGTCGTGCGTCATACGTCGTGCGTTGTCGTGCGTCATACGTCGCACGTCATGGACGTCGTCGTCCGTTGCGGACGGGGTGCCGGGCGGGCGGCCCTCAGACCTTGCGGCCGACCATGGCCAGCAGCTTCGTCTGCGCGTCGGCGCCCGGCGGTGTCGTCACCGGCGGGGCGAACAGGCCGCTCTTGGACAGTCCGGCGGCCTGCGGGGCGATGTCCCGGGTGGTGAAGTCGACGAGCGCCTTGGGCAGGTGCTCGTCCGCGCCGATCGCCCGGGACAGGTCCCAGGCGTGGATGACGGCGTCGTCCACCATCTGGTGGCAGTAGTCCTCGGCCGGTGTCTCGCCGTACGAGAGGTGGACCGTACGTCTGAGGGCCCCCTCCTCCCGGAACGCCTCGACGGCCTCGGCGGCCGCCCGGTCCCACACCCCGACGGGGTCGTCGCCGAGCACGTCGCCGTCGAACCGGTCGCCGACCTCCTCGATCGTCAGTCCGTCCCGCACCAGCGGCACCACCCACAGCTGCTCACCGGTGAGGTGGTTGACGAGGTCGCGCACCGTCCACTCGGTGCAGGGCGTCGGGGCGTCCCACTGGTCGTCGCGGACCGCGTGCACGCGCGCGCCGAACACCTCCAGAGCCTCGGCGTGCCGCGCGAGCAGGGTGTTCGCCATCGGGGTCACCTCCATGGACGGGATCGGATCCGCACCCGCATCCGCGTCCGAGTAAGGGGCTCCTCGTCCGCCGCGCGGGACGAGGAGCCCGGCCGGGGCGTGGGCGTCAGCCCCGCGCAACCTTGGCGAACACCTTGGTGAACGCCTCGCAGAACGCCTTGAGGTCGTCCGGCTTGCGGCTCGTGACGAGCGTGCTGGGCGTCGCCTCGCAGACCTTGACCTGTTCGTCCACCCACTCGCCGCCGGCGTTGCGGATGTCGGTCTTCAGACTCGGCCAGGACGTCAGGGTCCGGCCCCGTACGACATCGGCCTCCACCAGGGTCCACGGACCGTGGCAGATCGCCGCGACCGGCTTCCCGGCGTCGAAGAACGCGCGGACGAAGGCGACCGCCTGCTCGTCCATCCGCAGGAAGTCCGGATTGGCGACGCCGCCGGGCAGGACGAGCGCGCCGAAGTCCGCGGCGGACGCGTCGGCGACGGTCTCGTCGACCGGGAACGTGTCCGCCTTGTCCAGGTGGTTGAACGCCTGGATCTTGCCCGACTCGGTCGACACCAGCACCGGGGTGTCACCGGCGTCGGCCACCGCCTGCCACGGGTCGGTCAGTTCCACCTGCTCGACGCCCTCCGGCGCCACGAGAAACGCTACGCGCACGATTCTTCGCTCCCTTCCTCTGTACTCGCGTGGTCGTCTATGTGTTCGGCTCGGCCCGGCTGATGTCGGCGAGGGCGGAGCCGGGGTCCCGCGCCACCGCCAGGTCGCCGAGGGCCACCATGCCGAGCGGCCGCCCGTCCTCCACGACCGGCAGCCGCCGGACGGCGTGGCGCCGCATCAGCTCCACGGCGTCCGCGACGGGGTCCTCGGGGGTCACGCACACGGGGTCGGGGGTGCACACGGACTGGGCGCTGACGGTGAGCGGATCGGCTCCGTCGGCCACCGCACGCACCGCGATGTCGCGGTCCGTGACCATGCCGAGGACCCGGTCCCCCTCCGCCACGAGCACGTCTCCGATGTCCTGGGCCCGCATGACCTGCGCCGCTTCGACGAGCGAGGCGTCCGGCCGCACGGTCGCCACACCGGGCGTCATGACGTCCCGCACGAGCCGCGCCCGCTGCGCCATGTCCCTGTCCGCCTTCCCAGTCCGCCTTCCCTGCCCGTCCCGCTCGCGCGTGCCGCCGCCCGGAGTACCCGTGCGGGCCGCCCCCATGCCCTCCGTCACGCACCCCGCACGGCCACCGCCACGTCCTGGACGCTGTGGTACGTCGGGTCACCGGGCAGCTCGGACACGAGCTCCACCAGACGGTCGGGGGCGTGCCGCTCGCGCAGCACCCGGAGCAGGTCGCCACGGTGGGCCGGGAAGGGCGTGCGCGCGAGATACCGGCCGAGTTCCAGACGCAGCGCCTCGAACCGGTCGGCGGTGACCCTGCTGGCCGGGACGTCGGGGTCGTCCTCCGCCACCGGCTCCGGGTCGTGCCACTCCTCGGTCCTCGTGGGGTGCCCCGACCTCAGCAGCCCCTGGAGCTGGTGTTTCATCTCGTCGTCGCGTCGACGGCTGAGCCCGCCGCTCCCTCGCTCCATGGCACCCTCCACGTCTGAACTCTGTGCCTCTCCGGACGCCCGGCGGGTACCCGACGGGGCGGTCGCAAACCCGGGGTTTGGACCCGCCGGCGCGGGTACCCGCCGGGACGGCCGAGCGGCCACGGGGTGAATATGGGGTGACAGGTCTTCGGGCGCGGACGGCGGTCCGCGCCCGAAGACCGTTTTACATGGGGCTCGGTTCGGCTCCGGGGCGCTTGAGCGTGCGTCGACGGTCGATCGTGCTCGGGCCTCCCCCTGGCCTCCGGCCGGGGGGACCCCCAGTTCCTCACGACCCTCCGCGCTCCCCCTACCTTCGGCGGGGGACCCCCATCCCTTTCGACGCCCGCGCGCCCCTTCGCCTTACTCGCCTTTGCGTCCGGCTGCTACGACTTGCCGCCCGGCAGGAACTCCTGCACCTTCGCCTTCAGGCCCCGCTTCACCACCGCGCCCCGTTCCGGGTCGCCCTTCAGCAGGGCCGCCGCCGTCGACTCCATCTGCTGCCAGGTCGCGTGCGGCGGAATCGGCGGCACGGACGGGTCGGTGACGAACTCGACGACCGCCGGGCCGTTCGCCGCCAGCGCCTCCTCCCAGGCGTCCACCACCTCGTCCGGCTTCTCCACCCGGATGCCCGTCAGGCCGATGGACTCGGCGAACGCCGCGTACGGCACGTCCGGCAGCTCCTGCGACGGCAGGAACGAGGGCGCGTCGCCCATCGCCCGCAGCTCCCACGTGACCTGGTTGAGGTCCCGGTTGTTCCAGACGCCGACGACCAGCCGCGGGTCCTCCCAGCGGTGGCGGTACTTCGCGGCCGTGATCAGCTCCGCCAGCCCGTTCATCTGCATCGCGCCGTCCCCGACGAGCGCCACCACCGGCCGGTCCGGGTGCGCGAACTTGGCGCCGATCGCGTACGGCACCCCGCAGCCCATCGTGGCGAGCGTCCCCGACAGCGAGCCCCGCATGTCGCCGCGCATCCGGATGTGCCGCGCGTACCAGTTGGCGACCGAGCCGGAGTCCGAGGTCAGCAGCGTACGGTCGGGGAGCAGCGGCGACAGGGCCCGCGCCACGTACTCGGGGTTCACCGGGTCGGCGCCCAGGGCGGCGCGCCGCTCCATGACCTCCTCCCACCGGCGTACGGACTTCTCCACCTTCTCCCGCCACGCCCGCTTCTTCCGGCGCCGCAGCAGCGGCATCAGCCGGCGCAGGGTGGCGCCCGCGTCGCCGATGAGGTTCACCTCGTACGGGTAGCGCATCCCCGCCATGTGCGGGTCGATGTCGATCTGCACGGCCCGCGCCTGCCCGTACTCCGGCAGGAACTGGCTGTACGGGAAGGAGGAGCCGATCGTCAGCAGGGTGTCGCACTCCTGCATCAGCTCCCAGGAGGGCCGGGTGCCGAGGAGGCCGATCGACCCCGTGACGTAGGGCAGTTCGTCCGAGAGCGCGTCCTTGCCGAGGAGCGCCTTCGCGACGCCCGCGCCCAGCAGCTCGGCGACCTGCTGCACCTCGGCGCGGGCGGAGGCGGCGCCCTGCCCGATGAGGATCGCGGGCTTCTCCCCGGAGTTGAGGACCTCGGCCGCCCGCTCCACCGCCTCGTCGGCCGGCACCGCCGTCCACGCGCTGCGGTCCAGGCTGGACGGCACCATCTTGAACTCGTGCGAGGGCGGCGTGTACGGCAGCTCCTGTACGTCGCCGGGCACGATGATCACGGTCGGGCAGCGGCGGCCGTACGCCGTGCGGATGGCGCGGTCCAGCACGTTGGGGATCTGCTCCGGGACGTTCACCTCTGCGAGGAAGTCCGACGCGACGTCCTTGAAGAGCGCGTGCAGGTCGACCTCCTGCTGGTACGAGCCGCCCATCGCGCTGCGGTGGGTCTGCCCCACGATCGCCACCACCGGGACGTGGTCCAGCTTGGCGTCGTACAACCCGTTGAGCAGGTGGATCGCCCCCGGTCCCGAGGTCGCCACGCACACCCCGAGGCGGTGCCCGAACTTCGCGTAGCCGACCGCCTGGAACGCGGCCATCTCCTCGTGCCGCGCCTGGATGAACCGGGGCTGGTCCTCCGCGCGGCCCCAGGCGGCGATCAGACCGTTGATCCCGTCACCCGGATAGCCGAACACGCACTCGACGCCCCAGTCGCGCAGCCGCGCCAGTATCTGGTCGGCGACGTCCTTGCTCATCTGCGTACCTCCCGAAGTGAACCGCTGGGTAGCCATCGCCGCCGTACAGGCAGCACAGCCCCGGGTACCGGGTGCCGATCCGCGGAAACGCGAGGACAGTGGAATCAGTGCAACGACGCGTTTGCTCGGGCAAGCCCCGGGCATGCGCATCTCGTGCTTCGGACCGGAGGCACGTCCGTGGGAGCGGCCCACCGCTCCGGGCGTGTCCGCGTGCCCGGAAAGGGGAGCTCTTCCTCGGGGTGACACCAACCGTCAGCACCGTACAGGGAGCTGAAAAGCATCATGCCTACCCTCGCCCACACGAAGCATCCGCACGACGACGCCCCCGACACCGCCGAGGCGTTCCAGCGCCTGGCCTCGCTGCCGGAGGGGGAGGAGAGGGAAGCCGTCCGGCAGGACATCGTGCGCGCCTGGCTGCCCATGGCGGACCGGCTCGCCGGCCGCTTCCGCAACCGCGGCGAGTCACTGGAGGACCTCAAGCAGGTCGCCGCCCTCGGCCTGGTCAAGGCCGTCGACCGGTACGACCCCTCGCGCGGCGCCGCCTTCGAGAGCTTCGCCGTGCCGACCATCACCGGCGAGATCAAGCGCCACTTCCGCGACCACATGTGGACCCTCCACGTGCCGCGCCGCGTCCAGGACCTGCGGGGCCGCGTCCGCGCCGCCTACCAGGAGCTCTCGCACTCGGTGGGGGGCCGCGCCCCCACCGTGGCGGAGATCGCCGAGAAGGCCGGCATGACCGAGGAAGAGGCCATGGCCGGACTGGAGGCGCTGGACAGCTTCACCGCGCTGTCACTCGACGCCGAGCTGCCCGGCACCGAGGACGGCTACACCCTCGTCGACGCGCTCGGCGGCCCCGATCCGGCCCTCGACGTCGTGGTGGACCGCGAATCGGTCAAACCGCGGCTGCGCACGCTGCCCGAACGCGAACAGAAGATCCTCTACATGCGGTTCTTCCGCGACATGACCCAGAGCAGGATCGCCGAGGACCTCGGCATCTCCCAGATGCACGTGTCCCGGCTGATCAGCCGCTGCTGCACCCGGTTGCGGGAGGACATCATGCGGGACGTCGCCGCATAGCCAGCGCCACATGGCGGGACATCACGTCCGCCGCCTGCGCCTCGGCCATCGAGAACGCGCGCCGCGCCCCCGTGCGGAAGAGCGTCAGCACCCCCGCCACGCCGCCGCCCGGCCCGTCGCCGGGCAGCGGCAGGCACAGCAGCGAGCTCACCCCGGCCCGCGCCAGGACCGCGGCGCCCGAGGCGTCCTCGCCGAACGCGCGGGCGTCCTCGGGCCGCACCTGGAGCGCCGGGCCCCCGCCGCGGGCCGCCTCCACCACCAGGGGGCAGACCGCCGGCTCCTGCTCCGCCACCGCCTTCAGCAGCGGCCCGCCGTCCCCGGAGACGTCATCCGGGGACGGCGGGCCCAGTACGACGGTGCGACGCAGCACCGGCCGCCGGACGGAGGCTTCGTCGGAGTCCGCGGTGTCGATCACCACCCAGTCGGCGAACCGCCCGTGCAGCACGCGCCCCGCCGCCTCCACGGCCGCGTCCGCGTCCCCCGGCGGGCCGCCCAGCAGGGCGCTCGCCATCGCGTCGACCAGGTCCAGCATCTCGGCGCGCTGCGTCGTCACCGCGAGGTCCGGCGGCATCAGCCGCCGCCCCACGGCGCCCGCGTCCAACCCCACCGGGGAGGCAGCCCCGGACACGCCCGGCTGGAGCACCACGACCACCGCCGACTGCGGCTCGCCCGGCAGCGGCAGCGAGACGAGCGTGGCCCGCACCGGATCGTGCGGCCGCTCCTGCAGCCGCACGCTCAGACTGCGGCCGCCCTCCCCGCGCGCGGCGGCCGCCGCCGACGTACGGAACGGAGCCCGGTCGGCGGAGACCAGCAGCCCGGCGAGCGGCCGACCGGTGGCGTAACCGGCGCGCACCCCGGTCAGGCCGGTCGCGGCGAAGTTCATGCGCCGTACCACCGTGTCGCGGTCGACCAGCACCACCGGCAGCGGCAACCGCTGGAACAGCGTCTTCAGCAGCTGCCGCTCGTGCCGGTCGGCCGTCGTGCCGTCCGGGGCCCGCGCCGCCAGCCGCTCGTAGCGCGGCCAGAGCGACTCTGCCGCATGCTGGAGTTCGAAGAGGGCGGCGTCCAGCACGCCCTGCTGCTCGTCGGCCGGAAGCGCCCGCGCGGTGCGGAGCTCACCGACCCGGCGCACGAAATCCGCGAGGTCATCGCCGAACGCGTCGGTCTCCGTCATAGGAGCACCGTAACCGCCGTGGCCGTGCGGCGGGCCGCGGCGGCGGTCCCGTTTCGCGCGGCGGGCGCGGGGCAACCGCACGGAGGAAGGAGGACCGCGATGCTGCCCGAGCGTGAGTACGAAGGCCCGGAACCGGCCTCCACCGTCCGCAGGCTGCAGAAACTCACCGAGCAGTGCGTACGGTCGGTCCCGGCGTGCTGCGGGGCCGTCGCCACCCTCAGCGACGGCGAGTCCGAGCGCCGCACCGCCGCCACCCATCCGGACCTGGCGGCCCTCGTCGCCGTCCAGCTCGACTCCGGCGACGGACCCATCCACACAGCGCTCGACACCGGCGAACCCGTCGACGCCGAGGACCTCCTCACCGACGACCGCTGGCCCGACTACCGGGCCATGGCCCTCGGCTCCGGCGTCCGGGCCAGCGTCACCCTCCCGTTCCACCGGGCCGGCATCGACATGACCCTGAACCTCTACGGCTTCCGGGCCGGCTCCCTGGAGGACGCCGCCCACGGACCCGCCGCCATCCTCGGCGAGGAGATCACCGCGGGCCTCGCCCGCGACCGCCGCTACCGCGCCGCCCTCACCGAGGTCGGCCAGCTGTCCACCGCGCTGCGCTCCCGCCCCGTCATCGACCAGGCCGGCGGCATCGTGATGCACGTCCTCGGCTGCGACGCCGCCGAGGCCCACACCGTGCTGCGCCGGATCTCCCAGCTCACCAACCGCAAGCTCGCGGACGTCGCCGCCGGTGTCGTCCGCACCCGGGGCCGCGGCCTGGAGAAGGAACTCGCCCGGCTGGGGCCGGCGAAGACCGCCCCCACGCGGAGCGGCGACTTGCCGGGAACATCCGTATAAAAGGCTTTGGGGACGGATAGCGGGCTCCGGGCACGGGCAGGGTCCCCCACACCAACAGCACCGACATCGGCAGGGACGCCAGGGCGGAGAGAGGCATGCGGCAACCGGCAGCGGACGGCCCCGAGGCCCCCTCGCTCCCCGAGGGGCGGGGACCCGTGCGGTACGCGCCCGGGGCGCCCGAAGCCGGCCTGCCGACGGTCGCCGAACTCGTCGCCGTCTTCGCCGCGGCCGCCGACCGCACCGAGGCCGAACCGCCCGGCGGCGGCCCTGTCCTGCGCGACGCGGCCTGCGGCTACTGGTGGCGGCGCGGACTGCGCTGCCACCCCGAGGACCTGGCCGCCGCCCCCGGTGCGCAGCCGCTGCTCGCCGCGCTCATTGCCGCGCACGGCGGCGACGTCCTGCTGCCCCGGCCCTGCCCCGCCGGCTGGGCCCCGCAGGCCCGGCTCCTCGGCAGACCCGCGTACACCGTGCCCACGCCCGCCGAATGCGGCGGCGTACCCGACCCGTACGCCCTCCTGGAGACCGTGCGGCGGGTGCGCGCCGAAGGCGGCCACCCGGCGCTGCTGCTGCTGTGCGTGGCCGACGACCCGACCGCCACCGTCCCGCCGCCCGAGCTGGTGCGCGAGACGTGCGAGGCGGCGGTCGGCGAGGGCCTGCACATCGTCAGCGACGAGACCTGGCGCGACACCCTGCACCGGCCGCACGACACCGTGCTGGTCAGCCCCGCCGAGATGTGCCCCGAGGACGTCACCGTCCTCTGCGACCTCGCCGGCGCCCTGACCCCGCCGGCCTGGCCCACCGCGATCGCCCGCTTCCCGCCCACCCCGGCCGGCGCCGCCCGCCGCGCCCGCGTCCTCGACCTGCTCACGGCGCTCGGCGCCCATGTGGCGGGGCCCGTCGCCGCGGCCGCCGCCCACGCGCTCGGCGAGCCGGAACCGGTCACCTCCCGGGCGGCCGCCGCGGCCGCGCTCCACGCGCGCGTGGCCGCCGCCGCGCACCGCGCCGTCCTGACCGCCGGAGCGCTCGCCCTGCCGCCGCAGGCCGGGCGCCACTTCTACGCCGACCTCGGGCCGCTGCGCGGACGCCTCACCGAGCGGGGCGTCACCGACTCGATGGAGCTGGAGGAGTACCTCACCGGCCGGCTGGGCGCGCCCGCTCCCGGCGGCCACCGGTTCGGCGACGAGCTGGGCGCATTGCGCGTACGGCTGTCGACCGGGCCGCTCCTCGGGGCCACGGCGGAGGAGCGCATGGAGGCCCTCACGGCGCAGCGGCCACTGGAACTGCCGCATGTCGCGCGAGCGTTGGAGACGTTCGCAGCCGCTTTCCACGATCTTCAAGGACCACGGTGAACGGAGCGCGCAGATGACGGAACAGACGTCACCCACGTCCCCCTCGACCGCCACGACGGCGATGCCCGCCGCGACGGCCGCGACGGCCACCGTGCGACCGGCCCCGGCGGCCCCGGCCGGCCGGGCGGGCTCCGTGGCGGGCGGCGCCCTCCGCCCGCTCGGTGAGCTGCGCTCCTGGCCGAGATCCTTCGCCGACCGCCTCACCGCGCCCCTCCCGGGCGTACGCGCCATGGCCAGGCTGGCCAGGGAGGGCGCCGTCCGGCCCGGCCCCGACGGACTGCGCGACATCCCCAAGCTGCCGTACGCCCCCGAACCGCTGCCCGCCGCCGACGTCGGCACCGTCGCCGTCACCTGGGCCGGCCACGCCAGCTGGATCGTCCGCGTCGGCGGCCTCACCGTGCTCACCGACCCCGTCTGGTCCCGCCGCATCCTCGGCACCCCCGCCCGCATCACCCCCGTCGGCGTGCGCTGGGAGGACCTGCCGCCCGTCGACGCCGTCGTCATCAGCCACAACCACTACGACCACCTCGACGCCCCCACCCTCAAGCGCCTGCCGCGCGACACACCGGTCTTCGTCCCCGCGGGGCTCGGCCGCTGGTTCCGCCGCCGCCGCTTCACCCGCGTCACCGAGCTCGACTGGTGGGAGGCGGCCGAACTGGGCGGGGTCCGCTTCGACTTCGTACCGTCCCACCACTGGTCCAAGCGCACCCTCACCGACACCTGCCGCTCCCTGTGGGGCGGCTGGGTGCTGACCGACCCCACCGGCCGGCGCGTCTACTTCGCGGGCGACACCGGTTACGGCCACTGGTTCGCGGAGATCGGCCGCCGCCACCCCGGCATCGACCTGGCGCTCCTCCCCATCGGCGCCTACGCCCCGCGCTGGTGGCTCCGCGACGTCCACACCGACCCGGAGGAGGCGGTCCAGGCCTTCCAGGACCTCGGGGCCCGGGTGATGGCGCCCATGCACTGGGCCACCTTCGTCCTCTCCTCCGAGCCGGTCCTGGAACCCCTCACCCGCCTGCACGCCGCCTGGGCCGCCGCCGGCCTGCCCCGCGACCGGCTCTGGGACCTGCCGGTCGGCGGGTCACGGATGTTGGCGTCGTAGCCGCCGCCAGATCCCCGGCACCGCGCTGATCAGCAGCGCCAGGCCCACCGCGGCCGCCACGCCCTCCCAGGGGCGGGCGAACAGCGAACCGCCCAGCACGCCGATCAGCTGGTAGGTCGCCGCCCACGCCAGGCACGCCGGGATGTCGCCGCGCACGAACCCTCCCAGCCGCATCCCGGAGAGCAGGCACGCCAGCATCACCGGAATCCGGCCCGCCGGGAGGAGCCGGGACAGCACCAGCACCGACACCCCGTGGGTGCGCAGCTTGGCCCGGGCCTGTTCGAGCCGGTCCGGCGCCGCCCGGTCGCTCAGCGCTCCCAGCAGCCGCGAGCCGTTCTTCGAGCGCACGCCCCGCTGGCCCAGCCAGTACAGCGCCACGTCCCCGGTGAACGCCGCGCCGGCCGCCAGCGCGAACACGGCCGCCAGCGAGAACGGCGCGGTCTGGTGGATCGCCACCACGGTCGCCGAACTGACGAGCGCCCCCGTCGGCACCACCGGGACCAGCGCCCCCAGCGCCACCAGCAGGAACAGCGACGGATAGCCGATCGCCTGCTGCGTCGGCTCCGGCGGCAGCCCCGCCGCCAGCCCCGGCCCCCACTCGGCCCCCCACCCGGCACCCAGCACGGCGATCACGGCCGGACCTCCGGCCGTACGCGCTCGCCGTGCCCCAGCCGGTGCACCGCCACCCCCGGTGCGAGCCGCGCCGCGTGCCGTACGAACTCGTCGCCCGGCGCGTGGAACTCGTGCGGCCGGACCGCGTCCATCCCGATCGGCCAGTACGTGCCGTAGTGCACCGGCACCGCCGCGCGCGGACCCAGCGCGGCGAGCACCTGCGCGGCCCGCCGCGCGTCCAGGTGCCCGTGGCCCAGGTAGGGCCCCCAGCCGCCGACCGGCAGCAGCGCCACGTCCACCTCGCCCACCGCGTCCGCCATCCCGTCGAACAGCCCGGTGTCCCCGGCGAAGTACGTGCGCGCCTCACCGGTCACCACGTACCCGAGCGCGGGGGAGCGGTGCGGCCCCACCGGCAGCCGCCGCCCGTCGTGCAGCGCCGGCACCGCCCGTACGACCAGGTGCTCCACCGCCACCTCGTCACCGGGACCCACCTCGGTGATCCGCAGCCCGTCCAGCCTGCGCAGCCCCGGTACGGAGCGGGTCGCGCCGCGCGGCACGATCAGCGAGGTGCCCGGTGCGAGCCGGGCCAGCGACGGCAGGTGCAGGTGGTCGCCGTGCAGGTGCGAGACCACCACCGCGTGGGCGCGCGCGGCCTCGGGCGGCGGCAACGCGCCCCGCCGCCGGCGCAGATGGGCCAGCCGGCGCGCGAAGAGCGGATCGGTGAGCACCCGCACTCCGGAGTCCTCGACCGTGCAGGTGGCATGACCCCACCAGGTGACCTCCACCGGCCCGCCACCCTCCTCGTCGCCCGTGCCCGCTCAGCGGAACTACGCTTCCTAGAGCGTAGTTCCGCGCCTCCTCACGCGGAGCCGATCGGAGTAGGGTCGGCCCATGGAGGACGTACGCGTGGCGGCGATCGCCAGCCTGACGCCGCTCGAGGAGCTCGAGCGCGACCCGTTCCTGGTGGACACCCGCAGCCAGCACGCGATGTGCGAGCGGTGGGCCGCCGACCAGGGCTATGTCGTCAGCCGGCAGCTGCTGCTCTACGGGCTGCGCCCCGACCACCGGATGCTGTGGGCCGACATCGAGGCGGGCGCCGTGGACCTGTTCGTCGCCCCCAACGAGCGGGTGCTGGAGCGGGCCGTCACCTCGGCGCGGGCCTTCTCCGCGGAGTGCGAACGCCGTGGCGTGCGCCTGGAGACGGCCGGGCTCGACGAGCCGGCGTACGACGCGGCCATGAAGGCCCACGTGCACCGCAGGCTCTCCATGCCGACCGCCGGCTACGACGGCCGCTGACCACGTTCCACGGACGGCGTCGACGTTCCGTGTGCCACGCTGGAGCCAGGCTCGGCGGAAGGCTGGCGGCGTGGCGGAGAGGCGATGGCGGAGGACCGGCAGCGCCGTGCTGCGGGTCGTCGCGGTCTGGGCGGTGTCGAGCCTCACCATGCTGGCGCTCGCCGCGCTGCTCCCCGACTTCCGGCTGCAGTCCGACGACGGCGACACCATCACCCGGACCGCCGTCACCGCCGCCTGGGGCGCCGGGGCCTTCGGTCTGCTGAGCGCGCTCGTGTGGCCCCTGGTCGTACGCGCCCTGCTGCTCGTCCCGGCCCTCGTCCTCGGGCTGCTCGTCTTCTTCCTCAACGGCTCCCTGCTGCTCGTCGCGCTCCGGCTGATCCCCGACGGCCGCGGCCAGGCCGACCCGGAGAACGCCGTCGTGGTCGCCGCCGTGATGTCCGCCGTCGCCTCCGCGACCTCCACCGCCGTCGCCGTACACGACGACGACGCCTACCGCCGCAGGCTCTACCGGCTCACCGACCGCCGCCGCCCCCGCTCCGCACGCGGGCCCGACGCGTCCGCGCCGGGCGTGGTCTTCCTGCAACTGGACGGCGTCGGCCACGACCTCCTGCTGCGCGCGACCGAGGACGGTCTGATGCCGACCGTGGCGTCCTGGCTCCACGGCCCGGGCGCCGGCCACCGCCTCACCCCGTGGCGCACCGACTGGTCCAGCCAGACGGGCGCCAGCCAGCTCGCCCTGCTGCACGGCTCCAACCACGACGTCCCCGCCTTCCGCTGGTACGAGAAGGACACCGGCCAGCTGATGGTGAGCAACCGGCCCGCCAGCGCCGCCGAACTCCAGCGCCGCGCCGTCGCGCGCACCGGTGACCCCGGGCTGCTGGCCGGGGGCGGCGCGAGCCGCGGCAACCTCTTCGGCGGAGGCGCCGGCCAACTCGCCCTGGTCCTCTCGGTCACGGCGCGCCGGGGCCGCGGAAACCGCTCCAGGGCGGGCTACTTCGCGTACTTCAGCGACCCGGCCAACGCCGTCCGCACCGCCGTCTCCTTCGTCGCCGAGGTGGGGCGCGAGATCGGCCAGTCCACCCGGGCCCGCCTCCGCCGCGAGACACCGCGGGTCCGCCGCGGCGGGCTCTACCCCTTCATCCGCGCCTTCGCCACCGTCGTCGAACGGGACGTCGTCGTCGCGGCGGTCATGGGCGACGTGCTCGCCGGCCGCCCCGCCGTCTACGCCGACCTCGTCGCCTACGACGAGGTCGCCCACCACTCGGGGCCGTACAGCCGCGACGCCGCCAAGGTGCTCCAGCGGCTGGACCGGTCCCTCGCGCTCATCGCCGAGGTCGCCGAGCACGCGCCGCGCCCGTACCGGATCGTGCTCCTCTCCGACCACGGCCAGAGCCCCGGCGAGACCTTCCGGAGCCGGTACGGGCTGACGCTGAAGGACCTGGTCCGCGTCGCGTGCGGGCTGCCCGTCCCGCGCCGCGCCCGGCGCACGCAGACCGGCGCGGAGGCGCGCGGCGCGCTGCGCAGCGCCCTGCACCGCCCGGTGGAGGAGCCGGCCGAGGTCCGTCCGCCGCGCGGCTCGGACCCGGTGGTGCTCGCCTCCGGGAACCTCGGGCTCATCTCCTTCCCGGACGTGCCCTACCGCCTGTCGCGCGAGGAGATCGACCGCCGCCACCCCGCCCTGCTGCCCACCCTGGCCCGCCACCCCGGTATCGGTTTCGTGCTGGTACGCAGCGAGAAGCACGGCTCGGTGGTGATCGGCCCGGACGGCCGCGAGGTGCCGGTCGACGAACTCGCCGACGGCGACGCCGGCCCGCTCGCCGTCTTCGGCCCCGGCGCGGCCGACGCCGTCCGGCGTACGGACTCGTTCCCGCACGCCGCGGACATCATGGTCAACTCGACGTACGAGCCGTCGACGGGCGAGGTGCACGCCTTCGAGGAGCAGATCGGCTCCCACGGCGGGCTCGGCGGTGAGCAGGCGCGGCCGTTCCTGCTGTCCCCGCTGACGCTGTCGGCGCCGGTGGAGGAGGGCGGCGATCTGGTGGGCGCGGAGCAGGTGCACCGGGTGCTGCGCCGCTGGCTGCGCGAGTCGCAGGGGCTCGGGGGGACGGGAGAGACCGTACGGGCCGTGCAGGAAATGCCGCCACGGCCGCAAGCGGAAGAAGTTTTTCCGGTTCCGGATGGTCTCGCGCCGGACAAAAACGGGTGATTTGGAGCGACGCCCTCCCTCCTCGACCATATCTGAGGTTTATACGGAGAAAGGCGCACCGCACCCCCCATGGCCACGGTCCTCACCCCACCCCAGCACCCTCGCGACCAGCACCACCCCGACCACCAGCCGGGCACGGGCGAGAACAAGCACGCCCGGCGCTTCGGTCTCCCGATCGCCACCGCGCTGGTCATGGGCAACATCATCGGCGGCGGGATCTTCCTCCTCCCCGCGTCCGTCGCCCCGTACGGCACCATCAGCCTGGTCGCCTTCGCCGTCCTCACCGTCGGCGCGATCGCCCTCGCGCTCGTCTTCGGCCGCCTCGCCCGGCGCCACCCCCGCACCGGCGGCCCCTACGTCTACGCCCGCGAGGCCTTCGGCGACTTCGCCGGGTTCCTCGCCGCCTGGTCGTACTGGATCACCACCTGGGTCTCCAACGCGGCACTCGCCGTCGCCGCCGTCGGCTACCTCGACGTCCTGATCCCCGTCGACCACTCCACGGCCGCGACCATCGCGGCGGCCCTCTGCCTCCAGTGGCTGCCCGCCCTCGCCAACCTGGCCGGGACGCGATACGTCGGCGCCGTCCAGCTCGTCGCCACCGTGCTGAAGTTCGTGCCGCTGCTCCTCGTCGCCGTCGGCGGGCTGTTCTTCTTCGACTCCGGCAACCTCGGCCCCTTCCAGGGCGGCGACTCCGGCGCCCTCGGCGCGATCTCCGCCTCCGCCGCGATCCTGCTCTTCAGCTACCTCGGCGTCGAGTCGGCCGCCGTCAGCGCCGGCGAGGTCCGCGACCCCGAGCGCAACGTCGGCCGCGCCACCATCCTCGGCACGCTCGGCGCCGCCGCGCTCTACCTGCTCGGCACCCTCTCCGTCTTCGGCACCGTCGCCCACGACAAGCTCGTCGCCTCCGACGCCCCCTTCTCCGACGCCGTCAACACCATGTTCGGCGGCTCCTGGGGCGGCACCGCGGTGGCGTGCATGGCGCTGGTCTCGATGGTCGGCGCGCTGAACGGCTGGACGCTGCTGAGCGCCCAGACGCCGTACGCCGCCGCCCGGGACGGGCTCTTCCCGACGGCCTTCGCCCGCAAGAAGCGCGGCGTGCCGACCGTCGGCGTCCTCGTCACCGTCGTCCTCGCCTCGCTGCTGACCGTGTACAACTACACGGCCGGTTCCGACGGCGTCTTCGAGGTCCTGGTCCTCGTCACCACCTTCACCGCGACCGTCCCCTACCTGCTGTCCACGGCCGCGCAGATCCACTTCCTCGCCTCCGGACAGACCGACCGCGTCCACCGCGGCCGCCTCGTCCGCGACGCGCTCCTCGCCGCCCTCGCTTTCGGCTTCTCCCTGTGGCTGGTCGCCGGCTCCGGCTACGCGGCCGTCTACCAGGGCGTGCTGTTCCTCTTCGCGGGCGTGCCGGTGTACGCGTGGATGTCGGCCCGCAAGGAGCGCGCCGCGCGCCGCTGACCGCGCCGCGCGCCGCTGACCGCGCCTCGCGCCGCTGACGCGCCCCCGGCGCGAGGGCGTCACCGCGCGTGGCGCACTCGGGGGCCGCCTCAGCCGAAGCACTCCCGGTCACCGCGCGCGGGCAGGAGGCAGACCCGCGCGCCGGCCGTCCCCGGGGCGTCGGCCGCCGCCATCGGGGTGGCGAGGTACCCTTCGGCGGCCCGGGGGCCGGTCGCGACGATCCGCTGGGTCCGGCCGCCCGGCATCGTCAGCTCCACGCCGTCGCCCGCCCGGAGCCCGGTGGCCCGTACCCACACCGCACGGCAGTCCTCGCCCCGCCGCAGCTCCAGGCGCTGCCCGTCCGAGGCGGTACGGGCCGCGACGGTGGACACCATCCCGGTGCCGCCGCACCCCATGTCCTTCGGGTCCTCGCCCTCGCAGGAGGCCCCGGCGCAGCCGGGGTTGCGGATGCCGGACTCCAGGGGGCTCGGCCCGGGCGACGCCGGGGTGCCGTCCCCGCGGGGCAGGACCAGCGGTCCCGGGCCGCTCAGGCCGCCGAGACCGAGCGCGATGCCGGCCGCCACGACGCCCGTCGCCACGGCGGCCCACCGCCGCGGGCGCCGGGGCGACGGGCGGAGCCGTACCTCCCCGGCGCCCCGGGGTGCCGCCGCCCCGCCCGGCCCCGGGCCCAGGTCCGGTCGGCGGCCGGCCGGGCCGACCGGCTCGACCGGCTGGGATGGCTCGGCGGGCTCCGGGGGCGCGGCCCGGCCGCTCCAGGCGGCGTCGGCCAGTTCCCACAGCGCCAGCAGCCGCCCGGGCGGCTCCCCGACCATCGCGCACAGCGCCTCCACGGCCTGGCGCGGCACCGGCGCCTTTCCGTTGAGGTACCGCTCCCAGGAGGACTTGCTGTACGGCGTGCGGGCGGCGAGTGCGGCGAGGCTCAGGCCCGTGGCCTCCCGCAGCTCGCGCAGCGCGGCGGCGAGCCGGCTGCATTCGGTGGCGATCCCGGTGCCCGCGCTCACCGCCGCAGCTCCCTCCAGGTGTCGGGGCCCACGATGCCGTCGACGACGAGCCCTCGTTCCTTCTGGAACCGCTTGACGGCCTCCTTGGTCCGCTCGTCGTACAGGCCGTCCGTCGCCTGCGGGTCGACGCCGTGCTCCCGCAGCAGGCACTGTGTCTCCACCACGTCGAAGCCCGTGCTGTTGGTGTCCAGGAGCATCTCCCGCGTGGTGCTGTGCCCGGCCCGGAGCTCGCCCTTCTCCCGCCGGATCTCGCAGTCGTACGTCTGCCCCCGGCGGTAGCCGGACGCCGACGCGGACGCGCCCTCCATGGCGGGCCCGCTGTCCCGCCACGCGCCGGCGGTCAGCAGACCGCCGACGAAGGCGGCGGCCGCGACGAGCGCGACCACGACGAGCCCGCGTCCCAGCGGCATCACGCGCGCCGTCCGCCCGGACCGGCCGAGGTCCCGGTCCTCCGCGACGGCCGCCTTCCCGTCGGAGACCTCCCCGTCGGAGACCTCCCCGTCGGCGACCTTCCGGTGGGCGGTCTCCCCCCGGTCGGCGGTCTTCCCCCGGCCGGCGGTCTCCCCGCCGGCTGCCCCGTGGCCGGCCCGGCCCTCCGGCAGGCCGGCGGCGCGCGCGTCCGGACCGCCCTCCGGCGTGCCGTGCTCCGCCGCTCCGCCGCGGCGGTCCACCGCGGCGGGGGCGCTCGCCGTACCCCCGGTGCCGTCCGCCTCGCGTCCTTCGGGTGACGGCGCCTCCCGGTCGCCGAGCGCCACCTCGTGCAGCACGACCAGCCGTGTCGGATCGGCCCCGCACACCCGGGCCAGCTCCTCGACGGCCTGGCGCGGCACGGGCTTCTTCCCGTTGAGATACCGCTCCCAGGAGGAGCGGCTGTAACCGGTCCGGCCGGCGAGCGCGGCGAGGCTGAGCCCGCTGTGGTCCTTCAAGCGGCGCAGCTGGACGAGCAGTTGCCGCTCGCGCTCCCCGAGGCCGGGCGGCAGTTCCTTCCATCGAGCCATGTGCTGTTCCCCCTATCTCCACCACGCGGTGACATCCAGGGAAGGCCAAGAGTTCCCGTCCCCCGCGTCCCCCGGCGTGATCCGGACAGCGGCGGCGTCCCGCCGACGCCGCGTGGGACGGCGCGTCCCAGCAGGTCGGAACGTGGGACGTCCCACGCCGCCCCCTCCTTCCGGCCGGCTCTGGCCCGGCCCGGATTGACGCGGAAAAGTCGTTCTCGCAACCGCCGGGCGGCACCGCCCCCGGCCCACCAACGGAGGGAAGCACGACCATGAACCTGCGCAGGAGCCTCGCCCTGTCCACGGCGACCGTGATGCTCGGTGGCGGCCTCGCCATGGGCGCCGCCCCGGCCATCGCCGCGACGCCCACCGCCCCGGCCCCCGTCGCGGCGGAGGCGGCCCCGGGCCCCGTCGTCACCAAGGCGGGCTGGAAGAACCTGTGGAACGCCAACATCAGCGGTGACTACCTCAAGAGCCACAACAAGAAGTGGGTCTCCCAGGGCTACAAGCTGCCGGGCGGCTCCAGCATGGCGCGCGGCGTCTTCACCTGCTGGGGCGGCGGCAACGCCAAGCTGAAGGTGCTGGTCCTGGACACCGGCAAGTCCACCACGAAGAAGCACCGCTGCAACGGCAAGAAGCACTACGCGACCGTCGCCTACAAGCGTGGTGAGACGGTGAAGCTCATCCTCGAGGGCTCGAAGAACACCCGCGTGGAGGCCTGGGCCGGCTGATCGGCGGCCCTGGCCACGAGGAGCGGGACGGGGGGTGGCCCGTTCCCGGCGTACCGCCGGGAACGGGCCACGCCGTTCATCCCACGCCGTTCATCCCACGCCGTTCATCCCACGCCGTTCAGCCAAGCCGTTCACGTCACACCCGTTTACGCCACGCGTCAGACGCCCGCCGCGGACAGCCCTTCCGCCGCGTCCGCCAGCGCCCCCAGCACCGGCCGGATCAGCGGGTGGCCCTCCGCCCCCCGCCGCACAGCCGCGAAGACCCGGCGGAACGCCGCCGGACCCGCCACCGGGCGGACCACCACGTCCTTGAGCTCCATGCCCCGCAGCGCCGAGCGCGGCACCAGGGCCACGCCCGCGCCCGCGCCCGCGAGGGCCACCACCGCGCGGAAGTCGTCCGAGGAGTGCACCAGCCGCGGGTCGAAGCCCGCCAGCTCGCAGGCGAGGAGCACCATGTCGTGGCACGGGTTGCCGGGGTACGGGCCGATCCAGTCGGCGTCCGCCAGCGCGGCGAGCGCCACCTCGGGCCCCTGCGCCAGCGGATGACCCGCGTGCAGCACCGCGTCGAACGGCTCCGCGTACAGCGCCACCCGCGCGAGGCGCCGGTCGCCCTCCCGCGGCGCGCCCCGGTACTCCACGGCGAGCGCCACGTCCGCCTCGCCGTCCAGGACCAGCGGCAGCGACTCGTCGCCCTCCGCGTCCCGGACGCGCACCCGGATGCCGGGGTGCGTCTCGGCCAGCCGCCCGATCGCCGGGGCCAGCACCTCCGCGATCCCGGTCGCGAAGGCGGCCACCGTCACCTCGCCGGCCGTGCCCCCCGCGTACGCCGCGAGCTCCGCCTCCGCCCGCTCCAGCTGCGCGAGGACCTCGTTGGCGTGTTCCAGCAGGATCTCGCCGGCCGCCGTGAGCCGTACGCCCTTGCCGCTCCGGGTGAGCAGCGTGTGCCCGGTCTCCTGCTCCAGCGCGGCGAGCTGCTGCGAGACGGCGGACGGGGTCAGGTACAGCGCCGCCGCCGCGGCGGTCACCGTACGGTGGTCCGCCGCGGCCCGCAGGATGCGCAGCCGCCGGGGGTCGATCACCCCGCCATTGTCGCGCGTGCGTCGGCGAACGCGGCCACCGCCCGTTCCACGTCCTGCGTGGAGTGCGCCGCCGACAGCTGCACCCGGATGCGCGCCTGCCCCATCGGCACCACGGGGTACGAGAAGCCGATCACGTACACGCCCCGCTCCAGCAGCAGCTCCGCCATGCGCGCCGCCTCGGCCGCGTCCCCGATCATCACGGGGGCGATCGGGTGGTCGCCGGGCAGGATCTCGAAGCCCTCCTCCGCCATGCGCGTACGGAACAGCTTCGTGTTGGCGTCCAGCCGCTCCCGCAGGTCGCCGGCGGACTCCAGCAGGTCCAGGACCTTCAGCGACGCGGCCGCGATCACCGGGGCGAGGGAGTTGGAGAAGAGGTACGGGCGCGAGCGCTGCCGCAGCAGCGCGACGATCTCGGCGCGCGCCGCGACGTAACCGCCGGACGCGCCGCCCAGCGCCTTGCCGAGCGTGCCGGTGATGATGTCGATGCGGTCCATCACGCCGTGCAGCTCGGGGGTGCCGCGCCCCTCCGGGCCGACGAACCCGACGGCGTGCGAGTCGTCGACCATGACCATCGCGTCGTACCGGTCGGCGAGGTCGCAGATCTCCCGCAGCGGCGCCACGTAGCCGTCCATCGAGAAGACGCCGTCGGTGACGATGAGCCGGCGCCGCGCGTCCTGGGTGTCCTTGAGCTGCTGCTCCAGGTCGGCCAGGTCGCGGTTGGCGTACCGGTGGCGGCGGGCCTTGGACAGCCGGATGCCGTCGATGATGGAGGCGTGGTTGAGGGCGTCGGAGATGACCGCGTCCTCGGGGCCGAGGAGCGTCTCGAAGACGCCGCCGTTGGCGTCGAAGCAGGAGGAGTACAGGATCGTGTCCTCCTGGCCCAGGAACGCCGACAGCCGCCGCTCCAGCTCCTTGTGGACGTCCTGCGTGCCGCAGATGAAGCGCACGGACGCCATGCCGTAACCCCAGCGGTCCAGCGCCTCCTTGGCGGCGGCGACGACCTCGGGGTGGTCGGCGAGGCCCAGGTAGTTGTTGGCGCAGAAGTTCAGGACCTCACCGGAGGCCACGGAGACGGTCGCGCTCTGGGGGGTGGCGATGACGCGCTCGGGCTTGAAGAGACCGGCGTCGCGGATCTCGTCGAGGGTGGCGCGCAGCTCGTCGCGGACGGAGTCGTACATGAGGGGTGCTCCCTGCTCTCGGAAACCCGGCGAGTGAGCCAAAGGGGCGCGGCGGTGTCGAAAGGGAGAACGCGCGGAGGGTCGCGAGGAACGAGCGAACCGAGCACGATCGACCGTCGACACCGTCTTAGGCGCCCCGGAGGCGAACCGAGCCACAAAACTAAACGGTCCAGTCGAGGATGATCTTGCCGCTGCGGGCGGTGGCGGCCTCGTCGAAGGCCGCGTCGAAGTCCTGATAGGAGTAGCTGCCGGTGATCACGGGGCCGAGGTCCAGGCCGCCTTCGAGCAGGACGGTCATGGCGTACCAGGTCTCGAACATCTCCCGGCCGTAGATGCCCTTGACCGTGATCATCGAGGTGACGATCTTCGACCAGTCGACGGCGAACTCCTCGGCGGGCAGCCCGAGCATCGCGATCCGGCCGCCGTGGGTCATGTTGGCGACCATGTCCCGCATGGCCTCGGGCCGCCCGGACATCTCCAGGCCGATGTCGAAGCCCTCGCGCAGCCCGAGCTGCCGCTGCGCCTCGCCGATGGTCGTCTCGGCGACGTTGACGGCGAGCGTGGCGCCCACCTTGCGGGCGAGTTCCAGCCGGGGCTCGCTCACATCGGTGATCACCACGTTGCGCGCCCCCGCGTGCCGGGCGACCGCCGCCGCCATGACACCGATGGGGCCGGCGCCCGTGATCAGGACGTCCTCGCCGACGAGCGGGAAGGACAGCGCCGTGTGCACGGCGTTCCCGAACGGGTCGAAGATCGCCGCCACGTCCAGGTCCACCTTGGTGCGGTGCACCCACACGTTGGACGCCGGCAGCGCGACGTACTCGGCGAACGCCCCGTCCCGCCCGACGCCGAGCCCGATGGTGGCCCGGCACAGGTGCCGCCGCCCCGCCAGGCAGTTGCGGCACTTGCCGCACACCAGGTGTCCCTCGCCGCTGACCAGGTCGCCGACCGCGATGTCGCTCACGTCGGCGCCGACGGCCGCGACCTCCCCGACGAACTCGTGCCCCAGCACCAGCGGCGTGTTCACCGCCTGCCGCGCCCAGCCGTCCCAGGACCGGATGTGCAGGTCGGTACCGCAGATGCCGGTCCGCAGCACCCGGATCAGTACGTCGCCGGGCCCGGTCTCGGGCTCCGGCACGTCCATGAGCCAGAGGCCCGGCTCGGCCTTCTGCTTGACAAGTGCCTTCATCGGCGCAGCTCCCGGGTGGGGGTACGGGTGGGGTACGGCTGGAGATCGTGAACGCGCACCAATCTGCCCACACCGGGCCCGCGCGTCCATCGAGCTTTTCTTAAGCGGGCCAACAGCAGAACTTCACGCGCCACGCCGCTACCGTCGCCGGATGACGACGCAGGTCTGGTACACGTCCTACGGATCCAACACGCACGTCGACCGGCTGGCCCACTACAGCCTGGGCGGCACCCCGCCGGACGCGAACCGCCGCTACCCCGGGTGCCGCGACCGCCGCCTCCCGGCCGCCTCCGTACCCGTGGAGCTGACGGGCGCGCTCTACTTCGCCACCGAGTCGCCCGTGTGGACCGGCGGGCGGGCCTTCTACGACCCCGACGCAGAGGGCCGCGTCCTGGCCCGGGCGCACCTGGTGACGGCCCAGCAGTTCTCGGACATCGCGGCCCAGGAGATGTACCGCGAGCCGGGCCCGGACACCGACCTCGACCTGGCCCGGGTGCTGCGCGACGGCCGGGCGGTCCTGGGCGACGGCCGCTACGAGACGCTGGTCTGCGCGGGGACGCTCGACGGCCACCCGCTCCTCACGTTCACGGCCCCGTGGCGCATGCGCGACGTCGCCTGGAACGCGCCCGCCGCCGACTACCTCCGCCACATCGCCGCCGGCCTCCTGGCGACGGGCGCCTGGGACGCGGACACCGTCACCGCCTACCTCGCCTCCTGCCCGGGCGTGGCGGGCCACTGGACGGAGCGGCGGATCGGGGAGCTGATCGCGGGCTGAACCGCTGCGACGCGCGGGAAGGCGCAGGCGAGACGCAGTCCGGCGATAAGTTGAGACGAGACGAATCGTCTTGTTATGGTGGAGGCATGGCACACTTCTTCTTCCTGTGAGTCCGGGCACGGCCGGCGCCACCGTCACCACCGTCGCCGCCGTTTTTCGCCGCCCGTAGACCCTTCGCACGCCCACAGGAAGTCACCATGCGCGCACGCGCCCGTACCGCCACGCCCGCACCCGCTGCCGTGGCACAGCTGTCCGTCAAGGACGTCACCAAGACCTACGGCACCCGGACCGTCCTCGACCAGGTCTCCTTCACCGTCCGCCCGGGCGAGAAGGCCGCCGTCATCGGTGAGAACGGCTCCGGGAAGTCCACCCTGCTGCGGCTGCTCGCCGCGGCCGAGGCGCCGGACGCCGGGGAGATCACCGTGACCTTTCCCGGCGGCGTCGCCCACCTCGCCCAGACCATCGACCTCGACCCCGACCGCACCGTCCAGGACGTCGTCGACCTCGCCTTCGCCGACCTGCGGGACATGGAGCACCGGCTGCGTACGGCGGAGGAGCGCCTCGGTGAGGCCCCGGACGCCGAACTCGCCGCGTACGGCGAGCTGCTGACCGCGTACCAGGAGCGCGGCGGCTACGAGGCGGACGCCCGCGTCGACGCCGCCCTGCACGGGCTCGGGCTCGCCGGAATCACCCGCGACCGTGTGCTCGGCTCGCTCTCCGGCGGTGAGCAGTCGCGCCTCGCGCTCGCCTGCGCCCTGGCCGCCGGGCCCGAGCTGCTGCTGCTCGACGAGCCGACGAACCACCTCGACGCGGCGGCCGTGCGCTGGCTCGAGGAACACCTGCGCGCCCACCGCGGCACCGTCGTCGCGGTCACCCACGACCGCGGCTTCCTGGAGCGCGTCGCCACCACGATCCTCGAGGTGGACCGGGACGCGCGCACGGTGCGCCGGTACGGCGACGGCTGGGACGGCTACCGCGCCGCGAAGGCAGCCGCCCGGCGCCGCGCGGCGCAGGAGTACGCGCAGTGGCTCGATGAGGTGGCCCGTACGGAGGAGCTGCTGGAGGCCGCCGGGAAGCGGCTCGCCACCACCGGCAAGGATCCGCGGCAGGGCTTCGGCAAGCACCGCCGCTCGCACGAGGCGAAGCTCGGCGGGCAGGTGCGCGCCGTCCGGGAACACCTCGCCCACCTGCGCCGCAACCCCGTGCCGGCACCAGCCGAACCGCTCCGGTTCACCGCGGCCCTGGCCGCGACCGAGCCGACGGCCGAGGGCCCGCTCGCCGAGCTCGACGGCGTCACCGTCGGCGAGCGGCTGCGCCTGGAGGACCGACTGGCGATCGCCCCCGGTCAGCGGCTGCTGGTCACCGGTGAGAACGGCGCCGGCAAGACGACGCTGCTGCGCGTCCTCGCGGGCGACCTGGAACCGGACGCGGGCGCGGTACGCCGCCCCGCGCGCATCGGATACCTGGCGCAGGAACTGCCCGCGCGCTCCACGCGGCTCCCGCTCCTCGCCGCCTTCGCGGCCGGCCGGCCCGGCCTGCCGGAGGACTCCGCCGACCAACTGCTGGCACTGGGCCTGTTCCGCGAGGAGGACCTGCACGTGCCGGTGACGGCCCTCTCCGCGGGCCAGCAGCGGCGGCTCCAGATCGCGAGGCTGGTGACGCGGCCCGCGGACCTCCTCGTCCTCGACGAGCCGACCAACCACATCGCGCTCGACCTGATCGAGGACCTGGAGGCGGCGCTCGCCGCGTACCCGGGAGCGGTGGTCGCGGTCTCCCACGACCGCGCCTTCCGCGGGCGCTTCCCGGGGGAGCGGCTGGAACTGCACGGCGGCCGCCGCCGCTGATCCCGCCCAGCCCGGGGCCGCATTACCTCGGCGGTAATCGACCCCCACCCGCCCCGCGCGGCATCGTTGGGGTCACCGGGGCCCGGCCGCCGCACTGCGGCCGGGACCCGGCGCCAGACCCTTCCGTACGGCCCCGACGCCGACGCCCAACCCGACCTCGATGGAGGCCCGCCATGTCCCAGGCCCTGCTCGCCGGCATCTCCCGCACCACCGAGCCGAAGACCATGCTGCGCCGCTTCCTCGCGCTCGACGCCGTCGTCACCGGGGCCAACGGGCTGGCGTACGCCCTCGCCTCCGGGTCCCTCGGCCGGCTCCTGGGCGTCGACGCGGCGCTCCTGCTGGAACTCGGTCTGTTCCTCACCGCGTTCGCCGCCGCCGTCGGCTACCTGGCCTCGCGGCCGGAGCCGTCCGCCACGGCCGTCAAGCTGGTCGTCGACGCCAATGTGCTGTGGGCGGTGCTCAGCGTCGTCGCGCTCGCCGTCTGGCTGTCGCCCAGCACCGCCGGGGCCCTGTGGATCCCGATGCAGGCGGCCACCGTGGCCGCCTTCGCCGCCCTGCAGTGGTCAGCCCTGCGGGCGATGGCGGGCCGCTAGAGAGACTGGAGGTACGCGACCGTCGCCGGGTCGGCCGGGAGGAACGTCTCGATGGCCAGCTCGGCGACCGTCACGTCCATCGGCGTGTTGAACGTCGAGATCGACGACACGAAGGACAGCACGCGACCGTCGTGCTCGATCCGCATCGGCAGCGCGAAGTACGGGTACGGGGTCGGATCCTCGCGGTCCCCCGGGTCGCCGCCCGTCTCCGGCAGCGGGTACGCCGCGACCTCCTCGTACAGCAGCCGCAGCGGCTCGGAGCGGGCCAGCGCGATCTGGCGCTCCATCTGCGCCAGCAGGTGCCCGCGCCACTCCCGCAGGTTGCGGATCCTCGGTGCCAGGCCCTGCGGGTGCAGGGTGATGCGCATGGCGTTCATCGGCGGTGCCAGCAGGTGCTCCGCAACCCCGTCCAGCAGCATCGCGATGCCGCGGTTGGCGGCCACCACCGTGTACGAGCCGTCCACGACGACCGCCGGGTACGGCTCGTACCCGGCGAGCAGCTGCTCGATGCCCTCGCGCAGGGCGCCGAGGGACGGGTCGTCCAGCGGCGTCTCGGCGTACCGGGGGGCGTAACCGGCTGCCAGGAGCAGCGCGTTGCGCTCCCGGACCGGGACCTCCAGATGGTCGGCGAGGCGCAGGACCATCTCCTCGCTGGGCCGCGAGCGCCCCGTCTCGATGAACGAGATGTGACGGGCAGACGAGTCCGCGCGCAGCGCCAGCTCCAGCTGGCTCAACCGCCTCCGCTCACGCCAGCCCCGCAGCAACGGGCCTATTCCGGTACCGGTAGCCAGAGTTGTCATACCGCAGACGGTAACCCACGTGTTGACCACGGGCCGGTGGCATCGGAACGTATCGTCACGGGCACGTCGTCAGCGTCCGTACCGAAACGAAACGGAGGGCCGGCCATGCCCACTGAGCCGCTGTCACAGAAGGAGATCGAGGACCGGCTGCGCGAGCTTCCCGGCTGGTCGCAGGAGGGCGACCGGATCGCCCGCACCTACCGCCTCCCCACCCACTTCGCCGCCACCGCGATGGTCGTCCACATCGCGCAGCTCCAGGACGAGCTGGATCACCACTCCGACCTCACCCTCGGCTACAACACGGTCCACCTCACCATGAACACCCACTCGGCGGGCGGCGCCATCACCGAACGCGACTTCGAGCTGGCGTCCCGGGTCGAGGCCGTCGCGCCCTCCCACGCCGCCAACTGAGCCGAGCGGCCACGAGCCGAGGGGTCACGAGCCGAGCGGTGGTGGTCCGAGCGGTGGCGGGCCGCGTTGCCGGAACGGCAACAAAGCTCGCCCCCGCGACACCTCCACCGCAGGCTGTGCCCATGAGCCCTCACCACCACGACACCGAGATCGACTGGAACGAGATGCTGCCGCTGCTGGAGCGCGGCGCCGAGCTCCAGACCCCGCTGTACCGTCAGGCCGCGGCCTGGCTCGGCGAGCTCGCCCCGGCCACCGGCGTACGCCGCGTCCTCGACGTCGGCAGTGGCCCCGGCGTGCTGTCGTGCCTGTTCGCCGAGGCCTTCCCGTACGCCGAGGTCGTCGCCGTCGACTCCACGCCCGAGCTGCTGGAGCGCGCCCGCGACCGGGCGGCCGGCCTTGGCCTGAACCGCGTCACCACGCTCCACGCGCAGCTCCCCGACGACATCGCCGCGCTCGGCCCGGCCGACCTCGTCTGGGCGGCCGGCTCCCTGCACCACCTGGGCGACCAGCGCGCCGCCGTCGCCGGGCTGGCGGCCCTGCTGCGCCCCGGCGGCCTCCTCGCGGTGGCCGAGGGCGGCCTCGCGGGCCGGCACCTGCCGCAGCACACGGGGATCGGACGCCCGGGCCTGGAGGCCCGGATGGAGGCCGCGCACGCCGACTGGTTCGCCGAGATGCGCGCGGCGCTGCCCGGCGCCAAGGAGGAGCCCGACGACTGGCGGGCGCTGCTGGCCGGAGCGGGCCTCACGCCGAGCGGCACGCGCTCGTTCCTCCATGACGTACCGGCGCCCGTCCCCGACGCCGTACGCGAGTACGTCCTCGCCCACTTCACCCGTCACCGCCACACCCTCGGCGAACGGCTGGGCCCCGAGGACCGCGCGGCCCTCGACCGTCTGCTGGACCCGGCGGAGCCGCAGGGCCTGCACCAGCGGCCGGACGTCTTCCTGCTCACCGCCCGCACGGTGCACACCGCACGCCGGGGCTGACCGTCCGCGGCACGGTCGCGGGACGGTCGCGGCACGGTCACGGGACGGGCGGCGTGTCCTGGTACGGACTGATCGGCTCCGGTGTCCGCCGCACGCTCGTCGCGTCCAGCGCCACCGCCGCCGTGGCCGTCCCCAGCGTGCCGCCCCGGTGCCAGGTCCCCGTCACCGTCACCCAGGTGTCGGCGGGCGGGGCCGGGACGCCGTGGACCCGGATGCGCAGGGACTGCGAGTCGGCGGCGCAGCAGCTGACGATGAGCCGACTGAGGTACCACGAGCCGTCCTTGGCGCCGGGCACCGGGGTCACGAACCCCGTCATCATCACGGTGCGCCCGGCGAGGCTGCCCTCGCGGTCCTGCTGCACGCGCGCGATGAACCCGGACAGGGCGAGCGGCGCCGGGTCCGTGTCCGGCAGCGGGTTGAACTCCGAGACGGGGGCGATCACGTTGCCGCTCTCGCGCGACGCGGTGTACGAGCCGAGGGCGGGCGGGGCGTACAGCAGCAGCGCGAGGACCGGCGGGAACAGCAGCCAGGCGACGCGCGGCCCGCCCCGGTGGTCGTGTCCGTGACCGTCGTGTCCCTCCTCGGGCGCGGCCTCCTCCGCCCCGTCGGCCGGTTCCTCGTCCGTGCGCCGGGCCGCGAACGGCAGCCCGTCCCGTACGGCGCCGACCACGCCCAGGACCAGCAGCAGCATGCCGGAGGCGATCAGGTACGGCCGCAGGCCCTCCTTCACGTACCGCAGGTAGAGCTGGGTGAGCAGCGCGATGTGCAGTACGGCCGACCCGGCCAGGAGCAGCAGGGCCGCCTGGATGTGGCGTCTCACAGCAGCCACCACCCCGTCAGGCAGGCGCAGGCCACGGCCACCACGGCGGTCGCGGCCGAGAAGCGCACGGCGAAGCCGCGGCCGAAGGTCCCGGCCTGGAGGGCGATGAGCTTCACGTCGACCATGGGGCCCACCACCATGAAGGTGAGCCGCGCGGTGGGGGAGAAGCCCGTGAGGGAGGCGGCGACGAAGGCGTCGGCCTCCGAGCAGACGGCGAGCACGATGGCGAGCGCCGCGAGGAACAGCACCGACAGCCACGGTGATCCGGCGAACAGCTCCAGCACGGAGCGCGGCACCAGGACGTTGAAGGTGGCCGCGGCCATCGCCCCGACCACCAGAAAACCCCCCGCGTGCAGGAAGTCGTGCTGGAAGCCGAGGCGGAACTCCTCCCAGCGGCTGTGCCCGGCCCGGTGCCCGGTGTGGCGCGCGGGCATCTTCAGCCACTCCGCCTTGCCCCACTTCAGCCACAGCCATCCCATGGCGGCCGCCGTCACCAGGGACGCGACCAGCCGGGCGGCGACCATCTGCGGCTGCCCGGGGAAGGCGACGGCGGTCGAGACCAGCACGATCGGGTTGACGGCGGGCGCGGACAGCAGGAACGCGAACGCCGCGGCCGGCGTCACCCCGCGCCGGATCAGGCTCCCGGCGACCGGCACGGACGCGCACTCGCAGCCGGGCAGCACCACGCCCGCCGCGCCCGCGACGGGCACCGCGAGCGCGGGGTTGCGCGGCAGGGCCCGGCTGAAGACCCGCGCGGGTACGAAGGCGTTGACGGCGCCCGAGATCACGGTGCCGAACAGCAGGAAGGGCAGCGCCTGCACGGTGAGCGCCACGCAGATGGTCTGCCACGCCAGGAACCCGGGGTGGGAGAGCACGGGGAGGACGAGCACCGCGATCAGAAGCAGCGAAACGCCGCCCGCGACGAGGACGGACGGCGGTATCGCGGACGGCGCGGCGCCACGGGCGCGGGCACGCGCGTCCTCACGCGCACGCTCGCGCGGCTGCCCGCGCTCGGGGACGGCTTCGGTCATGGGGCCCTACCTTAGCGAGGCAGGGCCAATGACAATCGTTTCATCTCACTGCTCCGGTGCGCGCGGGGCTACGCTGGAGAGGCATACCGGCCATCAACGAGGGGGTCGGTCCGATGTCAACAGGGACCCTCCTGGCGATCATCATTCCCATCGTGGTGGTGCTCGCCGTCGTTGCCGCAGCAGCCTTCGTCGTGTCCCGCCGCCGTCGCCTGCGCGAGCGTTTCGGTCCGGAGTACGAACGCACCGTGGAGGACAGCGGCAGCCGGCTCGCCGCCGAGCGGGAGCTGAGCGAGCGCGAGAAACGCCACGACGAGCTGGACATCAGGCCGCTGACGGGCGACACCCGGGAACGCTACTCCCGGGACTGGCAGCGCGTGCAGAGCGAGTTCGTGGACCGTCCGGAGGACGCCGTGCAGGACGCGGACCTCCTGGTCGCGTCCCTGATGCGCGAGCGCGGCTACCCGACCGAGAACCTGAACCAACGGATCAGGGATCTCTCCGTCGAGCACGGCCGCACCATCGAGCACTACCGCGCCGCCCACGAAGTCAACCAGCTCAGCATGAAGCACCAGGCGACGACCGAGCAGCTGCGCGGAGCCATGGTGCACTACCGCGCGCTCTTCGACGAGTTGCTGTCCGACCACGGGCAGAGGTGAAGGGAGGAGAGATGCAACGCGAGGACCTACCGGAACCCACCGAGAGTGGTCTGTCCACCGAGGACCTGGCACAGCCGCAGCCACAGCCCTCGGAGGAGGAGACCGGGGTTCCCGCCTTCCCCGGCGAGAGCACCGCGCCGGAGCCGGCGCCGGCGGAGCAGACCGAAGGAACCGCCGGCACGGCCACCGCCTCGGCACACGCGGAGACGGAGGAGGAAGACGCGCCGAGGCTGCTGGCCCCGGACGACGAGCAGAGCTTCCGCGAACGCTGGCAGGACGTCCAGACGCAGTTCGTCGACGACCCGCGCGAGGCCGTGCACAAGGCGGACGCGCTCGTCGCGGACGTCATGCAGCAGCTGGCCTCGACCTTCGCCGATCACAAGAAGGACCTGGAGGGCCAGTGGAACCGGGGCGAGGAGGTGGACACCGAGGAACTGCGCAAGGCGCTGCGCAAGTACCGGTCGTTCTTCAACCGCCTGCTCACCACGTGAGGAGCGCTGCCTGAGGAGCGCGACCCGAGAAACGCGACCCGAGAAACGCGACCTGAGGAGAGCGCCTCCTGAGGAGCGCGACGGCGGCGCGGCCGCACACGCGACCGCGCCGCCGTCGGCCCCGAAGGGCAGGTTCAGCAGACGTCGTACGTCGCCGGGTCCGGGCCCAGTCGGCGCCCCTCGTCGAGGGCCGCGACGGCCGCCAGGTCGTCGGCGTCGAGCGCGAAGTCGAAGACGTCGATGTTCTCCCGGATCCGCGACGGCGTCACGGACTTGGGGATCACCACGTTTCCGGCCTGGAGGTGCCAGCGCAGCACCACCTGCGCCGGGGTGCGGTCGTACTTGCGGGCGATCGCCACCAGCGCGGGGGAGTCCAGCAGACCCTTGCCCTGGCCCAGCGGCGACCACGCCTCGGTCGCGATGCCGTGCCGGGCGTGGAACGCGCGGCTCTCGGCCTGCTGCAGGTGCGGGTGCAGCTCGATCTGGTTGACCGCCGGCACGATCGACGTCTCACCGATCAGGCGCTCCAGGTGCTCCGGGAGGAAGTTGGAGACACCGATGGCCCGGGCGCGGCCGTCCGCGAGGATCTTCTCGAACGCCTTGTACGTCTCGACGTACACGTCCCTCGACGGCAGCGGCCAGTGGATCAGGTACAGGTCGACGTACTCCAGGCCCAGCCGGCCCAGCGAGGCGTCGAAGGCGCGCAGCGTGGCGTCGTACCCCTGCTCGCTGTTCCAGAGCTTCGTCGTGACGAAGAGCTCCTCGCGGGGGAGGTCCGAGGCGGCGATGGCCTGGCCGGTGCCCTTCTCGTTCTCGTAGATCGCGGCCGTGTCGATGGAGCGGTAACCGGCGTCGAGGGCCGTGCCCACCGCCTTCGCCGCCTCGTCGTCCGGGACCTGCCAGACGCCGAAGCCGAGCTGCGGCATGGCGACGCCGTTGTTGAGCGTGATGGAGGGGGCCTTGCTCACGAGTGGTCGTTCCTCACGTCGTGTCTTTCTGCGTACGTGCGAGTGCAACGATCACCCGCCCCCCACCTATTCCCCGCGCCGCCGCCTCCCCTCACGGGTACAGGGCGTCGATCTCGCCCGCGTACGCCGTCTCGATCGCCCGGCGCTTCAGCTTCAGCGACGGCGTCAGCAGTCCGTGCTCCTCGGTGAACGGATGCGCCAGTATCCGGAACGTACGGATGGACTCGGCCTGCGACACGGTCGTGTTGGCGGCCACCACCGCCCGCCGGATCTCCGCCTCCAGCGACGGGTCCCGCACCAGCTCCGCCGGGGGCAGGGGCGGCCGGTTCTGCATGGCGAGCCAGTGCTCCACCGCCTCCCGGTCGAGGGTGACCAGCGCCGCGATGTAGGGGCGGTCGTTGCCGACCACGACGCACTGCGCGACCAGCGGATGGGCGCCCACCCGCTGCTCCAGGGCGGCCGGCGAGACGCTCTTGCCGCCTGAGGTCACCAGGATCTCCTTCTTCCGCCCGGTGATGGTCAGATAGCCGTCCTCGTCGAGCCGGCCCAGGTCGCCGGTGGCCAGCCAGCCGTCCTTCAGCACGGCGTCGGTGGCGTCGGGGTCGTTGAGGTACCCCGAGAAGACGTGCGGACCGCGCAGCCAGATCTCGCCGTCGTCGGCGATGTGCACCGTCGTCCCGGGGACGGGCTGCCCGACGGTGCCGTACCGGGCGCGCTCGGGAGGGTTCGCGGTCGCCGCCGACGTGGTCTCGGTCAGCCCGTACCCCTCGTACACGGTCACGCCCGCGCCCTCGAAGAACAGGCCGAGGCGCCGGGACATGGCCGAGCCGCCCGACATCGCGTGCCGCACCCGGCCGCCGAGGGCGTCGCGGACCTTGCCGTACACGAGCTTCTCGAAGAACTGGTGCTGTACGCGCAGGGCCGCCGACGGACCGGGGCCCAGGCCGAAGGCCTTGTGCTCCAGCGCCTCGGCGTAGCGCACCGCCACCTCGACGGCCCTGTCGAACGGTGCCGCCTTCCCGGCCGCCTCGGCCGACCGGCGCGCCGCGTGGAACACCTTCTCGAAGACGTACGGCACGGCCAGGACGAACGTCGGACGGAACGCCGCCAGGTCCGGCAGCAGCGCGCTCGCCGTCAGCACCGGCTGGTGGCCGAGCTTCACCCGTCTGCGGACCGCCGCCACCTCCACCATCCGCCCGAAGACGTGCGCCAGCGGCAGAAAGAGCAGCGTCGAGGCCTCGTCGCCCGGCCGGGAGCGGAACACCTTCTCCCACCGGTCGACCAGGGTGTCGGTCTCGAACATGAAGTTGGCGTGGGTGAGCACGCAGCCCTTGGGGCGGCCCGTCGTCCCGGAGGTGTAGATGACCGTCGCGATCGACTCGGGCGTCACCGCCCGCCGGTGGCGCTGCACGACCTCCTCGTCGATGCCGGCGCCCGCCGCCACCAGCTCGGCCACCGCGCCCGCGTCCAGCTGCCACAGCCGCTGCAGCCGCGGCAGCCGGTCGACCACCGAACCCACGGTCATGGCGTGGTCCTCGTGCTCGACCACGCACGCGGTCACCCCGGCGTCGTGCAGCATCCAGTGCACCTGCTCGGCGGAGGCGGTCGGATAGACCGGCACGGACTGGGCGCCGAGCGTCCACAGCGCGAAGTCGAAGAGCGTCCACTCGTAACGCGTACGGGACATGATCGCGACCCGGTCGCCGAACCGTACGCCGTGCGCGATCAGCCCCTTGGCCAGCGCCAGCACCTCGTCGCGGAACTCCAGCGAGGTGACGTCGCCCCACCGCCCGTCGGCGCCCTTGCGGCCGAGCGCGACGTGGTGCGGATCGTCCAGGGCGTGGTCGAACACGGCGTCGGCGAGCCCGCCGACCAGGGGAGCCGTCACCATGGGGGGGACAGTGAACTCGCGCAATGGCTGCTCCTTGTGGCGCTCCGCACAGCGGAGGGTGACGGTACCCCAACGGACCGGTGCGACGGGAGGGCTTCGGCGTACCGGAACCCCGGCATCGCTACAGGTCAGACGCGCCCCGGACCCGACCTGACTCCACAGTCAGGTGGCGGTGCGCGAATCTCCACGGAATCTGTACGAGCCGCTCACGCGGGGGCGCGTACGCCGGTGCCGAGTCCGGCCGTTCGCGCCGCGGCGGATTACGCCGCGCCCTGCCCGTGCAGCCGGTCCCCGCCCGCCAGGATCGCCGAGGCGAGGGCGTCCGCCGCTTCCTTGGCCGGGCCCCGCGGATGGCCGGTGAGCAGGACGAAGTCCACGTCGCCGAGGTCCGGCAGCCCCGCCCGCGACGGAAGCGGGGCCAGGCCCGGCGGGATCAGGCCACGGGTGTGGGCCATCACGCCCAGGCCCGCGCGGGCCGCGGCGATCAGGCCGCTCAGGCTCGTACTCGTACAGACGACACGCCAGGGGCGGCCGTGCGCCTCGAGGGCCTCCAGGGCGCGGGCCCGCGTGATGCCCGGCGGCGGGAAGACGATCAGCGGAACCGGGCGCCCGGGGTCCAGCCGGTACCGGGGCGCGCCGATCCACGTCAGCGTGGAGTGCCAGACCAGCCGGCCGTGGGTGTCGCCGCCGCGCCGCTTGGCCAGGACCAGGTCGAGGCGGCCCGCCGCCAGCTTCTCGTGCAGCGTGCCGGAGAGCCCGACCGTGAGCTCCAGGTCCACCTCGGGGTGGTCACGGCGGAACGCCTCCAGGACCTCCGGCAGCCGCGTCAGGACGAAGTCCTCCGAGACCCCGAAGCGCAGGCGCCCGCGCAGCCGTGTGCCGGTGAAATACGCCGACGCCCGCTCGTGGGCCGCCAGGATCGTCCGGGCGAAGCCGAGCATGGCCTCGCCGTCCTCGGTGAGCTCCACGCTGTGCGTGTCCCGGGTGAAGAGCCGGCGCCCGGTCGCCTCCTCCAGGCGCCGCACGTGCTGGCTGACCGTCGACTGGCGCAGGCCCAGCCGACGGGCGGCCTGCGTGAAGCTGAGCGTCTGCGTGACGGCGAGGAAGGTACGCAGCTGGACCGGGTCGTACACGCGGCCAGCCTAGCGTCGCTCATCGCGCAACGTGATGACAGTCAGCGTGGTGTGCGGGTTTCCCGATCGCCGTGGCCAGGGGGACGATGGCGGGGGCACGACCTGACCGGAGAGCACGGGAGTACATGAACGGGAAGTACACGGGCCGGAAGTACAGGGGCCGGAAGTACAGGGGCCGGGAGCACGTGGGCCGCCGAGCCATCGCGACGCTCCGACCGCTGATCGACCCCTACGTCCTGGCGCTGCTCGGCACCGTGGTCCTGGCGGTCCTGCTGCCCGCCTCGGGCGGTGCCGCCGACGTCGCCGGCGGGGCGTCGACCGGGGCGGTGGCCCTGCTGTTCTTCCTCTACGGGGCGCGGTTGTCGACCCGCGAGGCCCTGGACGGACTGCGGCACTGGCGGCTGCACGTGACCGTGCTGGCGGCGACGTTCGCGGTCTTCCCGTTGCTGGGGCTGGCCGCGCGGGGCCTGGTGCCCTCCGTGCTGACGCCCGAGCTGTACGGCGGCCTGCTCTTCCTGTGCCTGGTGCCGTCGACGATCCAGTCGTCGATCGCGTTCACCTCGATCGCGCGCGGCAACGTGCCCGCCGCGATCTGCGCCGGGTCCTTCTCGTCGCTCGCCGGGATGGTCCTCACACCGGTGCTGGTGGCGGTGCTCCTGGGTGCGCGCGGCGGCGGCTTCTCGGCGGACTCGCTGCTGCGGATCGTCGCGCACCTGCTGGTGCCGTTCCTGGCGGGGCAGGTGCTGCGGCGCTGGGTGGCCGGATTCCTGACCCGCCACAAGAAGGTGCTCGGGTACGTCGACCGGGGCTCGATCCTGCTCGTCGTCTACACGGCCTTCAGCCAGGGCATGGTCCAGGGCGTCTGGCACCAGGTCACCCCGCCGCGCCTGGCGGCGCTGCTGGGCGTGGAGGCGGTGCTCCTCGCCGTGATGCTGACACTGACGTGGTACGGGGCGGGCCGGCTCGGCTTCGCCAGGGCGGACCGCATCGCGATCCAGTTCGCCGGCTCGAAGAAGAGCCTGGCGGCCGGGCTTCCGATGGCAAGCGTGCTCTTCGGCGCGCACGCCTCGCTGGCGGTGCTGCCCCTGATGCTCTTCCACCAGATGCAGCTGATGGTCTGCGCCGCGATCGCCAAGCGGTACGCGGACCACGGGGACCCGGCGCCGGAGCCGGGGGCGGAGCCCGACCCGGCGCGCCACCCGTCCGCCCCGGAGACCGCGCGCCGCTGACCGCGTACGGTCGCGGGTCGCGGGCGCGGGCCACGGGCCGCGGTCACGGCACCAGGACCACTTTCCCCTGGTTCGCGCGGGCCTCGATCAGCGCGTGCGCCTCGGCGGCCGACTCCAGCGGCAGCGCGGCGTGGACGGCCGCGCGCAGGCGGCCCTCCGCGTGCAGGCGCCACAGCTCGTCGCGCCACGCCGCGTACACGGCGGGACGGGTGCGCACGAGGTGGGCCATCTGGAAGCCGATCACCGACTTGGCGCCGACGAGCAGGTCGTACGCCGCCACGGTGCCACCGCCGGAGCTGTACGCGACGAGCCGGCCGCCCGGGGCCAGGGCGGCGACCGCGGGCGTGAGCAGGTCGCCGCCCACGGCGTCGAGCACGATGTCGACCGGCTCGCCCCAGGAAGAGTCCCCGTACGCGACCACCTCGTCGGCGCCGAGCCCGTACAGGAACTCCGCCTTGGCCGCCGAGCCCGCCGCCGCGACGACCCGGGAGGCGCCGTTCAGCCGTGCCACCTGCACCGCCAGCTGTCCGACCCCGCTCGCCGCTCCCGTCACCAGCACCGACTCGCCCGCCACCGGCCGCGCCGCCTCCCACGCGCCCCGCGCCACGAGCCCGCCGCGTACCAGCGCGACCGCGTCGACCGCCGTCGCGCCGTCCGGCACGACCGAGGCCATCGAGGTGTGCAGGACCGCGAGTTCGGCGTAGCCGTGGGTGAAGCAGATGCCCGTCACCCGGTCGCCGGCCGCGAACCCGGTCACGCCCTCGCCGACCGCCTCCACCGTGCCGGCCACCTCGCCACCCAGCGGCAGGGGCTCGGCGGCCTCCCGCACCCGCTTCACGGCCGGGAGGCTGACACCGATCGCCTCCACCCGCACCAGCAGCTCGCCGGGCCCGGCCACCGGGGCCGCGACCTCCTCCAGGAACAGCACCTCGGGGCCGCCGTTGACCTCGTACCGGACACGCCGCATGGCGCCCACCGCCCTCTCCAAAATCGTTGGTTTGCCCAACGGTAAAGGAGAAATCGTGGGGAAGTCCAACGGTTTCGGCGTAGGCTGAGGGCATGGCAGACACCCCGCCCGCCCCCTCCCGCATCACCGCCCTGCCCAGCTGGCTCCTCGGCCGCGCCGCCGCCCGCGGCCGCGCGCTCGTCGCCGCGGCCCTCGCCGAACAGGGCATGAAGATGTGGCACCACGCCGTCCTGTCCGCCGTGGCCGAGCTCGGGCCGGTCGCCCAGGCCGAGCTCGGCCGCAGTCTGGCCATCGACCCCAAGGACATGGTCGGCATCCTCAACGACCTCCAGGCCGAAGGCCTGGTCACCCGCGCCCCCGACCCCACCGACCGCCGCAAGAACGCCATCACCGTCACCCGCGACGGCGTCAGCCGCCTGCGCCGCTGTGAACGCGCCGCCGACCGCGCCAACGACGCGCTCCTGGCCGATCTCGAACCCGCCGAACGCGACCGGTTCGTCGCCCTGCTGAAGCGGATCGCGCACCCCGCCGCCGCGTCATGATCACGAGGGCCGCTACCGTGAGGGCCATGCCCGCACCCCACTCCGGCCGCACCTGGATACGCCCCGGCGCCTCCCGCCCCTGCTCCCTCGTCGTCTGCCGGGGCTGCTGCTGCGGTGACGCCCGCAAGAACCCCGGCACCGACCACGCGGGCCAGCTGCGGCGGCTGCGCGAGGCCGCGGCCGCGTCCGGCGGGCGCCTCGCCGTCCGCACCAGCGACTGCCTCGGCCCCTGCGGCCAGGCCAACGTCGTGGTCGTCCAGCCCTCGACCGAGGGCCGACGGCGCGGCGCCCGCGCCGCGTGGGTGGGCTGGGCCCTGGACGACGACTGCCTGGACGACATCCTGGCCTGGGTCGAGGCCGGCGGCCCCGGCCTCGCCGCACCCCCGGAGACACTCGCACTCCAGATGATCGACCCGCCCCGGAACTAGGGGCGGCGCCGGCCGCTAATTCCGGGAGGCCTCCGCCGTGAGGGCGATGCGCTCCTCGCCCGCGTACACGTTCATGTTCGGGCCGCGCAGGAAGCCGACCAGCGTCAGGCCCGTCTCGGCGGCCAGGTCCACGGCGAGCGACGACGGCGCCGACACCGCGGCCAGCACCGGGATCCCGGCCATCACCGCCTTCTGCGCCAGCTCGAACGACGCCCGTCCCGACACCAGCAGGACCGCCCGGTCCAGCGGCAGCCGGTCCTCGCGCAGCGCGCGGCCGACGAGTTTGTCCACGGCGTTGTGGCGCCCCACGTCCTCCCGTACGTCGAGCAGCTCACCGGTCTCCGAGAACAGGGCGGCCGCGTGCAGCCCGCCCGTCCGGTCGAAGACCCGCTGCGCCGCGCGCAGCCGGTCGGGCAGCTCCGCCAGCAGCGCGGGCTCGATCCGCAGCGGGGGAGTGTCGGAGATCGGGAAGCGGGCCGTGGTGCGGACGGCGTCGAGGCTCGCCTTGCCGCACAGCCCGCACGACGACGTGGTGTAGACGTTCCGCTCCAGCGTGATGTCCGGCACCCGGACCCCCGGCGCGAGCTGCACGTCCACCACGTTGTACGTGTTCGTCCCGTCGTCCTGGGCGCCCGCGCAGTACACGATGGCGCGCACGTCCGCCGCCGAGCCGAGCACCCCCTCGCTGACCAGGAAACCGGCCGCGAGCGCGAAGTCGTCCCCCGGCGTACGCATGGTGATGGCGAGGGGCTTGCCGTTCAGCCGGATCTCCAGCGGCTCCTCGGCGACCAGGGTGTCCGGACGCGCCGAGACGGCCCCGTCGCGGATGCGGATGACGCGGCGGCGTTCGGTGACCCGTCCCATTGCTGATCAGCCCCGGTTCTGTCCGTGGTTCTGGCGGCCTCGGTTCTGGCGCGGCCTCGACGACCTCATTCTCCTGCACACGGGGCCTCCCGGGCCGGCGGCCCCGGCCGCCCCGACCGAACGATGTTGCGGAATCTCCAAGGCGCGGCCGTAATTCCTGTCGGAAAGGCTGCCCGGTTACTCACGAGTCGCTGGCAAGACTGGGGGCCACGCATCGCACAACCAAGGGGGTCCCGGGCATGACGGGCACTCGTATCGCCGCGCTCGGGCACTATCAGCCCGCCAAGGTACTGACGAACCACGACCTGACCGCGCTGGTCGACACCAGCGACGAGTGGATCACCAGCCGGGTCGGCATCCGCACCCGGCACGTCGCCGGCCCCGACGAGCCGGTCGACGAGATGGCCGCGCACGCCGGCGCCAAGGCGCTCGCCTCCGCCGGGCTCACCCCCGCCGACGTAGACCTTGTTCTCGTCGCCACCTCCACGGCGATCGACCGCTCCCCGAACACCGCGGCCCGGGTCGCCGCCCGGCTCGGTATGGGCTCGCCCGCCACCATGGACCTCAATGTGGTGTGCGCGGGCTTCACCCACGCCCTCGCCACCGCCGACCACGCCATACGGGCGGGCTCGGCGACCCGCGCGCTGGTCATCGGCGCCGACAAGATGACCGAGGTCACCGACTGGACCGACCGCACCACCTGCGTCCTGGTGGGCGACGGAGCGGGCGCGGCCGTCGTCGAGGCGGCACCGGACGCCGGAATCGGCCCCGTCCTGTGGGGCTCGGTCCCCGAGATGGGTCACGCCGTCCGGATCGAGGGCACCCCGCCGCGCTTCGCCCAGGAGGGGCAGACGGTCTACCGGTGGGCCACCACCCAGCTGCCGCCGATCGCCCGCCGGGTGTGCGAGCGGGCGGGTGTCGCGCCCGAGGAGCTCGCCGCGGTCGTGCTCCACCAGGCGAACCTGCGCATCATCGAACCGGTCGCCCGGAAGATCGGCGCGGTCAACGCCGTGATCGCCCGCGATGTGACCGAGTCCGGCAACACCTCGGCCGCCTCCATCCCGATGGCCTTCGCCAAGCTCGTCGAGCGCGGCGACCTGCCCTCCGGGGCGCCCGCGCTGCTCTTCGGCTTCGGCGGGAACCTCTCGTACGCGGGCCAGGTCGTCCGCATCCCCTGACAGGACCCGGGCCCCGGCTGCGCACCGGCTTTGTCCTCGGTGTGGAGAAAGTTCGCGCGGATTGCCGCGCAACTTCTTCCCCCTGCGGCAAAGCGCTGCTACGTTCCCCACCGAAAGCCGACGGAGGCCGGCCACACGGCGGGGAGGGGCGCGTGAGACGGATGACGGCTCGACCCGCCAACGCGCACCAGGCGCGGCTGCTGCGGCTGTTGCGCGACGGCGGCCCCAACTCCCGCGCCCAGCTGGGTGATCAGGTGGACCTGTCGCGCTCGAAGCTCGCCGTCGAGGTGGACCGGCTCCTGGAGACCGGCCTCGTGGTCGCCGACGGCCTCGCCGCCTCGCGCGGCGGACGGCGCTCGCACAACATCCGCCTCGCGCCCCAACTGCGCTTCCTCGGCGTCGACATCGGCGCCACCTCCATCGACGTGGCCGTCACCAACGCCGAGCTGGAGGTCCTCGGCCACCTGAACCACCCCATGGACGTGCGCGAGGGCCCGGTCGCCGTCTTCGAGCAGGTGCTCGCCATGGCGGCCAAGCTCCGGGCGTCCGGCCTCGCCGAAGGCTTCGACGGCGCCGGGATCGGCGTGCCCGGACCGGTCCGCTTCCCCGAGGGCGTACCGGTCGCGCCGCCGATCATGCCCGGCTGGGACGGCTTCCCGGTCCGCGAGGCGCTCAGCCAGGAACTCGGCTGCCCGGTCATGGTCGACAACGACGTGAACCTGATGGCGATGGGGGAGCAGCACGCGGGCGTCGCGCGCTCCGTGGGCGACTTCCTCTGCGTCAAGATCGGCACCGGCATCGGCTGCGGCATCGTCGTCGGCGGCCAGGTCTACCGCGGTACGACCGGCAGCGCCGGCGACATCGGCCACATCCAGGTCGTCCCGGACGGCCGCGCCTGCGCCTGCGGCAACCGGGGCTGTCTGGAGGCCCACTTCAGCGGCGCGGCCCTGGCCCGCGACGCCGAGGACGCGGCGCGCGCCGGCCAGTCCGAGGAGCTCGCCCGGCGCCTGGAGGCGGCGGGACGGCTCACCGCCGTGGACGTCGCCGCGGCCGCGGCCGCCGGGGACGCCACCTCACTCGCCCTCATCAGGGAGGGCGGCAACCGCGTGGGCCAGGTCATCGCCGGGCTCGTCTCCTTCTTCAACCCGGGCCTGGTGGTGATCGGCGGTGGGGTGACCGGCCTCGGCCACACCCTCCTCGCCAGCGTCCGCACCCAGGTCTACCGCACCTCCCTGCCCCTGGCCACCGGCAACCTGCCCATCGTGCTGGGCGAGCTGGGCGCGGCCGCCGGAGTCATCGGCGCCGCCCGGCTCATCAGCGACCACCTGTTCTCCCCGGCCTGAGCCGCACCGCTCGGGAACCCGCCCCACCCCGTACGCCCCACCTCGGACGTTCCACCCCGCACGCTCCACGCCCCACGCCTGACCCCGCACGCCTTTACGCCTCGCCCCGTACGTACAGCACACACGCACAGCGCACACGCACCGCTCACACCTACGGCACACACGTACAGCGCGCACACCTGGTACCCCGCCCTGTCCGCTCACCGGCACCGCACTCGCCCGCCGAGGGGATTCGTCATGGCAACACCAGAACCACCGCTCCTCACCATGTCCGGCATCACCAAGGCCTTTCCCGGCGTCCGGGCCCTCGACGGCGTCGACCTGGAGGTCCGCGCCGGCGAGGTCCACTGCCTCCTCGGCCAGAACGGCGCCGGCAAGTCCACCCTCATCAAGGTGCTCGCCGGCGCTCACCAGCCCGACGGCGGCCAGATCACCTGGCGCGGCACACCCGTCACCCTCAAGTCCCCCATCGCCGCCATGCGCCTCGGCATCGCCACCATCTACCAGGAACTCGACCTGGTCGAGGGCCTGTCGGTCGCCGAGAACGTCTTCCTCGGCCACGAGCCGACCACCGCCGGGTTCGTCGTGCGGGGCAGGAGCGCCCGCGCCGACACCGCCACCCTGCTGCGCCGCCTCGGCCACCCCGAGATCGAACCGGCACGCCCGGTCGGCGAACTCTCCGCCGCCCAGCGGCAGATCGTCTCCATGGCCCGCGCCCTCTCCCACGACGTACGGCTCATCGTGATGGACGAGCCGTCGGCCGCCCTCGACCCCGACGAGACCGCCAACCTCTTCCGGATCGTCGCCGACCTCACCGCCGGTGGCGTCGCCGTCGTCTACATCTCCCACCGCCTGGAGGAGATCCGGCGCATCGGCGACCGGGTGACCGTCCTCAAGGACGGGCGTGCCGTGGCCGGGGGACTGCCCGCCGAGGACACCCCGACCCGGGACATCGTCGCCATGATGACCGGCCGGGACGTCGCGTACGTCTTCCCCGAGCGGCCCCCCGCCGCCCTCGCCCCCACCCGGGTGCCCGTCCTGAAGACCGAAGGGCTGGCCCGTACGGGCGAGTTCGCGCCGGTCGACCTCGAGCTGCACCCCGGGGAGATCGTCGGCTTCGCCGGACTGGTCGGCTCCGGGCGCTCCGAGATCCTGGAGACGATCTACGGCGCCCGCCGCCCGACCGCCGGGCGCGTCCTCGTCGACGGCAGGCCGCTGCGCCCCGGCAGCGTCCGCGCCGCCGTCCGCGCCGGGCTCGGCCTCGCGCCCGAGGAGCGCAAGGCACAGGGCCTGCTCATGCTGGAGTCGGTCACCCGGAACGTCTCCGTCTCCTCCCTGCCCCGCTTCGCCCGCGCCGGGTGGCTGGACCGCACCGCCGAACGCGCGGCCGCCCGCCGCGCCACCCGCGAGCTGTCGCTGCGCCCCGACAACCCCGACGCCCCGGTCCGCACCCTTTCCGGCGGCAACCAGCAGAAAGCCGTGCTCGCCCGCTGGCTGCTGCGCGGCTGCCGCGTCCTGCTCCTCGACGAGCCGACGCGCGGGGTCGACGTCGGCGCCCGCGCCGAGCTGTACGCCGTCATCCGGCGCCTCGCCGACGACGGGCTCGCCGTCCTGCTCGTCTCCAGCGAGGTCCCCGAAGTGCTGGGCCTCGCCGACCGGGTGCTGGTGCTCCGCGAGGGCCACGTCGTCCACACCGCACCGGCCCGGGAGCTCGACGAGCACCGCGTACTCGACCTCGTCATGGAAGGGAGTCCGACGTCATGACGCAGTCCGCGCCCGTCACGACCGCCGAACCACCCGTCGGCAAAGCCGGTGGCCGACCGTCCCTCGGCCTGCGGGCCGACGTCCGCAACCTGTCGCTGCTGGGCGTCCTCGCCGTCCTCGTCGCGGTCGGCGGCATCACCAAGCCGGACCAGTTCCTCGCCGGCTCCAACCTCCAGCTGGTGCTGACCCAGGCGTCCGTCATCGGCGTCGTCACCGTCGGCATGACCTTCGTCATCACCAGCGGCGGCATCGACCTGTCGGTCGGCGCGATCGTCGCCCTCGCCTCCGTCTGGGCCACCACCGTCGCCACCCAGGAGTACGGCTTCGCCGGCATCCTCTTCACCGCCGTGGTCGTGGGGCTCGGCTGCGGCCTGGTGAACGGCCTGCTCATCGCGTACGGCGGGATGGTGCCCTTCATCGCCACCCTCGCCATGCTCGCCTCGGCCCGGGGCCTCGCCCTCCAGATCACCGACGGCAGGACCCAGATCGTCACCGTCCAGTCGGTCCTCGACCTGGGTGTCCCGGACGCGTACCTCCTCGGTGTGCCGCCGCTGGTGCTGGTCTTCGCCGCCGTCACCGTCATCGGCTGGCTGGTGCTCAACCGGACCACCTTCGGGCGGCGCACGGTCGCCGTCGGCGGCAACGCCGAGGCGGCCCGGCTCGCCGGCATCGACGTACGCCGCCAGCGCCTCTACCTCTACCTGCTGTCCGGGCTGTGCTGCGGCATCGCCGCCTTCCTGCTGATCGTCCTGTCCGGCTCCGGCCAGAACACCAACGGCAACCTGTACGAACTCGACGCCATCGCCGCCGCGATCATCGGCGGAACGCTGCTGAGCGGCGGGCGCGGCACGATCGTCGGCTCCGTGCTCGGCGTCCTCGTCTTCACCACGATCACCAACATCTTCGCCCTGAACAACCTCCAGAGCGACGTCCAGCAGATCGCCAAGGGCGCGATCATCGTCGCCGCCGTTCTGGTCCAGCGCCGCACCGCGCGCGGCCCCGGCGAGGCCTGATCCGCAGACCGGCCCCAGGCCTGACACCCCGCCACCCCCCTCGCCCCGTCCCCTGCCCCGTGTGACACCGCCCTACCGGAAGGGTTCCACCGCCATGCCACAAACCAGCCGCAGAGGGCTGCTGTTCGGCACCGCCGCCGTCTCCGCCGGCGCCCTCCTCACCGCCTGCACCAGCAACGAACCCAAGAGCTCCACGCCCGCCACCAACAACGCCCCGGCCGCCGACGACAAGCCGGGCGAGCCCGTCACCATCGGCTTCGCCGGACCGCAGGCGGACCACGGCTGGCTCAACGCCATCAACGTCAACGCCAAGGAGCGGGCGAAGAAGTACTCCGAGGTGACGCTGGAGATCACCGAAGGGTCGAACGACACCGCCACCCAGATCGGGCAGATCCAGACCCTGATCAACAAGAAGGTCGACGTGCTGGTGATCCTGCCGGCCGACGGCAAGGCCCTCACCCAGGTGGGCCTTCAGGCCATGAAGGCCGGCATCCCCGTGATCAACCTCGACCGGATCTTCGCGTCCCCGCAGGCGTACCGCTGCTGGATCGGCGGCGACAACTACGGCATGGGCCTCAACGCCGGCCGGTACATCGGCGAACAGCTCAAGGACAAGCCGGACGCCACGGTCGTCGAGCTCGCCGGGCTCGACAACCTGGAGCTCACCAAGCAACGCACCCAGGGCTTCGACGACGCCCTGAAGAACTACCCCAACATCCGCAAGGTGGCCCGGCAGGCCGCCGAGTTCACCGTCGAGTCCGGCCAGGCCAAGATGGCCCAGCTCCTCCAGGCCCAGCAGAAGTTCGACGCGCTGTGGAACCACGACGACGACCAGGGCGTGGGCGCGCTGCGCGCCATCCAGCAGGCGGGCCGCGACGACTTCCTGATGGTCGGCGGGGCCGGGGCCAAGTCGGCGATGGACGCCATCAAGGCCGGCAACAGCGTGCTCAAGGCGACCGTCCTCTACCCGCCGACCATGGCCGCGTCCGCCATCGACCTGGCCCGAGCACTGGGCCAGAAGAAGGGCGTCGGCGGCATGTCCGAGCTGGAGATCCCCGCCTCGATCACCCTGTACTCGGCGGTGGTGACCAAGGAGAACGTCGACGAGTACCTGCCCACGGGCTTCAGCTGACCCCTGGTCCGCCCGCCCCCACCGCGCACACGACGAGGAGGAACCCGTATGGCACAGCAGGAGGCACCGCCGGCGGCATCGCAGGAGGCCCAGGAGGCCCGGGAGGCCCAGGAGCCACAGCGGGAGCGGACCATCGGTATCGGCATGGTCGGGTACGCGTTCATGGGCGCCGCCCACTCCCAGGGCTGGCGCACCGTGGGCCGGGTCTTCGACCTGCCGCTGCGGCCGGTCCTCGCCGCGGTCTGCGGGCGCGACGCCGCGGCCGTGCGGGCGGCCGCGGACAGACACGGCTGGGCCGCCGCCGAGACCGACTGGCGGGACCTCGTCGCGCGCGACGACGTACAGGTGGTGGACGTCTGCACCCCCGGCGACAGCCACGCCGAGATCGCCATCGCCGCGCTGGAGGCGGGCAAGCACGTGCTGTGCGAGAAACCCCTCGCCAACTCGGTCACCGAGGCCGAGGCCATGGCCGCGGCCGCCGAGCGGGCGCGCGGGCGCGGCCAGGTGGCGATGGTCGGCTTCAACTACCGGCGCGTGCCCGCCATGGCGTACGCGCGGCAGCTCGTCGCGGAGGGGCGCCTCGGCGCCCTGCGGCACGTCCGGGTGACGTACCTCCAGGACTGGCTCGTCGACCCGGACTTCCCGCTCACCTGGCGGCTGCGGCGCGAGCACGCCGGATCGGGCGCACTCGGCGACCTGGGCGCCCACATCGTGGACCTGGCGCAGTACGTGGCGGGGGAGAGGCTGGTGGGGGTCTCGGCGCTCACGGAGACCTTCGTACGGGAGCGGCCCCTGCTCGCCGGGGCGTCGGCCGGGCTCTCGGCGTCGGGGGGCGCCGAGCGCGGGGCGGTCACGGTGGACGACGCGGCCGTGTTCACCGGGCGCCTGGCCTCCGGGGCGCTGGCCACCTTCGAGGCGACCCGGATGGCGGCGGGCCGCAAGAACGCCCTGCGCCTGGAGCTCAACGGCGAGCGCGGCTCGCTCGCCTTCGACCTGGAACGGCTGAACGAACTGTCCTTCTACGACGGGGCCGATCCCGTCGAGTCGGCCGGTTTCCGCCGGATCCTCGTCACCGAGCGGGACCACCCGTACCTGGAGGCGTGGTGGCCGCCGGGCCACGCCCTCGGCTACGAGCACACCTTCACGCACCAGGCGCGCGACCTGGTGCACGCCATCGCCGCGGGCGCCGGCCCGGTCCCGTCCTTCGCCGACGGGCTGCAGGTGCAGCGGGTGCTGGCGGCCGTGGAGGAGAGCGCGGAGAAGAACGCCGTCTACACCCCCGTACCGCTGTAGGAGGTCCGCTGTGCCCCGTCCCTTCACCCTCTTCACCGGCCAGTGGGCCGACCTGCCGCTGGAGGAGGTCTGCCGGCTCGCCCGCGACTTCGGCTACGACGGTCTGGAACTCGCCTGCTGGGGCGACCACTTCGAGGTCGACAAGGCCCTCGCAGACCCCTCCTACCTGGAAGGTCGGCGGGCCCTGCTCGACAAGTACGGGCTCACCTGCTGGGCGATCTCCAACCACCTGGTGGGCCAGGCGGTCTGCGACGCCCCGATCGACGAGCGCCACCAGGCCATCGTGCCGCCCAGGATCTGGGGTGACGGCGACCCCGAGGGCGTGCGGCAGCGGGCGGCGCGCGAGCTCGCCGACACCGCGCGGGCGGCGGCCGCCTTCGGCGTACGGACCGTCGTCGGCTTCACCGGCTCGTCGATCTGGCACCTGGTGGCGATGTTCCCGCCGGTCCCGGAGCGGATGATCGAGCGCGGGTACGAGGACTTCGCCGCGCGCTGGAACCCGATCCTGGACGTCTTCGACGCGGAGGGCGTGCGCTTCGCCCACGAGGTCCACCCGAGCGAGATCGCGTACGACTACTGGACCACGCAGCGCGCCCTGGAGGCGGTGGACCGGCGCCCGGCCTTCGGACTGAACTTCGACCCCAGCCATTTCGTCTGGCAGGACATCGACCCCGTCGGCTTCCTCTTCGACTTCCGGGACCGGATCTACCACGTGGACTGCAAGGAGGCGCGGCGGCGGCTGGACGGCCGCAACGGCCGCCTCGGCTCCCATCTGCCGTGGGGGGACCCGCGGCGCGGCTGGGACTTCGTGTCGGCCGGGCACGGGGACGTGCCGTGGGAGGACGTGTTCCGGATGCTGCGCTCCATCGGCTACGACGGGCCGGTGTCGGTCGAGTGGGAGGACGCCGGCATGGACCGGCTGCAGGGCGCTCCGGAAGCGCTTGCCACGCTGAAGCGGTACGACTTCGAGCCGCCGACCGCCTCTTTCGACGCCGCCTTCGGAGGCGCCGAGTAACCCGTAACGGCAGGCCGGAGCCCGGCGGCGGACCGTCCGCCGGGCCGGTCCGGCCTGCCCGGACCCGGCTTTGTCCTTCCCCGGGAGAAAGTTCAACCGAAGTCGCGCACAAGGGCTTTCGGTCCCGGAACAACCCCGCTACGGTCCCTGAGGTGTCGCGGGACACCACAGGCCCCGACACCCGCAAGACCCGACACCCGCAAGACCCGACACCCGCAAGCCCCGACACCCGCAGGACCCGACACCCGCAGGACCCGACCAGCGTGACGGCGCACGCCGGTCCCCGGACGCTCCCGGCCCCACGACACGTACCACCGGCCCTTTCCGGAGGACATTCGTGCACAGAAAGCAGCTCGGAGGGCGCAAGGCCCTCGCTCTCCTCACCGGCGGACTGCTCGCCCTGACGTCGTTCGCGCTCGGCGCGTCGCCCCCTGCCGGGGCGACCCCCGGCGAGGTGTCCGCCGAGGAGCAGTTCCAGCAGGTCACCCTCGCCAAGGGCGGCGAAGAGGTCGGCGAACCGATGTCGCTGGCCGTGCTGCCCGACCGCAGCGTGCTGCACACCTCGCGCAGCGGCGAGCTCCGGCGTACCGACGCCGCCGGCAACACCAGGGTCATCGGCACGGTCCCGGTCTACTCGCACGACGAGGAGGGCCTCCAGGGCATCGCCCTCGACCCCGGCTTCGAGCGGAACCGCGCGATCTTCCTGTATTACGCGCCCCCGCTCGACACCCCGGCCGGGGACGCCCCCAACGACGGCACGGCGGCCGACTTCGCGAAGTACGAAGGCGTCAACCGCCTCTCGCGCTTCACCCTCAACGCCGACGGCACGCTCGACAACACCAGCGAGAAGAAGGTCATCGACATCCCGGCCACCCGGGGCATCTGCTGCCACGTCGGCGGCGACATCGACTTCGACGCGCAGGGCAACCTGTACCTGTCGACCGGCGACGACTCCAACCCCTTCGCCTCCGACGGCTACACCCCCATCGACGACCGCCCCGGCCGCAACCCCGCCTACGACGCCCGCCGCACCTCCGGCAACACCAACGACCTGCGCGGCAAGATCCTCCGCATCAAGGTCGCCGACGACGGCTCGTACACCGTTCCGGACGGCAACCTCTTCGCCCCCGGCACGGCGAAGACCCGGCCCGAGATCTACGCCATGGGCTTCCGCAACCCCTTCCGCTTCAGCGTCGACCGGAAGACGGGCGTGCTGTACGTCGGCGACTACGGCCCCGACGCGGGCACCGCCGACCCCGCGCGCGGCCCGGCCGGTCAGGTCGAGTTCGCCCGCGTCACCAAGCCCGGCAACTTCGGCTGGCCGTTCTGCACCGGCGACAACGACCCGTACGTCGACTACGACTTCGCCACCAAGACCTCCGGCGCCACCTTCGACTGCGCCGCGCCCAGGAACGACTCGCCGCTCAACACCGGCCTCGTCGACCTGCCGCCCGCCGAGCCCGCGTGGATCCCGTACGACGGCGGGTCCCTGCCCGAGTTCGGCTCCGGGTCGGAGTCCCCGATGGGCGGACCGGTCTACCGCTACGACCCCACCAACACGTCACCGGTGAAGTTCCCGGAGGCGTACGACGGGGACTTCTTCGCCGGCGAGTTCGGGCGCCGCTGGATCAAGCGCATCGAACACGGTGCGGACGGGGCGGTGCAGTCCATCAACCCGGTGCCGTGGACCGGCACCCAGGTGATGGACATGGCCTTCGGCCCGGACGGGGCGCTGTACGTCCTCGACTACGGCACCGCCTGGTTCGGCGGCGACGAGAACGCGGGCCTGTACCGGATCGAGAACGCCACCGGCGGCCGCTCGCCCGTCGCCGAGGCATCGGCGAACAAGACCTCCGGCAAGGCACCGCTGCGGGTCGCCTTCTCCTCGGCGGGCACGGCCGACGCCGACGGCGACGCCCTCACCTACCGCTGGGACTTCGGCGACGGCACCGGCACGTCGACGGCCGCCCACCCGACGTACACGTACCGGAGGAACGGCACCTACACCGCGACCGTCACCGCCACCGACCCGAGCGGACGGACCGGCTCCGCCAGCGTCCACGTGGTCGTCGGCAACACCGCGCCCAAGGTGACGCTCGACCTTCCGCAGGACGGCGCGCTGTTCTCCTTCGGGGACGAGATCCCCTTCAAGGTGACCGTCACCGACCCCGAGGACGGCACGATCGACTGCGCCAAGGTCAAGGTGACGTACATCCTCGGCCACGACAGCCACGGCCACCCGGTGACCTCGGCCCAGGGCTGCTCGGGCACCATCAAGACGTCGGCGGACGGCGGACACGACCCGAACGCCAACATCTTCGGCGTCTTCGACGCCGAGTACACCGACGGCGGGGGTGGCGGCCAGGCCGCGCTGACCAGCCACGACCAGGCGCAGCTGCAGCCGCGCCACCGGCAGGCCGAGCACTTCTCGGCACAGTCGGGGATCCGGACGTACGACAAGGCCGCCGCGCACGGCGGCCGGACGGTCGGCGACATCGACGACGGCGACTGGATCTCCTTCAAGCCCTACCTGCTCGCCGGTTCGACCAAGCTCACCGCCCGGATCTCCTCCGGCGGCGCGGGCGGCTTCCTGGAGGTACGGGCCGGTTCGGCCGGCGGCACGCTGCTCGGCTCCGCGCCGGTGCCGGTGACGGGCGGCTGGGAGACCTTCCAGGACGTCGACGTACCGCTGCGGTCCGTGCCGAAGCGGACCACCGAGCTGTTCCTGGTGTTCAAGGGCGGGACGGGAGCGCTGTACGACGTGGACGACTTCGAGCTGTCGAACACCCCGGTCGACCGGACCGCCAAGCGGGTCCTGGTCTTCTCCAAGACCGCCGGATACCGCCACGACTCCATCCCGGCCGGCATCGCCGCCCTGAAGGAGCTGGGCGCGGCCGGCAACCTCACGGTCGACGCGACGGAGGAGGCGCGCCAGTTCACCACGAGCAATCTGGCGCGGTACGACGCCGTCGTCTTCCTCTCGACGACGGGTGACGTGCTCAACGCCGAGCAGCAGAAGGCGTTCGAGAACTACGTCACCACGGGCGGCGGGTACGTCGGCATCCACGCGGCCGCCGACACCGAGTACGACTGGGAGTTCTACGGCGGGCTCGTCGGCGCGTACTTCGCCTCGCACCCGCACGTCCAGCCCGCCACGGTGCGGGTGGAGGACCACGACCACCCGGCGATGAAGGACGTCCCGGCGGCAGGCTGGGAGCGCACCGACGAGTGGTACAACTACCGCACCAACCCGCGTGGCCAGGCCCGCGTCCTCGCCACCCTCGACGAGACCACCTACCAGGGCGGCACCATGAAGGGCGACCACCCGATCGCCTGGTGCCAGAGTTACGAAGGCGGCCGCGCCTTCTACACCGGTGGCGGCCACACCGCCGAGTCCTACGCCGAACCGGCCTTCCGGCAGCACCTGCTGGGCGGCCTGCGCTACGCCACCGGCCAGGTCCGCGCCGACTGCTCGCCCCGTAGCGGCCACCGGGACCTCTTCAACGGGCACACCCTGGAGGGCTGGAAGCAGGCCGGGCCGGGCAGCTTCAAGGTCGTGGACGGAGAGCTGCGCACCGAGGGCGGCATGGGGCTGCTGTGGTACCAGGCGAGGTCGTTCTCGTCGTACTCGCTGACACTGGACTGGAAGGCGGAGGGCGACGACAACTCGGGCGTCTTCGTCGGCTTCCCGGCCTCCGACGACCCCTGGTCGGCGGTGCACAAGGGCTACGAGATCCAGATCGACGCGACGGACGCCGCGGACCGTACGACGGGCGCCGTCTACGGCTTCAAGTCGGCCGACCTGAAGGCCCGTGACCGGGTGCTGCGGCCGCCCGGCCAGTGGAACACCTACGAGATCCGGGTCAGGGGTGAGCGCCTCCAGGTCTTCCTCAACGGCGTGAAGATCAACGACTTTACCAACACCGACCCGGAACGGAGCCTGAGGGACGGCCACATCGGCCTGCAGAACCACGGCGCCGGGGACCGGGTGTCCTTCCGCGACATACGGCTCAAGGAACTGTCCTGAAGCCGGCGGCGGGCGGGGAGGCGCCGTACCCCCCGCCCGCCGCCTTCCACGCACCTCATGGAGGAGGCCGGCCATGTCCGCTGCTGATCCACGTGCCGATCGACGTGTCGGGGTCTGGTTCGTCGGAGCCAGAGGCTCCGTGGCCACGACCGCGGTGGCCGGATGCGCGGCGGTCGCCGCGGGGCTGCACCCGCCGACGGGCATGGTGACCGAAACACCACCCTTCCGGGACAGCGGGCTGCCCGCCCTGTCCTCCCTCGTCTTCGGCGGACACGACACGGCGGAGTGCCCGCTGCCCAAGCGGGCGGAGGAGCTGACGGCGGCCGGCGTCCTGCCGCACGGTCTGGCGGCCGCCGTACGGGCGGAACTCGCCGCGGCGGACGGCGAGATCCGCCCCGGCGGCCCGATGCCCGGCGACACGCGCACCGACGGGGAGCTCATCGCCGCGTTCGCGGCCGACCTCGCGGACTTCACCGCGCGTCAGGGCCTGGCCCGCACGGTCGTCGTCAACGTCGCCTCCACCGAGCCGGTCCCGGACCCCGACGACGTACGGCTGCCGCCCAGCTCCCTCTACGCGGCCGCCGCGCTGCGGGCCGGCTGCCCCTACGTGAACTTCACCCCCTCCACCGGGCTGCGCGCACCGGCCCTTGCCGACACCGTGGCCGCGAGCGCCGTCCCGCACGCGGGCCGGGACGGCAAGACCGGCCAGACGCTGCTGCGCTCCGTCCTCGCCCCGATGTTCCTGCAGCGCGCCCTGTCCGTACGGGCCTGGTCCGGCACCAACCTGCTGGGCGGCGGCGACGGCGCGGCGCTGGCCGACCCGGCGGCCGCCGCCGCGAAGAACGCCGGCAAGGAGCGCGTCCTGGCCGAGATCCTGGGCCACGCCCCGGAGGGCGAGGTCCACATCGACGACGTCCCGGCGCTGGGGGAGTGGAAGACCGCCTGGGACCACATCGCGTTCGACGGCTTCCTCGGTTCCCGCATGATCCTCCAGACCATCTGGCAGGGCTGCGACTCCGCCCTCGCCGCCCCCCTGGTCCTGGACCTGGCCCGCCTGGTGGCGCGCGCCCACGAGGCCGGCCTGACCGGGCCCCTGCCCGAACTCGGCTTCTACTTCAAGGACCCCGACGCGGGCCCCGCCGCACTCGCGGACCAGTACGCCGCACTCCTGGCGTTCGCGACCCGCCTGCGGGAGTCCCGGTGAGCGGCGCGGAGGGGCGAGGCGCGGACCCGGTGAGCGGCGCGGGGGGACAGGGCGCGGAGGGACAGGGCGCGGGGCCGGTGGCACCGGGGCGGGGCCGCACCCTGCTGGTCCGCAGCTTCGGCACGCCGGACCGCCGCCGGGGGCGGCTGCGGGCATGGGCGGAACTCCTGCGTGTCTCCGCGCTCTTCAGCGTGCCGGGCGACGCGCTCGCCGGCGCCGCGGCGGCGGGCCTGCGACCGAACCGGCGCACCGCGCTCGCGGCCGGCGCCTCGCTGTGCCTGTACGAGGCGGGCATGGCCCTCAACGACTGGGCCGACCGGGACGAGGACGCCCTCGACCGCCCGCACCGGCCGCTCCCCTCGGGGCGCGTCACCCCGCGCGCGGCCCTGGCCGCCTCCGCCGCGCTGACCGCCACGGGCCTGGCCCTCGCCGCCCGCGCGGGCCGCGCGCCCCTCGCGGTGGCGTCGGCCCTGGCGGTGGCGGTCTGGTCGTACGACCTCCACCTCAAGCACACCCCCGCGGCCCCCGCCACCATGGCGGCGGCCCGCGCCCTGGACCTCCTCCTCGGCGCGACGGCCACGGCAGGCCCCGCCGCCCCGGCGCCGGGTCAGGCGGCGCGGGTGTCGGGCTGTGCGGCGGCCCGGGCGGCGCGGGCCGCCCTGCCGTCGGCCGCCGTGCTGGGGGCGCACACCTACGCGGTGACGGCGGTCTCCCGCCACGAGGCCCACGGCGGCTCGACGGCGGCCCCCCTCGCCGCCCTCACGGCCACCACCGCCCTGGCCGCCCTGTTGGCCCGGGGCCCTGCGCGATGTGTCGCCGCCGCCTGGGGTGGGCGCAGGACCGTCCGCCGGCCCGCGGGCCGGCGGACGGCGGGGCTCGCCGCCGTCCTCGGCACCGCGGCCTATGCCCGCACCGCCGGCGTGCCCTTCCTCCACGCCGCGCTCCACCCCTCCCCACACCTCACCCAACGCGCCGTCGGCGGCGGCATCCGCGCCATGATTCCGCTGCAGGCCGCGCTCGCCGCACGCGGCGGTGCCCTCGGCGCCGGGCTCGCCGTCATGGGGCTCGCCCCGCTCGCCCGGGCGCTCGCACGCAAGGTGAGCCCCACATGACCGCCACCCCCGCTCCCACGGGCCTCCGCTTCGGCTACGGCACCAACGGCCTCACCGACCTCCGTCTCGACGACGCCCTCGCCCTGCTCGCCGACCTCGGGTACGACGGCGTCGGCCTGACCCTCGACCACATGCACCTCGACCCCCTCGCTCCGGACCTCGCCGCCCGCACCGACCGTGTCGCCCGCCGCCTGGGCGAACTCGGCCTGGGCGTCACCGTCGAGACCGGCGCCCGCTACGTCCTGGACCCCCGCCGCAAGCACGGCCCGTCCCTGCTGGACCCCGACCCGGACGGGCGCGCCGCCCGCACCCGGCTGCTGCTGCGGGCCGTGCGGATCGCCGCGGACCTCGGCGCCCACGCCGTGCACTGCTTCAGCGGCACCATCCCCGACGGCACGTCCCCCGCCACCGCGTGGAAGCGGCTCGAAGAGGCACTCGCCCCCGTCCTGGACGCCGCGGACACCGCTGGTGTCCCCCTCGCCGTCGAACCCGAACCCGGTCACCTCCTCGCCACCCTCGACGACTTCCACCACCTGCGCCGCATCCTCGGCGACCCCGCTCCCCACCTCCTCGGCCTCACCCTCGACATCGGCCACTGCCAGTGCCTGGAACCCGTACCACCCGCCGACTGCGTCCGCGCCGCCGCGCCCTGGCTGCACCACGTCCAGATCGAGGACATGCGACGCGGCGTCCACGAGCACCTGCCGTTCGGCGAGGGCGAGATCGACTTCCCGCCCGTCCTGGAGGCCCTCACCGCCACCGGCTACCGGGGCCTGACCGTCGTCGAACTGCCACGCCACTCCCACGCGGGACCCGAACTCGCCCGCGCGTCCATCGAGTTCCTCACGAAGGGAGCGCCGGCACCGTGACGCCGATCCGCAAGGAACTGGACGGCCGGCTCGGCGGCGCCGCCCGCGCCTGGCTGGACGAGGCCCTCGCCGAAGCCGCCCACGCCGCCGCTTCCGCCCCCACCGCACCGGACCCCGGCCCCGCCGGCGGACCGCCCTCCTGGGAGCTGCGGTTCGCCTCCGCCGGCCGCCACTGCGGCCAGGACCACGCCGACTCCGTACGCACCCTCCTCCTCCACGAGGCCCGCGCCGACACGGACACCCTCACCCGCCTCTACCACCACGGCACCGCCGCCGAGCGGCGCGCCGTCCTGCTCGCCCTCCCTTCGCTGGTCCCCGGACCCGAAGCGCTGCCCCTGGTCGAGGACGCCCTGCGCACCAACGACACCCGGCTGGTCGCCGCCGCCGTCGGCCCGTACGCCGCCGCCCACCTCGACCCGCACTCCTGGCGCCACGCCGTCCTCAAGTGCCTCTTCACCGGCGTCCCGCTCGACACCGTCGCCGGCCTGCCCGAGCGTGCCCGCGGCGACGCCGAACTGGCCCGGATGCTCGCCGACTACGCCGCCGAACGCACCGCCGCGGGCCGCCCCGTCCCCGCCGACCTCCACCGCGCCCTCGCCGTGACCGTCCCCCCGGAGGAGTCCTGATGCGCATCTTCGACCCGCACATCCACATGACCTCCCGCACCACGGACGACTACCAGGCGATGTACGACGCCGGGGTCCGCGCCCTCGTCGAACCCTCGTTCTGGCTCGGTCAGCCCCGCACCTCGCCCGCCACGTTCTTCGACTACTTCGACGCGCTGCTCGGCTGGGAGCCCTTCCGTGCAGCCCAGTACGGCATCGCCCACCACTGCACCCTCGCCCTCAACCCCAAGGAGGCCAACGACCCGCGTTGCACACCCGTCCTCGACGCGCTGCCGCGCTATCTCGTCAAGGACTCCGTCGTCGCCGTCGGCGAGATCGGCTACGACTCCATGACCCCCGCCGAGGACACCGCCCTCGCCGCCCAGCTCCAGCTCGCCGCCGACCACGGCCTGCCCGCCCTCGTCCACACCCCGCACCGCGACAAACTGGCCGGACTGCGCCGCACCCTCGACGTCGTCCGCGAGGCCCACCTCCCCCCGGAGCGGGTCCTGCTCGACCACCTCAACGAGACCACCGTGAAAGAGGCCGCCTCCAGCGGCGCCTGGCTCGGCTTCTCCATCTACCCCGACACCAAGATGGACGAGGAGCGGATGGTCGCGATCCTCAAGGCGTACGGCACCGAGCGCATCCTTGTGAACTCGGCCGCCGACTGGGGCAGGAGCGACCCGCTCAAGACCCGCAAGGTCGGCGATGCCATGCTCGCCGCCGGATTCACGCCCGACGACGTCGACCAGGTCCTGTGGCGCAACCCCGTCGCCTTCTACGGCCTCAGCGGACGCCTCCACCTCGACCTCCCTTCCCCGGGCCCCCTCCACGAGGGCAACTCGATCCTCCGCGGCGGGGAATGAGAGGAGCCGGCCATGCGCTTCCGCCATCCGGACGGCTCCACCATCCACCTCGCCTACTGCACCAACGTCCACCCCGCCGAGACCCTCGACGGAGTCCTCGCCCAACTGCGGGAACACTGCGAACCCGTCCGCAGACGCCTCGGCCGCGACCGCCTCGGCATCGGTCTCTGGCTGGCCAAGGACGCCGCCCACGCGCTGACCGCCGACCCCGCCGCCCTCCGCGGCCTGCGCGCCGAACTCGACCGGCGCGGCCTGGAGGTCGTCACCCTCAACGGCTTCCCGTACGAGGGCTTCGGCGCCCAGGAGGTCAAGTACCGCGTCTACCAACCCGACTGGACCCGGCCCGAACGCCTGGCCCACACCACCGACCTGGCCCGCCTCCTCGCGGCACTCCTCCCCGACGACGTCACCGACGGTTCCGTCTCCACCCTGCCGATCGCCTGGCGCACCCCCTTCGACACCGCCGCCGCCGACACCGCCCGCACCGCGCTCACCACCCTCGCCGAACGCCTGGACGCCCTCGAGGAACTCACCGGAAAATCCCTGCGCGTCGGCCTCGAACCCGAGCCCGGCTGCACCATCGAGACCACCGCCGACGCGATCGGCCCGCTCACCGGCGTATCCAGCCCCCGCATCGGCGTCTGCGTCGACACCTGCCATCTCGCCACCTCCTTCGAAGACCCGCACACCGCCCTGGACGCCCTCGTCGCGGCAGGCATCGCCATCCCCAAGGCCCAGCTCTCGGCCGCCCTGCACGCCGAGCACCCCCACCTCCCCGACGTACGCGAGGCACTCGCCGCCTTCGCCGAGCCCCGCTTCCTCCACCAGACGCGCACCCGGACCGCCGCCGGCCTGCGCGGCACCGACGACCTCGACGAGGCGCTCGCCGCCGACGCGCTCCCCGACGGCGCCCCCTGGCGCGCCCACTTCCACGTCCCCCTGCACAGCCCGCCCGCCCCGCCGCTCACCTCCACGCTCCCCGTGCTCCAGGGCGCCCTGGCCCGGCTCGTCGGAGGCCCGGTCCCGCACACCCGCCACCTGGAGGTCGAGACCTACACCTGGCAGGCCCTGCCGCCTGAGCTGCGCCCCCGCACCCGCGGCCGGCTCGCGGACGGCATCGCCGCCGAGCTGACCCTGGCCCGTGACCTCCTCACCGACCTCGGCCTCAAGGAACTCCCATGACACACCCCACCCCCCTTCTGGTCCTGGACGTCGTCGGCCTCACCCCCCAGCTCCTCGACCACATGCCGCACCTCAAGCGGCTCGCCCGCACCGGCTCCCACGCGCCCCTCGACACCGTCCTGCCCGCCGTCACCTGCACCGCCCAGTCCACCTTCCTCACCGGAACCCTCCCCTCCGAACACGGCGTCGTCGGCAACGGCTGGTACTTCCGCGAACTCGGCGACGTCCTGCTGTGGCGCCAGCACAACCGGCTCGTCTCCGGCGACAAGCTCTGGGACGCCGCACGCCGCGCCCACCCCGGCTACACCGTCGCCAACATCTGCTGGTGGTACGCCATGGGCGCGGACACCGACATCACCCTCACCCCCCGCCCCATCTACTACGCCGACGGCCGCAAGGAACCCGACTGCTACACCCGCCCACCCGCCCTGCACGACGAACTGACCGAGAAATTCGGCACCTTCCCCCTCTTCCACTTCTGGGGCCCCGGCGCCGACATCGTCTCCAGCCAGTGGATCACCGACGCCACCCGTCACATCCTCCGCACCCGGACCCCCGACCTCGCCCTCTGCTACCTCCCGCACCTCGACTACGACCTCCAGCGCTACGGCCCCGACGACCCGCGCTCCCACCAGGCCGCCACCGACCTCGACACGGTCATGGCCCCCCTCCTCGACGACGCCCGGGCCGAAGGCCGTACCGTCGTCGCCCTGTCCGAATACGGCATCACGCGCGTGACCCGGCCCGTCGACATCAACCGCGCCCTGCGCCGCGCCGGCCTGCTGGAGGTCCACACCCAGGACGGCATGGAGTACCTCGACCCCATGGCCTCCCGGGCCTTCGCCGTCGCGGACCACCAGCTCGCCCACGTCTACGTCCGCCGCCCGGAGGACCTCGACGCCACCCGGGAGGCCCTCGCCGGCCTCCCCGGCCTCGACCGGCTGCTCGACGACGAAGGCAAGAAGGCCCACGGCCTCGACCACCCGCGCTCCGGCGAGCTCGTCGCCATCGCCGCACCCGACGCCTGGTTCACGTACTACTACTGGCTCGACGACACCCGCGCCCCCGACTTCGCCCGGCTCGTCGACATCCACCGCAAACCCGGCTACGACCCCGCCGAGCTGTTCATGGACCCCCTCGACCCGTACGTACGGCTCAAGGCCGCGACGGCGATCGCCCGCAAGAAACTGGGCATGCGCTACCGCCTGGCGGTCGTGCCCCTCGACCCCTCACCTATTCGCGGCAGCCACGGCCGCCTCCCCACGAGCGACGACGGTGCCAACGGTGACGACGGGGACAACGGTCCACTCATCATCTGCTCCACCCCCCGAGCCCTGCCCGGCCGCGTCGCGGCCACCGATGTGAAGTCCCTGCTGCTTCAACTCGCTGGTCTCCACTGAAGCACACGCCACTGACAACGAGGAGTTATCCACATGCCCCGAACGACCAGGAGCACCGATCCCGAGCTCGCCCACCGCCTCAGCAGACGCGGCATGCTCGGCGTCGCCGCCGGCGCCACCGCCGCAGCCCTCCTCGGCCCCACCACCGCCACCGCGTCGGCCGCGGAAGCCACCGGCCGCGGCCACGGCCGGCCCGTCCTTCCGCCCGGCCGCCTCGGCATCCAGCTCTACTCACTGCGCGACAAGGTCTCCACCCTCGGCTTCGGCCCCGTCTTCGAAGAGCTCCGGCGCCACGGCTACGACGAGGTCGAGTACGCCGGCTACTCCCAGGGCTCCGCCGGCCCCCTCACCCTCGCCGAGCTCCGGCGCCTCACCCGCGACCACGGCCTGCGCGCCATCGGCAGCCACGTCGGCTACTACTCCTCCGACCCCACGGCGTACACCTTCGCGCAGAACCTCACCAAGGTCCTCGACGACGCCCAGGCCCTCGGTCTCAAGCACATCGGCACCGCCTCCGGCCCCTGGCGCTACGGCGCCACCGTCGACGGCTGGAAGCGCTGCGCAGAGGAGTTCAACCACTACGGCGCCGAGGCGAAGAAGCGCGGCATGAAGTTCTACCAGCACAACCACGCCGAGGAGTTCTCCTTCGCCACCGACCGGCCCGACGTACGCCTCTACGACGTCCTGCTCGCCGAAACCGACCCCGACCTCGTCTACCTCGAGATGGACGTCTACTGGGCGTACGCCGGCCGCTTCCGCTTCGGCAAGCGCGCCGACGGCACGCCCGCCCCCTTCGACCCGCTGGACTACGTGCTCCGGCAGCCCGACCGCTACCCGCTCTTCCACGTCAAGGACGGCGAACGCGACGACACCGCCCGCGACGGCTACCGGATGGTGGACGTCGGGGACGGCGACATCGACTACCGGCGCTTCATCTCGGCCGTCACCCGCACCCCCGGCGGCCGCCGCGACCACCACTGGCAGGCGGAACACGACAACCCGGTCGAGTCCTTCACCTTCGCCCGCAAGGCCAGCGCGCACCTCCACTCGCTGCGCGAGAAGGACTGCTAGGCGAGAGGACCCGCGCGCCCGGCGCCATCCCGGGCTATCCGATGCCCTGCCGGTCGGGCTCCAGCGCGAACACCCGGTCGGCGGGCCGCTCCACCGCGCGCTCCACCGCCTCTTCGAGAAGCGCGCGGTGGCGCAACAGTGGTCCCCGCCGTCCCTCCGGCACCAGCAGGAGCAGGTCGTCGAGCCCGGCCAGCATCCGCCGTGTGACCTGGGGGCTGCCCGCCGCGCACGTCCTCAGCTCCGCGAAGCCGAGATCGACCATGTCCTCCCAGCCCGGCAGGTCCCGGATCAGCCGCACCGCTCCGCGCCGGTCGTGGTGGGCCACGGCACCCAGCGGCCGCAGCGCCGCCATCGCCAGGAACTGCACGATCCGGTCGAGGCACTGCACCGCGGTCGTCGGATCGTTCACGGCCGACGACATCGCCCGTAGCGCGATGTCCACCAGCTGCCGCAGCCCGAACGCCACGTCTTGGTGGGACGTCCGGTCCACCCCCACCGACACCGTCGCCCGCAGGAACCCCGCGTCCGGCGTCCGCCCCCCACGCCCCGCCGGCCCGCCATGCACCGCCAGCACCGGCGTACCCGGCACCACGTAATCGCCGATGCGCGGGATCAGCCGCAGCACCACATCCTGCCGCCGGGCGGCCCGCACCAGCCGTGCCACGTGCACATCCCGCAGCACCCCCGCCCGCCCCCGGTGCGCCACCCGCCCGGTCTCGGGCGGCAGCGCCACCCCCTCCGCCCCACCGGCCGGCTGCCGCGCCAGCGCCCGCAGCGCCTCCCGGGCGATCCGGTCCACCACCGGCCCGACCTGCATCATCCGCAGCGTGGTCGTCACGTAGGCGATGAACAGCAGCAGACTGAGCCCCACCAGCATCAGCGTGACCACCGACTGCACCAGCGGCACCGCCGTGATCCGCGCCGGGTCGGTCTCGCTCTCGTACGAGGTCATCACCAGCAGCGCGAACAGGAACGTCGACAGGAACACCGTCAGCGTCAGCTTGCTGATCCGGCTCCGTACGAAGATCCGCACCACCCTCGGCGTAAGCTGCCCGGCGGCCATCTGCACCGCCACCAGCGAGATGCTGAAGACGACGCCGATGAAGGTCATCATCGCCTGGCTGACCGTCGTGACGATCGTCTTCGCGTCCTCGGTGATCGCCCTGAAATCACCGATGTCGTCGTACGCCCGCCGTTCCCGCAGGTAGTCGACGATCGCCGTGTCGACCGTCGTGGCCGCCGCCCAGAGCACGAACACGCACACCAGCCCCGCTGTCGGCGCGAACCAGAAGGTGTCCCGCAGATGCTCGCGCAGCGGGGACAGCATGCGGGGACCGCGGTGTTCCGGCACAAAGCTCACGTACCGCACGCTATCCCCACGCTCCGTGCACCCCTGGCGACGCCGTGTGTGTGTCGCCCCCGACCCCCGCCGACGAGCCGCCCCGGCCGCCTGACCACGGGATATGCGGGTGAAGGGCACCTCAAACCCCTGGTAGAGTTATCCATGTCGCCGCGGGGAAGACCCGCGAAGCGGCAGACACCTTGTCCGGGTGGCGGAATGGCAGACGCGCTAGCTTGAGGTGCTAGTGCCCTTTATCGGGCGTGGGGGTTCAAGTCCCCCCTCGGACACCAGCTGAGACCCCTGATGTGATCAGGGGTCTTCTGCTTTTCCCGGAGCCGCCAGACGCGAGGCGGTGCCTCGCCCCTGGCGGCTTCCTGCAGCGGAGGCGGGTTACCAGCGGGCGCCGAGGAACTCGCCTTCCTTGAAGCCACCGCTCGTGATGGTGTCACCGCTGTCGTGCTCCAGGTGGTGGAACTTTCCCTTGCTCCACTCACCGGACCAGAAGCCGGCCTGGCAGCTGGTGTCGCAGGCCTCCTTGTCCTCCTTGTCGCCGTACGCGGCGGCGGGGACGGTACCGAGTGCCGTGGCGGCGGCCACGAGGGCCGCGCAGACGAGGGCCTTCTTGAGCATCTGTTCCTCCGGATCGCAGGGAGCTCCGCCCGGTGGGTCCGAGCGGGATTCGGAGACAGGGGTTCCCCTCGGCCTTCACTTCCGTGCGCGAGGCGGGCCGAAGCCCACCCTTTCGAGGGCGGACCGGTCAGCTCATCTGACGGTATACCAATTCACGCAAATGGCCCCCGGGCGTCGCCAGCAGCGTGGCCGGCGGGCCCTGTTCCACAACGCGGCCGGCCGACATGACGATCACCCGGTCGGCGTCCATGACCGTGGAGAGCCGATGGGCGATCACCAGGCGCGTGGCGTTCAGTCGGCGCGTGGAGTCGATGACGATGCGCTGCGTCTCGTTGTCGAGGGCGCTGGTCGCCTCGTCGAAGAAGAGGATCCTCGGGCGGCGGATCAGCGCCTGGGCGATCATCAGCCGCTGGCGCTGGCCGCCCGAGATGGCGCCGCCGCCCGCGATCATCGTGTGCAGGCCCATCGGCATGCGCTTGACGTCCTCGGCGAGGCCCGCCATCTCGGCGGCCGCCCAGACCTCCTCCTGCGAGAAGGTCTCCGCGCCGCAGATGCAGTCCATGATCGAGCCGGTGAGCGGCTGCGCGTTCTGCAGGACGACCCCGCACTGGCGGCGCACCGCCGCCTGGTCCAGCGCGGCCAGGTCCTGGCCGTCGTACAGGACGCTGCCGGAGGTCGGCCGGTCGAAGCCGATGAGCAGGCGCAGCAGGGTCGACTTGCCGCAGCCGCTCGGGCCGACGACGGCCACGAACTCGCCCGGGCGGATGTCGAGCGACACGTCGTCCAGGACGAGCGGCGCGTCGTCGGCGTACCGGAAGGAGACGTTGCGGGCCTCGATGGCGCCCGACAGGACGCCCGGCTGGGCCGTGGAGCCGCGCACCTCCGGGGCCTCGTCCAGCACCGGCTTGATCTGTTCGAACATCGGCAGCGCGGCCGCCGCCGACACCAGCGCCCCGGTCAGCTGCGTCACCGACGTCAGCAGCATCGTCACGGACGTACTGAACGTCAGGAACGCGCCCGCCGACATCGAGCCCCGCGCCGGGCCCGCCAGCAGCATGAACATGATGAGCGAGCAGAGCGGCAGGTACACCGCGTCCAGGACGGTGGTGATGTTCTTGATCCGGCCCGCCCGCTGCTGCAGCTCGCGCGAGCGGGCGAACTCCCGCGCCCACGCCGCGTACGCGAAGCTCTCCGCCGCCGCCACCCGCAGCTTCGGCAGCCCGCGCAGCGTCTGGAAGGCCTGGTTGTTCAGCTTGTTGCCCAGCTCCACCAGCCGCCGCTGCCAGCGCACCTGCCACAGCCCGAGCCCCAGGAAGACCGCCCCGATGACCAGCAGCATGGCGACCGCCGCCAGCGCCAGCGGCACGCTGTAGCAGAACAGCAGCACCAGGTTCATGGTGCCGATCGTGGTCGCCTGGAGCGCCACCGGCCCCACGCCGGTCATCACCCGGCGGATCGCGCTGATGCCCAGGGCGGCGCTCGCCAGCTCACCCGTGGAGCGCTCGGTGAAGAACCGCGTCGGCAGCCGCAGCAGCCTGTCCCACACGGCCGGTTGCAGCACGCTCTCGACGCGGCCCTCCATCCGCAGCAGCGTGAGGTTCTGCAGCAGCATGAACGCCGCCGAGACCACGCTGGTGACCATGATCGCCAGCGACATCTGCACGATCAGGCTCTTCTCGGCGGCCGGGACGTACGAGCCGAGCACCTTGCCCGTCGCGATCGGCACCAGCGCCCCCAGGCACACGGTCACCAGACCGGCGAGGGCCAGGTTGCGTACGTCGCCGACGGTGCCGCGCATGCTGAACCGCAGCAGCCCCCAGGGCGACAGCGGCCGGTCGGGCAGCGGGCGGTAGAACATCACGGCACGCGGCTCCAGCTCGGCCGCCTTCTCCGCGCCCAGCCGGATCCGCAGGCCGGACGCCGGGTTCACCGCCTCGTACCGGCCGCGCCGCCACAGCAGCGCCACAGGCGCCCCCGACTTGGCCCAGTGGCCGACGAGCGGTCCGGAGTCCGTGCGCCACCAGTCCCCGTCGAGCCGGACCGCGCGCGTGCGGACCCGGGACGCGACCGCGATGCGCTCGACCGGGCCCATCCGCTCGTCGGCCGTACCGTCGCTCCGCACCGCCTCGGCCAGCGTGATCCCCGCCGCCCGTGCGACCCGGCGGCACACGGCGTACGTGGCGTCGTCGCTCGCGCCGCCCCCCGCGCCGGACTTCCGCCCGGCGCGGTCCGGGCGGCCGATGGACGCCAGCAGCGCCTGGTCCGCCCGCGCGCGGACGGCCTCACCCGCGCGGATGCCGGCCGCGGCGCGGTCCTCGTGCGCCCGCTCCAGCTGCTCGATCCAGCGGTCCACGGCCGACAGCAGCCGGTACTGCTGGTTGACCATCCGCTGCCACAGGCCGCCGTCCACCAGCAGATCGCCCGCCGCGTCCGCGCCGTACGCGGCGCCGTACTGGACGCTTCCCGGGGGCACCGGCATCCAGAGCATGTCGTCGTCGGCGACCGCCTCCCCCTCCTCGGCGGCCGGCCGCCCGTCCAGCGGGGCCTCGAACAGCACGCCCAGACTCCGGGAGGTACCGAGCGCGAAGGCCTGCTCCAGGGGGCTCTGTTCACCGTACGAGTCACCGTACGAATCACCGTACGAACCCTGCGGCCCGTACGCATGCGCGCCGTACGGGTCGTACGGGTCGTACGCGCCGCCGCCGTACAGCTCCCGCAGCGCGATCCGGCGCAGCGCGCAGTCCTGGGTGGGGCGGCCGACCAGCGTGTGCTGCGGGCCCTCGACCGGGCCGAGGAGCAGGCTGCCGGCCTCCAGCCGGCCCAGGAAGTGCCAGTTGCCCTGCTGCGCCGCGTCGACCGCGAAAAGGTCCAGGCCGCCGCCGACGACCAGCCACAGCACGTACGGCCCCTCCAGGTCCACACTGCGCGCCCCGGCGCAGTCGACGGGCGTGCCGAGGCCGCCGAGGGCGTGGGTGACCGGGTCGGCCCCCATGACGGAGGGGACAGGGTGAAGGGACACGTCAGCGCTCCCGTACCAGCTCGGCGTACGCGCCACCGGCGGCGATCAGATCCTCGTGGCGGCCGCGTTCGACGACCGTGCCGTGGTCCAGCACCACGATCTCGTCGCTGTCGCGCACGGTGGACAGCCGGTGGGCGATGACGACGCACGCGCAGCCGCGCCGCCGCAGATTGTCGATGATGACCTCTTCGGTCCGCGCGTCCAGGGCGCTCGTCACCTCGTCGAGGACGAGGATCGACGGCCGTCGCACCAGCGCCCGGGCGATCTCCAGCCGCTGCCGCTGACCGCCCGAGAAGTTGCGCCCGTCCTGTTCGACGCGGCTGTGGATGCCCTCCGGCCGCCGCGCGATGACGTCGTCGTACAGGGCGGCGTCGCGCAGCGCGGCGACGACGGCCTCGTCCGGTATGGAGGGGTCCCACAGGGCGACGTTGTCGCGGACGGTGCCCTCGAAGAGGAAGACGTCCTGGTCGACGAAGGATACGGAGGCGGCCAGCGCGCTGCGCGGGATGTCCTCCAGGCGCTGTCCGTCGATGCGGATGGTGCCCTCCCACGGGGCGTACAGGCCGGAGATCAGCCGGGAGACGGTGGACTTGCCACTGCCGGAGCCGCCGACGAGCGCCACCTGCTGCCCGGGGCCGACGGTCAGCGAGAAACCGGTCAGGAGCGGCTTGTCGAGCGGGCTGTAACCGAAGGTGATGTTCTCCAGCTCCACCAGCCCCTTGAGGCGCCGGGTGCTCGTGTCCGCCTCCACGCGCGCGTAGAGGGTGTCCGCGGGGAAGTTCTCGACGTCCTTGAGCCGGGCCACGTCGGCGGCGAAGTCCTGGATGCGGCCCGCCACTCCGTTGAGCCGGGTGAGGGGCGCGGTGAAGCGCGTGACCAGCGCCTGGAAGGCGACCAGCAGGCCGATGGAGATATGGCCCTCCACCGCACGCAGGCCGCCGATCCACAGGATCAGGGCGCTGTTGAGCGTCGCGAGGGTGGGCGCGACCACCGCGAGGACCGCGCTCGGCACACCGAGCCGCTGCTGCACCTCCAGGGTGGTGGCGTGCTGCCCGGCCCAGCGGCGGAAGTAGCCGTTCTCGCCACCGGTGGCCTTCATGGTCTCGATCAACTGGAGGCCGGTGTACGAGGTGTTCGTCAGCCGCGCGTTGTCGGCGCGCAGCTTCTGGGTGTGGGTCGCGCGCAACCGGATGACTATCCGCATCGCCACCACATTGAGGAGGGCGATCCCCACGCCCACGACCGTCAGTTGCGGGTCGTACGTCCACAGCAGCAGCGCGTACAGGATCACCACGATGCCGTCCACGCCGGCGGCGGCGAGGTCACGCGCGAGCGTCTCGGCCACCGCGTCGTTGGACTGGAGCCGTTGCACCAGGTCGGCGGGGCTGCGCTGGGCGAAGAAGGTCACCGGCAACCGCATCAGGTGCCGGAGGAAGCGGGCGCTGCTGAGGGTGGAGGAGATGATCCGCCCACGTAGCAGGTTCGCCTGCTGCAGCCCGGTCAGCACGGCCGTGAGCGCCACCATCGCGGCCATCGACGCGAACAGCGGTGTGAGCACCGAGCTCTGCCCGCCGATCAGGAACATGTCGATGTACGTACGGCTCAGCGCGGGCACCGCCGCCCCGACCGCCACCAGCAGCAGGCTGGCCAGGAGCGCGGCCAGCAGGGTGCCGGTCGTGCCGCGCAGCCGCGCGGGCATGGCACGCAGCACCCCCGGCCTGCGCCCGCCCCGCCGGAAGGACGCACCCGGCTCCATGACCAGGGCCACCCCGGTGAAACTGGTGTCGAACTCCTCCGTCGACACGAAACGGCGGCCCTTGTCGGGGTCGTTGATGTGGACGCCCCGGCGCCCGAACAGGCCGAACCGGCGCCCCATGCCGTCGTAGACGACGTAGTGGTTGAACTCCCAGAAGAGGATGGCCGGCGCCCGCACCTCCGCGAGCGCGGCCGGCTCCATCTGCATGCCCTTGGCCTGCAGTCCGTAGCTGCGGGCCGCCTTCAGGACGTTGCTGGCCCGCGAGCCGTCGCGGGAGACGCCGCACGCGATGCGCAGCTCCTCCAGCGGCACGTGCCGCCCGTGGTGCGCGAGCACCATGGCGAGGCAGGCGGCGCCGCATTCCACGGCCTCCATCTGCAGGACGGTGGGCGTGCGGACGGCCTTGGCCTTCGGGCCCCTGCCCGCCTTGGGCGCCGGCTGGGCGCGGCGCCGTCCGCCGGTCGCGGCGCTCACGGCAGGAGCCAATCGATCGGGTGCTGCTCGGCGAGATGGACCGAGCCGGTGGCCAGGGTCATGGAGTCGAGGGGGTACGAGGGCCCGTCCGACGTCGACCACGCGTACCCGGTCTTCGTCGAGGAGGACGGCTCCAACCGGACCAGGACCATGACCGGCGGGCCCTGTCGGGAGAACTCCTCACCGAGCTGGCCGCTGCCGAGGAAGGCGGTGATGCGCTGGCGGGTCTGCGCCGTCCGTCCGACCGCCTTCACCCGTCCGCGCAGCACGCCGTACTGCTGCGCCGGTACGGACTGGACGGTGAGGTCCACGGAGGCGCCCACGGGCACGGCGGCGCCGCGGTCGGCGGCGACGTACAACACGGCCATCAGCGGGTCGTCCTCCTCGCCGGCCCGCTCCACGGCCGCGACATCGGCGCCCGTGGTGACCACCGAGCCGATCGTGGCGACGAGAGCCGTCAGCCGGCCCGCGGCGATGGCGCGGACGACGGTGGTGCCCTCCGGGGTGCGCACCTCGACCAGCGGGGCGTCGGCGGCGACGTACTCGCCCTCCTTGGCGCGTACGTCCACGACCTGGCCGGAGACGGGGCTCTGCAGGATGTAGCTGCCCTGCGCGTGCGTGAGGATCCCGGGCGCGGAGAGGGTGGAGGAGACGGACCCGGTGACGGCCCAGGCGGAGGCGGCGATCATGGCGAGCACGGTGACGGTGAGGACGAGCAGTCCCTGCGGGCGCGCGAAACGCACCGGCAGGTCTATTTCCTCCGGTGATTGCAGCTTGGAAAGGGCCTTTTGGCGGAACTGCACGTAACTCTTCCCTCGACTGCACATGTCCGTTTAGGGAGTGAAACAAGGAAAAGCGGGGTGAGCCCCGGAACAGGAGAGTTCCGGGGCTCACTCAGGCCGTCTCAGAGGCCGGCGACGAAGCCGGTGAGGGCCGAGGAGTTGAGGCCGGCGAACGACTCGACGGCACCGACGGCGGAGGTGGCGACACCGGAGACCGGGGCGATGGAGTCGACCGTCGCGGTCACGTTGGCCACGGCGCTGCCGGCCACGGCGGAGTGCAGACCACCCGACACGTTGTCGAGGTCGGCGTCGGAGATTTCCTGGGTCTGGATCTGGGGGTTCATGCGGAGGTTCCCTTCACACGGATAACTCGAAAGCACTGCGGGAGATCGGCACTTTGTGCGGAGGCCCGCAGTGCGATGGATCAAAGCACGGGGGCGCGCCGCTCAGCCAATCGGCCGGACGGCGTTCCGAGCGATATCCCGCCGATGAATTACCACCGTGTGCAGGGGTGTTCATGAATTGGTGCCGGGTTCTTCACAGGCCCCTCCGTTCCCGGTGGTCGGCGCGCATGGGCCGAGTGATGCGGAATTGGACATTCCGGCATCAACGCGCCGAGCTGACGGTACGTCAGCTGACGGGCGATGGGAGAAGGTGTGACGCCTGTACATTCGGTGTGCAGATTCGCTGGCATCGCGCCATAACGGACGCGAAGAAGCCCCCCGCGGCCCGGGCGACGGCCCGGGCTCCACAGGGGGCTGGTGCGGACCGGTCAGACCCGGTCGGCAGCGATGAGGAGGTAGTGGAAGCTGCCCTCCTTGTACGCGGTGAGGAACGGCTCCTCGATGCCGGTGGCCAGCGACGACTTGGCGCGCAACTCCCAGTACGGGATGGTCTGCGGCGTCAGGTCGACGACGTCGATCGGCACCAGGTTGTTGGCCGCCAGGGCCTTGAAGTAGGCGCTGCGCGGGTGGATGTTGCAGGTGTAGTGCTCGTCGATGCGGCTGACCGCCTTGGAGCGGCCGCCGGTCACGTCGTTGTAGCAGCCGGTGATGCAGACGTAGCGGCCGCCGAACTCCAGGACCCGCGCCACCTCGGCGTACAGCTCGAACAGGTCGACGTACATGGTGGTTTCGTTGGTCCACGCGCCCCGGCGCGAGGCCGTCTCGAAGCGGGTGTCGAGCATGTTCCGGAAGTGGAACCTCACCCGGTCCGAGACGCCGCGCTCCTCGGCCTGCGTGTTGGCGAAACCGACCTGGTACTCGGAGATCGACACGCCGTCGACCCGGCAGCCGAAGCGCTGGTTGGCCATGAAGCTGGTGCCGCCGCGCCCCGAGCCGCAGTCGAGCAGCATGTCGTCGGCCGTGACGGGGCCCAGGTGGTCCAGCAGGACGTCGGCCTGGGCGGTCTCCAGGCGGTGGAGTTCCCGGGTGATGCGGTCCTGGCGCGTCTCCTGCGGCCCCTCCAGTACGGAGGGGTCGTACTCGCCGAGCCCGTAGTGGTGGTGGTAGAGGCCGTCGACCTCACCGAGACGCAGGTTGACCGGGTCGTGCTGGTTGGTGTTCCAGTACGCGGCGACGGACTTCTGGTAGTCCGTGCGCAGCACCTGTTCGGGGGAGGCGGTCGTGGTCATGCCGGATGGCTCCCTGTGATGTGTGTGGGGGGGGAGGGGGAGGAAGGGGGGAGGGGAAGGGAGGGGTGAGCGGATACGACGTCAGGCCGCTTCGGCGACGTTGTAGCGGGCACTGCCCGCGTGCCATTCGCGGTTGCCGCCCACCCAGGCCCACGTACCGGCTAGAAAGCGGCGCAGTTCGGGGGAGCCGGTGACGGAGAGGGCGGCCGCCTCGGCCTCGAAGGTGTGCATCAGCTCGTCGTGGATCTCGACGCTGCGCTCCACCGCGACCTCCATGGAGCACTGCTCCTCGGCCGCGATCAGCATCGGCAGGCTGAAGTCCGTGGGGTCTTCCTTGCCCATCGAGTACAGGTCGTTCATGAGGACCGTCGCCGTGCCGGCCAGGTTGAACGTCCGGCGCACCCGGGGGTCGGAGAACTCGGCCATCGGCACCTCGTAGCCCGCGACGGCGTCCACCAGCACCATGCACGGGATGAAACTGTTCTCGTGACGGTGCATCAGGTACTCCCAGACCGGCGGCCGCTGCCCCTTCGTGTGCCACACGCCTTCCTGGCCGTACGCGACGAACATGATGGCCAGCTCGTGGCGGAGGCGGCGCACCTGGGTCGTGGTGGCGTGGTCGTGCAGGTTGGTGAGGGCGGAGCGCAGGGCCATCGCCACCGGGTCAGCGCGCACCACCTGCTCCAGCTCCGGCGCGTACCGCAAGGGGAGCTGGGCCTGGTCGATCACCGAGTGGGCGATGGCGAGCCGTCGGCCCAGCAGGTCGTGCCGGGCCTCCTCCGCCTCCCCGTCCACGTAGTGGTCGTCGACGGCCCACTCGGCCAGCGCGCACTTCGCCGCCGCCAGCAGCCGGTCGGGGTCGTCCGACTCGGGGTGCGCCAGCATCATCAGCCGTCCGAAGTCGGCCGAGCGGACCTTGTCGAGCTGACCGGGGTAGATGCCGATCTCCTCGGCCCAGGCGACCAGCCGCTCGTTGACAGCCTCGCCGAGGGCGGGGTCGTCGCGGAGGGCGGGCGGGCAGTACAGCGTGGGATGCGACCCGGTGGAGGGGGCGGAGGCGGTCCGCCCGTCGGGTGTGGCGGTCCTGTCGGGCGCGGTGGTCCCGGTGGGCGTGGTGGGTGTGGCGGTTCCGGTGCGCGCGGTGGTCCCGCCGGGTGCGGTGCGCCCGGTAGGGGCCGGGGAGCCCTTCGCCACACCGCCCGCCGGCCCCAGGGACCACAGCCGGGCGGCGGCGGAGCCCAGCCCCGTCGGACCGGTGGGCAGCCGGGGCGCCGGTGGCGCCGACAGCTTCGCGGGCCCCGAGGGCCCGTTCAGCACGGCGCTCACCAGGCCCGCGAGCTCATGGACGGCCGCAGGCGCGGACATCCGGGACAGCAGCGACATCGGCCCGGCCCTCCTTCACCTTCCGGTTCGGTCGCAGGCGGCCGCGCAGGCGACTACGCAGGCGTCTACGCACGCGGACGGACCTCGATGTTCTCGAGGATGCCGATGGCGTCGGGGACGAGGATCGCGGCCGAGTAGTAGGTGCTGACCAGGTACGAGATGATCGCCTTCTCGTCGATCCCCATGAACCGGACGTTGAGGCCCGGCTCGTACTCGTCCGGCAGCCCCGTCTGGTAGAGGCCGATGACACCCTCATTGTCCTCGCCCGTACGCATCGCGATCATCGAGGACGTCTGGTGCTCGGTGATCGGGATCTTGCCGCAGGGCAGGATGGGGATGCCGCGCCACGCGGGGATGTGGTGGCCGCCGATGTCCACGCTGCCGGGGTTCACGCCGCGCTTGGTGCACTCCTTGCCGAAAGCGGCGATCGCGCGCGGGTGGGCGAAGATGTACTGCGTGCCGCGCCGCATGCTGATCAGGTCGTCCAGGTCGTCCGGGGTCGGCGGACCGGCGGGGCTCTGGATGCGCTGGTTGTAGTCCGTGTTGTGCAGCAGCCCGAAGTCCGGGTTGTTGACCAGCTCGTGCTCCTGGCGCTCGCGCAGCGCCTGGACCGTCAGCTTGAGCTGCTGCTCGGTCTGGTTCATCGGCTTGTTGTAGAGGTCGGCGACCCGGCTGTGCACCTTCAGGATCGTCTGCGCGACGCTCAGCTCGTACTCGCGCGGCTCGAGTTCGTAGTCCACGAAGGTGGTCGGGAGCGGCGGTTCGCCCTCGTGGCCCGAGAGGAAGCTGATCTCCACCTCGCCGTACTTGTTCGTCGGCCGGTGCCCGTTGGACGTGAGCCCCTGGACGTGGTCGCGCAGCGTCTCGTACTGCGACGCCACCGTCTTGTACGCCGACTGGGGGAGCGTCAGCACGGTGGTCGTGGTGAGGGCGCGGACCGAGAACTCCCACTTGGCGTCGGCGGCGCCCGCCAGCACCCGGCCGCCGAAGGAGTCGCCGTCGGCGAGCATGCCGAGACGCGTCTCGGAGTCGTCGTACTTGCCCTTGCCGACCTTCTCCACCTTGCCGTGCGCGATCAGGAAGACCGTGTCCAGCTTGCGGCCCGCCTCGACGAGGACCTGGCCCGGCTCGTACGTCTTCTGGACGAACTTGTCCGCCAGCGCCGCGAGGGCGGTCGGGTCGTTGAACCCGCGCAGCAGCGGCAGTTCACACAGCTCGGCCGGGACGACCTGCACCTTGGAGCCGGTCTGGATGAAGGTGACGCGGCCGTCCCCGACCGAGTACGACAGGCGGCGGTTGACCCGGTAGGCGCCACCGGGGACGTGCACCCACGGCAGTTTGCGCAGCAGCCAGCGAGAGCTGATCTCCTGCATCTGCGGTTCGGACTTGGTGGTCGTGGCGAGATTCCGCGCGGCCCGCGTGCTGAGGCTGAGCTGGACGCTCTCCTGGGTGAGGATGTGCGGCGGCTCGGGAGCGGGACGTGTCTCGACGGCCATGAAGGGCTTCCCTTTCGTATGGTGATCCGCCTGGCTCCTCATGGCGGGCACCGACCCGACTCCACCAGGCGTCATCACGCGTAGTGAATATGCGTGACGCAGAGTGCGCCTGGATTGAGGTGCGCGTGCGCGTGTCGCGCCGCAGCGCGCGTCCTGCGCGTACGCCCCCACGCGCGCCTGCGCGCGCCCCCTCTCTACCGGTCGCCGACCACCAGGACGACGTGGAGGGTGCGCGGGCCGTGGACGCCCTCGACCCGGTCGAGCTCGATGTCGCTCGTCGCGGACGGCCCGGACACCCAGGTCAGTGGACGCCCCGGCACCAGGCGCGGCAGCGCCTCCGGGAGCGACGCGACGACCTGGCCCGGCGCGCGCACGACGCACACGTGGAGGTCCGGCACCAGCGTCAGGGCCCGGCGGCCCTGGCCTTCGGTGCCGTCCAGGACGAGGGTGCCGGTCTCGGCGATCGCCAGGGCGCAACCGGTGACGACGGCGTCGGTCGTGTCGAGCCGGCGGGGTGTCAGCGGTTCGGCGCGGGTGTCGTGGCGCTGCTCTGCACCGGTTCCGGCGAGCCAGGCGGCCGGCAGCCCGGGCGGCACGGCGAGCGACCGTACGCCGTGTTCGGCGAGCAGGCCGGCGATGACCTCCGGGAGCCGCTCCTCGGTCGTACGGTGCACATGGGCGCGGTAGTCGGCGAGGTTGTGGTGGAGGAGGTCCAGGAGCGCGGCCGGGTCGTCGGACGGGGCGTGCGCGGTGAGGTAGTCGCGGGCCGGCTCCGGCGCTTCGGGTGCGTCGGCGACGGCCGCGCGGATCCGGGCGAGGATCCGCTCGCGGGAGCCGCTGCGGGGCGCGGGCGCGTGCGCGGGTGGGGGCGCGGGATCGGAGCCGTCGCGGTGTCCGGTGCCGTGGCGAGGTCCGGTGCCACCGCGGAGTTCGGCGCTCGTGCGGGGCTCGTCGCCCTTACGGGGTTCGGCGTTCATGCCTGGTTCTTCCTCCACCACTCGCGGAACGACTGCTCCGGCATCTCCGGCAGTTCCCGGCCCTCCGTCCACGGCCCCGCGCCCGGCAGCCGCGACGGATGCGCGCGGCGGGTCGCGGCGGCGAGCCGCTCACCGGCGGCGAGGGCGGTGGGGTGGTCGAGCAGCCAGGTCGCCGCCCGGACGGCGGCCTTCTCCAGCCGGTGCCCCCTGCCGCCCTGCTCGGCGACGCGCCCGCGCAGGTGCACCAGCACCTCGGGGATGTCGATGGCCACCGGGCACACCTCGTAACACGCCCCGCACAGCGACGACGCGTACGGCAGCGAGGCGTCGATCCCGCTGGCCGTGCCCCGGAGTTGGGGCGTGAGGATGGCGCCGATCGGGCCGGGGTAGACGGAGCCGTACGCGTGGCCGCCGGCCCGCTCGTACACGGGGCACACGTTCAGGCAGGCCGAACAGCGGATGCACCGCAGCGCCTGCCGCCCGACCTCGTCGGCGAGCGCGGCGGTGCGGCCGTTGTCGAGCAGGACGAGGTGGAACGTCCGGGGCCCGTCCCCGTCGCTCGTGCCGGTCCACATGCTGGTGTACGGGTTCATGCGCTCGGCCGTCGACGAACGCGGCAGCGTCTGCAGGAACACCTCCAGGTCCCGCCAGGTCGGCACCACCTTCTCGATCCCGACGACCGAGATCAGGGTCTCGGGCAGGGTCAGGCACATCCGCCCGTTGCCCTCGGACTCGACCACCACCAGCGTGCCTGTCTCGGCGACCATGAAGTTCGCGCCGGAGATACCCACTGTGGCGCGCAGGAACTTCTCGCGCAGGTGCAGGCGGGCGGCCTCGGCCAGTTCGGCGGGCGTGTCGGTCAGGCCGTCGGGCGCGGGCCGCCCCCAGGCGCCCATCCGCTCACGGAAGATGTCACGGATCTCGCCGCGGTTGCGGTGGATCGCGGGGACCAGGATGTGCGAGGGTCGGTCGTCGCCCAACTGCACGATCAGCTCGGCGAGATCCGTCTCGTACGCCGCGATGCCCTCCGCTTCCAGGGCTTCGTTGAGGCCGATCTCCTGCCTGGCCATGGACTTGACCTTCACGACCTCGCGCTCGCCGGTGGCCTTCACCAGCTCGGTGACGATCCGGTTCGCCTCGTCGGCGTCCGCCGCCCAGTGGACCGTGCCGCCCGCCGCCGTGACCGCCGCCTCCAATTGGAGCAGATACGTGTCCAGATGACGCAGCGTACGGTCCTTGATCTGCTTGCCCGCCTCCCGCAGATGCTCCCAGTCCGCCAACTCCGCGACCGCCCGGGCCCGCTTGTCGCGGATCGTGTGCGTCGCGTGCCGCAGGTTCGCCCGCAGCCGCTCGTCGCGTACGGCCGTGGCCGCCGCCTGGGGGAACGCCGGCATCCCGACGAACGTCGTCGTCCCGCTCACCGCAGCGGCTCCTCTTCCGTGCTCGCCAGGATCTCGGCGATGTGCACCGCCCGCATCCGCTCCCCCTCCCGCCGCAGGATCCCGTCGACGTGCATCAGACACGAGTTGTCCGCGCCGCACAGCACCGCCGCGCCCGTCCCGGTCGCGTGGCGCACCTTGTCGCGGCCCATCGCCAACGACACCGCGGCGTTCTTCACCGCGAACGTCCCGCCGAACCCGCAGCACTCCTCCGCGCCCGGCAGCTCCACCAGCTCGAGGCCCTTCACCGCCTCCAGCAGCCGGCGCGGCCGGTCCCCGAGCCCCAGCATCCGCAGGCCGTGACAGGAGGGGTGGTACGTGACGGTGTGCGGGAAGTACGCGCCCACGTCCGTCACACCCAGCACGTCGACCAGGAACTCGGTCAGTTCGTACATCCGGGGCCCCAGCTCCGGCGCGCCCAGCTTCGGGTAGTTGTCCCGCACCATCGCCGCGCACGAACCCGACGGCGTCACGACGTACTCGTACCCCTCGAACGCCCGCACCGTCCGGCGCACCAGCGGCAGCGTCTCGCTTCGATAGCCGGTGTTGTACTGCGGCTGGCCGCAGCACGTCTGCTCCGCCGGGAAGTCCACCTCGACCCCCAGGCGCCGCAGCAGCCTCACCACGGCGATGCCGGTGGCGGGGTACACCGCGTCATTGACGCAGGTCACGAACAGCGCGACGCGCATCCTGGCTCCTCTCTCCCTCTCGACATGGGACATCCGGGCGTCGGCCCCGTCCCCTGCCCGTGTCGCCGCGCCGCGCGGAGTGTAGTGGCGCGGCGGCCGCGCCGTGGCGACCGGGTGCCGCATGTCCGCCAGGTGGTCCGCCAGGTGGTCCGTCCGGCATTCCGGCCGGCGGACGCACGGCCCGGGCCGCGATGGCCCGGACCGAGTCGCCCGACCCCCGTCGTGTCCGGGTCAGGCCCCGCCGCCGATCTGTTCGAGCGTGTGCTCCAGTTGCGGGAGGCAGCCGCGGGACTCCTCCGTGTCCAGAGCGCCGAACTCGTCGATCAGCGACCGCAGTCGTGCGGTGGCCGCGTCCGTACGGCCCAGGCCCTGCTCTGCCCACGCCGCCTGGACGGCACACCGCGCCCGCTCGTCCAGCGCGCCGGCGCCGAGCGCGGCGAACGCCGCCTCCGCCCGCTCCAGCAGGAGCACCGCCTCGCGCCGGGCCTCGGCGGCCTCGGCGGCCGCGGCAGTGTCCTGCCGTGTCTCGCCGACGCCCTCCCCGTCCGCCCCGTCCGCCCCGTCCGCCGCGTCCGCCCTGTCCGCCGTGTCCTCCGCTTCCTCCCCGTCCTCCGCGTACAGCTCGTCCAGGATCAGCTCGGCCGTCTGCGCCCAGGTACGCGCACGCTCCACCAGCAGCTCGGCCCCCTCGCCCTCGACCGCCGTGAGCGCCCTCGCCATCAGGTCCCTGGCGGCGGCCGGGTCGCCGCCGCGCATCTCCAGCCAGGCGAGCGAACGCAGCGCGCGGGCGAGGGAGACCGGATCGCCCACGCTCTCCCACAGCTCGACGGCCCGCTGGTACGCCGCGACCGCCTCGTCCCGCAGGCCCGCGCCCGAGAGGCACTCGGCGGCGAGCGTCGCCAGCTGGGCGTGCGGCCCCGGGTGCTCCCAGCCCTTGGCCACCTCGGCGGCGAGAAGGTACTGCTCCGCCGCGGCCCGCCGGTCGCCCAGTGCGCGCAGGTTCCGCGCGAGCGTGTCGCGGGCGCGCACGGCCTGCTCGTCGCCGTGCTCCAGCAGGTCCGGCAGCGCGGACTCCAGCACCTCGGCCGCCTCGGCGGAGCGACCCGTCTCGCCGAGGGCCTGGGCGAGGACGAGCCGGGCGTACGCGCCCGCTCCCGCGGAGTCGCCCGCCGCGTCGAACCAGTGGGCGGCCTCGAGGGCGTACTGCGCGGCCTCGGCCTCCTCGCCGTCCCGCTGGTACAGCACCTCCGCCAGCGTCAGCCGCACCACGCCGAGTTCGTGCGGGTCCACGAGCTCCGCGCCGTGCGTCACCGCGGCGCGGGCCGCCTCCTCGGCGTCGTCGAGGCGGCCGAGCCGCATCAGCAGCCGGGCCCGCCGCGACAGCGGCTCCGCGGCGTCCCAGGGGTGGCCCGAGGCGATGACGCGCCGCGCGGCCAGGGCGAGCAGCTCGTCCGCCGTGTCCGCGTCGCCCGACCGCCAGGCCAGGTCGGCGCGGATGCTGTCCGCCTCGGCGAGCAGATCGTCCACACCGCTGCCGTCGCTGCCCGTGTCCCGCCCGAACTGTTCGGTGAACACGGCCAGATCGGCTTCGAGGCGTGCGTCGCCGTGGTCCTCCTCGTCGTGGCGCAGCGCCGCGTCGATCTTTATCTTCAGCAGGGCGGCCGTCGCGATCCGGCGTGTCCTGGTGGGGTCGGCCGGGTCCAGGGCCTGGGCCGAGGCGGCGGCGGCCGCCGTCAGGTCGCGGACCTCCTCCGGCTCCGCGCCCGCTCGCACCGCCGCGGTGGCCACGCGCAGTTCGGCGAGCGCGGCACGGCTCGGCTCACCGGCGGCGCGGTAGGCGGCGGCGGTCCGCTCGAAGAGCTCCCGCGCGCTCTCGTCGCCCGCGCGCCCGGCGCGGATGGCCCGGTGGTCCAGCAGGTCGGCCACGAGCAGCGGATCGGTGGTCTCGCCCGCCTGCGAAACCTCGCCCCCCTCCGTGGTGTCGCCCCCCTCCGTGGTGTCGCCCCCCTCCGTGGTGTCGCCCCCCTCCGTGGTCTCGCCCGCCTGTGAGGCCAGGGCTTCCACCCGGTCCCAGGCGGCCGTCGCCCGGGGGTGGCCCTGGGCGCGCAGCTCCCGGGCTTCGGCGACTGCCCCGGCGAGCAGGTCGGCCGGGGAGGCCGAGCCCCCGGGGGCCGCCGCCTGGTCACCGCCACGGGGAACCGGCACCACCGGTGCCGGGGTGGGCGGGCCCGCGAGCCGGGCGGCCCGTACGCCCAGGGGCAGACTCGCCAGCAGCGGTTCGCGCTCCAGCCGGTGCTTCAGCCGCCCGGACACGACGTCGCTGCCGTTGCGCTCGTCGAAGCGGGCCGCGATCCCGGTGGCCTCGGCGGTCAGCAGCTCGTGCAGCTCCCGCACCGTGCGCTGCCGCCCCGCGTACGCGACCGCGGGCTGCTCGCCGATGCCGAGCTCCAGCAGCCGGCGCGTCAGGACCAGGACCCCGGTGAGCAGCTCCAGCCGGGCCCACGGGTTGCCTTCGGACGCGAGGTGCGCGGCGTGCTCCGAGAGGATCTCCAGGCCCCGGCCCTCATTGCCGGTCAGCGCGCAGAACTCGATGTGCAGGCCGATCGAGGGCAGCAGGCTCTCGTTGCCCCGGGCCATGCGGTAGCCGCGCAGGTGGTGGGCGCGAGCGTCGTCCAGCCGGCCCGTCCGCACCAGCGGGAGCAGCGACTTGGCCAGCACCCGGTGCGGCTCCTCCATGCACCCGGCGCTGCCGTCGAGGACCGGCGCCCACGTGCGCAGGGCTTCGTCGTCCTGTCCCTGGCTCAGCCGGTAGTGGCCCTGGCCGCCCAGCTCGCAGGCGTGGCAGTTGGCCATCCGGTCGCGCTCCGCCGCCGTCCACGCGGCGAACGCGCGCGCCGCCCGCTCGGTGTCGCCGGTCTCCTCGGCCAGCTCGAACTCGGCCTGCCGCACGGCCCGCTCGCTGTATCCGGCCATCCGGTAGCGGCGCTCCATCTCGCCGAGCCACTGCTCCATGGTGGCGAGCGGGATCTCCGGCAGCGTCAGCATCCCGGAGCTGACCCACTTGAACATCCAGTGGAAGGTGTGGGTGTCCGCCCCGTCGAACGCGGACGGGTCACGGTCCCACTCCTGCATGAGGCGCGCGAACGGCACCAGCATCTTGCCGCGTTCGGTGCTGTACTCGTACGCCCTGACGAGCCCGAAGAGCGCCTGTCGGAGCAGGTCCCGGTCCCCGGTGGCCTCGGCCGCCGTGACCAGCTCCTCCGCCCGCGCGTTGCGCAACAGCCCGTTGGGCGCGGACTCGTTCTCCCACAGGGCCCGGCGGATGTCCTCGGGGCCGGGCCGGCCCGCGTGTTCGGCGGTGGTCACTTGTCGTCCTCCCGGGTGGTGCCCTCGGCGGGGGTGGTGGTGGGGTGCGTCGCCCATTCCAGGAGCCCGAGGAAGGCCCGGTTGAGCAGTGAGGTGTCGGCGGGGCGCAGCGGGCGCTGCGCCATCAGCAAGGCCTGCCCGTACAGCGACTCGACCGCCGTACCGGCCAGCTCGGGGTCGGTGATCGCCGCGACGCGCCGCACCAGGGGGTTGTTGTGGTTGAGCACCAGCCGGGCGCGGGGCGCCGAGCCGCGCAGGGCGCCGAGGATGTCGCTCCACAGGGTGTCGGCGCCTTCCTCGGCCGCCGCGCGGTCCCGCTCGTGGCGGGCCTCCCGGTCGTCGAGGTACAGCGCCGGCACGGTGACGGGCTGGAAGGCGCGGAGCGCCACATCGCAGCCCAGGGCGTCGAGCCGGGTCCGGGCGGTGGCGAGGAACGCGGCCAGGGCCAGCTCCTGCTGCGGTTCGACGGGGTCGAGGTGGGCCGTGACGGCGCCCGCGTCGAGCTCGCTGACGGTGACACCCTCCCTGACCTGGGGCAGCAGGGCGATGAGGTCCGCGTCGTAGGTGTACCCGCCGTTGACGACGCCGAGGCCGTGCGCGGCGGCGATGGGGGAGACCTGCCGGAACTCCTCCACCGTGCGCGTGAAGTGGACCTGCGGGTGGGCCCGTACGAACTCGTCGAGGGTGGCCCGGCCGTCGCTGGTCTCGAACGGCAGCCACGGCAGCATCAGCGCGAACAGCTCGGCGTCGTGCCGCGCCATCGACTTCACGCCCAGGTGGTGCACGGTGAGGAACGCCGCCAGCCGGTCCGGGTCCCCGGCCGCGAGCTCGGTGAGCCACTCGCGGATGCGGACGCCGAGCGCCTCGCGCACGGCGGCGAGGGTCTCGTCGTCGTACAGGTTCTCCCGGGAGGCCGTCGGGCGCAGGGTGTCGGTGTCCAGGACGACGCGGACGAAGAACGCCCAGTCGGGCAGGAGGTTGTCCGCCCGGTCGGTGAGCAGCATGCCCTTCAGGTAGACCCGGTGCGCCGCCCGGTGGGCGGGGCTGGTGGCGGAGGGCAGGACGTAGGCGACACCGCGTACGCCCGCGACCGGCAGGTCCAGGTCGATGGAGTCCAGCGGCGTGAACCCGAAGACCCGCGCGCAGTGCCCGGCGAGCGCGACGCGCCGCGCGGTGGGCGTCGGGTACGGCCGGTCCCACACGGCGGGCCGCTCCGTCAGCGGTCGGTCGGCGGCGTCCGGCCCCGTGAAGGTGACCTCGTGGGGCAGCAGCGAGCCGAAGTCCCTCGCCAGTTCGGCCACACGCCCCGGCTCGGTCCACTCCTCGGCCCCGGGGCGCGGCTCCAGCCGCACGGTGGTGCCCGGCTCCGGACGCGCCTCGTGGGGCAGCGTCCGCACCGTGTACGACCCGTCGTCGCTCGCCAGCCACTCCACCGGCGGCTCGTCGGGCTTGCGGGCGGAGCGCGACACCACGCGTATCCGCTGGGCGACGACGAAACAGGCGAGCAGTCCGATGCCGAACTGCCCCAGGAACTCCTGCCGTGCGCTGTCCAGGGCGTCGCGCTTGGAACTGCGGCCGATGGTGGCGAGGAGGGTGTGCACCTCCTCGGAGGTCAGACCGATGCCGGTGTCCTCCATGACGACGGCGTCGCCGGTGGCCGTCAGCCGGATGCCCGTGGGCGCGGCGGGGTCGTGGGCGAGGCGGGCGGTGACCGCGTCCACGGCGTTCTGCAGCAACTCGCGGACGTACACGCGCGGGCTGGAGTAGAGGTGGTGCGACAGCAGATCGACGAGGCCGCGCAGGTCCACCTGGAAGGTGTTGACCGACGGCTCGGAGGACTCGGAAGGCTCGGACGGGCGAAGGTTCATGGGCACAAGGGAGCACCCTCACGGCCCCGGACGGCGGCCGCGGGTGCGGGTCGGGCGATCGCGGGGTCCCCCCCTCACGAATCGCGATGGACCCGGCCCTGGCCCCGGCGCCGTACGCGGGCATGCGCGCACGCCACCGAGGAGGACTCGGAATTGCTGACCATCGTAGGGAGGGCCACTGACAATGCCCAGGTACTTTCCCGCGGGCTTCCCGTGGGGGCCGTCAGATCCCGCGGCTGGTCACTTCCGTGGGCTCAGTGCTGCGCGGTCCGCTTCGGGCAGCCACCAGGGAGCGTCGGGAAGGCGATGCCAGTGATGGGCCCTGGCGTAGGTGTGGACGAGCTCCAGAGCACGGTGGGTGGCGGCCGTCGCGGTGGTGCCGTTCCAGACGGCGTGCCAGGGGTAGAGAGGGACCGGGCTGGTCAGAGGGCGAGCGGTCAGGCCCTCGGGAAGCTGCCCCGTGGTGAGGCCGAAGGCGGGGTAACCGCGGGCTTGCACGGTTGCGTGGACGGCGGTGCGGCCGTGCCCGCGTACGCGGAGCGCGCTGCGCAACCCGAAGGCGGCCATGGTCTGGTCGATCCAGTCGCGCCATTCGGCGGCTTCGTCGGCGGTGTGGACGAGGAGGGGGTGGTCGGCGAGAGAGGCCAGGGGCACCTCGTCGCGTTCGGCGAGAGGGTGGTCGGCGGGGACGATGACACCGATGGGCTCCAGCCGTACGGGCATGGTGGCCAGGGGCGCCGGCAGTTCTCGGCCGGGGCCGGGGCCGAGGCCCAGGCCGTGGATACGGCCGAAGGAGAGATCGAGCTCGCCGGAGAGCAGGCGGGGCAGCGCGGCGGCCAGGCCCTGGCTGTGGACGACCTCCAAGGGCAGGCACGGGGTCTGGGAGCTCAAGTGCTGGGCGAGGAGCGAGGGGGTCAGTCCTTCGGTGAGGACGTCGATGCGCAGCGGTGTGCTGGTGCGGGCGAGGTCGTCGACAAGTCGTTGGGCATCAGTGAGCAGCCGCCGTGCGCGGGTGGTGAAGACCTCGCCCGCGGGGGTGGGGGTCACCTGGCGGCGGTCGCGGTGGAACAGCTGGACGCCGAGGCGCTTCTCCAGGGCGGTGATCTGAGCGGACAGGGTCTGCTGCGCGATGGAGAGCCGGGCGGCGGCCCGGCCGTAGTGACGTTCTTCGGCGAGCGTCACGGCGTAGCGGGCCTGGCGCAGATCGAGATCCACCCCTTCACCGTAACAGCCTGAGACTGTCGAGTGTCTGGCGGAGAGTGTTGGACCCGCCAAGGTGCGCAGACGTTGACTGGGGAGCAGAAGACGCTGTTCGAGACACATCCGAAGCCTCGGCCGGCGATTTAACCGCTCATTCGAAGGTGTAGGCGCAAGCGTGATGAAGGCAGTGGTGATGGACTCCTATGGCGGCCCGGAGGTGCTGCGGGTGGCTGATCTTCCCGAGCCGCAGGCAGGCGCGGGACAGGTCCGGGTGCGGATCAAGGCGGCGGGGCTGAACCCGATCGATGCCAAGATCCGGCGCGGGGAGTTCGACGCGGTCTACGACATCTCTTTCCCTCAGCAGCTCGGCAACGAGTTCGCCGGTGTGGTGGACCAGGTCGGTGACGGTGTCGGCGGTTTCTCGGTCGGGGACGAGGTGATCGGGTTCGTGGACATGGCGGCCTACGCCGAGCAGGTCGTCGTCCCCGAGGAGAACCTGACGCCGAAGCCCGCGGCCCTCTCGTGGGAGACGGCCGCGGTCGTGGGGGCGGTCGGGCAGGCGGCGTTCAACGCGCTGGCCCGGCTGGAGCCGAAGGCCGGGGAGACGGTGCTCATCCATGGCGCGTCCGGTGGCGTCGGGAGCCTGGCGGTGCAGTTCGCCCGAGCGAGGGGCGTCCATGTGATCGGAACGGCGGGCGAGGCCAACCACGACTACCTCCGCTCCCTCGGTGCCACCCCGGTGGCGTACGGCGAGGGCCTGGAACGGCGGGTGCGCGAGTCGGCCCCGCAGGGCGTGGACGCCTCGCTGGACCTGACGGGATCCGAGGAGGCCATCAGCGTGTCCGTCGCCGTGACCGGCGACACGCGCCGGATCGTGACGCTGGCCGGCCCGGGGCTCGCCGAGCGGTACGGCATCACCATGATGTTCGGAACCCGCTCGGCCGCCACCGTCGCCCACGTCGCCCAGGCGGTGGCACGCGGTGAGGCCACCCTGCCCATCGCCCGCCGCTTCGCGCCGGCGGACATGGCCGAAGCGCACCGGCAGATGGAGAGCGGCGGACACCAGGGCAAGCTCGTCCTGACGGTGGACTGAACCCCGGAGCCCCGGTCGGCCGATCCCTACGAACCCCCGCCCGCCACCGCGTAGTCCGGCTCCGCCGGGTTGCGGAGCCCCTCCGCAGCGTCCGAGACGCGGCGCAGCAGGGCCAGGAAGACCGTCTGCTCGGCGGGGTCCAGGGGGGCGAGGAAGACCTGGTTCATCCGGGCCGTGCGGACCGCGAGGCGCTTGTGCACGCGTACGCCCTCCTCTGTGGCGTGCAGCACGGAGCGGCGGCCGTCGCGCGGGTCGCGCACCTTGTCGACGAGGCCGCGGTCGGCCAGCCGGCGGACCACCTCGGCGATGGTGGAGCGGTCGAGGCCGACCCGCTCGCCGACCGTCCGCTGGTCCAGGGCGTCCTCGCCCACCAAGGTGTTGAGCACGGCGAACTGCGGGGAGGTGACCTCCTCCGAGACCATCGTGGTCCACAGCAGCGTGTGCGCCTGCTGCAACCGCCGGGCCAGATGGCCCGGGTGGCTGCCGAGATCGAGTGCGGGCACGGTGGACTCCTCTCTCCCGACGACTCTCCCAGGAGACCGGTGTCCCCGAGCCGGGACAGTGTCTCACGTATGCACAGTGCACTGAGGGTCTTGACCGGCCCGGAAGGCGATGCCAGGCTGCTTCCCGTCGACAAATGCTCAGTGCACTGAGCATTTCTTTCCGCTCGGGAGGAACCAGCCGGATGGACAAGGTGGTGGCCACGGCAGCGCAAGCGGTGGCCGACATACACGACGGAGCGTCCCTGGCCGTCGGCGGCTTCGGCCTCAGCGGCGTACCGAACACGCTCATCCAGGCGGTGTTCGAGACCGGCGTCAGGCGCCTCGCCGTCGTCTCCAACAACTGCGGAGCCTTGGAGTCCGGTCTCGCCGTGCTCCTGGCCGCCGGGCGCATCGCCCGCGTGACCGGCTCGTACATCGGCGCCAACAAGGAGTTCGCCCGCCAGTACCTCGGCGGCGAGCTGGAGTTGGAGCTGATCCCCCAGGGCACCCTCGCCGAGCGGCTGCGCGCCGGCGGCGCGGGCATCCCCGCCTTCTACACACCGGCCGGCGTCGGCACCCAGGTCGCGGACGGCGGCCTGCCCTGGCGGTACGACGGCGACGGCGGCGTCGCGGTGGCGTCCCCGCCCAAGGAGGTCCGGGAGTTCGACGGCGTACCGCACGTCCTCGAACACGGCATCCGCACCGACTTCGCGCTCGTCCGCGCCGCCAAGGGCGACCGCCACGGCAACCTCGTCTTCGCCAGGTCGGCCCGCAACTTCAACCCGCTCGCGGCCATGGCCGGACGCGTCACCGTCGCGGAGGTCGAGGAGCTGGTCGAGCCCGGCGCGATCGACCCGGACCACGTGCACCTGCCGGGCGTCTTCGTCCAGCGCGTCGTCGCCCTTACCCCGGAGCAGGCCGCCGACAAGAAGATCGAGAACCGCACGGTCCGCACGATCCGCCCTGTCCGCCCCGTCCGCCCCGTCCGTACGGACCCTCCGACGCGTACGGACCGCACGACAACCCGAGAGGCGCGTGGCTGATGCCCTGGACCCGCGACCAGATGGCCGCCCGCGCCGCCGCCGAACTGCGGGACGGCGAGTACGTCAACCTCGGCATCGGACTGCCCACCCTCATCCCCGACCACCTCCCCGACGGCGTCCACGTGGTCCTCGAATCCGAGAACGGCATCCTGGGCACCGGCCCCTACCCGTACGAGCACGAAGTCGACCCCGACCTCATCAACGCGGGCAAGGAGACCGTCACCGTCCTGCCCGGAGCCTCGTACTTCGACTCGGCGCTCTCCTTCGCGATGATCCGCGGCGGCCACATCGACGTCGCCGTCCTCGGCGCCATGCAGGTCTCCGCCCGCGGCGACCTCGCCAACTGGGCCGTCCCCGGCAAGCTCGTCACCGGCATCGGCGGCGCCATGGACCTCGTCCACGGCGCCCGGCGGGTGCTGGTCACCATGACGCACACCGCCAAGGACGGCAGCCCGAAGATCGTCGAGGAGTGCACCCTGCCGCTCACCGGCCGGACCTGCGTCCACCGGATCATCACCGACCTCGGCGTCCTCGACGTCACCGACGACGGCCTGGTGCTCGTGGAGACGGCCCCCGGAGTCACCGCCCGGGACATCGCCGACCGCACGGCCGCCCCGGTGCGTACCGGGGCGACCGAAGCCCGTTGAGCCCGCCGATCCCGCAGGAGTTCACCGCCATGGCACTCACCCAGCAGGACATCGACGTCGAGATCGTCCGGCAGCGCACCGCGTACGAGAAGTCCGTCGCCGACGGCGCCCCGCGCGCCGACCACCCGCCGCGCGACTACCCGCCCTACCGCTCCAGCGTGCTGCGCCACCCGCGCCGGCCGCTCGTCACCATCGCCGCCCAGCGCGACCCGGAAGCCGTCGAGCTGGCCGCGCCCGCCTTCGGCGAGACCGACGTGACCGAGCTCGACAACGACCTCACCCGCCAGCACCCCGGCGAACCGATCGGCGAGCGCATCACCGTCACCGGACGCGTACGCGACCGCGACGGGCGTCCCGTACGGGGGCAGCTCGTCGAGCTCTGGCAGGCCAACGCCGCCGGCCGCTACGCCCACCGGCGCGACCAGCACCCGGCGCCCCTCGACCCCAACTTCACCGGCGTCGGACGGACCCTCACCGACGACGACGGCCACTACCGCTTCACCACCATCAAGCCCGGCGCCTACCCCTGGCGCAACCACACCAACGCGTGGCGGCCCGCCCACCTCCACTTCTCGCTCTTCGGCTCCGCGTTCACGCAACGGCTCGTCACCCAGATGTACTTCCCGAACGACCCGCTCTTCCCGTACGACCCGATCCTCCAGTCCGTCACGGACGAACGCGCGCGGCAGCGCCTGGTCGCCACCTACGACCACACCCTGTCCACCCCCGAATGGGCCCTGGGCTACCGCTGGGACATCGTCCTGGACGGCCCCGCCGCCACCTGGATGGAGGACGGCCGATGAGCGCCCTCGACCCCACCCCTTCGCACACGGTCGGCCCCTTCTACGGGTACGCCCTCCCGTTCCCCGGCGGCGGCGAGATAGCCCCCTTCGGGCACCCGGACACCATCACCGTCCACGGGTACGTCCTCGACGGCGAGGGCGGGCCCGTCCCGGACGCGCTCATCGAGGTCTGGGGGCCCGGTCCGGACGGCGAACTGCCGCGCAAGGGCGGCTCGATGCGCCGCGACCCCGTCACCGGGGGCTTCCTGGGCCGCAACGGCGTCGACTTCACCGGCTTCGGCCGCGTACCGACCGACGCCGACGGCCACTGGACGGTACGGACCCTGCGCCCCGGCCGGCGGGGCGCAGGCGCCCCCTACCTGAGCCTGTGCGTCTTCGCCCGCGGGCTCACCCACCACCTCTTCACCCGCGCCTACCTCCCCGAGCCCGCCGGGGCCGGGGCCACCGACGACCCCCTGCTCGCCTCGCTGCCGCCCGCGCGCGCCGCGACACTGGTCGCGCGCCCCGAACCGCACCGGACGTACCGGTTCGACATCCGGTTGCAGGGCGAGGACGAGACCGTCTTCCTGGAGTTCACATGACGGCGTACACGGCGTATACGGCGACCGCGTACGACCCCGAGGAGACGGGCCTGCTCGCCCCCGGGAGCGCCGGCACACCGGCCGAGGCCGCCACCTCCGACGCGGCCTTCCTGCGGGCGATGCTCGACGCGGAGGCCACCCTCGCCCGCGTCCAGGCGCCCCCGGAGGCCGCCGAGGCCATCGCGGCCGCCTGCGCGCGCCCCTTCGACGCCCCGGACGTACGGGACCTGGCCCTGCGCGCGCGTACCGGCGGCAACCCCGTCATCCCGCTCGTCGCGGACCTGACCGCCGCCGTACCGGAACACGCGCGGGCGTACGTCCACCGGGGCGCCACCAGCCAGGACATCCTCGACACCGCGGCCATGCTCGTCGCCTCCCGCACCCTCGCGCCGCTGCTGGCGGACCTGGAGCGCACCGCCGCGTCCCTGGGCGCCCAGGCGGCCGCGCACCGCGACACGCCGATGCCCGGCCGCACCCTCACCCAGCACGCCGTCCCCACCACCTTCGGCCTGAAGGCGGCGGGCTGGCGCGCCCTCGTCCTGGACGCCCGCGACCGGCTGCACGCCGTACGCGACCGGCTGCCCGTCCAACTCGGCGGCGCCGCCGGGACCCTGGCGGCCTTCGAGGCCTACGGCTGCGACCCGCTCGCCCTCGTCGGCGCGTACGCCCGCGAACTCGGCCTCGCCGAACCGGCCCTGCCCTGGCACACCCTGCGTACGCCGGTGGCCGACCTCGCCGGCGCCCTCGCCTTCACCGCCGGGGCGCTCGGGAAGATCGCCGCGGACGTCCTCGTCCTCTCCCGGACGGAGACGGGCGAAGTGACCGAGGGCAGCGGCGGCGGCTCCTCCGCCATGCCCCACAAGACCAACCCCGTACGCTCCACCCTGCTCGCGGCGGCCGCCCGGCGCGCGCCCGCCCTCGCCGCCGTCCTGTACGCCTCCGTCGCCGCCGAGGACGAGCGGCCCCCCGGCGCCTGGCACGCCGAGTGGGAGCCGCTGCGCGACCTGCTGCGCCTCGTCGGCGGCGGCGCGCACCACGCCGTGCGGCTGGCCGAAGGGCTGCGCGTCCACCCCGAGCGGATGCGGGCCGACCTGGACCTCACCCACGGTCTGATCGTCTCCGAGCGGCTGCGGACCCGCTTCCCGAAGGACGTGCTCACGCGTGCGGCGGAGGAGGTCCGCACGACCGGCAAACCGCTCGCCGACGTACTCGGCGTGTCATCCGAGCTGACGGACCCCACCCACTACACGGGCGCGGCCGGGCCCCTCACCGACCGCGCCCTGGAACGCCGATGAAGCCGATGGCGACGAAGCCGAAGAACCAACCCGCCCTTCTCCACCACGTCACGGAGGGCGACGACACCGCCCCCGCCCTGCTCCTCGGGCCGTCCCTGGGCACCTCCACCGCCCTGTGGGACCGCGTCGCACCGGGGCTCACCACCTTCCGCCGCGTGCGTTGGGACCTGCCCGGACACGGGCACAGCCCCGCCGGACTCCTCCGGCCGGGCACCACCACCGCCACCGTCACCGTCGCCGACCTCGCCGCGCACGTCCTGCGCCTCGCCGACGCCCTCGGCCTGGAGCGGTTCCACTACGCGGGCGTCTCCCTCGGCGGCGCCGTCGGCCTCCAGCTCGCCGCGCACCACCCCGACCGGCTGCACCGGCTCGCCGTCGTCTGCTCCTCCGCCCACTTCGGCGAGCCCGGCCCCTGGCGGGACCGCGCCGCGCTCGTACGCCGCGAGGGCACGGCACCGGTCGCGGTGACGGCGGCCTCCCGCTGGTTCACACCCGGCTTCAGCGGTGACCCCCTGGCCCGGCACCTGGTCGACGACCTGCGCCGGGCGGATCCGGTTGCGTACGCCGCCTGCTGCGACGCCCTGGCCGCCTACGACCTGCGCGACGCCCTGCCCTCCATCGCCACCCCCACCCTGGTGCTCGCCGGCCTCGAGGACCCGGCCACCCCGCCCACCCACGCCCATGAGCTCGCCACGGCCCTCCCCGACGCCGCCCTCACCGAGATCCCCGGGGCCTCGCACCTAGCCCCCGCCGAGCGCCCCGAGGAGGTCCTCGCCGCCCTGAAATTCCACTTCACGGCGTGAGGACGCATAGCCGAGCGCAAGCGGGTTACCCGGATGACGTGCCGAGCGCGGCGGGAACCCGCCGCGCGTCGCCGACAGCACGGAAGCGAGGAGTCACTGATGAGCACGGTGAAGGAAGCCGTAGAGGTCGAGGTGCCCCTGCACACCGCCTACAACCAGTGGACCATGTTCGAGTCGTTCCCCCACTTCATGGAGGGGGTCGAGGAGGTCAGGCAGGTCGACGACCGCCACAACCACTGGGTCACCAAGATCGGCGGGGTGAAGCGGGAGTTCGACACCGAGATCATCGACCAGCTCCCCGACGAGCGGATCGCGTGGCGGACGATCAGCGGCGACACCCACCAGAAGGGCATGGTCAGCTTCCAGCCCCTCGACGACACCCACACGCGCGTCGAACTGGTCATGGACGTCGAGCCGAGCGGTATGGCGGACAAGGCCGCCGACATGACCGGCATGATCGACCGCCGGGTCAAGGGCGACATGCGCCGGTTCAAGGAGTACATCGAGAAGCAGGGTGGGGAAGACGGCGGCTGGCGCGGCCGCATCCGCCCGGGCGACTGACGGGCCGGTCCCCCACGGAGCGGGGCCGCCGGCCCCGACGAGCGCGTGCATGACCCTCCTGACCCCCGGACCCACGTGGCCCGGGGGTCAGGCCGTGCCGTACGCCCGCCCCAGCGCCTGTGCCGAAGGGCCGGGCCAGCGGCGAGAAGTCCCGCCTCTCAGCCGAAGAGGTCCAGGAGGTCCGTACGGGAGCCGTTGTCGGCGGAGCGGATCACCCTCGGGCGCGGCTCAGGGTAGTCCGCTGCTGCGGCCCTGGCCCGGACGATCTCCGGCCCGCCGCACGCCGCGACCGCGAAGGCGCCGAAAACCTTGGCGAACGCGGCCGGGTCGCGAAACTCCACGCCGTACGCCTGGCCGTCCAGCAGCGGCACCCACACCACGCGGTCACGGCGGGTCCACTCCAGTACCGGCTGGTGGTCGGCGGTCGACCGCCCCTCCAGCCACAGGCGCGCCACGTGCAGCAGGTTCACCTTCTCCATCGGCAGCCGCCTGCGCCGTATGCGCAGTTCACGTGTCGTCAGCGTGACCTTCTGGTCCCTCTTCGGATACCAGAACACGCCGATCCCGAACGGCACCCACAGCACGAACCAGATGAACGGCCAGGCCACGGCGTCGCTCCACGATCGGACCAGCCCACCGTCCACCAGGTACAGGGCCCCGAAGACCAGGACCCACTTCGCCGTCATCCGCCAGAACCCGCTGCCCTGCCGGTACAGAACCCGCCCCTTGCTCTCCATCGTCATGCCCGCACGCTATCCGCAGCTCCGCGGGGACCAGACCGGTCAGGAACCTACCAAGTCGCGTAACAGAAGAGCTGCTCGCCAGGCGGCATCTCGAAGCGGTCGAGAGATCCGTTCAGCCGATGGTGAAGCGCTGGTTCTGGGCCCCTCGGTCGCAGCGGGCAGTGCGGTAGTAGCCGTCGTCCTGCTGGTAGAGGCAGCGGCCCGTGCCGACGCTTTGGAGCATGACGGCGCTGCGGGCGGCGGGCTGGACGGTGCGCCACTTCTGGTATGAGCCGCCGTTACAGCCCAGGGGGTAGACGTCGCCCCGGTCATTGCTGTCGAGGCAGCGGCCCCAGAAGTTGTTCTTAAGAGTGGTGTTGGTGTTGAGGCGGCCGTTCCACTGCCACAGGAGGCTGCCGCGTCCGGTGGTGCAGCGGTCGCCCTTGAGGTCGGTTTCGGAGCTCTCGCGCAGGCAATCACCGTAGCGGTAGTTCGCGAAGCGGCTGGTGGCGGTGGCAGCCGAGGCGGGTGTGGGGGTGAGGAGGGGGAGGGCGAGGCCGACTGCGGCGATGAGGGCGGCGGAGGCTTTCCGGGTCGGGAGGCGCACTGGAGGTCTCCTTGCAGTGGTTTTCAGAGGTACCTCGACAGGATCCCCGAACACCACCGCCTACGCCTGAAAAATGGGGAAACCCCCGGATGGAGCCGCTCATACCGGCCGATCCGGTCAGGGGACGGCGCTGGGCCGATCACCGCGGCTCGCTCACCGGTTTGCCCGGCCTGGTCCACGGAAGTGGTCGCTCTGGGCAGTCATCAACTTCCCCCTGAGGGAAGTGACGGACCTGCCCCCCCAACCCATCGCACGCACGGGCGATTAGGGGCCAAAGAAGTGGAAACATATTTCCGCTTTTAAGCATGTCTTACGGCAATACTTGCTGCAGGGAACATGTCATGCAAGCGTCGTGACGCTGGCCGAAAACGGCTCCAGTGGCCAGCTACCTGTTCGCGTGGGCATGGCTGATCCCGCAGCATCTGAGCCAGCGCACACGCCTCCCCCAGGGCGAGCAACACCCGCCGCCGCGGGTGGCACGACTCCTCACGCGTCACCGGCCGTCCAGCCCCGGACGGTCGTACCTGCCTGCCGGCCCTCGGGCCCTCCAAGGGAAAACCGCATGCGCCCCGATCACCTGCCGTCCGCCCGTCGGCGCACCAACCGCTTCTCGCCCAGCACCCGCCGGGCCGAGCGCACAGTGTGCTGGAGCCTGGCCGCCGCCATGCTGCTCACCGCCACCGAAGCCCTCGCCACACCCGCACCCGCCTGGTGGCCATGGGTGTGGCACAACGCCTGGACCGCCCACGTCATCACATTGCTGTGCTGGATCGTGCTGCGCACCCTGGAAAAGGCGGAGTTGTCGAACGCCGACGGCGAACCCGCCCCGTGTGATGCGCCCTGCGGCGACGAAAGCCCTGACGCACACTTCGATCAGGCCGCTTGAACGCTCACCCGATACTCCCGGCCGTGTGCGGCCGAATGCGGCGCCCGACGGAACCCCCTACCTGTGGCCGGCCTTGCGGAACGGCCTGTCCCATCGCCCTCGTTCCCAGGTCTTCGAGCCCGGCCGGTTTTCCGTCTGGGTCAAACGAGCGGTGGAAGGTGAAGGCGTACGGCGCGGAGCCGTATTCGTGAAGGTGCTCCAGCCTGGAAACGCCGTCCTGCCAGGTAGGTATCGCGCCGTCGGCGACCCACCAGAACGCGTAACCCGGGTGCCCTGTCCGCTCGAACCAGTCGTAACGCCTGTTGAGCGCCGCGCGGTGCAAGCCGGTGTAGATGGCGTCGAAGGCGGCGCCCAGATCGCTCCAGAGGGAGAGGGTCGCGGCCAGGGCGGTGGTTTCCGCACTGCGGCCTTTGCCGTACCAGGCCGGAACGACGAACTCTCCCCATTCGCCCCAGTCGGCGTCGAAGAGTACGCCCTGGACGTGGTGCGCCGGTTCAGCGTGCGCGATGAATCCGGGGTGCCGGCCGATCTCCTGGTAGACGGCCTCACCGCTCTCGTAGAACTCGCGCGTGAGAGGTCCGGGATCGGTGAGCGGTGATTTCAGGACGCTGAACGTGTACAGAGCGAGATGGGGCATGTGTCTCTCCCTGGCCGAGAGGGCTTGGTGGGGAAGTTCCTGACGGTCCCGCCATACGGGCGTGAACTCGATTCGCGGGCCTGCCCGGTCGCGTGGGGAGTTACAGGCATGATCCACTCAGCCCGATGGAACTCCTATGCGACGGTGGGCGCCGCCGAATGACAGGTGACGATAACCACCGCCGCAGACTCTGTCGAAGTTGCGTTTTCCCTCGTCAAGTGGCTTCTCGTAGAGGCCCTGGTGGCGGTTGAGACGGGAGAGCGCTGCTCGCTGTTCGGCAGTCCACATCGACCGAGAAGCCGACCGGTTGCAATCCGTTCTCCCCGTAGGAGCGGATGGCGCGAGCGTTGCCGGCGCGGACGCCGCCGGTGGGCGTCAGCCCGCCTCACCCCCACCCGCGCTCACCAGCGCACCGCCCGGCCGGAGGCCCGGAACACCCCGCGGGTCCACCACCACCAGTTCGTACGGGTACGTGCGGCCGCGTTGCCACTGGCCGCCCGAGAGGCGGATCGTGGCGACGTTCGGGACCGGGCCCGACGTCCAGTCCAGGGGGCCCGCCATCGTGTGCAGGCGCGTCGTGGCGAGGGCCGCCGTCACGGAGGCCGGGTCCGTCGGGTCGGTGGCGGTCGTCAGGGCGTGGGCGGCCACCTCGAAGAGGGCGTACGCGAGGCCCAGCGGCTGGAGCCATCGATTGCCGGTGGTGCGCTCGTACGCCTCGGCCAGCTCCGCGGCGGTCATGCCGTCCAGGGACGAGCGGTACGGGTGGGCCGGGGTCCAGTAGACGAGTGTCCCCACGTTCGCCTGCGGGGGCTCGCCGGTGGCCGTCGCGGCGGGCGGATACGCCAGCCACCGCGAACAGGTGATCAGCCGGGGCCGCAGCCCGGACGCCGCGGCCTCCCGCCGGAACAGGGCGAGGTCCGCCCCCGTCGCCGCACTCGTGACGACGTCCACCTCCGCCTCCCGGAACGCCTCCAGGGTCCCGCCGGTCCCGTCGAAGCCCCCGGACGGCTCCCGGTACCCCGGCGGGTCCACCAGCCGGTAGCCGCGCGCCCGGGCCGCCGGAAGGAAACCGTGCTCGGCGTGGCGCGACCACGCGCCCTGTGGGCCGTCGTTCCACAGGCACCCCACCGCGCGGCCCGGTCCCGCACCCGCCGCCTCCCACAGGTCCGCGAAGGTCTCCGCGATGTCGTCGAGACCCCAGCAGAAGTGGTACGTCCAGCGGAACGGACGTCGATCCGTCGCGCCGCGCCCGTAGAAGTACACCTGCCAGGGAAAGGTGCTGGACAGGCACGGAACACCGGCCTCCTCGCAGCTGTCGGCGACCGCCGGGAGCACCTCCGTGCCCGCCAGCGTCACCACCATCCGCGCCCCTTCGTCCCGCACCAGCTCCCGCACGGCCCGCCGCGCGCCTTCGGCGGTGGAGCGGCTGTCGCGACTCACCAGGCGCACCCGCCCGCGCAGTCTCGGCGCCAGGAGCTCCATCGCGTACGCCAGCGGATCCCCGAGTTGCGCCAGCCGACCGGTGCGTGCGACGACCACGCCCACGGTCGGGATCCGTCCCTCTTGCCCGTTCTTCTGTTCCATGCCCGGACAACGCCACCGCGCCGCGGGCGTAACGATCCGTCTCCGCGCACCGCCGGGGATGCGGCCGCGCTGTGCCCTGGTCGGGGACGAGATGCCGGGTTGGGCAGTGTCGTCGGAGACCGGGGCTCGTTGCACTTATCCGTAGGAACCTTTCTCTTCTTCCGATCCATACAGGAGTGAGCAGATATGAGCATGCGTCCCGGTATCCGACTGATCACCGTGTGCGCCGGCGTGGCGGGCGCGAGCATGGCGGCGATCGTTCCGGCCGCCGCCGTCGCGACCGCCGTCGCGGAGCAGCCGCCGGCCTCGGTGGGTACGCCCATCTCCTCCAACCTCAACAGCACGGGCCTGCTCGCCTCGGACCCGCAGGGGCAGGGCAAGCCCGGTCAGGCCTCGCCGCTGCCGGTCGGCGGCGGCCCCGTCGGCGGCCTCCTCGGTGGCGTGCCCGCCGGTCTGCCGCTCGGGGGCTGACGGGCGGGACGGCGCTCCGGCGCCACCGCACCGCCACACCACCGCATCACTGCGTCCCTGTGTCACGTCCCTGCTCTTCCAGCGTGCGCAGGAACGCCGTGGTCGCCGGAGTCGGGTTGAACTCGCTCCAGACCAGGTACTCAACCCGGCGCGGCCCCCCGGTGATCGGTACGGTCGCCAGCCCGGGCAGGCCCGCCGCGACCGCGGACGGCAGCAGGGCGATGGCGAGCCCCTCCCGGACCAGCCGCACCATCAGATCCGGCGCCAGCACTTCGAACGCGACCTCACGCGTCAACCGCGCCTCCCCGAACGCCCGGTCGCTCTGGGCCCGGCCGGGCGTTCCGGCGGGGAAGTCGACGAACGTCTCCTCGGCGAGCCGCGCCAGGCCCACCCGGGCCCTCCCCGCCAGGGGGTGCCCTTCGGGTACGACGGCGACCAGCCGGTCGCGCGCCAGCAGCCGTGCGCGGACGCCCCGGGGCCGGTCGCCCTCCGGCAGGCCCAGGGCCGCGACATCGAGCTCTCCCGCCACCACCTGGGCCGTCAGCTCGTCGCTGGCGGCCACGCGGAGGCTGATGCGCACCTCGGGGTGGCGCTCACGGAACACCCGCAGCACCGCCGGGACGTCGATCGCGGCGACGGTGGGGATCACGCCCACCGCCAGGCGCCCCCGCACGACGCCCGCCGCCGCGGCGGCCTCGGCGGCGGCGCGGTCGGCCGCCTCCAGCGACTGCCGCGCCGCCGGCAGGAACGCCTCACCGGCGGCCGTCAGCTCCACCCGCCGGCTCGTACGGGCGAACAGCTTCACCCCGAGCTCCCGTTCCAGCGCGGCGACGCGGTGGCTCAGGGCGGACTGGACGACGAAGCACCGCTCGGCGGCGCGCGTGAAGTTCCGCGTCTCGGCCACGGCGATGACGTAACGCATCTGCTGCAGATCCACCGATTCATCGTGCAGCACGATCGGTGGGATGAAAACCATGCGTTGGATTCATGGTTCCCGCGCGCCGACACTCGATGCATGACCACGGGGACGGCGCTACGGCGCACCACGACGCAGCAGATCGACCCATCGACCGGCCGGCGGGCACGGCGCTCCCGCTGGACGCTCCTCCTCCTCATCGTCACGACCGCGCTCGCGCCGATGGCGTGGGGCACCACCTACTGGGTCACGACCGAACTCCTCCCGCCCGGCCACCCGTTGTTCGCGGCGCTGACACGCTCGCTGCCGCTGGGGCTGCTCGCCGTCGCGGTCACCCGCACACTGCCGCGCGGTGACTGGTGGTGGAAGGCCGCCGTGCTGGGGGTGCTCAACATCGGCGCCCCCTTCCCGCTGCTCTTCGTCGCCGCGGAGCGGCTGCCCGGCGGCGTGGCCGCCACCCTCGGCGCGGCCCAGCCACTGATCGTGGCCGGGCTCGCGATCGTCGTGCTCAGCGAATCGCCGTCGTCCTGGCGGTTGTCGTGGGGGGTGGCCGGAGTCGTCGGCGTAGGGCTCGTGGTGCTGCGCCCCGGCGCCGGGTTCGACGCGCTCGGCGTCGTCGCCGGGGTGGGAGCCGCCGGGTCGATGGCCGCGGGGGTCACGCTCACCAAGCGCTGGGGACGCCCCACCGGGGTCGGCCCGCTGCCCTTCGCCGGCTGGCTGCTCACCGGCGGGGGACTGTTCCTGCTACCGCTGGTCCTGCTGTTCGAGGGCGTACCGCCGTACGTCGACGCGCACGCGGTGACGGGGTACCTCTGGCTCGCGACCGCCGGCGGGCTGATCGCCTATGTGCTGTGGTTCCGCGGCATCGGCCGCCTGCCGGTCACCGCCACGTCCCTCCTCGTCCTGCTCTCCCCGCTCGTCGCCGCGGTGGTCGGGGCCGTGCTCCTCGGCGAGGTCTTCACGCCGACGCAGCTCGGCGGCTTCGCCCTCGCGCTCGCGGCGCTCGTCGCCGGGCAGTTCACCCCCTCACGCGTACACCTCCCCCTACCGCGGGCCGACGTGCCGCGCACCCGGAAAGGCCACCACTCATGAGGATCACCGTCATCGGCGCCACCGGCATGGTCGGCTCGCGCGTCACCGCCGAAGCCGTACGCCGCCGTCACCACGTGACCGCCGTGTCCCGGCGGCCTCCCGAGCCGCGGCAGGCGGCGGGCGTGACGGCGCTGGCCGCGGACTTCACGACCGCCGGTCTCCCGGACGCCGCCCTCGCCGGAGCCGACGCCCTCGTGCTGAGCGTCCCTCCGGTCCTGGACGACGCCGCCGCCGTGACCGGCTCCACGCACCGCCTCCTCGACGCCGCGGCGACCGCGGGCGTCCGGGTGCTGGTGGTCGGCGGCGCCGGACCGCTCCGCACCCCCGGCGACCCCGCCCGGCTCGCCGTCGACGACGAGACGTTCGTCCCCGCGCGGTGGCAGTCCATCGCCCGCGCCAGCCTCGCGCAGCTGCGCGCCTGCGAGAGCCACACCTACCGGGGATGGACGTATCTCAGCCCGCCCGCGCTCCTCGAACCGGGTGAGCGCACCGGCACCTACCGGTGGGGCCGGGACACGCTGCTGACCGACGCCGCCGGGGTGTCGCGCATCAGCGCCGAGGACCTCGCGGTGGCCGTCGTCGACGAGCTGGAGCGGCCCGCCGGCGCGGCGCACCTGACGGTCGCCTACTGACCGGATGGGCGGTTACGGCCGGTGATGCGCCGCCGTCACCGTCACGGTCACCGACGGCGTGAACGCGACCCGCGTGAGCGATCCGTCGCCGGTCCAGCGCACCTCCACCGAGTCGCCGCCGTCCGTGCCTTCCAGGACCGCCGCCTCCGCGAGCGGGGCGGGGTCGGGGGAGGCGGTCAGGGAGGCGAGGGCCACCAGCAGCGCCGTACCGCCGTCGCACGGACCGGTGCCGACGCGGGGGAGGGTGGCCCAGCGGGTGTACGCCGTCCCCTGCGGCGCGCGCAGCTCGGCGGCGTCCGCGCCCGTCCAGCCGTGCAGGCCGTGCAGCTGCGAGACGAGCGGCTCGTCCGGGCCCGTGGCCCATCCGGACAGGTGGACGCGCGCGCCGCGCGGCAGGCCCGTCACCCGGTGCACCCGCAGCTCGTACCGGCCGCGCGCCACCGTCACGTGCTCCACCCTCAGGCCCGGCACCATCGGCGCGCCGGAGGGGAAGGAGGGCCGGTGCCAGGAGGCGGCCCAGCCCCAGCCGTCGCCGTGGCCCACGCCCAGGGGGCGGACCCGGCACCGTACGGACGGGACGCCGTCGACCTCGACGGACAGGTGGTTGTCGGGTGCGTTGCCGGCCGACGTCGGCCCCGTACGGGTCGAGTAGGCGAGCCGCCCGTACAGCACGTCGTGCCGGTCCGCCGACTCGCCCTCGAAGGGCCGCAGAGGGTCGCTGCCGTGGTTGTGCAGCCGCGCGATCCCGTCGGCGGCCGTCGTCTGCACCAGCAGCCCCGGCGCGGGCAGCGCCCGCACCCGGTCGGCGCCGTCCTCGGCGGGCGCGGCCTCCTCCCGTACGGTCCACAGCGGGGCGTCCGCCGGGACGAGCAGCGCCACGAACGCCTTGGACGCCCAGTACGGCGACGCCGGGCCCGAGTACGCCTGGAGCGTCGGCTCGTGCGGGCCGTGCCACCCCGGTGTCAGCAGCCCGTCGCCGTCCACGGCACCCCGGTCCAGGAAGTACCGCAGGCAGCCGCTCAGCAGCCGCCGCGAGACCCCGGGCGCCAGCGGCGTGTGCCCGGTCAGCGCGCCGAGGCCCACCGCCGCGCCCGCCGCGAAGCGGTACGTCAGCGACCGCCCGAAGTGGACCGGCGCCCCGTCCCCGCCGAACAGCAGCGAGAACCCCTCCAGGTGTGTGCGCAGCCGGGGACCGTAGACGTCCGACATCCCCTTGTCGCCCGCCAGATGGGCGTGGAGCACCGGATACAGGTGCAGGGCCCAGCCGTTGTAGTGGTCGAAGGCCCGGCCGTCGCCGTCCGCGTACCAGCCGTCGCCCTGGTACCAGGACTCCAGCAGCCCCAGGCCCCGCTCGACCGCCCGCGCGGTCTCCGCGTCGCCGCGCCCGACCGACTCCAGGAACCCGGCCACGGTGAGCGGGAAGAGGTACCAGTTGTTCGGCGCGGGCGTGTGCCGCAGGGCCCCGCGCAGCCACACCTCCGCCCGGTCGCGTACGGCGTCGTCGAGGCGGTCCCACAGCCACGGCCGGGTCAGCCGCAGCCCGAGCGCCACGGAGGCGGCCTCCACCATCGGCTGCCCCTGGACGTGGTGGTCGAGGACGAGGGGCCACGACTCGGCGTCGTCCCGGCCGGGCGTGCGCGTACCCGCCGCCAGCCCGTCCGCGTACCGGCCGAGCAGGCCGTACGGGTCCCCGCCGCCGGCGCCCGCGACCCGGAAGGCGGCCGCGAGGAAGGTCCGGGCGTACCCCTCCAGGCCGTCCGAACGGACCCCGGACACGGACGGGCGCCCCGGCAGGTCCAGCAGCGCGCCCCCGGGCGTCGCCCAGCGCCAGGCCGCCCGGACCAGGCCGTCGGCCACCGCCTCCCAGTGGGCGCGGGTGAAGCCGGTGTACGGGCTGGACTCGCGGTCGTAGGGCGGCAGTTGTGGCAGCCACGGCATCGTGTCACTCCCGTCGTCGGAACACGGGAATCGTGATCGCTCGGCGGTAAGCCGGTCAATGGATCGCCGGCAATCGATCGGACGATCAGGTGATCAGCGGAGTCGGGTGGCGATCTCCGCGATCGTCTCCGGCCCCACCCGGCAGCACCCGCCGATCAGCCGCGCCCCGGCCCGCCGCCAGCCCTTCACACGGCCGGCGGAGAAGGTCGGACGCCCGTCCCACGCGTGCGCCCGGGCGTCCCAGCGCTCGCCGCTGTTCGGGTACACGACGACCGGCTTGCCGGTCACGCGGGCGGCGAGCGCGACCGCCCGGTCGGCGTCCTCCGGGGCGCAGCAGTTGACGCCGACGGCCACGATCTCCTCCGCGTCCGCCGCGAGGGCGAACGCCTCTTCCAGCGGCTGCCCGGCGCGCGTCCGGTCCCCGGCGACGGTGTACGACAGCCAGGCCGGTACGCCGAGGCCGCGCACCGCGCGGAGCAACGCCCGCCCCTCGTCCGTGTCCGGCACGGTCTCCAGCGCCAGGACGTCAGGCCGGGCGGCGGCCAGCACCTCCAGGCGCGGCCGGTGGAAACGCTCCAGCGCGTCGACGTCCAGCCCGTACCGCCCCCGGTACTCCGAGCCGTCGGCCCGCATCGCCCCGTACGGCCCGGCGGACGCGGCCACCCACAGCGCCCGGCCGGGGCTCCGGGCCTCCGCACGGCGCGCGGCCTCGCGCCCCAGCTCCACGCTGAGCGCCAGCAGTTCGGCCGCCCGGTCGTGGTCGACGCCGCGCCGGGCGAAGCCCTCGAAGGTCGCCTGGTAGCTGGAGGTGATCACGACGTCCGCGCCCGCCGCGTAGTACGCCCGGTGCGCCTCGACGATCGCCTCGGGCCGCTCGGCGAGCAGCCGCGCCGACCACAGGTCGTCGGAGAGGTCGTACCCGGCGGCCTCCAGCTGGTTGGAGAGGCCGCCGTCCAGGACGAGGGCGGGGCCGTCGGTGAGGGCGTCGGTGAACGGGGGAGGGGTGACGGCGCTGCTCATGACGCCGAAGCTAGCGGAACCCGCGCCGTGCGCCGTGCTGCCGGGGGAGGGCGCCTGAGGTTTCTTGGTGCCATGAACGCCGTGAACGCCATGAGTGCCTTGAGCACCTTGAGCACCTTGAGCACCCTGAACCGTAAGAGACGTACCGCCCTGCTGGTCGCGGTCGCTGCCGTGACCCTGCCTCTGCTCCCCGTCTGGGCCGTCCCGCCCGCGCACGCGTCGACGGCGTACGGGCAGGTGGTGGACGCCTGCACCGGGACCGGCACCGGGACCGGTTCCGGCACCGGGACCGGGGCCCGTGTCGCGCCCGTCGTCTGCCACTTCGACGTCCCGCCCGGCACGTACGACGTCACCGTCACGCTCGGCGGCGAGCGCGCCGGCGCCACCTCCGTCACCGCCGAGACGCGGCGCGCGATGCTCCCCGAGACCGCCACCGCGGCCGGCGAGCGGATCCGCCGCTCCTTCACCGTCGACGTACGCACCCCCGAGGGCGAGCCCACCGGGCCCGCCGGGACGCCGGGGCTGCACCTGGTCTTCGGAGGCCCGGCGCCCGTGCTGTCCGCGGTCCGCGTCACCCCGGCGCCGTACGCCACCCGCAGGATCGTGCTCATCGGCGACTCGACGGTGTGCGACCAGCCGGGTGAGCCGTACGCGGGCTGGGGGCAGCGGCTGCCCGAGCTCCTCAGGCGCGGGCTCTCGGTCGCCAACCACGCCGACTCCGGCGAGAGCACCGTCACCTTCCTCGCCCACCCCGCCCTCTTCCCGGCCGCGCGACAGCGCGTCCGTCCGGGCGATCCGGTGCTCATCCAACTGGCCCACAACGACAAGCGGACCGACGCGCCGACCTACCGCGCGAACCTCACCGCGCTCGTCGACGGCGTACGCGCGCGGGGCGGCCGGCCGGTGCTCGTCACGCCCATCGTGCGCCGCTGGTTCAACGCCGACGGCACCCTCGACAACGACGCGGCCCTGCACGTCAACGCCCTCGGCGTCGACCACCCGGCGGAGATCCGCGCCCTGGCGGCCCGGCTCGGCACCCCGCTGATCGACCTGACCGCGCTCACCAAGGCGCGCGTGGAGGCGCTCGGTACGGAGGCGTCGAAGGCCCTGTACCTGACGGACGAGAAGCGCGACAACACCCACACCTCGGTGCGTGGCGCCACCGAGTACGCCGGGCTCGTCGCCGACGAGCTGGTGGCCCAGGGCCTGATCGGCGCGCGGCAGCGCAGGTGAGGGACGGTCAGACGCAGGTGCCGAGGGTCGCCAGGGCCGGCCACGCCGAGTCGGCGGCGAACAGCCGGGGCCGCGCCGCCGCGCCGGGCGTCAGGAGCGCGTAGTGCAGCGGCGTGAGGGACAGTGCGCCCCACGGCTCGACGGTGTGCACGCGGGCCAGTACCTCGCCGCAGCGACCGCAGCCGATCCACGGCACGACGGCCTGACCGGTGCCCTGGACCGGCAGCGGCCGGGCGTCCGGGTGTTCGATCAGCCGGAGCGCCGGCTCCTCCGCGCCCGGCCGGACGGCGGCGCAGCGCAGGAGCCGGGGCGTGAGCACCTCGCCCATGCCCCACTCCCGGGCCACGACCGCGATCTCGGCGACGACGGCCTCGCTCACCACCACGCCGTGTGCCTGGAGACCGGCCACGAGCCGGTCGAGACCGGCTTCCTGTTCTCCTGTGGCCCAAAGGTCCCGGACCTCGGTGGCCGCGGGCTCCGGAAGCAGGTCGGCGAAGCGATACCAGCGAGTAACTTCATCGATCACCCGGAGAGGTTATCGGGAGGAAGGCGAAGGCGAACGGTCCGGGGGCGTGACGGGACCCAGGTCACCCCTGAGGACGGTCCCGGTGATCGGGGCCGCCGACATCGAGAGCCGCCAGCCGATCACGCCCTGGCACACCCTCGCAGGCCCTCCCGCGCCCGGCAGCGACGCCCGCCAGGCCGGGTTTTGGACCGGCGCCCCCTGAATGGCGGGAAGTTGCTCTCTGGTGATGAGCCCCTTCACGGTGTAGCGTCGATGCCAGATGTCGTGGTTCGCAGTTCCTGCCCACGCGGAGGCGTGGGCTTCTTGCTGTGCAGTGCAGGACCAGGGCGATCACCTCCGGGTCCGCGCGGTGCGGACCCGTCATCAAACTGAGAGGCACCAGCATGGCCAGCGGAACCGTGAAGTGGTTCAACTCCGAAAAGGGCTTCGGCTTCATCGCGCAGGACGGCGGCGGTCCGGACGTCTTCGCGCACTACTCCAACATCAACGGCAACGGCTACCGCGAGCTCCAGGAAGGCCAGGCCGTGACCTTCGACATCACGCAGGGCCAGAAGGGCCCGCAGGCGGAGAACATCACCCCCGCCTGATCGCCGTGACGGTGCGCTGACCGCGCCTCGCGCCCGAGGCCCCCGGAAGCCGGTGCTTCCGGGGGCCTTCGCCGTCCGCCCCTCCGCCGGGCTCAGGGAAGCTTCGTGAACGGCGAGAGGAACGCCCGGGCGCCCGGGCTGTCCAGGCGGTAGGTCACATTGGTGGCATAGCACGGCGAGTCACCCGTGACGGTGGTGGCGACGAGCGTGCGCCTGCCGCCCAGCGTCGCGAAGTTCGGGCCGCCCGAGTCGCCGTAGCAGGCACCGCCGTTGCCCTGCGGCGCCGTCATGGCCAGGCGCAGCCAGGCGTCGTTGAGGGCGTCGTACGTGACGGGTGCCTTCATCCGGACACCGCCCCCGGGGTGCGTGTGACCGCCCGGGCCACGCCGGGCCTCCTGGGTGCCGTAGCCCGCGACCGTGAACGGCGTCTCCCTGAGCCCCTGCGGACCCAGCGCGCTCAGCGCCCCCGCCTTCGGCAGCGCGGCCGGGGTGAACGCCCAGCGTGCGGCGAGCCGGTCCGCCGGTACCTCGACCACCGCGATGTCGTGGGTGTCCGAGGCCGGGCCGGGGTACGCCGGGTGGTTGTGCGCCGTACCGGGGACGGCGACGGCGCGGGCGACCGCCGCCGGATCGCCGGGGTGCCGCTCGGCGGCCCGGTCGAGCGCCCCTTGGACGTCCTGGTCGAGGGAGACGAAGAACCGCACGTTGGCCGGCCAGTCGCTGGTGCAGTGCGCCGCTGTCAGAAACGTGTCCGTGTCGATCATCGTGCCGGAGCACACCCAGTCGACCCGGTCCGGGGTCGCAGGGTCGTCGTCGTGGTCCCAGGTGGCCACGAGCGCGCCGACCTCGGTGCGCTCGGGCGCGGGCGTGGCGTTGTACGAGTTGATCGCGGAGGACGGCAGGGCCGCGCCGAGGACGAGCGCGCAGGCCGCGGCGAGGACGGCGGTCGCGCGCGCGGAAACGGCGGTGGAGACCGTGGCGAAGGTGGTGGTCAAGAGAAACCCTTCGGTGCGTCGGTGCGTCGGTGCCGGGACGGGGGATTCTCCTGTGGGGGGAGCTGCGTCAGTGAAGCGCGTGAACGGCCGGCCGGGCAAGAGTCCTGCACGGCTCAGGACCCGGCGCCCTGGTTCAGCACCGTCGCCAGCTGCGCCCGCGAACGGACGTCGAGCTTCTGGTAGATGCGCGTCAGCCGTGCCTCGACGGTCTTCACGCTCAGGTACAGCCGGGCCGCCGCCTCCTGGTTGCTCGCCCCCTCGCCGACGAGCCGCGCCAGGTGCAGCTCCGCCTCGGTGAGCCGGGACAGGGCCGCGTTCCCCGCCGGTGCCGCGCCCGGCGCCGGCTCCGCGTACGACGGGTTCTCCGCGGTCAGCGCCAGCCACGGCACCGCGCCCGCCCGCTCGAAGACGGCCGCCGCCGCGTGCAGCGCCTGCTGCGCCGCCGAGCGCCTGCGCCGCCTGCGCTCCACCCGCGACAGCGCGATCAGGCAGCGCCCCTGCTCCAGTACGAGCCCGTGGGCGGCGAACCGGTCGGCCGTCTCGGCCAGCAGGGCCACCGCCTCGTCGGTCTTGCCGCCCGCCGCCATGCACAGCGCGTACGCCCGGTCGAAGCCCAGCAGCACCGTCGTACGGCCCAGGCGCTCGGCGACCGGGCCCACGTCGGCGAGGAGCGCCTCCGCCTCGTCCCGGGCGTCGTTGGCCAGCAGCGCCTCGGCCAGCTCCTCGTGCCAGCGCACCATCGACGGGTCCACGGCGCACTGGGCTGTCTCCGCCTCCTGCACGCGGCGCAGCGTCTCCAGGGCGCTCGCCACGTCCCCCGTGACCAGCTGGACGCGGCCGAGGGCGTACAGGCTGCGCGAGAGGAAGACGTGGTCGCCCTCCTCCTCCGACGCGCGCACGCTGCGCCGGGCGTATCCCGCGGCCCGCGCGAAGCTGCCGCCCGCCGTCTCCGCGAGCGCCAGGTGGTACCACGCGGGCCCCGGCGACAGGCCCGCCTCCAGGGTCAGCGCGAGCGACCGGTGGGCGTGCGCGAGGGCCGCCGCGCACTGCCCGCGCCGGGCCTCCACCTGGGAGAGGGTGTTCAGCAGCTCGATGGCGTCCTCGACCGGGCCGCGCCGCTCGACCAGCGGGAGCAGGGCGTTGAGCTGGTCACGGGCCTCGGTGAGCCGGTCGTCGAAGAGCGCGTGCCGGATCGTCAGGATCTGGGCGGCGTTGCGCACGCCGAGCGGCCGGTCGGTCATCTCCAGGGCCCGCGCCTCCGCCAGCGTCCGTTCGGCGTCCGGCGAGCCGAGCGCCCTGTCCATCCGGGCCTGTACGGTCAGGGCCTTCGCGGCCGTGTGCCGGTCGTCCACCGACGCGGCGAGCGCGGCCGACTCGACGGCGGCCGCCCGCGAACGTACCGGATCGCCGTCCGCGAGCACGTACTTGACCGCGAGCCGCAGCAGGACGCCCGCCCGGAGCCGCGGGTCGCCGTCGGAGTCCTCCATGGCGTGCACGTACAGCTCGTCGAGGTCCGTCAGCCCCTGCCCGGCCGTGTCGAGTACGGCGAGCCGGGCGCGCACCCGGTCGGCGGGCGCCGCGTCGCGGGCGAGCAGGTCGGCTGCGGCGCGCATCGCGAGGTCGGCGCGGGCGGCGCGGGCGGCCTCCTCGGCGGCGTCCACCAGCCGGGCGATGCGCCGCTCCCCGAGGCGCACCGGCGTCGACTCGGCGGCCAGCAGCGCCAGTTCGGCGGCGAGCGCGCTGTTGCCGCGGCGGCGGGCGGTCTCCGCGGCGGCGGTGACCTCGCCGGCGAGGTCCTCGTCGGGCACGTCCGTGGCGAGCGCCCGGTGGCGTACCGCCTCCACCGGGTCGTCCACCACGCGCGCGAGCGCCGCGTGGCCCGCGCTGCGCTCGGTCCAGCAGGTGTCGTGGACGAGGGTGGAGGGCAGCAGGCCCGCCGTGAAGGCGACCGTGCCGTCCTCGGTCACCGATATCAGGCCGGCGCGTTCGGCCGCGGCCAGCTCCGCCTCGGCGGTGGGGCGGCCGGCACGGCGGATCAGCGCCGCCGTCGGGCGCAGCGCGAGCGCCGCGAGCAGCAGCGTGGCGCGCACGTCGGGCGTGGCGGGGGCGAGCATGCGGCGCGCGAGGTCGCGGGCCCGGCCGGACAGCGGCAGCGCCTCGGCGTGGTGCACGGGCGTCCGCGCGTCGGCCAGCGACCGGCCGACGGCGAGCGCGAGGCGCGGATTGCCGCCGCTGGTGCGGTGGATGCGCCCGGCCATCCGGGACGGCAGCCGGTGGTGGACGAGGAGTTCGGCGATCTCGTCGGCCTGGAGCGGCGGTACGAGCAGGACGTCGGCCTCCGAGGGCACCCACAGGGTGCAGGAGGCGCCGTCGGCGTACGGGTCCGGCGTCTCGACCGCGAGGACGCGCAGCGTGGGCGGGGCCAGGTGGAGGGCGAAGCGCAGCAGGTCGGCGCTCTCCGCGTCGATGCGCTGGACGTCGTCGACGACGAGGAGGACCGGCCCGCGCTCGGCCAGGGTGCGCAGGATGCGGGCGATGCCCAGGCGCAGCGCGACGGGGTCCCAGCCGGTCTCGGGTGCCGTGGCCTCGCGGCACAGGACGGCGACGGCGGCGCGTTGCGGCCCGGGCAGCCCGTCGAGCGCGGCGGCGGGCACGGAGGCGATGAGGGCGGCGGCCGCGGCACCGGCCATGTCGCGGTCGGCGGGCTGCGGGGCGAGCCACAGGACCGTTTCTCCACGGCCGCAGGCGGCCTGGTCGGCGGCCGCCTGGGCGACCTCGGTCTTGCCGATCCCGGCCGGGCCGGTGAGGAGCGCGCGGCCGCGGGTGCGGAGGACCTGGTCCAGGCGCGTCAGCAGCTCCGCCCGGCCGACGGGCGCGACGCTCTCTCGCGGGGTGGCGCGCTCGCGTGACGTCGTGCGCTCGCGTGACGCCGCCCGGTACGGCGTCGACCCCGCCTGCACCACGCTCACCACCGCCCTCCGTCCCCGCTTGGGAGCAGAGAATACGAACCCGGCCACCCTCGTCCAGGTGTCGTGTCCGGCATGTGGACGGCCGGCCGGGGACGCGCGGCGGGGCGTGCCCGCGGCGCAGTGCCGCGAACACGCCCCTGACCAGCGGTGGAGCAGGTCATGCGGGGGGATCAGAAGGTGAGACCCCAGGAGTCGATGTAGCCGGTGTCACCCGAGGCCACGTCCTGGACGCGCAGTTTCCAGACACCGTTCGCGGCCTCGGACGAGGCGTCGACGGTGTAGGACGCGAGCACGTTGTCGGCCGAGTCGTTGCTGCTGGAGTTCTTCAGGCGGTACGCGCTGCCGTCCGGGGCCACCAGGTCGATGACCAGGTCACCGCGCCAGGTGTGCTTGATGTCCACGTCCACCTTGAGGGCGGCGGGGGCGTTGCCGGTACGACCGGTGACGGAGATCGAGGACGTCACGGTGGCGTTGTCCGTGATGTTCACGTTGGTCGCGTTGGTGAAGTTCGTACCGGTGCCGGGGGTGCCCGTGCCGCCGGTCACGGCCTGGACGGTCTTCGCGGCGTCGGCGATGCCGGTGCCGCAGCCGCCGGAGCAGGTGCCGGGCAGCGGGCGGGCGTTGCTCTTGATCGCGGTCTCGATCTCGGCCGGGGTCAGGGAAGACTTGGCCGACTTGAGCAGCGCGGCGAGACCGGCGATGTGCGGGGCCGCCATCGAAGTGCCCTGGTAGGGCTTGTAGTTCTCCAGCGACTGGGTCGTGGTGCCGGAGTTCAGGGTGGAGAGGATGCCGTTCTCGGGCGTGGTGATGGTGCCCGGCGTGTCGGTGGCGCGGCGGGTCTCACCGCCCGGGGCCGAGACGTCGATGATGGTGCCGTAGTTCGAGTAGTACGAACGGTTGCCCTCACGGCTGGTGGACGCCACGTTGATGACGTTCGCGCAGTTGGACGGCGTGAAGCCGGACGCGTTGGCGTTGCTGTTGCCCGCCGCGACGACGACGGTCGCCCCCCGCGCGACCGCCCCGTCGATGGCGTTCTTGTACACGGTCGGGCAGGTGGAGCTGGCGCCGCCGAGGCTCATGTTGATGACCTTGGCCGGCGTCGGGTTCACCGGGATGCCCGGGACGGTGCCGCCGGAGGCCCAGGTGATCGCGTCGGCGATGTCGGAGGACGAGCCGCCGCACTTGCCGAGCACGCGCACGTGCTGGACCTTCGCCCCGTACGCGATGCCCGCGACGCCCTTGGCGTTGTGGGTGGTCGCCGCGATGGTGCCCGCCACGTGGGTGCCGTGCCAGGAGGAGCTGCTCGCGCGGGAGCCGGTGCCGCACTCGCCGTCGGTCGCGTTCCAGTCGCCCTCGTCCTTGGGGTCGCTGTCGCGGCCGCCGCCGTCGCGGGCGTCGGTGGAGCTGGAGATGAAGTCGTAGCCGGCGATGGTGTTCGCGCTGAGGTCGCTGTGCGCGGCGTAGCCGGTGTCGATGACGGCGACGGTGACGCCGCTGCCGGTGGTGGTGTCCCAGGCGCCGGGCACGTTCATGCCGCCGGTGGGCTCGAAGAGGTCCCACTGCTTGGCGTACTCGGTGTCGTTGGGGGTGACCGCCATCGCGTAGGCGCGGATGTCGGGCTCGACCGAGGCGACGGCCGGGTCGGCGCGGAAGGCGGCCATGACCTCGGAGAGGTCCTGCTTCGACGCCGCCTCCTGGCCGAGGTCGACGAGCGCGGCGCCGCTCGCGAGGCGGCGCTCGAAGGAGAGGTCCTCGCCGGTCTTGGCGGCCTTCTCGGCGGCGTCGCCCTTGGCGGCGGTGTTGGACGTGGCCTCGGCGGTGCGGGACTTGTAGGTCACGATGACCTTCTCGACCGGCGCGCTGGGCAGCGTGACCCCGGCGGCGGGCCGGGGGGCGGGCTGGGGGGTGGCCTCTGCGGCGAGTGCCACCGACGAGGTGGCGGCCACGCCGATGATCGTGGCGCTCGCGGCCACGACGGATATGAGTCTCCGCCTGGAACCGTTCAAGGTGTTCCCTTTCAGGGCGGCTCCGGCGACTCCCGGAGCAGCTGACGGTGCAGGGCGCGCGGCGGGCGGCTGCGGGGACCGCGGTGCACCATGGGGGCAGTGCTCCGTGGTCCCCGGGCTGGGTGGGCCCGTGGCCGCCGCCGGCGCGACCGGTGGTGCTCAGGGGTTACATGCACCTGACATACGAGGTCAGGGAATGAGAACCGCCGGTGGGGCAGACAGTAGGGAAACCCGAGGTGAACCCGATATGGGGGAAACCCTTGTCCTCCCTGAGGGGGGTAGGGGGAGCCCTCCCCGGGCGCTCCTCGGAGCCTCCCGCGGCCGGCCTGCTGCCCGCCTGCGACTTGCCTGCGACCCGGGGCGGGACCTCGTGGGGGGCCTCGCACCGTGGCCTCGACCGGGGCCTGCCGACGGAACCGGAGTGGGTCTCCGGTAAGGTCGTCGCATGCTCACGACCGCTCCGCGCGGTCAGTGCGGTAGACGAGATCGAGGAGTGTCCGATGCCGGTGCTCGCCACCTACGCCCGCGTGTACGTCGACGACCTGGACACGGCGCTGCCGACGTTCCAGGCGCTGACCGGGACCGAGCCGGAGCTGCGCTTCGCGTACCGGGGCGTCGAGTTGGCGGCCGTCGGCGCCTACCTGCTCGTGGCGGGAACGGCGGAGGCGCTGGCGCCGTTCCGCAATGTGCAGGCCACCACCATCGTCGAGGACCTCGACGCGGTCCTGACCCTCGTCGCGGACGAGGGTGGCCGGATACTCGACGGGCCCAACGAGGTGCCGACCGGGCGGAACCTGACCGTGCTGCACCCCGGGGGCGCGGTGATCGAGTACGTCGCCTTCGACCCCGCCAAGGCGCCCGCACGGCAGGAGCGGTAGGCCGGACAGGCGTGCCCGCACCGCAGCCGCGGTAGGCGCGGTAGGCGCGGGCGCGAGAGGTGCGGTTGCCGGCCGGTCAGCTCCTCCTCACGCGGACCCTTCGGTCAGCGCCGCCAGGTCCGCCAGCGCCTCGGAGGCGAGGACGGGGGACAGCTCGCCCAGGCGCAGCTCACTGTCCCGCGGGGGCGACCAGGCCCCGGGGCGATCGTGCAGCCAGACGGCGTCGAGCGGCTGCTCCGGGTAGACGTCGACGGCCCCGACCGCTATCCCGTCGCGCGGATTGAGGACCAGATACCGGTCCGGCCCGACCTCCTTGCTGAGCCAGCACTCCACCCCGGCGTCCTGGGGCTCCCCGCGCCGCCAGCCGCGCCGCTCCAGGCCCAGCAGGCTGCCGGTGGGCACGGTGATGCCCTCGAAGCGGGGCAGCCGCCACCCCGCCGCCTCCTCCTCCGTGAACCGGTACACGGGCCGCTCCAGCTGCCGCACCGGCTGCTCGATCCCGTGGGCACCGAACACCGCACGCCACGCCGCCAGTTCGCCCTCGATCTCCAGCGGGTGGGCCAGCCGTACGGAGGCGGCCGCGGGCAGCTCGCGGCGCCGGCCCGCGACGTCCGTGCACGCCCGGTCCTCCGCCACCCGGAACGACCACACCGCGTCCCCGTCTTCGGCGAGCCACACCAGCCCCCGCGCCAGGTGACGCAGCAGCGGGTGACCGGCGATCAGCTCCCGGAACTCCTCCACCGTCCATGACCGGCCCGCGATCATGGCCGCCTCCAGCCGCCGCACCTGGTCCGATGCGACGGTCCGCACCTCCTTCTTCAGGGCCGTGAACCGCGCGCGCTCCGCCGACGCCCGTTCCGGATCGTCCTGCGGGCCCGGCTTCGGCAGGCTCTTCAGCCGCTTGCCGGACGCGTCCCGTACGTACGGCCGCAGCCGCTCGTCGAAGCCGACCGTGAAGCGCCGTGCGCCGTAGTCCAGGACCGTGCCGCCCGTCGCGTCGAGGCCCGCGTCCGGGACCAGCCGGTCGCCCAGCTGTTCGCCGGTGAGCCCGAGCCCCAGCGCCACCTCGACGATCCTCTCCTGGGCCCGCGCCTTCAGCGCCTTGAACCGGACGCGCTGCGCGATGCGGTGCAGTTGTGTCAGCGCCTCGTCGGTACCGATGGCGGCCAGCACGTCGAGCCCCTCCACCGCACGGTGGTGCGCCCACTCGCCCGGCCAGGCCCGCAGCACCGGGGCCAGCCGCCGCACGGTCTCGGCGTCGCCCAGCAGCCCCAGGGCGTGCAGCGTCCAACTGTCCTCGGCGGGCATCCCCGCCGACCTCCACCGCTCGAACAGCTCCCATCCGAAAGCGGCGAGCGAGCCGCGGTCGCACAGCTCCCGCACCACCGGCACCCCCGGGTAGACCCCGCCCGGCCGGGACATCGCCAGCATGGTCAGCGTGTGCCGCACCGACTCGGCGGGCAGCGCGCCGCCTCCGCCGCGCAGCAGGATCTGCGGAAGCGCGACGGGATCGGCCCACTCGGGGAGCGCGGGCAGTGTGGCGGGCAGGGCGGCCCGCAGCGGATCGGCGGTCGGCGCCAGCACCGCCCCGACCACCTCCGCGACCTCCTCGCCGTACCGCTCGGCGACCACCCCGCACACCGCCTCGGCCCCGTGCGCGGACCCGATGAGCCCCAGGGCGTACGCGGCATGGCGCCGCGCCGGCCCCGGCGCTCCCACCGCGTCCGGCACCAGCAGGGCGACCGCGGCCAGGCCGTGCCGCGCGAACCACGCGCGCGCCACCCCGTCGGCCTTCTTGAGCCGTACCGTCCACTCGGCCATCAGCCGGGCGGTCCCGGCGTCCCGGAACGGCAGCAGCAGCGCCCCCAGCGTGGCCGGTCGGCGCACGGCCGCCCGCTTCAGCACCGGCAGCGCGTCCGTCCCGTACCGCGCGGCGACCGGCCTCAGGGTGTTCTCGCCCTCCCAGTAGTCGTCCGGTGCCCACTCGGCGAGCAGGGGACGCAGCTCTTCCTCCGGGCCCCGGAGGAAGAGCTGCGCCGACGACAGGTCCTCCAGCCCGTAGCGGCGCAGCGCCTCCACGTCGACGGGCATCGTCTCCGAACCGCCGTCCAGGAGGTGGAGGTACGGCGAGCGGGTGGCCGCCCACGCCTCCCGCTCGCCCGGCAGCCACTCCACGACCGGTGCGGCGCCGGTGTCCAGCCCGGTGACCACCCTCGGCGCACCCATCTCCGCGTCAGCCTCCGCGCCCGGACGGGCCAGCCAGGGCGGGCTCGTCAGCAGCGCGGGCAGCGCCTCGGCGGGTGCGTCGGGCACCCGGTCCGGCCGCTCCAGGAACGGCCGGACGACGGCCGCGAGCGCCTCCTCGAACGTGGGCAGAGCGGCCGTAGCCAGCTCCCCATGGGCGCCGATGTGCTCGCCCAGCAGCTGTCGCGCGGCCTCGGCGCCCCGGCCCGAGCCCTGCGACGCCTCGGCCACCACGCGCAGCGCCGTCATCGGCCGGCGCTCCATTGCCCGCAGCAGCGCGGGCCGCACCCGCTTGTCGTCCGCCCGGGACAGCAGCGCCCGGAGCGCCGCCTCACCCGGCAGCTCGACCAGCGCGGCCGCGGCCGCCCTGACGCTCGCGGCGGAGGCGTACGAACGGTCGAAGACCTCCGCGACCAGCGGGGCCGCGGCCGGACCCAGCCCCTCGGCCACGGTCGCGATCGTGGAGAGCGGCCAGTCGATGTCCGCCTTCCCGCCCAGCCGGACGACCTGCTCCGGCGCGTCCATCGAGCAGAAGAGCATCGACCGCAGATACCCGTCGAGGAAGACGAGCGCACCGGGCTCGGCGCAGCATTCGGTCACCCAGTCGGTCTCGGACGGCACGAGGTACGACACCGCGATCCGCCGCCGCTCACCGTCACGCGCGCCCGCCAGGGCGGCGACCGCCTCCCGGTAGGTCCCCTCGTCGGCCGCCGCGAGCAGGGCCCTGATGCGGTCGGCCAGAGGCCGGCGCTGCTCGGTGAGGTAGGGGATGTGCGTCCCGGAACCCATCGCCGTGAGACCCGGATCCGACCGCCTGCCGCCCGACTGGACCCACACCGCCTCGATGTCGAACAACTCCACCACGGCCCGGGCCGCGAACGGCAGCCCGTGCTCCGCAGCCCAGATGTCCGCCCACGCGGCGGCCGTCGGCGGGGGCACTGCAACCATCGCGGCCACGGCGGCCGCGCCGAGCGGCGAGGGGCCGCTGCCGTCTAGGTGCGCCCGCGCCGCCGCCACCAGCCGTGCATCGCTGCCAGGCGCCGTGAGGAACTCCTCGATCCAGTCCTTGTCCTCCGTCAGGCGCGTTTCGAGGAGGGACGCCGCGTCGTTGTCCGGTCTGCCCGGGGTCCTCCGTACGCCGCCACGCCGCGGATGCAGCTTCCGCCGCCACGCCGCGGGCAGGACGAACGACTGCTCCGACTCCCCGGCCGCCGGGCCCGGCAACTCGTCACGGCGCACAGGCCCTCCTCGTTTCCGTCCATGTCGATCACTGGAAACGACCGTAGCGCGCACCACTGACAACGCCCCCGACCAGGCGTTTCAGAGGCGGGACTCGACCCCCGGCACCGTCCACGACGGTGCGATGCCGGTGAGCTGGCAGACCATCAGGTACAGGGGGATCGGCGGCGTGTACGGCGAGGTGCTGTCCGGCCGGTGGATCAGCCGGGGCCGGCGGTCCGGTACGCAGGCGTCGGCGGCGTAACAGGCGGGCAGGGGCCACCGCAGCTCCGTGTCCGAGCCGGCCGGGACGATCCACCACCACCAGTCGGTGTCGGCGAACACGCAGCCCGTGCCGGGCAGTCGCGACAGCAGCCGGAACCCGTGCCGCGCCGGTACGCCCACCGCGTCGCAGCCCAGCGTGGCCGGCAGCGACGGGGGCGGGGTCAGCCGCACCTGGTCCCGCGAAGCGTCCGGTCGGCCGTGGCGGCCACGCGCGGCGAGCAGCGTGGCCATCGACCTCAGCATGGTCCCGCCATACCGGAGGCCGACCCGGCGGCCTGGAAGGACCCGGTGGCCCCGGAGGCCTCGGCGGTCCCGAAGGCCCCGGCGGTCCCGGCGGCCCCGGAGGCCTCGGCGGTCCCGAAGGCCCTGGTGGTCCCGGTGGTCCCTGTGGGCCCGAAGGCCTCGGCGCCGTCGACGTCATCGAGCACCAGCTCCGCCCACACCACCCGCCCGGCGCCGTGCCGGGCGTCGTGTGCGCCCCACGCGCCGCACACCGCCTCCACGAGAAGCAGCCCCCGCCCCCGCTCCTCGGCGTCGACGTGCCGCCGCCGCGGCTCGGCCGCCGGACAGCCCTCGTCCTGAACCGCTATGCGCAACCGCCCGCCCCTGTCGCGCAGTTCGCACACGACCCGGCCGCTCGCCGTGTGCACCACGGCGTTGGTGAAAAGCTCCGAGACGACCAGTGCGACCGTCTCGCGCACCTCGCCTCCGAGGCGCCACCGGACGAGCCGGTCGTCGGCGAGACGTCTCGCCCGGGCCACCGACTGGGCGAGCGCGGGGAGTTCGAAGGAGAAGCGGCGGTCGTCGGAGGAGGGATACGCATCGGACGCGGACGCGGACGCGGATGTGGATGCGGACGCGGGTGCGGAAACGGTCCACGGTCGCGGAGCGGCCATGACATGAGGCGTCAGCGCATTACCAGGGACCACGACCGCTTCCTAACGTGGGGCGGCAGTACGCACGTTGCCTCTCCCGGAGCGAAGTGCGGGCTGCCGCGTGAACTGGTTCACCGGAATACTTTCCTCCCGACTCCGACACTTGGCAAGTAGCACTCTGAAAATTGCAGAGTGAGCTGTTCTGTCTGACCGTCACATGGCACACTCGCACTCGTCGAAACAGCGCGTGGGGAGGTCTGAAGTGAGCGAGCCGCGGTCCGCCCCCACCGTGGGACAGGTCGTTCTCGGCAAGCGCCTGCAGGAACTGCGGGAGCGTGCGGGGCTGAAGCGCGAGGAGGCCGCCAAGGTGCTCCGCGTGGCCCCGGCGACCATCCGCCGCATGGAGACGGCGGAGGTCTCGCTGAAGATCCCGTACGTCCAGCTCCTGCTGCGGGAGTACGGAGTCCCCGCCGACGAGGCCGACGGCTTCGTCCGGCTGGCCGAGGAGGCCAACAAGCCGGGCTGGTGGCAGCGTTTCCACGACGTCCTGCCCAGCTGGTTCAGCATGTACGTCAGCCTGGAGGGCGCCGCCAGCCTCATCCGGGCCTATGAACCGCAGTTCGTCCCCGGCCTCCTCCAGACCGAGGACTACGCCCGGGCCATCCTGCGCGGCGGAGCCGTCGGGCAGGCCAGGCCGGACGACATCGAACGCCATGTGGCCCTGCGCATGGCACGGCAGTCGCTGCTCACCCGGCAGAACGCGCCGAAGTTCTGGGTGATCATGGACGAGACGGTGCTGCGCCGGCCCGTCGGCGGCAGCCCCGCCGTCATGCGCGCGCAGATCGACCGCCTCCTGGAGGCGACCGCGCTCCCCAACGTCACCCTCCAGATCGCCGAGTTCGCCACCGGGCACCACCCGGGCACGTACGGACCGTTCGTCCTCTTCCGATTCGCCATGCCGGAACTGCCCGACATGGTCTACAGCGAGTACTTGACCGGCGCGGTCTACCTCGACGCGCGCACCGAGGTGGCCTCGCACCTGGAGGTCATGGACCGCATGGCGGCGCAGGCCGCCACCGCACCACGTACGAAGGAGATCCTCCGGGGTTTCCGCAAGGAGCTGTGAATGGACCGCGACCGCATATACAACGGCATGCCCGCCGCCGAGCTCGGGGCCGAGGGGTGGCACAAGCCGTGGAGCGGCGGCAACGGCGGCAACTGCGTCGAGGCCATGAAGCTGGCCGACGGCAGGGTCGCCGTACGCCAGTCCGCCGACCCGGACGGCCCCGCGCTCATCTACACCCACGGCGAGATCGCCGCGTTCATCCAGGGGGCCAAGGCCGGACAGGCCGACTTCCTGCTCACCTGACCCCCACCGAGTACACCCGGCCGATCAGCCGGCCTGCCGACCAGCCGACTCACCGATCAGCCGACTTACCGACCAGCCATCACCCAGCCGACCACTGGAGCGCCCGATGACCGGACAAGAACCTGTCGCCGTACCGCCTGCCACCGTGCACATCGACACGAGCAAGCCCCACCCGGCCCGTATGTACGACTGGTTCCTGGGCGGTAAGGACAACTACCCCGTCGACGAGGAGATGGCCAAGCAGCTCCTCACCGTCGACGCGCGCGGCAGGGACATGGCCCGGGTCAACCGCGCCTACATGCACCGCGCCATCCGGTGGCTCGCCGCCCAGGGCGTACGCCAGTACCTGGACATCGGCACCGGCATCCCGACCGAGCCCAACCTCCACCAGATCGCCCAGGAGACGGCCCCCGAGTCGCGGATCGTCTACTGCGACAACGACCCCATCGTCCTCGCGCACGCCGAGGCGCTGCTGCGTTCCACCCCCGAGGGAGCCACCGAGTACATCCAGGCGGACGCGCGCGAGCCCGAGGTCATCCTGGAGCGGGCGGGCAAGGTCCTCGACTTCGGCAGCCCCATCGCGCTGTCCATGCTGGCCCTGCTGCACTTCGTGGACGACGAGGACGGCGCGTACGAACTGGTCCACCGGCTCGTCGAGCAGCTCCCGTCCGGCAGCTACCTGGTCCTCTCCCACGTGACCGGCGAGTTCGACCCGGAGGGCGCCGCCAAGGCCCGCGCCCTGTACACGGCGCGCGGCCTCACCCTGCGTCCGCGCACGCGCGAGGAGTTCGCGCGGTTCTTCGACGGCCTGGAGCTCGTCGAGCCCGGGGTGTCGCTGACGGCGGACTGGCACCCGGAGCTCGGCGAGGTGGTCCCGGTCGCCGGCGACGAGCCGATCCCGGGCTACGCGGGCGTCGCCCGCAAGCCGTAGCCCTACGGGGAAGCCTTCGGGGGCACCAGCGTGACGAGGAACCTCTCCGCCGCGCCGGTGTTCCCGGCCGCGTCGACCGTCCGGTACTCCACGGTGTGCGTGCCGTACTCCGGCGTGGCGTCGTCCCACGGGACCACGCGCGCGCGGCCCAGCTTCCCGTACACCAGGCCGTCGATCTCCGTCCCGCCCGGCGTGAAACGGAAGGGCGCGTCCGCGTCCGTAGGCCAGCCGTAGTAGGTGTACCAGCCGTCACCGTCCACACGGAATTGGCGGACGACGTAGCCCTCCTGGTCGTCGCGCGCGGTGAGCCGCATCGTGAACGGCCCGTCATAGACGAACTCGTCAGGCCGCCCCGGCCGGCGCACCGTGCGCAGCGGCTCCGAGAGTTCATACGCCGCCGTCGCCGCCGTGGCGTCCACCGCCCAGCGCAGTTCGTCCTGCGAGCCCGAGTCCTCCCGGTCCGAGGTGCCCGCGATCCGGGCCGTCAGCGTGTACGTACCGGGCGACAGCCGCAACGCCGACAGGTCCAGGTCCCGGTCGTTGCCCGGGTTCGCCACGGGCCGCCCGTCCAGCGACCACCGCACCGCGAGCGTCCGGTCGTCGGGATGGGTGGTGTCGGCGTACACCACCGACCAGGCGCCCACGGGCGCGTCGGTCGCCGTGTGCCCGGTGAACCTCGGCACCACCACACCCGGCTCCGTGACCACCGACGTGTCCACCGTCCACGTGACCGTACGGGTCAGGGCGGACGAGGCCCGCACCGCCGGGTCCCGTACGAACGGCGTCGGGTCCGTCACCGTCGCCGTCAGCGTGTGGGTCCCACGGGCCAGGTCCAGCCGTCGCAGATCGACCGTCCGGACCCCCCTCAGCGCCCGCAGCGGGCGTCCGTCCAGCCGCCAGGCCACGTCCAGCTCGCCACCGTTCGGATGCAGCGTCTCCACCCAGACCGTCCGGTCCGCGCCGAGCGGCGCCGTGTTCGGGGTGTGCTTCTGCACCAGGTTCACCTTCGACGCGATGGCCTGGACCATCACCTCGCGGCCGACCTGGTCGAAGGCGTACCCCAGGGTCTTCATCATCGAGTGCGCGCTGGGGCGTCCCACCCCCGTGGTGCTGTACAGCCCGCCCTCGTGACGGCCGATGACACCGCCCGACTCGCTCTCCTCGCCCAGCCAGCGCCACCACTTGGCCCGCCGGTCCCGCATCGCGGCCTCGGACAGCACCGTGTGGTGTGCGGACGCCGGCTCGCCGCCCTCGTACGCGCCACCGGGGACGCCCCGCGCGTAGTAGTCGTACTCGTCCTGGAGCCTGCCCAGTGAATGGCCGATCTCGTGCGGGGTGATCAGGGCGGACAGGGCGTTGCCGCCGGACGCGGTGGCGTACGTGCCGCCCGCGCCGCCGTAGGTGTCGCTGTGGGCGAGGGCGACGATCTGCCGGTTGGCGCCCGTCGTACCGGGGACGAGGTCGGCGAGCGCGTTCGCCGCGCCGCCGTCCACGGTGAGCAGCCGCTGCACGCTGTCCGCGTCGCAGCCGCCCCAGAAGCCCATCCCCAACGGCGTGTCGCGGCGCGGGGCGTCCAGCCCCGGATCGCAGTCCACGCCCGACTCGCGCGAGGGGACCTCCACGGCCCACACGTTGACGTACGAGCGGTACGACGCGAACGGCTCGATGCTCCACAGCACGTTGAGGTGCCGCTCGACGTCCGCCCGGAACTCGAGCAGCTGCTCGGCGGTGTATCCGTCGCCGAGCAGGATCAGGTTGAACCGCTGGTCGGCCGGACCCGTCGTCTGTACGGGCACGACGGTGGCGGCTTCGGTGACCGGTGGGCGCTGTCCGGCGGTGGCCGGACCGGCGCCCACCAGCGCGGTGGCGAGGAGGACGGCCGCACCGGTCAGCGCGGCGGCCCGTCCGAGGCGTGGGGAGACCATGGGGCCGGAGCGTACGGTGCGCTCAACGCGCGGTAAAGAGAGCGCCGTTGCGCCACACGGTGAGGGCCTGTCCGCGGATCTTGTCGGTGGGCACGGGGCGGTGCCACCAGCGCAGGGGTGCGTGGGGGCCCGGCAAGATCGGCAGGACACCCCCTAGCGGAGGACCTGCTCGATGTGGTGGTCGAGGAGATGTCCGGCGGCTTCTGGGGTGCGGTAGCCGAGGGCGATGTCCACGCCGAGGCTGGTGGCGAGGGACCAGCAGATGTCGGCGTCGGCACGTTCCTCGCGGCGCGGCTTGCTGCCCCGCTCCTCCCGGGCCGCCGCGATGAGGCCGGCGGTGAAGGTGAGCAGCTCGTCGTCGCCCGGTGCCAGGACCTTGGCCATCGTCGGATCGGAGACTGCCCGGCCCGCGGCCGCCAGCGCGAAGCGCATCAGCCGTGTGCTCTCTGGGGCCGGGCTGATCAGGGCGTAGAGGCAGGCGCGGAGGATGGCCTCCGGGCTGGTCGTGCCGGCGGCGGTGACCGCGTTCTCGATGGTGGCGTTGACGGCCCGTACGGCTCGGTCGAGGGCGTCGCGGATCAGGGCCTGCATCGAGGAGTAGTAGTGCTGGACCTGGCCCATCGAGACGCCCGCCTCCTCGGCTACCTTTCGCAGCGACACCTGCTCGATGCCGCCGCGCACGGCCAGTGACCAGACGGCCTCGACGAGGCGCGTCCTGCGCGCTTCGTGATCCACGATCTTCGGCACGGTACCGCCGCCTTCCTCGCCACTTTCACCATGCGATCGCATTGTAAAACGAGTGCCATCGGTTTACAGTGCACGTGCATGGTAAACCGCGATCAGACGGAGAGGATCCCATGAAATACGGCCTCTACCAGGTGCTCGGCATGGCGCTGCTCGTCATCGGAGCCCAGGGCGCAATTCGCCAGCTCGTCGACCACGACAACGCCGGCCTGCTGGGCTGGTTACCAGGAGGCTTCGCCGCGAGCATCACCGTGTACGTCTTGGCCGTCGTGATCGGCGCGGTCATCGCGGGGCGGGCTCACGATGCTCGCAAGGCGGCCGGCAACTGACTCGCTGCGAGTGGCTGGGGGACTGTTCGGCGGATCATGGGCGGACTGGTCCTTCGGTTCCGGGAGCCAACGAGTGACCAGTCGGAAAGTCACATGATCCACCAGACGGGCCCTAGGATTTCGCCAGATACGCCAGGCCCGTGTGCTCCGCCACGTACGCGTCCAGCAGCCGCCGCGCCACCGCCACCGAGTCGACCAGCGGGTGCAGCGCGAACGCCTTCACCGCCGCCTCCCGCGAGCCGCTCTCCGCCGCCGCCAGCACCTCGCGCTCCACCGCCTTCACCGCCGTCACCAGACCGACGGCGTGGTACGGAAGCGGCGCCACCGCCACCGGATGGGCGCCGTTGGCGTCGACGAGGCAGGGCACCTCCACCACGGCGTCGGCGTCCAGCACCGACAGCGTCGTACGGTTGCGGACGTTCAGGATGAGGGTGGCGCGCTCGTCGCGCGCGATGGCCCGCATCAGCGCCAGCGCCACCTGCTCGTAACCGCCGGGCTCCAGGTCCTCCGCGGCCCGCTCCCCGGCGCCCGCGGCGGCCCGGTTGGCCGCCATGTACGTCGCCTCCCGCTCGGCGAGGGTGCTGTGCCAGGTGGCGAGGGACGGGGAGCCGTAGAAGGCCGCCTGCTGGTCGCGCAGGTAGGCGCCCCTGGTCCGTTCGGCGCCCCGGTAGGCCGAGGCCGCCTCGCGGTTGAAGTAGTAGTAGTGCAGGTACTCGTTCGGGATCGCGCCCAGCGAGCGCAGCCACGCGGCGCCGAAGAGCCGGCCCTCCTCGAAGGAGCCCAGCGCCTCCGGGTCCGCCAGCAGCCGCGGCAGCTCGTCCCGCCCGCCCACCCGGACGCCGCGCAGCCAGCCCAGGTGGTTGAGGCCCACGTAGTCGAACCACGCCTCCGCCGGGTCGGCACCCAGCAGCCGCGCCACGCGCCGCCCCAGACCCACGGGGGAGTCGCAGATGCCGATCACGCGGTCGCCGAGCACCCGCGCCATGGCCTCCGTCACGAGCCCCGCCGGATTGGTGAAGTTGATGACCCACGCGTCCGGGGCGACCGCCGCGACACGCCGCGCGATCGCCGTCGCGACCGGCACCGTGCGCAACCCGTACGCGATGCCGCCCGCGCCCACCGTCTCCTGGCCCAGCACGCCCTCGGCGAGCGCCACCCGTTCGTCGGCCGCCCGGCCCGCGAGACCCCCCACGCGGATCGCCGAGAACACGAAGTCGGCGCCGCGCAGGGCCTCGTCGAGATCCGTGGTGGTGCTCACCGCGGGCGCGTCCGGGACACCCGCCGCCTGCTCGGCCAGCACCCCGCCGATCGCCGCGAGCCGGCCCGCGTCCACGTCGTACAGCGTGACGCGCGTGACCCGGCCCGGCCCGCGGTCGCCGAGGAGCGCCCGGTACACCAGCGGGACGCGGAAACCGCCACCGCCCAGAATCGCTAGCTTCATGGCGGCAACGCTACAAGCACGCCGTCCACGTCACCCCAGGTCGAGGGCGTTGCGCAGGCCCAGCCGGTAGCGGGTGCGGTCGTGGCGCTTGAGGAGCTCGATCTCCGGGGCGCGGAACAGCGGCTTGACCGTGCAGCGGGGCGCCGTCGAGCCCGTGCGGTCCAGCAGGGAGTTGACCGCCTGGCGGGCCGCGGCGTTGGCGCCCTCCATCGTCGCGAGGTCGATGTCGACGGAGACGTAGTCGCCCGCCAGGTAGAAGTTGGGGATCGCCGTGGCGGCCGACGGCCGGTGGTGGAAGGTGCCGACCGGGTGGATGAGGAGCTCGTCCTCGTTGGTCGGGTTCGGGGTGCCGAGGCCGTCCACGCCCGGGTCCAGGTACCAGGAGTGCAGCGCGCTGTCCTTGAGCGCCGTACGGCCCGTGTCGTTGAGCGCCGCCTTCAGCTGGGCCCACACCTCGCGGGCCACCTGCTCGCGCGTGCACTGCTTGGCCGTCTTCCCGTACAGGATCCCCGGCTTGTCCCACTCGGAGATGTCGACGGACAGGCAGTCCACGGCCACGCCGTCACCGTAGTCGGCGGGGAAGTCCCGGTGAGGCCAGTGCTCGGCCTGTGCGATGGCGGTGAGCGACCAGGGCGAGTCGATGCAGTTGAGGTGGCCGTGGACGAGCGGCGGGCGCTCGGTCAGATAGAACTGGATGCCCGTCATCCAGTCCGTCTGGAGCTTGTCGCACCGCGCCAGCTGCGGATCCGCCGCGCGCAGTGCCGGACCCCAGGTGCGGCGGGCGTGCTCGACCGGCAGCGCGCAGACGTAGTGGTCCGCGGTGACGTTTCCGCGCACCCCGTCCGGGTCCTCGACCAGCGCGCCGCCGACCCGCCCGTCCCCGTACAGCACCTCGCGCAGCGTCCAGCCGATCCGAAAGTCCACGCCCAGGGAGCGGAGATGGGCCTCCCACGGGTCGATCCACGCCTCGTTGGTGGGGGCGTTGAGGATACGGTCCGGCGGGCCGTCCGCGCCGCGGCCGAGCGCGTTGAAGACGAACGCCTCGCCGAGGGTGCCGACGGTGCGGGTGCTGGCCTCCTCGGCCTTCGTCGCGACGATGTTGCGGGTGACGCCGATGGCGAGGATCCGCTGGTACGTCTCCGACATCCGCGCGGCCCGGGTGAAGTCCCACCACGGCGTGCGCTCCCACACCTCGTCGCGCCGCTCGTCGCAGCTGGTGAGGAAGACGAGCGCGCGGTTGACGAAGTACGCGGTCTCGTGCGGCGGCAGCCCGGCGGCCGTCTCGACGAGGGCGGTCAGCGCCCGGCGGATGTCGTCGAGCGTGAGGGCGGCCGGCTTGTGCCCGGGCCAGGGGATGGACATCCGCAGGTCCTCGCGGCCGGTGCGGGCGAACATCATCTCGGGCGGTGCGACGAGGTTGTCGAAGACGCCGCGCGCGTTGCCGGGGTACGGGATGCGCCGCATCGTGTCTGGCAGGTTGTGGTAGATCCCCGGGATGAACCGGAACCCGTGCTCGGCGGGGAGCGGTCTGCGCCCGCCCTTCGCGCTGCCCGGTACGTCGAAGCTGCGCGCCTTGCCGCCGAGCGCGCGCCGTTCGTAGACGGTCACCCGGAAGCCGCGCTCCGCGAGCTCGTGCGCGGCGGTGAGCCCGGCGACGCCGCCGCCGAACACCGCGACGGACCGGCCGGCCGCGCGCTCCGCCGCGGCCTCCGGCGAGCCCTGCGCGACGGCGGCCGCTGCGGGGCCGGCCGGGAGGAGGCCCGCCCCCACGGCACCGGCCGCCGCTGCGGCCCCCGCCACGAAACCACGCCGTGTCGTACCCGTACGCTCCATGCCCCACCCCTTACCCGCGGTAACGGTCACGTTGGTCGCAGGAGCATAGGGCCGCCCCGCCCGGCTCGGAACCGACCAGGAGTGCACGGGGAGCACATTGGCCGGTTTCCGCCAGGGCGGGGCGGGGCGAGGACGTCCGGGGGTCGCCCGGGGGTTGCCCGGGGTCAGCTGGTGTAGAAGCGCTTCACCGCCTTCAGGAACTCCTTGCCGTCGACCCGTCCGCTGTCGTCGGCGTCGAGCCGCGCGAAGTACTCCCCGGCCTCCTCGGCGGTCATGCCGAGGAATTCCGCCGCCCGTACGAACTCGTCGCGGTCGATCGAGCCGTCGCCGTCCGCGTCCAGGACGTCGAACAGTGTCCCGGAGACGTCACCCTCGCCTTGGTGTTGCGGGGCGCGGAAGGAGGGCGAGATGCGGGCGGCCGTGTACTCGTCGACCGTCAGGGTGCCGTCCTCGTCCTTGTCGGCGATCGAGAGCAGGAAGCCCCACTGCCGCTCGTTGGCGTCCATGAGGGCGCGGCCCTTGCCCGCGTCCTCCGGAATGCCGAGCTCCTTCAGGAGCCTGCGCGGGGCCCGCAGGAAGTCGTCGCGGCCGACGGAGCCGTCCCCGTCCGCGTCCATGCTCCGGAACTCCCGGAGGGCCGAGAGGTGTGCCTTGCTGCTGGTGTCGGTCATGTTCCGAGAGCGTGCCACCCGCACGGCCGCCGGTGGGCGATCCGTCGATCATGTTCGCTCCGACGGGTGATGCGGCGCCAGCCAGGAGGCGACCGCCTCGGCGATCGGCTGGCCCGTCTCCGCCTCCACGAAGCCGAACTGCCCGCCCTGGTTGCACTCCAGGAACCACCACAGCCCCTCCTCGTCCTCGGCGAAGTCGAAGGCGGCGTACGCCAGTCCGGCCAGGTCCGTGTAGTCGCGCACGCCCCGGACGATCCGGTCCGGCACCTCGGCCGGCTGCCAGGGGTGCCCGGTGTCGCCGTAGCGCCCGTCGACCTGGCCGGGCGCGGACGACTTCCGGGCGGCGAAGAGCCTTCCGCCCACATAGGTGACCCGCAGGTCGGCCCGCTTGGGCACGTACTGCTGGAGCAGGGTGGGGCCGGCCGCGACGCCGGTGAAGTCCGTACCGGGCCCGAGCAGCGTGGTCGGCAGCTCGACCGGCGGCCCGCCGCGCGGCGGCCCCGACAGGGACTTGACCACGACCGGCCCGTACGTCGCCGCGAACTCCTCCGCCACCCGGGGGAAGGTCGTGATGACGGTGGGCGGCACGGCGAAACCGCTGTGGTGCGCGAGCCGCAGCTGCCACGGCTTGTGCCGGGCCTGCGCCGCCTGCCGGGGGTGGTTCATCCAGCGCGCCGTGGTGGAGTACAGCATTCCGTACAACGCTTGCGCGGTCTCGGCGCCGAGCCAGTCCGAGCGCCCGGGCGCGTGCGCCGCCGGCTCGCCGGGCCTGCGCATCCATATGGAGCGCAGGGCCCGGGAGCTGACCATGCGGCCCTGCGCCGACAGATAGCCGTGGAAGTCGCCGCGTACGTACTCGGCCGACAGGTCCACCTCACCCGGGAGGTCGGCGGGATCCAGGCGGACCAGGGGGACGCCCCGGGCCTGCAGCTTGTCCACCACCATGTCGGCCGTGACGTCCTGAGGGCTGGTCAGGATCAGTACGGTCATGAGCGGGCCGCCGGCCGCTCAGTCGTCGAAGTGGGTCTGGGAACCGGCCTTGGACGTGGTGGTGCCGGCGGCCAGCAGGATCGCGGGCTCGGCGATGGCGGGGCGGCCGTCCGGCAGCACGTTCAGCTGGCGTGCGGCATCGTAGGTGTACAGCTCCGTGACGTCGACGTCGTCCGCGCTCTCCTGCGGACGGGCGTAGGCGTAAGCGAAAGGGTGCATGGCTCTCCCTCGTCTCATCATCTCGTTCATCGTGGTGCCGGCTCTCGATCCGTATGACAGTACGCAGCCAACCTGTAGGGTTCTCGTGACTGTGTGCCACGGCGGCGTGTGGGCGGTCCCCGTACGTTTTCCCCGTCGGCTCATGAACTCTCCTTGCGCGTCGCCCGGTTCCCGGCGGCGCGCGACCCGGCGGCGCCCGCTCCGGCGCGTCGGGGCAGAATGGGGCGTATGGCCCGACGTACCCCCCGACGTACCACCCCACCGCGCCCCGCACCGGCGGTCTCCGCCGTACGGGCCGACGCGCCCTGCCCCTGCGGGCGTGGGGACGCGTACGGGGCCTGCTGCGGACGGTTCCACGCGGGGGAGGCCCACGCCCCGACCGCGGAGTCGCTGATGCGCTCCCGCTACAGCGCCTTCGTCGTCCGCGACGAGCCGTACCTGCTGCGCACCTGGGCCGCGCGTACGAGGCCGCCGCGCGTGGAGTTCGACCCCGACATGCGCTGGACGGGGCTGGAGGTCACCGAGGCCACGGACGGCACCCTGTTCCACACGACCGGCACCGTCACCTTCGTCGCCCGCTACACCCACGGGGGAGAGCCCGGCGCGCTCCACGAGCGGAGCCGGTTCGAGAAGGAGGACGGGGCCTGGGTCTACGTGGACGGGACGTTCATCGACTGATCAGCCCTGACCGCGCACTGGCCGGACACCGGTCAGGCACTGGGCCGGACACCGGTCAGGCGCCGGTCAGGCGCCGGTCAGGCGCCGGTCAGGCGCCGGTCAGGCGCCGGTCAGGCGCCGGTCCGCGCGGTGTCGGCCGACGCCAGGTCCTCCGCCAGCATGCGCTTGGCGATCGTGTCCGTCGCCGCCCGCAGCTCCGGGCCGCTCGGGCTGTCGCTGTCCCGTTCGAGCCGGTCCGTCAGCCAGCGTGCCCACGCCTCGCTGATCACCGCGGCCTCCCGCGCCCCCGCCTGGGTGAGGGAGAACAGGTGCCCGGCCCGGGTCAGGTACCCCTCCTCGACCATCCGGTCGAAGACCGGAACGAGCACCTCCGGAGGCACCCGCCGCCGCGCCGCGATCAGCCCCAGGCTCGCGTGCCCCACCAGGCGGGTGAACAGCTCCACCTGCATCACCGCCCACGCGCCCGCCACGTCCAGCCGCGTGTCGGAGTCCTCGATCACCCGCCGCACCGTCGTCAGGTCCACCCGGCGCAGCAGCCTGCCCACCGACAGCTCCAGCAGCCGCGCCGAGTCCGCCGTCGCCACCGGTGACGAGAAGCCCTCGCCCATGTCCGACGCCGTGACGCGCGCCGCGTCCCGCAGCCGTACCTGCCGCAGGAACAGCGACACGGCGAAGCCGGCCACGGCCACCGGTACCGTCCACAGGAACACGGTGTGCAGGGTGTCCGCGTACGCCTCGATCAGCGGCACCGCCCGCTCGGCCGGCAGGCCGTGCACGCCCTGCGGGCTGAGCGCCGCGCGGGCCAGCGCCGCCGCCTCCGCCGGGGCCGCCGAATCCGGAACGTCCGCCACCGCCTCGCCGATGCCCTCCCGCAGGTTCGGCGCCAGGGCGTTGGCGTAGATCGTCCCGAAGACCGCCGTACCGAAGGACATGCCGAGCGTGCGGAAGAAGGTCACGCCCGAGGTGGCCGTGCCAAGGTCCGCGTACTCCACGGTGTTCTGCACGGCGATCGTCAGCACCTGCATGCACAGGCCGATCCCGATGCCGAGCACGAACATGTACAGCGACTCCAGCCAGGCGTCCGTCCCGCGCCCCATCAGGGACAGCAGGTAGAGCCCGACCGCCATCACCAGCGAGCCGACGATCGGGAAGACCCGGTACCGGCCGGTCTTGCTGGTCACGTTGCCGCTGTAGACGGAGGCGATGAGCAGCCCGATGACCAGGGGCAGCGTACGGACGCCGGAGACGGTGGCCGAGTCGCCGTCGACGTACTGGAGGTACGACGGCAGGAAGATCATCGCGCCGAGCATGGCGAAGCCCACGATGAAGCTGAGCACCGAGCACACGGTGAAGACGGGATTGCCGAACAGCCGCATCGGCAGCATCGGCTCCACGGCCCGCGTCTCGGCCACGCAGAACAGCCCGAGCGCGACGACCCCGCCCACGAACAGCCCGACGATGACCGGCGAGCCCCACGCGTACTCGTTGCCGCCCCAGCTGGTGGCGAGGATCAGCGCGCTCGCGCCGACCGCGACGAGGGCGATGCCGGGGTAGTCGATGACCGGCCGGGACGCCGACCTGACGGACGGGATGGTGCGGGCGGCGGCGAGCACCACGACGACGGCGATGGGGACGTTGACGTAGAACGCCCACCGCCAGGACAGGTGATCGGTGAACAGCCCGCCGAGCAGCGGTCCGATCACCGTCGACACCCCGAAGACCGCGCCGATCGCGCCCTGGTACTTCCCGCGCTCGCGCAGCGGGATGACGTCCGCGATCAGCGCCATGGACGTCACCATCAGCCCGCCCGCGCCGACGCCCTGCACCCCGCGCCAGAGGATCAGCAGCGGCATGTTGGCGGCCAGGCCGCACAGGAAGGAACCGGCGACGAAGACGACCGCGGAGACCTGGAAGACGACCTTCCGCCCGAAGAGGTCGCCGAACTTGCCGACCAGGACGGTGGCGACCGTCTCCGCCAGCAGGTACGCGGTGACGACCCACGACATGTGCGCGGCGCCGCCCAGGTCCGCGACGATCGTGGGCAGCGCCGTGCCGACGATCGTCTGGTCGAGCGCGGCCAGCAGCACCCCGAGCATGATCGTCACGAAGACGACGTTCCGCTGCCGGGCGTCGAGCACCGGCGGCGCCGCCACCGGTGCCTGCTGCGTGGTCGTCGTCGTCACGCTTGCACCCTCACACCGGCAGGGCACCGCCGCATGCGGGCACGGTCCGGACCGGTGACGGGCGCGCGCCTGGGGGTGTCTTCGGGATCAGGCCCTAGGTGAGTTCGATCTGGTACCGGATGAAGCCCCGGTTCTCGGCCACCTTGTCGTAAAGCCGCCGGGCCGTCGCGTTGGACTCGTGCGTGTTCCAGTACACCCGTACGCAGCCCTGCTCGCGCGCCCACTCCGTCACGGCGGCGATCAGCGCCCGCGCCACCCCCCTGCCGCGTACGTCGGCCGCGGTGAACAGGTCCTGGAGGTAACACACGTCCGGACCCGAGGTGTTGGCGTGCACGAAGAAGTGCGTGATGCCCACGAGGCGGCCGTCCAGCCGGGCCCCGAGGGCGTGCATCCGTGTGTCGGCCTGGAACTCACGCCAGGCCCGCTCGTACATCTGCGGCGGCTCCACCCTCTGGTAGAAGTCGATGTACGCGCGGAAGAGCGCCTCCCAGGCTTCCCGGTCGGACGGCTCCAGCTTTCCCGTGGTGATCATGGGATCACTGTGGCACGCGCCCCGGCGGGCTCAGAGGGCGGCCCCGCCCGGCCGCAGGAGCAGGCCCGGGTTGTACGCGCCGAGCACCTTGTTGGCCCTGGCCAGCAGCGCCAGCGCGTGCTCGCGGTCCGCCTGGTCCTCCTGGCACATGGGGAAGCGGAAGCGGCGGACCTCGCGGGCCGCGCACTCGGCGTCGATCTCCGCCTGCAGGATGCCGATCGGCATGCACGACCCGATCAGGGCGGCGACACGGTCGGGGATCGGGACGGGCACGAGGGGCGAGGCGGTCACGTCAGGTCCTTTGCTGCTTGCTGCCCGCTGCTCGGTGGCAGCGGTCCGATGCGGTGCTCCCTCCATGAGTACAGGACGCGTATCCCGGTTTTCCCGCGGGTTTGTATCTGTGCTGCAACCGTTTCTCACCCGGGCGCACCAGTCACGGGCGCGTGAGCCCTCCGATCAGCGGCCCCGGCCGCCCGGCCGCCCGCTCCGCAGATGGAGGGCCCGCAGCACCGCCTCCAGCGCGAACCGGGCCTCCGGATCGGTGAGCCGCCCGCCCAGCCGGTGCTCCAGGCTCCGCATCCGGTAGCGCACCGTCTGGGGGTGCACCTCCAGGAGCCGGCCCATCTGGGCCGCCGTACCGCGGGTTTCCAGCCAGACCCGCAACGTCTCGACGAGCCGGGAGCGGCGGGTCGGGGTGAGCTCGGCGAGCGGCGCCAGTTCGCGTTCGGCGAGCTGTTCGGTGAGCGCGGGATCGGCGAGCAGCCACAACGTCACCAGGTGGTCCGCGCAGAAGACGAGCGCCCGGTCCTCGATGGCCTCCGCGTCGATGAGCTCCAGCACGCGCCGAGCCCAGCGCAGCGAGTCGGCGGCGGAGGCGGTCGGCAGGGTGAGGCCCACGGCGGCGCGTACGGTCGGCAGCGCCGCCTCCAGCATGCGGCGGCGGGCGTCGTCCACGGCGCCGGGAATGAGCAGCAGCGGCTGCGGGTCGGCCGGGTCCAGCAGGACATCGTTGTCCAGCACCGACGGGGAGAGCGTTGCGGGGGAGCGCAGCGCCACCGGGGTGACCAGCTCGGGCAGCGTCCAGCCCGTCTGCTCGCACAACTCGGTGAGGGCGGTACGCGGCAGGGGCGGCCCCGACAGCACGAGGTGCAGCAGCCTTCTCCGCAGCAGCTCCGAGCGCGCGTCGGCCTGCGCCCGCACCTCCAGGTAGCCCTCGCGGGAGAGCGCTTCCAGCTCGTCGACGTACGCGAAGAGGGCGTCGGCGAAGCTCAGCAGCAGCGTCGGGGAGAGGTTGTAGCGCCGGCCGACCTTCTTCGCACGCCGCAGCGCGACCCGGGCGCCGAGGCGGTACGCGCCCTGGAGGGTCTCCAGGCTCCGGCCCTCGTACGCCTCGAACCGGCCGAACCGGCGGCACACTTCGTCGCGCAGCGTCGTGGGGGCGGAAGGGGAGGCGACACGCTCGGCGAAGGCGGCGATGTTCTGCTCGACGCCGTACTGGAGCGCCTGCCGGTAAGGGCCGTTGAGTAATCGCGCGTACTCGGGATAGGCCCGGGTGACCTCGATGCCGATCTCTTTGACCAGGCTGGGCAGTTCGGGCCTGATGATGGCGGCGAACTCCTGGGGGAGCTGCCCCAGCGGCTCGCCCGCGTCCGACGGCTGGGTGGTTCTGGGCATGCGGCTGTCCCCTCGTTCTCCGGACGTCCGGTGGGGGTGGGAGCGGGCGTGGGCGGTGAGAGCGCTCCCGCGGATCGACGGTCCGAGCACTTCCGGTGGCACTTCGTGGGGGCCCGAACATAGTCCAGGAGGTCCGGGCCGCGCAGTAGTTGGGACAGCCGCCGGGGGTCCGCCGCGGTGATTTGGCCGAAGCCGGACGGTGGCGGGGCGGCGGCCGGACGGTGGCGGGGGTTGGCCAGGGGCGGCCGGGCGGATGGCCGGGGGTTGTCGAGGGCGGCCCCGGGGTGGCCTGGCGGGTGGCCGGACCCGGCGAGGGCCGAAGGCGGGAGCGACGGGGAGCTGCTCACTTCTCAACAAGAAAGCGTGGCGATCTGCTCCGGTGACGACAAGAAAATACCGGCGAGTAAGGGCGCCGCGGAAAACCGTCGGCCGAGTATTGCGCGCTTGGTTACCCGCTCGTAGCGTCACTGGCGCAAGGTGCTTACGCCCGGCGGCCGATGGAGCGGGACATATCGGCGCCGCGTTCTGAGAAGTGAGCCGCTCACGCTTTCCGTACCTCCCACCCGAAAGAGCCGCGCGGGGACGGAAAGCGGTCCATCGGGTACGCCCGAATCCCCAGGAGGGAACACCCATGCGACGCATGACGAAACTGTCCGCCATCGCCGCCGCCGCGCTCCTCGGCGCGGCCGGAGTCACCGCCACCAACGCCTCGGCGGCCGCACAGGCCTCGTGGACCGTCACCAACCCCGCCGCCGACGACAAGTTCACCGCCGTGAACGTCGCCGGGACGACGGCGGTGCTCACCAACAAGTCCACCGGCGCGCAGGTCACCTGTCGGACCATCGCCGCGTCCGGCACCGCCGTGGACGGCGTCGACTCCGACGGCATCGGCCTGGCCATCATCCAGAACGCCACCTTCGGCAACTCGGCCTCCAAGTGCACCGGCCCGCTCGGCTCCACCTGGATCGCCACGAGCAACGCCCCCATGTCGCTCAACGGCACCACGTACAGCGCGGGTGTGACCAAGGGCAACATCACCGCCATCGACGTCAAGCTGACCGGCACCAGCATCGCCGGTACCTGTTCCGCACGCATCAAGGGGGCGGCCAACACCGGTTCGTACACGAACGCCACCGGTGTCCTGAGCATCGCGGACGACGCGACGCCCGCCCTGACGATCTCCGAGGTCACCGGTGCGTGCGCCGGTCTGCTGAACAACGGCAACGTGGCGACGTTCCGCGCCCAGTACAAGGTCACGCCCATCCTCACGGTCACCAGCCCGTAAGGCCCGTCGAGGGGCGGACGGCCGACTGCTGCCCCGCCGCGCGGACGGCTCACGTCCGGCCGCGCGGTCGGGACTCCGGGCTTCGGGACTCCTGGCTTCGGGACTCCTGGCTTCGGGACTTCGGGCTTCGGGACTTCGAGAGAGGGCGCGACGGTATGAGCGAGGCAGCGCACGGGCGACGGGGCCTGCGCCGTACGGTGGCGATGGGGGCCGTCGTACTGGTGGCGGGGCTCGTTCCCGGTACAGGTGTCGGTACGGGCGCCGCCGCCGACGAGGGCGGGCAGACCGTGGACCGGGCCCTCGCCTACCGCTGCGTCCTGCCGGGCGGCGGCGGGGAGCGGGCGGCGACGGTACGGATCTCGGCGGTCCTGCCCCGGCAGGTGCGGGCCGGACGGCCCGTTCAGCCGGAGTTCGTCACCGTGGGCGTGCGGCTGTCGCCGGAGGCGGTCGCCGATCTCGCCGCAGTGGGGGCGGCGAAGACCGGTGGCGTTGTCCGCCTCACCACGCTCGTCACCCAGGACGCCCCGGATGCCGAGGCCGTGGAGGCGCCCTGGGCGCAACTGTCGGCCCCGGAGACGGCCGTGCCCGCGCAGGGCGCGTACACGATCGAGGCACGGGGCGCCGTGCCGACGGTCACCGCCCGTTCCGAGGGTGAACTCGCCTTCTCGGCCGGGGCCGTCTCGCTGGACCTGCTGGCGCGGGGGGCGGACGACATGCCCACCACACCACCGAACCTGTCCCTCGCCTGCACACCCGAGCCGGGCGAGAAGACGGAGTTCGCGCGGGTCGCCGTGACGGCGGCGACCGCCCCCGCGACGCCGCCCGGGCCCGGCCCGGGGGAGCGGCCGAGGCCTCCGGTGGTGGAGGAGCCGGGCGGCCCGGCGCGGCAGCCCGGCCGCGGCGAAGAGCCCGGGGGCGGCAAGGCCGACGGAAAGGCCGACGGCGGGGCCGGCGGAAGGGCCGGCGGAAAGGGGGACGGCAGGGAATGTGTCGAAGAACCGCCCTTCCCCCTGGAACCGACTCCGGCGCACGGGTACATCGCCGGCTACTCGAATGTCCGGAAGCTCGGCGGGGCCATTTTCCTCAAAGAGCCGGGCATGCTGCGCGTGAACATGCTGAAGGCCTATCAGCTGCTCGTCTGCAACCCTCCCGAAGGGCCGTATTTCGCCATCTACAGCGATGTCCGGTTCGACCACCGCGGAAAGCCGCAACTCCCGCCCGCGACCTCGACCTTCCTCACCTTCGGCTTCATGCCCACCACCGCCACCGTGGAGCTGACCGCGGTCGGGCCGATGGAGATCGTCACCCACGGCTACCCCCTGGACGAGCAGGGGCGGCAGCCGGAGGTCTCCACGGTCACCGGCAAGGTGTGGATCCGGCTGTACGACGTGAAGGTCAACGGCACCCCGCTCGACGTCGGCCCCCGCTGCCGCTCGGCCCGCCCCATGGACCTGGTCCTGACCGGCCGCGGCTACAACGACGTCGACGGCCGGCCCCACGGGTACACCGTCGCCGGTGGCGGACCGCTGACGGCCACCGCGACGCTCCCGGACTTCCGCGGCTGCCGGGCGGGAGCAGGCGCCGGAACAGGAACGGGCGCAGGGGCGGGCGCGGGAGTTCGGGCGGGCGTTCGGGCGGGGGAGGACCTGGACCGGCTCTTCACCGCGTCGCTCTCCGGTACGGGCAATTACATGAAGATGACGCAGGGCCCGCTCTGCGCGCCCGGCAGCCCGCACTGCCCCGACCCGCCGAGGCCGCGGCCCGAGCGCTGAGGCGGGGCGGCCCGGCCGATACGCACCGGGCGACAAATTCCGCCGGCGGATTTGTCACGCGATGACAAACGCGCGGGTCACCCCGGAAAGCGCCGGCGGAACGCTTGTCCGTGCCTTCACCGTCACCGTAACGTGCGCTTTCCCCGGTGCACTTTTGTCACTTCCTCAGCACGAGCGGCGTCTGTCTGGAGTTGTGGTGGGATGGGAACAGAAGTGGTCGTCGAAGGGCTCACCAAATCCTTCGGCAAACAGAACATCTGGCAGGACGTGACCCTCACCCTGCCCGCCGGTGAGGTAAGCGTCATGCTCGGGCCCTCCGGCACGGGGAAGACCGTCTTCCTGAAATCCATCATCGGGCTCGTCAAACCCGAGCGCGGCCGCGTCCTCATCAACGGTGTCGACATGGTCAACAGCCCGGAACGCGACATCTACGAAACCCGCAAGCTCTTCGGTCTGATGTTCCAGGACGGAGCCCTCTTCGGCTCGATGACGCTCTTCGACAACGTCGCGTTCCCGCTCCGCGAACACACCCGCAAGAAGGAGTCCGAGATCCGCCGCATCGTCATGGAGCGGATGGACATGGTCGGACTCGTCGGCGCCGAAGGGAAACTCCCCGGCGAGATATCCGGCGGCATGCGCAAACGCGCGGGCCTGGCCCGGGCGCTGGTCCTGGACCCGCACATCATCCTGTGCGACGAGCCCGACTCCGGGCTCGACCCCGTGCGCACCGCGTATCTCTCGCAGCTGCTCATCGACCTGAACGCGCAGATCGACGCGACGATGCTCATCGTCACGCACAATCTCGACATCGCGGCGACCGTTCCCGACAACATGGGGATGCTCTTCCGGCGCCGACTCGTCACCTTCGGGCCGCGCGAGGTGCTGCTCACCAGTGACGAGCCGGTCGTGGCTCAATTCCTCGCCGGACGGCGCGAGGGGCCGATCGGCATGTCGGAGGAGAAGGACGCCGCGACCCTCGCGCGCGAACAGCGCGCCTCCGCTCCGTACCCGCCGCACCCCCGGCCGCTGGCACCGCAGTTGGAGCCCTCGCCCGGCATGCCGGCCCGCGCGGCCGTACTGCGCCGTCGCGAGAGGGTCCTCGGGATGCTGTCGGACCTCCCGGAAGCCGCCAGGTCGGCCATCCTGCGCAGTTACGCCCCAGCCGGCGGTCCCGCCTCATGACCCCCGAACACCCGGCGCCCGGCGCCCGGCACGTCGAGGTCCCGGCGCCCGAGCCCGCACCGCCCGAGCCCGCACCGCCCGAGCCCGGATCGCCCGAGCCCGGATCGCCCGAATCCCGGTCGGCCGCCGAGACCCCCTACCCCCAAACCCCGGTGCCCTCACGCCTGCTCGCGCCGCTCCGCGAGAGCGGCAAGCTCTTCGCGCTCGCCGCCACCGTGTCCCGCGACATCTTCCGGCGGCCCTTCCAGTTCCGGGAGTTCGTCGAGCAGTTCTGGTTCGTCGCGAGCGTCACCATCCTGCCCGCCGCCCTGGTGTCGATCCCGTTCGGCGCGGTCATCGCGCTCCAGGTCGGCTCGCTCACCCAGCAGCTCGGCGCCCAGTCGTTCACCGGCGGCGCCAGCGTCCTCGCCGTCATCCAGCAGGCCAGTCCGCTGATCGTGGCCCTGCTCATTGCCGGCGCCGGCGGCTCCGCCATCTGCGCCGACCTCGGTTCGCGGAAGATCCGCGAGGAGCTCGACGCCATGGAGGTCATGGGCGTCTCGCCCGTCCAGCGGCTCGTCGTGCCCCGCGTGCTCGCGACCATGCTCGTCGCGGTGCTCCTCAACGGCATGGTCTCCGTCGTCGGCACCCTCGGCGGCTACTTCTTCAACGTCGTCATGCAGGGCGGCACCCCGGGCGCGTACCTCTCCGGCTTCTCCGCCCTCGCCCAACTGCCCGACCTCTGGATCAGCGAGATCAAGGCGCTGATCTTCGGCTTCCTCGCCGGCATCGTCGCCGCCCACCGGGGCCTGAATCCGCGCGGCGGACCCAAGGGTGTCGGCGACGCCGTCAACCAGTCCGTCGTCATCACCTTCCTCTTCCTCTTCTTCGTCAACATGGTGCTCACCGCGATCTACCTCCAGATCGTCCCGGCGAAGGGGGCCTGACCATGGCCTCGCCCCTCGCCTGGCTCGACCGCTCCGGCGACCAGCTCCTCTTCTACGTCAAGGCGCTGCTCTGGATCCCGCGCACCCTGCGCCGCTACCTGAAGGAGGTCCAACGCCTCCTCGCCGAGGTGGCCTTCGGCAGCGGCGGCCTCGGCGTCATCGGAGGAACCATCGGCGTGATGGTCGCCATGACGCTGTTCACGGGAACCGTCGTCGGTCTCCAGGGGTACGCCGCGCTGAACCAGATCGGCACCTCCGCCTTCACCGGCTTCGTCTCCGCCTACTTCAACACCCGCGAGATCGCCCCGCTCGTCGCCGGACTCGCCCTCTCCGCCACCGTCGGCGCCGGCTTCACCGCGCAGCTCGGCGCGATGCGCATCAACGAGGAGGTCGACGCCCTCGAAGCGATGGGCCTGCGCTCGATGCCGTACCTCGTCACCACCCGCATCATCGCGGGCGTCGTCGCGATCATCCCGCTCTACGCGATCGGCCTGCTGTCCTCGTACGCCGCCTCCCGCGCGGTCACCGTGCTCTTCAACGGCCAGTCGGCGGGCACGTACGACCACTACTTCGCCCTCTTCCTCTCCCCGGACGACGTGCTGCTCTCCATCCTCAAGGTGCTGATCTTCAGCGTGATGGTGATCCTCGCGCACTGCTACTACGGCTTCCACGCCCACGGCGGCCCGGCGGGCGTCGGGGTCGCCGTCGGCCGCTCCGTACGCAACGCCATCGTGCTGATCAGCGTCACCGACTTCTTCCTCTCGCTCGCCATCTGGGGCGCGACCACGACCGTGAAGGTGGCCGGATGAACACGCGCACCCCCACGCGCACCACGCGCACCCCCACGCGCACCCCCATGCGGACCCAGGCGCGGACCCGCGTGCGCACCCTCCGCAGACGCCTCGCCGGGGCCGTGTTCCTGCTCGTCCCCGTCCTCCTCATCCGGCTGTCGGTCGCCGTATACGACAAGGAGTTCAGCCGCGACGCCACCGTCACCGTCCTCACCGCCAGCGTCGGCAACGAGATGCACCGCGGCGCCGAGGTGAAGCTGCGCGGCGTGGTCGTCGGCGAGGTGCGCGACATCCGCGCCGACGGCACCGGTGCCCGCCTCACCCTGGCCATCCGCCCCGGCCACCTCGACCGCATCCCGGCGGACGTCACCGCCCAGATGCTGCCCACCACCCTCTTCGGCGAACGGTTCGTCGCCCTCGTCCCACCGGCCGCCACCTCCTCACCGCGTACGCTCGCGGCGGGCGCCACCATCCCGCAGGACCGTTCCGCCAACGCCGTCGAACTCGAACAGGTCCTGGACCAGGTGCTCCCCCTGCTCACCGCCGTGAAGCCCGAGAAACTGTCGGCCACCCTCACGGCCGTCGCCCAGGCACTCGAAGGCCGCGGCGAGCAGCTCGGCCGCACCCTCGTCACGCTCGACGCGCACCTGAAGAAGCTCAACCCGCACCTGCCCGCCCTCAACCGCGACATCACGCACCTCGTCGAGGTCAGCCGGGTGTACGGGGACGCCGCGCCCGACGTCCTCGACGCGCTCACCGACTTCACCACCACCAGCGGCACCCTCGCCGAGCAGCAGGCACAGCTCTCCCGGCTGTACGGCGCCACGACGGCGACCGCCCACGACCTGACGGCCTTCCTGCGCGAGAACCGGCACAACCTCATCCGCCTCTCCGCTACCTCGCGCCCCACCCTTGAGCTCCTCGGCCGCTACGCCTCCTCCTACCCCTGCACCCTGCGCACCCTCGCCGGCTTCGTCCCCGCGATGAACCGGGCGCTCGGCAAGGGCACCGACGAGCCGGGGCTCCACGTCACCGTCCGTACCGTGCCGTCCCGTGGCGCGTACGTGCCCGGCAAGGACCGGCCCGTGTACGAGGCGAATGGCGGGCCGCACTGCTACTCCGTCCCGTACACGGGGAAACCCGGCGGCGCCGCCGGTGCGAGCGACCGCGCCCGGGGACTGGGCCTGCCCAACTCCCCGCAGGAGAACCAGCTCGTCAACGAGCTCATCGCCCCGGGCCTCGGGACCGCGCCCCAGGCGCTGCCCGACTGGTCCACCGTCCTGACCGGCCCCCTCTTCCGTGGAGCGGAGGTGACCCTGCAGTGAAGCGCCGCTCCCTCGCCGGGCCGCTCACCAAGTCGCTCGCCTTCATCGTGGTGACCGTCTTCGCCACCGCCGTCCTGGCGCTGTCCATCGCCAACACCGGGGTCGGTGAGACCAGCGCGTACCGTGCGCGATTCACCGACGTCACCGGCCTCGTCGAGGGCGACAGCGTGCGGATCGCCGGGGTGAAGGTGGGTCAGGTCTCGTCGATCCGCGTCGTCGACCGGCGCGTCGCCGAAGTCGGCTTCACCGTCCAGAAGGGACGGGCACTGCCCGCCTCCGCCACCGCGTCGATCAAGTACCTGAACATGGTCGGCCAGCGGTACGTCGACCTCGACCGGGGCACCGGCCCCGTCGGGCGGGCCCTGCCGCCCGGTGCCGTCATCCCGCTGGAGCGGACGACTCCCGCCCTCGACCTCACCCAGCTCTTCAACGGATTCCAGCCGCTCTTCGAAGGGCTCTCACCGACCGAGGTCAACAGCCTCGCCGGCTCCATCGTCCAGGTCCTCCAGGGGGAGGGCGGCACCGTCGACTCGCTGCTGCGGCACGTGGGTTCGCTGACCGGCACCGTCGCGGCCAAGGACAAGGTGATCGGTGAGGTGATCCGCAACCTCACCACGGTGCTGCAGACGGTCAACGACCGCGAAGAGAACTTCAACGACCTCGTCGTCACCCTCCAGCAGCTCGTCAGCGGCTTCGCCGGCGACCGCGAACCGCTCGGGGAGGCCATCACCGCCATGGGTTCGCTCACCACCGTCACGGCCGGGCTCCTCGAGGACGGCCGCGCCCCGCTCAAGGAGGACATCCGCCAACTGGGCCGCCTCTCCGGCCACCTGGCGAAGAGCACCCCGCAGATCGAGGACTTCCTCCGCAGGAGCCCCGCCAAGATGCAGGCCGTCGGGCGGCTCGCCTCGTACGGGTCGTGGCTCAACCTCTACCTCTGCGAGGCCACCGTCACGGGTGTCACCACCTCCGACGGCTCGAAGCCGCCCACCGGTATCCCGCTCACGGAAGCGAGGTGCCGCGGATGAGACGCCTCCTCGCACCGCGCGTGCCCCGGGCCCGTTTCCGCCTCACGCCCGTACGGGAACGCAACCCCGTCCTCACCGGCCTCGTCGGGCTCCTCGTCCTCGCCCTCATCGGCCTCGGCGCGTACAAGATCGACGCTCTCGTGGCCCGCACCGCGTACACCGCCGACTTCACCGAGGCCGCCGGCCTCGACGAGGGCGACGAGGTGCGCGTCGCAGGCGTCAAGGTCGGCGCGGTGACCGGCGTCGCCCTCGACGGCGCCAAGGTCAAGGTCACCTTCGAGGTAGACGACGGCACCTGGATCGGTGACGCGAGCACCGCCGCCATCGCCATCAAGACGCTCCTCGGCGAGAAGTACCTCGCCGTCGACCCGCTCGGCACCCGCCGTCAGAACCCCGCCACCCGCATCCCCGCGTCCCGCACCACGTCCCCGTACGACGTCACCCAGGCGCTCAACGGCCTCGGCGACACCATCAACGCCATCGACACGCGGCAGCTCGCGGCGAGCTTCGACGCCCTCTCCGCCACCTTCGAGAACGCCCCGCCCGACGTGCGCAGCGCCGCCGAGGGCCTGTCGGCGCTGTCGCGGACCGTGTCGTCGCGTGACACCCAGCTCGCCGAACTCCTCAAGGGAAGCAAGCAGCTGGCCAAGACCCTGGCCACCAAGAAGAGCAGCTTCGAGACCCTCCTGGAGGACGGCGGCCTGCTGCTCGGCGAGATCCAGGCCCGGCGCGACGCCATCCACCAGCTCCTCACCGGCGCCCGGAACCTCGGTACCCAGCTCACCGGGCTCGTCCAGGACAACAACCGGCAGCTCGGCCCCACCCTGGAGTCGCTGAGCCGGGTCACCGGAGTCCTGCTGAAGAACCGGCAGAGCCTCGACCGCACCCTGGCCCTGGCCGGCCCGTACTACCGGCTCGTCGGCAACACCCTTGGCAACGGCCGCTGGCTCGACACGTACGTCTGCGGCCTCGTCCCCAGGAACTACCTCCCACCCGGCACGCCCCCGGCCACCGGATGCATGCCGCCCAAACCCACAGGGGGTGCCAGGTGAACCTCAGACGCGCCATCGGCCTCGGCGCCGGCCTCGGCGCCGGCCTCGCCGTCGTCGCGGTCGCGGCGGCCTCCGGCCTCCAGGCCCTCGACGCGGCGCACACCACCCGCGTCACGGCCTACTTCGACCGGGCCACCGGGGTGTACGAGGGCTCCGACCTGCGCGTCCTGGGCGTCAAGGTCGGCACCGTCGGAGCCGTCCGCCCGAAGGGCAAGGAGGTCGAGGTCACGCTCCTGCTCGACGAGGGCGTCCGCGTCCCGGCCGACGCCCACGCGGTACTCGTCGCCCCCAGCATCGTCTCCGACCGGTACATCCAGCTCGCCCCCGCCTACACGGGCGGGCCCCGGCTGCGCGACGGAGCCGTCCTGCCCGCCGCCCGCAACGCCACACCCCTCGAAATCGACCAGCTCTACGCGTCGATCAACCAGCTCAGCCAGGCCCTCGGCCCCGAGGGGGCCAACGCCCAGGGCGCCCTCGCGGACCTGCTGGGCACCGGCGCCGCCAACCTCCGGGGCAACGGCAAGGCGATAGGCGACTCCATCGAGCAGTTCGGCAAGGCCGCCAAGACCCTCGACTCCAGCAGCGACGACCTCTTCGACACCCTCGCGTACCTCCAGTCCTTCACCACGATGCTGAAGGACAACGACGGCGAGGTGCGCACGGCGGAGCGGCGGCTCGCCACCGTCACCGGCTTCCTCGCCGAGGACAAGGAGAACCTCGCCGCCGTCCTCAAGGAGCTCTCCACCGCCCTCGTCCAGGTGAAGACCTTCATCGAGAAGAACCGCGGCAGCCTGAAGCGGAACGTCGACATCCTGCTGCCGATCACCCGCACGCTGGCCGACCAGCGCGCCTCACTCGCCGAGGCCCTCGACACCGCGCCGCTCGCCGCGGGCAACGCGCTCAAGGCGTACGACCCGCTGCACCGCACCCTCAACGGACGCGCCGACATCAACGAGCTCAGCATGGGCTCCGGCGGCTCCGGCGGCTCCGGCGGTTCCGGGGCGCCGGGGCTGGTCCCCGTCGAACCGGCCCGCCGCAAGGACCTGCCCGTCCTCCCGCTCCCCGCGGTCGGCCAGGTCTACGGCACGGCCGAGGACGGAGCCGCGCGGTGAAACGACCCACCACCCGTACCACGACGACCACCACGGGCGTGGCCGCCGTCCTCGCCCTCGCCGTCGGCTTCACCGCGACCGCCGTGAGCTGCGACCCGCCGGCGGGCCCCGAGCTGTCCGGCATCGAGCAACTGCCCCTGCCCGGCGGCGCCGACCTCGGCGACCATCCGTACGAGGTCACCGCGGAGTTCGCGGACGTCCTCAGCCTCGTACCGAACGCGGCGGTCAAGGTCAACGACGTCGCCGTCGGCCGCGTGACGAGGATCGCCCTGGCCGGCGGGGCCGGGAGCGACGCGTGGTCGGCCCGGGTCACCCTGCGCGTCAACGGCGACGTACGGCTGCCCGCCAACGCCCACGCGCAACTGGAGCAGTCCAGCCTGCTCGGCGAGAAGTACATCCAGCTCTCCGCGCCCTCGAAGGCGGCCGGGGGCACGCTCGCGCACGGCGACCGCATCCCGCTGAGCCGCACCAACCGCAACCCCGAGGTCGAGGAGGTCTTCGGCGCCCTGTCCATGCTCCTCAACGGCGGCGGCGTCCAGCAGCTCAGAACCATCACCGCCGAGCTCTCCAAGGCGCTGCGCGGCAACGAGACCGAGGTCCGGTCCCTCCTCATGCGCATCGACACCCTCGTCACCAGCCTGGACGGCAACAAGGCCGACATCACCGCGGCCCTCGACGGCGTCAACCGGCTCTCGGCCACCCTCGCCACCCGCGAGCGGGACGTCGGCAAGGTGCTCACCGGACTCAGCCCCGGCCTGAAGGTGCTGGAGCGCCAGCGCGCCTCCCTGCTCACCATGCTCGGCGCCCTCGACACGCTCTCCACCGTCGCCGTCGACACCGTCAACCGGACCAAGGCCGACCTGGTCGCCGACCTCAAGGCGCTCGGACCGACCCTGCGGGCGCTGGCGGATGCGGGCAAGGCGCTGCCCGACTCGCTCCAGGTGCTGCTCACCTACCCGTTCACGGACGAGGTGCTGCGCGGCGTCAAGGGCGACTACCTCAACGTCTACCTCGACGTCGCCGCCGCACCCGGCACCCAGCTCGTACCACCGCTGGTCCCGCCGCAGGACCCGGCGGCCGCCGGGCCACCCCTGCCCCTGCCCCTACCGCTGCCGTCGGCCGGGAGGAACTGATGCCGACCCTCGCCATCCGGCTGAAGAACCTCGCCTTCCTCCTCATCGCCGTCGTCGTCCTCGGCTACGTCGGCGTGCGGTACGCCGACCTCGGCCGGTACGCGGGCTTCCGCGACTACTACACCGTCCGCGTCCAACTCGACGCGACGGGCGGCCTGTTCACCCACTCCAACGTCACCTACCGGGGTGTCTCCGTGGGCCGTGTCGGCCCCATCGAGCTCACCGGTGACGGAGTCGAGGCGGAGCTGCGCATCGACGACTCGGCGCCCCCCATCCCGGCGGACCTGGAAGCCGTCGTCGCCGGGCTGTCGGCCGTCGGCGAGCAGTACATCGACCTGCGGCCGGCCGGTTCCGGCGGCCCGTACCTGCGCGACGGCACCGTCATTCCGCGCTCCGACACCCGTACGCCCCCGCCCGTCACCACCGTGCTCAGCGGGATCGGCGACCTCGCCGCCTCCGTCGACCTGGAGTCGCTGCGCACGGTCGTCGACGAACTCGGTACGGCACTCAACGGCCGCGGTGACGACCTCCAGGCGCTGCTGGACGGCGGCGACGCCTTCGTACGCGCCGCCGACAAGGCGCTGCCCGCCAACACCCGGCTGGTGATCGACGCCGAGACGGTCCTGCGCACCCAGGCCGAGGAGGGCGAGGCCCTCACCTCCTTCGCCTCCGGAGCCCGGGAGCTCGCCGCGGAGCTCAAGGGCTCGGACGCGGACCTGCGCAGGCTCATCGCCGCCGCGCCCGGTGCGGCCGGCCAGGTCAGCACACTGCTGAAGGACCTCGACCCGGCCTTCGGAGTCGTCCTCGCCAACCTCCTCACCGTCTCGGAGGTGGCCGTGACACGCCAGCGCGGCATGGAGGAGTTCCTGGTCACCATGCCCGCCCTCGCCGCCGCCGGGGCGACCGCCGTCACCCCTCAGGGCGCCAACTTCGGCATGTCGGTGACCTTCTTCCAGCCCCTGCCCTGCACCACCGGTTACGGCGGGACGCCCTACCGCAACGGCCTCGACCTGTCGGCCCCGCCCGCCCTCAACACCCAGGCGCGCTGCACCGCACCGCCCTCCAGCGGCGTCAACGTCCGCGGCTCCGCGAACGCGCCCCGGGGCGGACGCCCATGAGGACGGGCTCGGGGACAGGGATGGGGACGGGGATGGGGACGGGGCTGATCCGGTACGGGTGGTGGGCGGCCCTTCTCGTCGCGGCGCTGCTCTGCGGCGCCGCCGGATGGTCGTACGCGCGTACCGCCGGCGACGAGGGCCGCGCCTACGCCGAGGCGCGGGACACCGCCCTCGCGACCGGGCAACGGCATCTGGCCGTGCTCAACAGCCCCGGCCGGCGCGCATGGCTGGAGGTGTCGGCGGGGGAACTGCGCGAGGAGCTGAGCAGGACCGGCCCCTCCTCGGACGCGTCCGGCACGTCGGTGCGCGCGACCGTCACCGGCGCCGCGCTCACCGCGTTCGACCACCGCGCCGGGACCGCCCGTCTCATCGCGACCGTACGGGTGGAGACCGGCCCGTCGGCCAGGGACCGCAGACGGCTGGAGGCCGAGCTGCTCCGTACGCCCGAGGGCTGGAAGGTCACGGCGCTGACCGCGGTCCCCGCCGCCGGGGCCTGAGAGGAAGGGGGAGGGGTGACAACGAGCGAAGAGGCCCAGGACCGGAGCCCCCGGTACCGCCGTACGGCCGCCGCCCTGCTCACCGTCCTGATGCTGCTGGCGGGAGCGTGGCTGTTCTGGCGCACCGAGGAACTGGCCGACTCCCCGGCCCTGGACAACCGCGCGCTCGCCGACACGCGGGCCACCGAGCGGGTCGTCGGCGACGTCAGCGGCGCGCTCGGGCGAGTCTTCTCGTATGCCCCGCAGGACACCGCCTCGACCCGGCACGCGGCGCGGCAGCTTCTCGCGGGCAAGGCGGCACGGCAGTACGAGGTGCTCTTCGCCGAGGTCGAGCAGCGGGCCGCCCGGCAGAAACTGACGCTCACGACCCATGTCGTACGCGCCGGAGTCACGCGGCTCACCGACCGCGACGCGCACCTCCTGGTCTTCCTCGACCAGGTCGCCCAGCGCGCCGGGAAACCCGCCACCACGGTCGCCGCCCAGCTGTCCGTCACCGCCGAACTACGGGGCGGCCACTGGCGGATCGTCGACATCACCGCACGTTAGAGAGGCCGTCACATCCATGCCCATGCTTTCGGAACGTACGCGCAACGCCACGCCGAGGAAGCCGCTCCTGGCACCGGCCCTCGCCCTGGCCCTCCTCGCGGTCGGCGGCGCCGGCTGGGCGGGCTGGGCCGGCTGGTCCTGGTACGCGGCCGCGCACGACGACTCGGCCGCGTACGCGAAGACGCGGGACGAGGTCCTCGCCGCCGGGGAGCAGGCCGTACAGAACATGAACACCCTCGACCACCGCGACCTGCGGCGCGGGCTCGACACCTGGCAGGACTCGGCCACCGGCGACCTGCGCACCCAACTGACGGAAGGCCGCGCGCAATTCGAGCGGCAGATCCGCGAGGCCAAGACCGTGACCAGCGCGAAGGTGCTGTCCGGCGCGGTGACCGAGCTGGACACGCGCGCCGGCCGGGCGCGCGTGATGGTCGCCCTGCGGATCACCGTGACCCCGTCCGGGGGCAAGCCCGCGGCGAAGCAGAGCCGGCTGCTCGGCGAACTCACCCGCACCCCCGAGGGGTGGAAGCTCAGCGCGCTCGGCCAGGCGCCGGTCGGCAACACCGCCGTGCAGCCCGTGGACTGACCAGCGGACCGGCCAGCGGACCGGCCAGCGGACCGGCCGGGGACTGACCAGCGGACTGACCAGTGGACCGAGAGGAGCCCCGTATGTCGTCGACGACCCGACACCTCATCAACCGGCAGCGCCGCCTGGCGGCCGCGCACACGACCCGGGCCACGCCGGGCCCCGTGGGCAGGTCCCCGGCGCCGCCGCGGGCGCCGTCGCCCCGCCGCAGGTTACCCGTGGTGCTCGGCGCGCTCACCGTGCTGCTGGGCGGCGTCGCTGCCTGGGCCGGCGGCGAGGCGACGGCCCTGCGCGACGACCCGGCCGTGCGCAACACCGCCCTCACCGACGTGGCCCGCACCAGTGAGGTCAAGGGCCAGGTGACGAAGGCGGTGGGCGAGCTCTTCTCGTACAACTACGCCACCCCCGCCGAGGCCGACCGGGCCGCCAAGACACATCTCACCGGCAGGGCGGTCGAGCAGCACCGCGCGATGCTGGCACCCGTACGCGAACAGGCGGCGCGGCAGAAGCTCGTCCTCACCACCACCGTCACGGAGAGCGGTGTGGAGCGGATCAACGGCGACCGGGCCCGGGTGCTCGTCTACGCCGACCAGACCAACACCCGTACCGCGGGCACCGCGGCCGCGGCCGCGGCCAAGAAGGACGCCACGACGTACGGCGCCGCTATGTTCGCGGTGGAGGCGGTACGCGTCGGCGGCGCCTGGCGGATCACCGCCATCGACACCCTGGGGGCGGCTTCATGAGCGGACGGGCCGGGAACAGGCGTGTGCGGGGGCGTGCTCGTGGGCGTGCACGGCGGGCGGTGACCGGGACCGCCGCGGCCCTCGCCGCGATGGCCGCCCTCACGGCCTCGCAGGCCCCCGGCTTCGTACCGCCCCGGGCCGCTCACCCCAACGATCCCGTGGCGCGGCACGACACCGCCCCGGTCCCGCCGTCCGACGACGCCTACCACACCGAACTCCCGCCGCTGACCTCGCCCGTGGCGCCCGGAACCGCTCCGACGCCGGGGGCCTGGGCCGGGGCCGGGATCGCGGCCGGGGTCGCGGGCGGACCGCCGGTGAGCCTGGGGCCGGTCCAGGCGGGCATCCCGGCGACCGTGCTGGCCGCGTACCGGCGCGCCGCGTCCGCCGTGGCCCGCACCGACCCGGGCTGCCGACTGCCGTGGGAGCTGCTCGCCGCGATAGGCAAGGTGGAGTCGGGCCAGGCGCGCGGCGGCCGGGTCGACGCGCACGGCACCACGCTCGCGCCGATCCTGGGCCCGGTCCTCGACGGCGTGGGTTTCGCCCGGATCACGGACACCGACGACGGCGTGTACGACGGGGACCGCACGTACGACCGGGCGGTCGGCCCGATGCAGTTCATTCCCTCGACGTGGGCCCGGTGGGGCACCGACGGCAACGGCGACGGGCGCGCCGACCCGGACAACATCCACGACGCGGCGCTGGCCGCCGGACACTACCTGTGCGCCGGGAACCGGACGCTGACCGTCCGGAGCGACCTCGACCGGGCCGTCCTCAGCTACAACCACTCGTACGCCTATCTGCGCACCGTGCTGTCGTGGCTCGCCTTCTACCAGCGGGGCGCGCACCCGGTGCCGGACGGGACGGGCGTGCTGCCGGTGAGCCCGGGGGCGGGTACGGGGGCGAGGCCGGGGCCGGCGACGCCGTCCGTGCCGGCGCCCGCGCCGAGCCCTCGTCCGGGCGGCGGCATCGTGGTGGGCCCGCAGCCCTCGCCGCGCCCGACTCCCACCCCCCGGCCGCCCAGCCGCCCTTCCCCTTCCCCTTCCCCTTCCCCTTCGCCGACGCCGTCACCCTCGCACCCGACTCCCAGCCCCACGCCCACGGACCCCGGCCCGTCACCGTCACCCTCCCCGTCCCCGACCCCGACGCCGACGCCGACGCCGTCCCCGACGCCCACCGCCCCCGCCTGCCCGCCGCCCACGCCGACCGCGTCCCCGTCGCCCAGCGCCACTCAGCCCCCGGACCCCGACAGCACCGCGCCCAGGTCGTACGAGACCGGCTCCTCCAACTGCGCGTAGCCGCAGCTCTCCGGCGTGCGGTCCGGTCGCCAGCGGCGGAACTGCGCCGTGTGCCGGAAGCGGTTGCCCTCCATGTGGTCGTAGCCCACCTCGCACACCCGCTCGGGCCGCAGCGGAACCCAGGACAGGTCCTTCTTGCCCGACCAGCGGCTCGGCGCCCCGGGCAGCCGGGCGGTCTCGTGGGCGGCCTCGTCCGCCCAGGCGGCCCAGGGGTGGCCGTCGGGCGTGTCCATGCGCAGTGGCTCCAGCTCCTCCACGAGCTCCGCGCGCCGCTTGTCGGAGAACGCGGCGCAGACCCCGACGTGCTGGAGCGCGCCCTGGTCGTCGTACAGGCCGAGGAGCAGCGAGCCGACGACGTTCCCCGTCTTGTGGAACCGGTAACCCGCCACGACGACATCGGCGGTGCGCTCGTGCTTGATCTTGTACATGAGCCGGGCGTCCGGACGGTAGGGGAGGTCCAGCGGTTTGGCGATCACGCCGTCGAGTCCGGCGCCCTCGTACTGTTCGAACCAGTGCCGGGCCACGTCGATGTCGGTGGTGGACGGCGCCAGGTGGAGCGGGGCGTCGACGCCCTCCAGGGCCTCGGTGAGCAGCGCCCTGCGTTCGGTCAGCGGCGCGTCCAGCAGCGCCGCGTCACCGAGGGCCAGCAGGTCGAAGGCGATGAGCCGGGCGGGCGTCCGCTCGGAGAGCATCTTCACGCGGGAGGCGGCCGGGTGGATGCGTTCGGTGAGCTTGTCGAAGTCGAGCCGCCCCTCATGGGCGATGACGATCTCGCCGTCGACGACACAGCGCTCGGGGAGCCGCTCCGGGAGGCCCGTGACCAGCTCGGGGAAGTACCGGGTCAGCGGCTTGCCGGTACGGCTCCCGATCACCAGTTCGTCGCCGTCCCGGTGCACGATCGCACGGAAGCCGTCCCACTTGGCCTCGTAGTGCATGCCGGGCGGGATCTTCTTGACGGACTTGGCCAGCATCGGCTTGACGGGTGGCATCACCGGCAGATCCATGGCCTGATTCTGCCTCTATCTCGCTACTCGCGCCCGTCTGTACCGATATGCGAGGTGTGTACCCGGCCCCTACTGTGGCGCGTATGGGAAACGCGGTGGAGCTGGAGGTCGGCGGACGTACCGTGCGCCTGTCGAACCCGGACAAGGTCTACTTCCCGGAGCGCGGCTTCACGAAGCTGGACGTGGCCCGCTACTTCCTCGCCGTGGGCGACGGCATCGTCCGCGCCCTGCGCGACCGGCCCACCACCCTGGAGCGCTTCGTCGACGGGGTCGAGGGCGAGTCCTTCTTCCAGAAGCGCGCCCCCAAGAACCTCCCCGACTGGATCCCCACGGCCCACATCACCTTTCCCAGTGGCCGCTACGCCGACGAGATCCGCCCCACCGAGGTCGCGGCCGTGATCTGGGCGGCCAACCTCGGCACGCTCACCTTCCACCCCTGGCCGGTGCGGGGCGACCGCACCGACCACCCCGACGAGCTGCGCATCGACCTGGACCCGCAGCCCGGCACCGGCTTCCCGGAGGCGGTGGACGCCGCGCACGAGCTGCGGGCCCTGCTGGAGGAGTACGGCCTGCGCGGCTGGCTGAAGACGTCCGGCGGGCGCGGCCTCCACGTCTTCGTGCCGATCGAGCCGCGCTGGGAGTTCACCGGCGTGCGCCGCGCCGCCATCGCGCTCGGCCGCGCCCTGGAACGGCGCATGCCGGGCCGGGTCACCACCGCCTGGTGGAAGGAGGAACGGGGCGAAAAGATCTTCTTCGACTACAACCAGACGGCGCGCGACCGCACCATCGCCTCCGCCTACTCCATCCGCCCCCGGCCGCACGCCCCGGTCTCCGCCCCGCTGCGCTGGGAGGAGCTCGACGACGTCGACCCGCGCGACTTCGACCTGGCCACCATGCCCGTGCGGTACGCCGACCACGGCGACGTCCACGCGGACATGGACGACCACGCCTTCACCCTGGACAGCCTGCTGGAGCTGGCCGACCGGGACGAGCGCGACCACGGCCTGAGCGACATGCCGTACCCGCCGGACTACCCGAAGATGCCGGGCGAACCCAAGCGGGTCCAGCCGAGCCGCGCCAAGAAGGCGGCCGACTGACCCGGTTCGCGCGGCGGCTCACGTCGAGGCTCACGTCGAGGCGCCGAAGAGCCGCTCCAGGTGCGCGTCCAGCCGGCCCACGGCCTCCTCGCCCGTCTGGACCCCGAGGAGCGTGTACGCCGTCAGGCCGTCCACCAGGCTGATCAGCACCATCGCCTCGGTGTACGGGTCGAGCGCCGATGCCAATTCGCCCCGCTCCTGGGCGGTGCGCAGGAGCCCGGCGAAGAACTCCGCGAGCCGGGGGATCCCTTCCCGGGCCTCGGCGCGCAGGCGCTCGTCGTGGACCGCCCGCGCGAAGTACGCCGCGCCCACCAGCGCGCCCACCCTGCTCTTCTCGTCCAGCGGCAGCATCCCCGCCAGGCACTCCCGCAGCACGGCCCGCGGCGGCGGCTCCTGACCGAGGCCCGCCGCGAGCGTGCCGATGCGTTCGCGGATCCGCCGGTCCGCCAGGGTGTTGATGTGGCGCAGGGCGAAGAGGAGCATCTCGTCCTTCGTGCGGAAGTAGTGCTGGAGCCTGCCCAGCGAGATGTCCGCCTCCGCCGCCACATCGCGCAGGCTCACACCGTCGAGGCCGCGCGTACTCGCGATGCGCCAGAGCGCCTCCGCGATCTCCAGGCGTCTCGCCTCGTGGTCCACCTTCTTCGGCACCGCACCACCCAACCTCTCCGCGGCACGTGGGACGCGGTACGCCCCCGGCCGCTTTTACAAGTCACTTGTACCGTTGTAGCGTATCGCTATCCAATACAGTTGACTTGGAAAGCGGTCCCTGACCCATGTCTCTTCACGCCGCCCCACGCCTGAGGCCGCCCCGCCACCGGGCCCACCCGCTGGCCCGCCGTTGGTGGACGGTCCAGGCACTGGTCTCCGTGAGCGGGCCGATGCTGCTCACCGCCCTCGCGCTCGGCCTCCTCTCCGCGCTGTTCTTCTCCGGCGCGCTGCCCTGGCTCGCGCCCCTCCTGCTGGTCACCCTCGTGGTGCCCGCGCTCGGGTACCTGCTCCTCATGCCGCGCCGCCGGTACGCCACGCACGGCTGGGAGCTCGGCGCGAACGCCGTCTACGCGGCCGGCGGCTGGATATGGCAGCGCCGCCGGATCGCCCCGCTGTCCCAGGTGCAGACCGTCGACACGGTCCGCGGGCCGATCCAGCGGTGGTACGGCCTGACGACGCTCACCGTCACCACCGCCTCGACCGCGGGAGCCGTCAGGATCGCGGGGCTGTCCGAGGCCGACGCCGAGGAGCTCGCGCGGCGCATCGGCCACGCCGCGCACACCGCCCGCACCGCGCCCGGCGAGGCCGAGGGGATGGCCGTCGGCGCGGTCGACGGCGCGGTCGACGGCGCGGTCGACGGCGTGGCCCGGGGCGTATCGGAGGCAGGAGCGTGAGCCGCCGCGCGGACGTCGGGCGGCGCCCGGCCGCCCGCACCCTGCTGGTGCGGTGCGGCTGGCTGGCCCCACCACTCGGATCGCTCGCCCTCACCGTGCTCGTCACCGGCGGCAGCGTTCCCGTGGGCGCCCGCATCACGCTGGCCGCCCTCGCCGTCTCGTTCGCCGCCGTCACCGCCGCCGGTCTTGTCCGCTGGTCCCGGACCCGCTACCGGCTCACCGCCGAGGCGTTCACGCTGCACAGCGGGGTGTTCAGCCGACGGCGGCGCACGATCCCGCTCCACCGGATCCGCAACGTCGACCTGACCGCGACCCCGCTGCACCGCCTGCTCGGCCTCAGCGTCGTACGGGCCGCCACCACCGCCGCGGACGGCGAACAGGGCGGGTTCACCCTCGACGCGGTCACGGTCCGCGAGGCACACCGGCTCAAGGCCGCCCTGCTCGCGCAGGCCGACCCCCGGGACGTCACCGGCGCCCCCGTACTCAGCCGCATCGACTGGCGCTGGCTGCGCTACGCGCCGCTCACCTTCTGGGTGTTCGGCGGTGTGGGCGTCGCCGTCGGAACGGCCTACCGGATCCTCGACGGCATCGGCGTCGATCCGTGGCGCACGGTCCTCGTCCAGGACCTGTTCGCAGAGTTCGGCCACCGCGCGCTGTGGCTGACCGTTCCCGCGGCCCTGGCCGTCGTGACCGCCCTCGGGTCCCTCGGCGCCCTCGCCGTGTACGTGGAGAACTGGTGGGGCTACAGCGCCGCCTGGACCGACGCGGACACGCTCACCGTACGGCGCGGACTGCTGACCACCCGCTCGGTGGCGCTGGAACGCAGCCGGCTGCACGGCGTACTGCTCCGCGAACCGCTGCTGCTGCGGGCCGCCGGAGGAGCGAGCGCGGCCGCGGTGGCGGGCGGCCTCGGCGACAAGGAGGAGGCCCAGGCGCGCGGCGTCCTGCTTCCGCCGGCACCGCGAGCCGAGGCCCTGCGCGTGGTCGCCGGCGCACTGCGCGCCCCTTCGCGCCTGGTGGACTCGGTCCCGCTGACCCCCCATCCCCGCGCCGCGCTGCGCCGCCGGATGTCACGTGGGCTCCTGCTCGCCGTCCTGCCGGCGACGCTCGTCCTCCTCGTCCTCGGAGCGCTGCTCACGCCGGTGCTCCTGCACGCCGCCTGGGTGTACGCACTGGTCGCGACCGCCGTGACGGCGCTGCTCGCCCGGGACGCCTACGCGAGCCTCGGGCACGCCCTGCACGGCTCCCACCTCCTCATCAGGTCCGGTACGTTCCGCCGCGACACCCTCGCCCTGGACCGCTCCGCGCTCGTCGCCTGGACGTTCACGACCTCGCCGTTCGGCCGCCGCGCCGGACTCGTCACGCTCACGGCGGCCGTGGCCGCGGGGGCGCACGGCTACCACGTGCGGGACGTGGCGGCCGACGACGCCGTGGCCCTCGCCGCCGCGGCCCGGCCGGGAATCCTGGAGGAGTTCCTCGAACCGGACGGGCCCCGCCTCTGAGTCCGGGGCCCTCTGACTCCGGGGCCCTCTGACTCGGGGCCCCTCTCTGACTCCAGGCCCCGGACCGCGTCGCCGTCCGGGGCCCGGAGCGTGGTCGCCGTCAGCGGCTCCGGAGTGTCGTCGACCTCGTCAGAGCTCCTTGATCCGGATGTCGCGGTACGAGATGACGTCGGTCGTGCCGTGGACCTGGAGCCCGATGTAGCCGGTGGCGTACCGCCGGCCGTCCGTGCCCGGGTCGTCGGCGCGCGGCGGGGAGAACTCCTGGCCGCCGGTGTTGTCGAACTCGTTGATCAGGACACCGTTGCGGAACACCGAGTAGTGCTGGCCCTCCACCCGGATCTCGTAGTCGTTCCAGGTGCCCTTCGGGGTGACGCCGGCGCCGCCGAGCCCGACCCGGTCGAACCCGTACACCGAACCGGTCTTGTACAGGTCGCCGTCCGGCCGGTCCAGGACCTGTATCTCGTGCCCGAACTTGATGGCGACCCACTCCGGCCGCGGCTCCTCGGGGTGGTCGTGGACGTACGGGAAGCGCACGAAGACACCGGAGTTGGCGTTCCCCGCCCCGGGGGCGTCGTCCCGCCACTGGAGCTTCAGCGAGAAGTCCCCGTACTGCCGCTGCGGGAACCACAGCATGCCCATGCCCGGGACCGCCGTACTGCTCGTCATCGAGCCGTCGCCGTTCAGACCGAACCTGCCGCCGCCGACGTGCTGCCACCGGGCGAACGTCTCCGCCGAGCCGTCGAACAGCGTGCGGTAGCCGGTGGTCTGCCCGGGCTTGCCGATGCCGGACTCCTTGGCCGCCCGGTAGATCGTGCGGTGCTCGCGGGCGTCGACGACCCCTTCGGTGAGCAGCCGGTCGAGGACCGTGTCCACGTGCTTGAGGAAGAGCGCGTGCGACGCCCAGTCCTTCTCGTCCTCGATCAGCTCGTTGATGGTGCAGCGGCCCCGCGTCATCCGGTTCGGCACCCCCGAGTCGATCGTGCCCACGATGACCGTGAGGCGCTCGTCGTACTCGGGGCAGTGGGGCGCCGGGACGCCGCCGCCCTCCGCGACGTCGAAGCCGACCTGCCGGGCGGCCGAGGTGTTGCCCGCCTTGTCCGTGGCCCGGTGCAGCAGGGTGTGGTGGCCCACCCGGTCCACGACCACCGGAACCGTGTACGCCAGGTACGGGCCGCCGTCCAGCGAGTACTCGGTCTTCTCCACCCCGGAGCCCGCGTCGGTCGCCGTGACCGTCACCGTGGCGCGGCCGATGTACGCGCCGTCCGCGTTCTTCTCGCCCGTCACGGCGGCCGTCGTCTCGGGCGGCGTCTTGTCGTCCGTCGGCGGGGCGACCACGGTGAAGTCGACGGTCTTCTCGGCGGCCGTGTTCCCCGCCCGGTCCGTGGCCCGGTAGCGCACGGTGTGCGTGCCGGTCGCGTGGACCATCACGGGCGCGGTGTACGTCTGCCAGGCGCCGCCCGCCCCGACCGCATACTGGATGGTGTTGACGCCGGACCCGGCGTCGGAGGCGGTGACCGTGACCGTCGCCATCCCCAGGTACCTGCCCTCGGCGTCCTTCTCGCCGCTGACCGTCGCCGACGTCTCCGGGGGTGTCCTGTCGTCCGTCGGCGGGGCGACCACGGTGAAGTCGACCGCCTTCTCGGCGGCCGTGTTGCCCGCCTTGTCGGTGGCCCGGTAGCGGATCCTGTGGGCGCCGACCTCATGGACCATCACGGGTGCGGTGTACGTCTGCCAGGTGCCACCCGCCCCGACCGCGTACTCGATCCGGTCCACGCCCGACCCGGCGTCGGTCGCCGTGACGGTGACGTTGGCGTGGCCGATGTACGCCCCGTCGGCGTTCCGCTCGCCCTCCACCTTCGCCGTCGTCTCGGGTGCGGTGGTGTCCTCGCCACCGCCCGCCTCCGTCACCGTGAGGATCCCCTGCATCGCGCCGTGGCCGGGGATGGTGCAGAAGAAGCGGTAGCGACCGGGCGTCAGCGTGACCTGGGCGGTGTGCCTGCCGCCCTGGTCGTCACTGGGGTTGGCCAGGATGTTCAGCCGGACGTCGTTGTTGTACTCCGGGTCGGAGACGTCGAACGTCAGGGTGTGCGGCATGCCCGTGGTGTTGCCGGTGGCCACGCTGTTCTCGAAGACGATCGTCGCCGGGCCCGCCACCGCGGTGGCGGGGAAGGACAGGTAGCGGTCGATGGGATCACCGGCGGTCCAGGTCAGCACCTGCTCCGCCGTGGCCGCCGCACGGCCGTCCGGGCGTGCGTACGCGGCGGTCGAGGCCAGTCCCACCATCATCAGCACGGAGGCGAGCAGCGCCGTCCACATCGTCGGATAGCGGTGTCTCACTGCGCGGCCGCCTTCCTCGCCAGGTCCTCGGCGGCGGGCGTCGGCCCGCCGCCCCGGTACGTCACGCGCCACAGCGCGGATTTGGAGTCGGAGGTGAAGAAGCCGCGGCCGTAGTCGAGGACGTACAGGGAGCCGTCGGGCGCGAACTTCCAGTCCATGAGGTTGCGGATGCCGTTCGGGCCCACCGGGATGATCTTCTTCAGGGACTCCGCGTGGACGGGCAGTCCGCCCTTGCCGACCGTCCTCGGGTCCATCAGCACGGCGTGGCGCGGCTGGTCCCCGTCGTAGAAGTCGCCCACGAACCACTTGCCGTCCCAGTACGACGGCCATGCGACAGTGCTCGCGCTCGTGGCGTCGTACCGGTACACCGGCCCGTTCATGGTCGCCTGCCCGCCGCCTTTGAGCCACGGCAGCAGCAGTCTCTGCTCCTCCGTCTTGTAGCTGGGCACGCCGCTCGCGTTCCTCGGGAAGTCGGGGCCGCCGCCCTGCGGTGAGTACCAGATGGAGTTGGGTGTGACCGGCGGCAGGTTCACCAGGCCGTCGTTGTGGGGCGACTCGTTCTTCGGCGCGGAGCAGTCGTACCAGCCGAGCGGCTTGCCGGGCTCGGGCAGATTGCGGTCGCGGTAGGGCTGGTTGTTGCCCATGCAGTACGGCCAGCCGTGGTTGCCCGCCTTGGTGATGGCGGTGAAGGTGTCGTACTTGGCGGGGCCCCAGGTGGTCGACGGCGCTTCGGCGTCGGGGCCGACCCACCCGGCGTACAGGATGTCCGTCGTCTTGTCGACGAAGATGCGCGCCGGGTTGCGCACGCCCATCACGTAGATCTCGCCGCGCGTCTTGCCGCCGCCCTCGTCCGGCTCCTTCCCCGTGAAGAGGTTGCCCTCCGGGATCGTGTACGTGCCGTCGTCCTCGGGGTGGATGCGCAGGATCTTGCCGTTGAGGTTGTTGGTGTTGCCGGAGGTGCGGCGGGCGTCGGCGAAGGAAACGCCCTTGAAGGCCGGTTCCGGATTGTTGCCGGAGTAGCCGCCGCTGAAGCCGCTGGAGTTGTTGTCGCCGGTGGCGATGTAGAGGTTCTCCTGGGAGTCCCAGGCCATGCCGCCGCCCGCGTGGCAGCAGCTGTGGATCTGCACCGGCCACCTGAGCAGCACTTTCTCGCTGCGCGGGTCCAGCGTGTTCGTGGCGAGGTCGAGGGTGAAACGGGAGACGTACCGCTCCGCCATGTGGGTGTCGCGGTTGATCCGGGAATGGGGTGTGTAGTGCAGGTACACCCAGCCGTTGGACAGGAAGCCGGGGTCGAGCTCGATCCCGAGGAGTCCCTCCTCGTTCTTCGTCAGCTCGTCACCACCGCCCTTGTTGCCGAAGACCGTGAGCGCGCCCGCGAGCTGCACCTTCTTCGTCTTCGGGTCGTAGACGTGGATCTCGCCGCTGCCCTTGCCGATGTCCGGGTCGTTCCAGTCGGTGACCACGGGCTGGGAGGAGTCGGCGCCGCCGCGGCCGATGTAGAGGACGCGCCCGTCGGGCGCGGTCACCAGCCCGTGCGGTTCACCGATCTGGTCGTTCCTGCCCGGCTGGTTGGGCGCGGTCAGACGCTCGCTCGCGTAGTTCGCGTCGATGGTGGCCTTGCAGTCGGCGCGGACCAGCCGGGTGGTCCACAGCAGGGCGCCGCGCAGGTGTTCGCGGAAGTCGGTCTCGGCGAACGACTCGGCCGTACCGCCCATGCCCGTGTAGAAGGAGCGGCCGCCGTCGTAGTCACGGCACCAGGAGACGGGGTGGTCCCAGCCGTTGGCGCCCGCGCCCGGCCGGTAGGTGCTCTCGCGCACCCGCGCCACCGTGTGCACGCTGCCGGAGGGGTTGACCGCCCAGTTGAACCACTTGTCGGGACGCTTCCAGTTCAACGGGAGCTGCCGGGTGGCAGGGTGCTGCCGGTCACCCACCTCGACGGTCGCGCGCTGTACGGGCGTGGGGCCGCCGGCGGCGGGCCGGGCGCCGACCAGCCCGGTGAACCAGTCGGAGTACGGCTCCGAGCGTGCCGCGTCGTGGATGCCGAGGAACCCGCCACCGGCCTCCATGTACGCCTCGAGGCCCGCCTCCTGCTCCGGGTCGAGCACATCACCGCCGCCGGTCAGGAACACGACCGCGTTGTACCGCCCGAGCCGGGTGGCGTCGGTGAAGACGGAGCCGTCGTCCGTCGCCTCGGTACGGAAGCGCTGCGCGGCCGGCCCGGACTGGCCGATCGCCTCTATCGCGGCGATACCGGCGTTGACGGTCGGGGACTCCGTGGTCGCCGAGGCGTGGAAGACGAGCACGCGGACGTTGGCGCCACCCGGCGGCGACGGGAGGGACAACGTTGTCCGTGCGTGTTCCGGGTGCGGCTGGGCGGTGGCGGCCGTACCGCTGAGCAGCGAAGCCGCCAGGCCGGCGACCGCCAGGACCGCGGCCGCACGGCGGCGTGTTCTTGACCGGTGATGTGGTGCACGGTGCATGTGTTCACCCACCCCTCTGTGGTCACAGCAAACGACGACGAAGCTAGACCTCTTTCCCTGACACGCCAATAGCTTGGCACCGATCGCGCGAACTTTGTCCTGGCTGTGGAAAAACGAATCGCCCGCGGCTACGGTGTGGCCGTCCCGGGGTACTCAGCCCCCGTCAGTCTCGGCACCGTACTGGGGAGTTCGGCATGGACAGACGGAGCTTCAACCGGCGTCTCCTGGCCTCGGGAACGGCTGCGGCGACCGGCGTGACATCGTTGTCCGCGGCCGCCGCGCCGACCGCCGTCCCGGCCGCGGCGCCGACCGCGACGCCCTTGCGGACGGCACCGGCGGGCGGCCAGGTGCGGCACCTCAAGCTGTACGCCGAGAAGCTGGCCGACGGTCAGATGGGGTACGGCCTGGAGAAGGGCAAGGCCACGATTCCCGGCCCGCTCATCGAACTCAACGAAGGCGACACCCTCCACATCGAGTTCGAGAACACCATGGACGTCCCGGTGAGCCTCCACGTCCACGGCGTCGACTACGACACCGCCAGCGACGGTACGAAACTCAACCGCAGCCACGTCGAACCCGGCGGCAGCCGCACGTACACCTGGCGCACCCACGCCCCCGGCCGCCGCAAGGACGGCACCTGGCGCGCCGGCAGCGCCGGTTACTGGCACTACCACGACCACGTCGTCGGCACCGACCACGGCACCGGCGGCATCCGGAAGGGCCTGTACGGGCCGGTCGTGGTGCGGCGCCAGGGCGACATCCTCCCCGACAAGCAGTTCACGATCGTCTTCAACGACATGACCATCAACAACCGGCCCGGCCATCAGAGTCCGGACTTCCAGGCCACCGTGGGGGAGCGGGTCGAAATCATCATGATCACCCACGGCGAGTACTACCACACCTTCCATATGCACGGTCACCGCTGGGCGGACAACCGCACCGGCATGCTCACCGGCCCCGACGACCCCAGCCCCGTCATCGACAACAAGATCACCGGCCCCGCCGACTCCTTCGGCTTCCAGATCATCGCGGGCGAGGGAGTGGGCGCCGGCGCCTGGATGTACCACTGCCACGTCCAGAGCCACTCCGACATGGGCATGGCCGGTCTGTTCCTGGTGGCGAAAGCGGACGGCACCATCCCCGGCTACGAACCGCACCACCCGACGGGCGGCCACACGGCCCACTGAGGGGTATCAGCCGGCGAGGTCCAGGCCCTCCCAGTCCACGGCAGACGCGTGCCGCAGGAAGATTCGCGCGCCCCGGCAGACCCTCCGGCACCGCGCGACCTTCCGCCCGTCGGACCGTACGAGCCGGCGCTCCATCACCGGCTCGACGGAGGTGTCCGTCAGCCGCCCGTACGTGAGCAGATCGGCCGGCTTGCCGCTGCCGCCCAGGAACACCACCCGATCCCCGTGCACGGCGAGCGCGGTGGCCATCCGCACCGGAGCCGAGCGCACGCGCACCTCCTCGCCCCGCACCTCCAGGAGGGGGCCCGCGCCGTACGGCGTCGACCAGGCGGCATCCCCGTCCACGTTCAGGGAGTAGACGTCCCAGATGTACTGGTTCCCGGCGGGCGGGGCGTACGCCCACCGCGGCTCACCGGTACCGCTCCACCGCCGCAGCCCCGGCCGGCTGAGCGGGTCGTCCCCGTAGACCCCCTCGTCGAAGTAGCCCACCCACAGGTCCCCGGCCTCATCGGCGAGCATGTGCTCGATGCCGTCCCCCACACGGAACGTCCACGACGGCTTCCCCAGCGCGTCGAAGACCTGCACATGCTGTTCGTCGGGGCGACTGCGCCCGGCCGCCAGCACGAATCCGCCGTCCGGCAACGCGTCGATCATGGGCCACCGTGGCCGCACCGCGCTGAGCACCGTCTCCTCCGTACGCCCCTCGTCCACCGTCACCATGACGGCGTCGTATGGCCCTTCACCGGTGCTGCCTCCGGCCTCGCCGAGCAGCCAGTGCGCACGTCCGTACGCGTCGACGGTGCTGGCGATGACCGGCATCTCGCGGTACGCACGCGGCAACCGCGCGTACGGCGTCAAAGGGGTGGTCTTCATGCTGCTGACTCCTCGGAACGTCTCCTGACGCGGGCCTCCACGGGTGAACCCGGAGGACCCGGCGGCGCGTTCGCCGAGGGGCGCGGTACGGGGCGCCTACGCGGCATGAGCCTTTCTGATCGTCATGATCCGATCATACGCACACGGCATGGTGCCCTTGCCGATCACGTCACGGAAGCCCATGCTGACGAGGAGCGACCCGCGGTGCGCCGTGTTGATCATCCGTTGAGGCGTCGTTTATCCCACCGGGGCAGCGTGTTCGCCATGCCGATCCACACCAATGCCTCGACCACGATCGACCACGAACTCTCCTGGCAGGAGACCGCCCTCTGCGCCCAGACGGGCCCGGAGCTCTTCTTCCCGGACCCGGGCTCCTCCACGCGCGACGCCAAGCGCCTCTGCGCGGCGTGCGAGGGCCGCGAGGCCTGCCTCGAGTACGCGCTCACGCACGACGAGAGGTTCGGCGTCTGGGGAGGCCTCTCGGAGAAGGAACGGCACGCACTGAAGCGCAGCAGCCGCTGAACCTACCTCCGCCGAGCCCTGCCGCCCTTGACGAGACCGGCCTGCTCCGCGAGCACGTCATCCCCGGGGGCTCCGCCCGGCACGCCGTCCCCCATGTCCTCGGGTACGACTCGCACGGGGTAGTGCCCGCCGACGGGCGAGACGACGCCGCCGTAGCGGGGGTCCCCGGCGAACCAGATCATGTCGGGCTGGGGGTTCTGCTTGCGGGCCAGTTCCACCGAGAAGGGCGTGATCCGGAGGGTGGGCGCGTAATGCTCACTGAACCGGATGCAGATCACGACTGGTCGTTCCAGTGACCGCGGAGGATATGAGCACGGATACGCTACCCAGGGGTACGTGCTCAGGATTGCCTTTACACGCTGCGTCTGTCGCAGCGCCACCATTGCCAGTGGCAGCATGAGCGGATAGAAGAGCACGCACATGATGGTGAGCCCGATCGACCTCCATGCGATGCATGCGTAGAAGGAGACCGCCGCCAGAGCTGCTGTGAAGAAGAGCCAGACCCAGCGTTTGATGACTAGGCGGCCATGCCCGCGAATCGTCGGTGCGTGATCAAAAGCCCTCTTCAGTAGGGGTGCCGGTGTCGGTGGTGGTGTCACGTGAGAAACTCCAGAAGCCGTGAAGTAGGTGCCGCGCTTGCTGCATTGGAGTCGTCTTCGGGATGCGAAAACGACAACGTGTGAGCAATCCCCTCGAGGATGTCGGTGTAGGAATCCGCATGACGGGTGGCCGCGCTCGCCAAGTCGGCGACCACGACATGAGAACCGCACGGGTACGGCACCGCGATGCGCGCTTGAAATACTTCACCCGCCCGGAGTGAGATCCCGGCACGCTGCACGAGATCCATTGGAAGGACCAACGTCCCTGCGACCATCGCCGCGGGGACTCCGGTGGGCAGCTCGAGAAGTCTGCAATTCCGTGTTCGCCATGCGGACGAGTCGGCCAGCGCGATGCCCGTACGAGCAGCGGCCACGTGTGGTGAGGGAGCCGTTGTGCTGATCGTGGAGAGCGAGAAGAGTGACATGCACGCTCCGTGGGCGCCATCGGGGTGCAGCCCGAAAGCCAGAAAAGCGGTCCCTTGGTCGAACAGTGCCGTAATGAGTTCCGTCAACACGCGTGCGTCACGCAACGCTTGGTCGGCCTCCGGTGCTTGCCCCAGCAGTGGCGTAACGACTGAGGTGACGGCCCGCGCAAGGCCTTCGTCAGTGATGGTTTCGAGGGAGTGGAAACCGGGAGGCAATCGAAACCAGACTGGGGGAGCGTTGTCTTTCGTGCTCATGAATCCGCCTTACAGTCTGTCAACGGGAGAGCGCGGCCCATGCGTGCGCGATCCTGGCCGCCGATGTCGGGGCATCTTCGATGGCGACCCTCGTACCGTCGACTGCCGTAGCCGCGTTCGAGGCCGTGTCGTTTTCGTCGAGGGATGAGTAATGGCTGGCGGCAGTCACCGTGCCCGTCGCCGGCACGCCGTACTTGACACTGCTTCTCACCGTTGGGTGTGCTTCTCGGAGTGCCCACTCCGTAAGAGGATTCTCAATGGTCCGGAGTTCGTCCATCGAACTCTTGGAAGCGCTGGCGAACTCGCGTGCTCCTGCTCCCACACCCGCAAGGGATTCAGACCCGGCCAGGGCAGAACTCGCACGAACCGCCTTGGCGCCCTGTGCCAAGGCCGCAACACCTGGGACAGATCCCAGGGCATCGCCGGTGAGAGTGACGGCGTTGTCCCAGAAGTCGGCGTCGAACTCCCCCTTGGTGAAGCCATCTCGTAGTGAGGTGCGCACCTTGTCGTTCGAAAGATGCATAGCCAGCGCTCCCATGCTCGCTCCGGTGGCGAGGATCATCAGACCGAGGCCAACCGGTGGAAAAGCAACCCCCAGCACAAGGCCGGCGAAGCCCATGACGGCGGATGCGTCGGACAGCACATCGCCGAGGTCCTCGCTGATCCAGTCGAGAGCCTTGCTCAACACCCCCGGCTCCTCCGGAGCCAGCCGGTCCGTCGCCTCGTTCAGGCACTTCGCCACACGCGCCGCCTCCGCCCTGTGGGTTTCCTCCAGCTCGCGGGCGAGGCGGCGGACGTGGTGCAGGGCTTCGCGGGCCTCGGTGAGGGCTGTCGTCGCGGCGTGGAGGTCGGAGGGGGAGGCGTCCGCGCGGGAGGTGGTCGCGGCGTGGGTGGACTCCGCGGTGCGCAGGGACTTCGTGTGGAGGGCCGCCTGGGTCTCGTAGCGGTGGGCCGTCGTCTGGTAGGAGACCAGGCTGTCGTGCCAGGTGCCCAGGCGGTCCGCCGCCTTCGTCAAGGAGCGGTGGGCGTTGCCCAGGTAGCGGGGGAGTTCGCCGTCCAGGGCCTCGCGGAAGGCGTCCGCGGCCTCGCCCGCCCAGTAGGAGCTCTCGCCCAGGAGCTGCCGCACCAGGCGGTGCGCCGTACCCAGCGCGGCCGCGGAGGACGTCAGCTTCGACCGGAGCGCGGCGATCTCCGCCGGGCTGCCCGGTGCCGGGTTCCAGCCCAAGTGGGGGAAGGCGGCGTCAGTCACGCGGGCCCACCGCCCGGAACGCCGACGCGATCGCGTGGTCGAGTTGCACGTACCCCTGGTGGCTCAGCCGCACCCCCTCGTGCACGGCCTTGATCCGTACGCCGAGCTGCTCCGCGCCGTACTTCCAGCGGTCCTGGAAGCCGTCGCAGGCCTCGTCCAGTTCCGGCGTACCGAGCTGATCGGCCCGTACGTGCTCCAGCGCGCGTCTGGCCTCCGCGAGGGAGGTCAGCGATTCGCCCAACGCACGGGAGAAACGGCCCAACTGGTCATGATCGACACGGAGATGCGGGTCCATGGCGGACCACCCTGGCAGATCTGCAGCAATGCGCCGAAACGCCGTAACCCTCCCGGGTGGTGCTCGTGGCCCGGCTGATCGACGGGGAACGTTTCTCCGTACGTCTGCACGTCAGCGGCACGGGGACCGCAGGGGCCGTAGGGCCGCACGCGTGCGCGGCGCCCCCGTCGCAGGTGACGGAGGCGCCGCGCGAACCGCATGCTCCCGGAGGGCTCGCGTCAGCCGCCCGCGCGTGCCGCCAGCCGCGCCTTGCGCGCCGCGAGCTTCTCGTCGAACTTCCGTGCCTCCGCGTCCAGGCCGCTCATGTACAGCCCGAGCTCCTCCTGCGCCTTCAGGCCCTCCGGGCCGAGCCCGTCGATCTCCAGGACCTTCAGGAAGCGCAGCACCGGCTGGAGCACGTCGTCATGGTGTATGCGCATGTTGTAGATCTCGCCGATGGCCATCTGCGCGGCCGCCCGCTCGAAGCCCGGCATGCCGTGCCCCGGCATCCGGAAGTTGACGACCACGTCCCGTACCGCCTGCATGGTCAGGTCCGGCGCGAGCTCGAAGGCGGCGCCCAGCAGGTTCCGGTAGAAGACCATGTGCAGGTTCTCGTCGGTCGCGATGCGCGCCAGCATCCGGTCGCAGACCGGGTCCCCGGACTGGTGGCCGGTGTTGCGGTGCGAGATGCGCGTGGCGAGCTCCTGGAAGGCGACGTACGCGACCGAGTGCAGCATCGAGTGCCGGTTGTCCGACTCGAAGCCCTCGCTCATGTGCGCCATCCGGAACTGCTCCAGCTTGTCCGGGTCGACCGCGCGCGAGGCGAGCAGGTAGTCGCGCATGACGATGCCGTGCCTGCCCTCCTCCGCGGTCCAGCGGTGCACCCAGGTGCCCCAGGCGCCGTCGCGCCCGAAGAGGGTGGCGATCTCGTGGTGGTAGCTCGGGAGGTTGTCCTCGGTGAGCAGGTTGACGACCAGCGCGATCTTGCCGATGTCGGTCACCTTGGACTGCTCGGGCTCCCAGGCCTCGCCGTCCTCGAAGAGGCCGGGGAAGTTGCGGCCGTCCGACCACGGCACGTACTCGTGCGGCATCCAGTCCTTGACGACCTTCAGGTGGCGGTTGAGCTCCTTCTCGACCACCTCTTCCAGGGCGTACAGCAGCCGGGCGTCGGTCCACGCGTCCGAACTGCCGAGGTGGGGAGAGGTGAGGGTCATGCGGCTACTCCTGGGGACGTGACATACCTACGGCTTCGTAGGTTACGAGACCGTAGGTTAAGGGCGCTGTAAGCCCCAGCCAAGCCCGGGTCCGGTCATGGGTCGTTACGGTGGGTCATACGCCCTGGTCACGTCCGTCAATCGAGTGACGGAGCCGCAGATTCCGGTGTTGCCGGACGCAGCTCGCCGTCCATTTCCAGCCATCGCGTGATGCCGATCGACTCCAGGAACGCCATGTCGTGGCTGGCCACGATCAGCGCCCCCTCGTACGCGTCGAGCGCCGCCGTCAATTTCCGTACGCTCGCCATGTCGAGATTGTTCGTCGGCTCGTCCAGCAGCAGCAACTGAGGAGCCGGCTCGGCCAGCAGCAGCGCGGCGAGCGAGGCCCGGAACCGTTCGCCACCCGAGAGCGTCCCGGCGGGCTGGTCGGCCCGCGCGCCCCGGAACAGGAAGCGCGCCAGCCGGGCCCGAATGCGGTTGGGCGTGGCCTCGGGGGCGAAGCGGGCGACGTTCTCCACCACGCTCAGGTCGTCGTCCAGTACGTCGAGCCGCTGGGGCAGGAACCGCAGCGGGACGTGCGCCACCGCCTCGCCCGACACCGGCTCCAGCTCCCCGGCGATCGTGCGCAGCAGCGTCGTCTTGCCCGCGCCGTTGCGCCCGACGAGCGCGATGCGCTCCGGGCCGCGCAACTCCCACTCGCCGCTGACCCGGGCCCCGTACCGCAGCTCCAGGTCGCGCAGGAGCAGCACGCCGCGGCCCGGCGGGACCGTGGTGTAGGGCAGCTCCACGCGGATCTCGTCGTCGTCCCGGACCGCCTCCACCGCCTCGTCGAGCCGCTCCTTGGCCTCGGCGAGCTTCTGGGCGTGCAGGATGCGGTGCTTTCCGGCCGATTCCTGGGCGGCTCGCTTGCGCGCGTTCATGACGATCTTCGGCTCGCGCTTGCTGTCGAACATCTTCTGCCCGTACCGCTTGCGCCGCGCCAGTTTCATGTGCGCCTCCGACAGTTCCCGCTTCTGCCGCTGTACGTCGGCCTCGGCGACCCGCACCATGCGCTCGGCCGCCTCCTGTTCGGCGGCGACGGCCTCCTCGTACGCGGAGTACGGCCCGCCGTACCAGGCCACGTCACCGTCCCGCAGGTCGGCGATGCGGTCCACCAGCTCCAGCAGTTCGCGATCGTGGCTGACCACGACCAGGACGCCCGACCAGGACCGCACCGCGGCGTACAGGCGGCGGCGCGCGTACAGGTCGAGGTTGTTCGTCGGCTCGTCCAGCAGCAGCACATCGGGCCCGGCCAGCAACAGGGCCGCCAGCCGCAGCAGGACGCACTCGCCGCCCGAGACCTCGCCGATGGTGCGGTCCAGGCCGATGTGGCCGAGGCCGAGCTGGTCGAGCAGGGCGCGGGCCCGCTCCTCGACGTCCCAGTCGTCGCCGACCGCCGTGAAGTGCTCCTCGCTCGCGTCCCCCGCCTCGATGGCGTGCAGCGCGGCGCGGGTGGCGGCGATGCCGAGGGCCTGATCGACGCGGAGGGCGGTGTCGAGGGTGGCGTTCTGCGGCAGGTAACCGACCTCGCCGGCCACGCGGACCGAGCCCTCGGACGGGGTCAGGTCTCCGGCGATCAGCTTCAGCAGGGTCGACTTGCCGGAGCCGTTGAGGCCGATCAGGCCGGTCCTGCCGGGGCCGACCGCCAGCTGGAAACGGTCGAGCACCTCGGTGCCGTCCGGCCAGGAGAAGGACAGGTCGGTGCAGGTGATGAAGGTGGGAAAGGTAGACATACGGGTCTCCCGGTTGCATGAGGAAAAGGGGTGGGGCAACGGGTGAGACACCGCGGGCAGTGGCAGTGCAGCAGCGGTCGCTGTCGCGGGACGGCTCGTCCGGCTCGTACGGCTGGCGCAGCGCGTACGGCTCTATGCCGAGGTCGCACACATCAGTGCGCACACCGCCGAGAACGCGGGGTGCGACACGGTGTCTCGAGACCTCAGACGAGCAACATCCTACTCCGATCGACGACGACAAGGGCCGGGAAGGACGCTACGCCCGGACGGCTCCGGGCGGCAACGGAATTACGGGCGGCCGCGCCGGAGCGCCGGTCAGCGGGCGTCGCGCAACAGCTCGTACAGGTCCTCGTCGAGGTCGAGGAACCGGTGCTCGCAGCCGGTGGGTACGAGGTGCTGGGCCCGCTGGAGGAACCGGCGCACCTCCGAGGTGCGCACGTGCACCATCGCGACGCCCTCCGGCGCGTGGAACTCCACGACCGTGCGGTCGTAGCCGTACGGTCGGACGCGGACGTCCCCCAGGCCGGCCGGCTGGTCGACGCCGGCGGCCAGCAGCTCCCGCGAGAAGGCCCAGGCCACCTCGGTGCCCTCCAGAGTGGCGGGGGCGGGGAACGCCATCTGAACGGCGAACGGGTCCTTCCGGTCGTAGCGGAGAGTGGCCGAAACGGTCTCCATACAGGGCGCGGACGCGACCAGGCGGGCCTGCACGGCCTGCTCGATGACGGTGGACAAGGCCTGCTCCCTCACACGTGGCTTGGGGTACGTCTCTTTACACGGGTGAGGACGATGGATTCGGCCAAGGCGTGCATTGACGAGTGGCGTGACCTGTGTCACCGTCCACCGCCATGACGCCCATGGGGAAGACGAGACCAACGGTGAGAACGGTGCGGCCGGGAGGACGCAGCGGAGTGACCCCGGGGGCCGCCTTGGCCGTGGCGGCACTCAGCGTGGCCCTCACCGCGGCCCTGACCGCCGCGCCGCCCACCGCCCTGGCGACGCCCGCCCCGGCCGAAGCGACGCCGGCCCGGGAGGCGCCCCGGGAACATGCTCGGGAACGCGCTGGGGAACGCGCTGGGGAAACCGTCCACGAGGCTCCGGTCTGGTCCCCGCGGCCGACCGGTACGGACGTACGGTTCCGGGGCCTCGCGGCCGTCAGCCGCACCGGTGCGTGGGTGGCCGGCTCCCGGGGCACGGTGCTGCGCACGGCGGACGGCGGCCGCAGCTGGCGGAACGTGTCGCCGCCGGGCGGGGAGGCGCTGGAGTACCGCGACATCGAGGCGTTCGACCACCGCCGCGCGGTGGTGCTGGCGATCGGCGAGGGTGAGGCGTCCAGGATCCTGCGCACCGACGACGGCGGCGCCACCTGGACCGAGTCCTTCCGCAACACCGACCCGCGCGCCTTCTACGACTGCGTCACCTTCCTCGACCGCCGGCACGGGCTCGCCGTGAGCGACCCGGTGGACGGCCGGTACCGCATTCTGGCGACCCGTGACGGTGGCCGGTCCTGGCGCGTCCTGCCGAACGCGGGGATGCCCGCCGCGCTGCCCGGCGAGGCCGCCTTCGCCGCGAGCGGACAGTGCCTGGTGAGCTCGGGCCCGCGAGACGTCTGGCTGGCCACCGGAGGCGGCGCCACCGCACGCGTACTGCACTCGTCGGACCGTGGCCTGAACTGGACCGTCGCCGACTCCACCGTCCCGGCCGGTGACCCGGCGCGCGGTGTGTTCGCCCTCGCCTTCCGCGACCGGACGCACGGCCTGGCGGTAGGTGGCGACTACCGGACCGGGCAGCCGTCCCCGCAGGCGGCCGCGGTCACCGGGGACGGCGGCCGCTCCTGGCGGCAGGCGCACACCCCGCCGCCCGCCTACCGCTCCGGCGTGTCCTGGCTGCCGCACAGCCGGTCCGCCGCGCTCGCCGTCGGCCCGACGGGCACGGACCTCACCACGGACGGCGGCCGCACCTGGCACACGGTCGACTCCGGGGCGTACGACACCGTCGACTGCGCCGCCGACGGGGGCTGCTGGGCCTCGGGCGAAAAGGGCCGGGTGGCGCGCCTGCAGCGGCCGACCCACCCCTGACGCGTCTACGCGCCCCCGCCCGCGCGGGGGCGCGGCGGCGTCAGGACGACAGCGGCTGCTGGCGGTACGCGGCGAGCTCGGGCGCGGTCCTGGTCGCTATGAACTCGGTGATGCGGTACTCGCACAGGCCGGCCGTGACGAAGGGGTCGGCCGCCGTGATCTTCTCCATGTGCGCGCGGTCGTCCCCGACGGCCAGCAGCACGCCGCCGTCGCGCGGGTTCTTCCGGCCGGAGGCGATGAAGACACCCGACGCGTAGTGCTCGTCAACCCAGGCCATGTGGGCGTCCAGCTGCGCCTCGACGGCCTCGAGCGGCCCCGTGTAGGTCAATTCCAGTACGAACATGTGCGCCAGGCTACCCGCCTCCGCCGACAAGCCCTCGGGGGCTGTGGATAACTCAGGCGTGACCGAAAATCGCCCCCTAACGAGGCGATACCTCACGGAATATCCGCAGATACATCCCACTCCTAGGTGAAATTCGGCCGAACCTCCTGCCCTCCGGTCCGGAATCGCCCCCTCCCGCCCTACGGTGAGCGCGCTTCATGCTCCAAGCCCCACGAGCAGCGCAGAAGAGGGACCATGCGCCGTACCGCCAAGACCCTGCTGGCCGCCGCCGGTGCCGTCACCGCCGTCGCCCTCTCGCCCTTCACCGCCCAGGCCACCTCGTACAGCGGAGGCAACTACGGTGCCTACGCCTACGAGGGCTCGTACCCGACCGTCTCGGGCTGCTCCGGCACCTTCGCGCTGAAGTACACGACCGGCGCCTCCGGCATCACGCTCAAGTACTTCTACTCCTCCAAGTGCGGCTCCTTCGCCCGCATCGAGAACGCGCCCCAGGGCTGCGTCGCCGTCGCCCAGCGCGCCGACGGCGGGGGATGGGTCTCCGAGAGCGTCGACCCCGGCATCAACTACGCCTACACCAAGATCGCCAACAACCTGAACGGCCGTCTCTCCCGGGCCATCCTCTCCTGCAACGGCCACGACCTGGCCTCCACGCCCTGGTACTGATCCGACCCCCGGGCCCCCGGCGCGCGGACGGCCGTAAGGTGACCGTCATCATGACGATCATCCCCGTGCCCGCCGACTGGCCCGCCCGCGAGACCGAAGCCCTGGCCGTCCAGGACGCGCTGCGCAGCCGCGTCGTCCTGGACGAGCCGGGCCCGCCCCCGGGCACCGGCCACGTCACCGGTGTCGACGTGGCCTACGACGACGAACGCGACCTCGTCGCCGCGGCGGCCGTCGTCCTCGACGCCCGCACCCTCGACGTCGTCGACGAGGCCACCGCGGTCGGCCGGGTCTCCTTCCCGTACGTCCCCGGCCTGCTGGCCTTCCGCGAGATCCCCGCGGTCCTGGCCGCCCTGGACGCCCTCACCGCCGACCCGGGGGTGGTGGTCTGCGACGGATACGGCCAAGCGCACCCGCGCCGCTTCGGGCTCGCCAGCCACCTCGGCGTCCTCACCGGCCGCCCGGTCATCGGCGTCGCCAAGAACCCCTTCACCTTCACGTACGAGCAGCCCGCGTCGCAGCGCGGCGCGTCCAGCCCGCTGCTCGCGGACGGCGAGGAGGTCGGCCGGGCGCTGCGCACCCAGGACGCGGTCAAGCCGGTCTTCGTCTCGGCAGGACACCGCGTCACCCTGGACAGCGCCTGCGCGCACACCCTCCACCTGACGCCCCGCTACCGCATCCCCGAGACCACCCGCCGCGCCGACGCCCTGTGCCGCCGCGCCCTGAAGGAGGCGACGGCCTGAGCGCGCGTCCGGTCAGCGGGCATCGGCCACCCGGAAGACGATGCCCGCCGCCCGCAGCCGGTCCAGCAGCGCGTCGCCCATGGCGACGGCCGTCGTGACCTGGCCGGCCGTCTTCGGCAACGGGTCGAACGCGAGGCACAGCGCCGACTCGGCGAGCATCTTCGCCGTCTCGTCATAGCCCGGGTCGCCGCCCGCCACCTCGGTGAACACCCGCCGTCCGCCGCCCTCGCCGACGAACCGCACGCTGAACCAGCTGCGCGCGCGCCGCTCCGCGTCGGGGCCGGTCCCCGGTTCGTAACGCTCCATCAGCCGGCGCCGTACGGCGGGCAGCTGCGCGAGTGCGACGCCCGCGCCGACGGCCGCCGCTCCGCCGACCGCCATGGGCAGGGTGCGGACGGCGGCGTAGTGGCGGTAGCGGAAGTCGGGCCCGTACCTGGGGAGTGCGGTCGCCGAGCGCTCCACGATCCGCGGGTCGAGGGTCGGCAGGGGCAGCGCCCACGCCCCGGTCTCGCGGCTGAACCGGGGACCGGCCAGCGGCGCCCGTGCCCGGCGCCCCACCAGCCGCGGTTCGTGCAACCGCCGCTCCCGCGCCGCCCGGATCATCTGGCGCCCGCGCCCCATCGCCGTGAGCGCGGAGGCGAAGGTTCCGCCGGAGAAGAAGGCGTTGGTCCGGACGAAGCCGTCGACGCGCAGCGGCACGTCCTTCGGCAGCTGCCGGACCGTGAAGTACACGCCGAGGTCGTACGGCACCGAGTCGAAGCCGCACGCGTGCACGATACGGGCGCCGGTCTCGCGGGCCCGCGCGTCATGGCGTACGTACATCAGGTCCGTGAACTCCGCTTCGCCGGTCAGGTCCACGTAGTCCGTGCCCGCCTCGGCGCAGGCGGCCACCAGGGGCTCGCCGTACCAGATGTACGGCCCGACGGTGGTGGCCACGACCCTGGCGGACTCGGCGAGTTCGCGCAGGGACCCGGGCTCGGCGGCGTCGCCGTGCAGCAGGGGCAGCTCGGCGCAGGCGGGGTTGTCGGCGGCGAGCCGCTCACGCAGCCGTTCCAGCTTGTCCCGGTTGCGCCCGGCGAGCGCCCAGCGGCAGTGCGCGGGCGCGTGCGCGGCCAGATAGCGGGCGGTCAGCTCCCCGGCGAAACCGGTGGCTCCGAAGAGCACGACGTCATAGGGGCGCGTGCCCTGTGCCGGGGCCTCGTGCGCTGGGGCGCCCTGTGCCGGGGCCTCGTCCGCGCGTGCCCCCTGCGCCCGTTCTGTGCTGTCCCGTCTGTCCATCCAGCCCTCCGCGTCCCAGGAGCCCCACGCGTGCAGTGCGTGCCGCGCTGTTGTCGGTGGCAGAGGCTAGCGTGGGTGTCAGCGGTAATCGTCCGGGTGGTCCTGCATCCAGACGTTGATGCGGTCGCGGGTGCCGATCAGCTCGCTCTGGTGCTTCTTGAGGTTGTCGAACGAGGTGTCGCCCTTGAGGGAGGTTCGCAGCGCGGCGATCCACGCGATGGGTTCGGTGAAGTGGCCGGGACCCTTGGGGTCCGCCTTCATGGCACGGTCCAGGCCGTCGAGCTCCTCGTGGACGCGGTCGAGGAAGTAGGCGCAGTTGCCGGGGGTGCAGCTGTCGCCGAGCGTGGCCTGGAGCCCGGCGAAGGCGTCGCGCACCTTCTCGGGACCCGGGTCGGCACCGGCGCCGGAACCCGAATCGGCGCCGGAACCGGAATCGGCGCCGGAACCGGAATCGGCGGCCGAGGAAGCGGCGTCCGCCTCCGTACCGGCCTCGGGGGCCGCCGCTCCGTGCTCCGGTGCCGCCGGGGCCGTGGCCGTGGTCGGCGCCCGGCCCCCGGCCGGCTCGCCGCCGCCGGAACAGGAGATCAGCAGGGCCGCCACGGGCGCGGCGAGCAGGGCGAGGGGCCAACGGCCGGATATACGCATGTCGCGAAGCTAGCAAGCGGGTTGGGCCGGAACCGGACCGGGTCGGCCGGCCCCCGAAGCGGAGTTGTCCACAGGCCTTGTGCGCAGTGGAACGTGTTCTTAGCATCAGTGCTGTTACAGCAGTTGTGTCACACCATGCTGGGGGTTTGAATGGCAGCGACAGGCACCGGCCCGCTCGCCGGAGTGCGCGTGGTCGAGCTGGCGGGCATCGGCCCCGGCCCGTTCGCCGCCATGCTCCTGGCCGACCTGGGCGCCGACGTCGTACGCGTCGACCGGCCCGGCGGCGCGGGGCTCGCGATCGACCCGGCGTACGACCTGACCAACCGCAACAAGCGCTCCGTCCTCATCGACCTCAAGGCCGACGGCGCACCGGAGCGGGTGCTCGACCTCGTCGAGCGCGCCGACATCCTCATCGAGGGCTTCCGCCCCGGCGTGGCCGAACGGCTCGGGATCGGCCCCGAGCCGTGCCTGGCCCGGAACCCGAGGCTGGTGTACGGGCGGATGACCGGCTGGGGCCAGGACGGCCCGCTCGCCCAGCGCGCCGGCCACGACATCGCGTACGTCGCCATCACCGGCACCCTCTCCATGATCGGCAAAAGCGACGAACCGCCGACCGTGCCCGCCAACCTCCTCGGGGACTACGCGGGCGGCGCCCTCTACCTCGTCGTCGGCGTGCTCGCCGCGCTCCACCACGCCCGCGCGGAGGGCGGCAGTGGGCAGGTCGTCGACGCGGCGATCACCGATGGGACCGCCCACCTCGCCACGATGATCCACGGCATGATGGCGGCCGGCGGCTGGCAGGACCGGCGCGGCGCCAACCTCCTGGACGGCGGCTGCCCCTTCTACGGCACCTACGAGACCGCCGACGGCGCGTACATGGCGGTCGGCGCGCTGGAGCAGCGGTTCTACGACGAGTTCACCGCGCTCCTCGGCATCGAGGACACCGCACCCGCCCGCAAGGACTTCGCCCGCTGGGACGAGCTGCGCGCGGCCGTGGCCCGGCGGTTCAAGGAGAAGACCCGCGCCGAGTGGACCGCCGTCTTCGAAGGGTCCGACGCCTGCGTCGCACCCGTCCTCTCCCTGCGCGAGGCGCCCGCACACCCGCACCTCGCCGCCCGGTCCACCTTCACCGACCACGGCGGCATCACCCAGCCCGCACCCGCGCCCCGCTTCTCCGCCACGCCCGGGGCCGTACGCCGCCCACCCGCGCGGCCGGGCGCCGACACCGACGAGATCGCCCGCGACTGGGGCGTACCGAGCATCCGTACCGACGAGACCAGGGGGACCGGGTGAAACGCCGGATCTTCAGCGCCGAGCACGACGCCTTCCGCGACACCGTCCGCACCTTCCTCGCCAAGGAGGTCCTGCCGCACTACGAGCAGTGGGAGAAGGACGGCATCGTCGCGCGCGACGCCTGGCGGGCGGCGGGCCGGCAGGGCCTGCTGGGCCTCGCCGTGCCCGAGGAGTACGGAGGCGGCGGGACCGCCGACTTCCGCTACAGCGCCGTCCTCGCCGAGGAGTTCACCCGCGCCGGCACGCCCGGCTTCGCCATCGGCCTGCACAACGACATCATCGGCCCCTACCTCACCGGTCTCGCCACCGACCAGCAGAAGCGGCGCTGGCTGCCCGGCTTCTGCACCGGCGAGACCATCACCGCCATCGCCATGACCGAGCCCGGCGCCGGATCCGACCTCCAGGGCATCCGCACCACCGCCGAGGACAAGGGCGACCACTACCTGCTCAACGGCTCCAAGACCTTCATCTCCAACGGCATCCTCGCCGACCTCGTCATCGTCGTCGCCAGGACCACCCCCGAGGGCGGCGCGCACGGACTGTCCCTCCTGGTCGTCGAGCGCGGCATGGAGGGCTTCGAGCGCGGCCGCAACCTCGACAAGATCGGCCAGAAGTCCCAGGACACCGCCGAGCTGTTCTTCCACGACGTACGCGTCCCCAAGGAGAACCTGCTCGGCGAGGTGAACGGCGCCTTCATCCACCTGATGACCAACCTCGCGCAGGAGCGGATGGCGATAGCGGTCGCCGGCATCGCCGCCGCCGAGCACCTGCTGGAGATCACCACCGACTACGTCAAGGAGCGCGAGGCGTTCGGGCGGCCGCTCGCCAAGCTCCAGCACATCCGCTTCGAGATCGCGGAGATGGCCACCGAGTGCGCCGTCACCCGCACCTTCCTGGACCGCTGCATCGTCGACCACGCCGACGGGGAGCTGGACGCCGTCCACGCCTCGATGGCCAAGTGGTGGGCCACCGAGCTGCAGAAGCGGGTCGCCGACCGCTGCCTCCAGCTGCACGGCGGCTACGGGTACATGGCCGAGTACCCGGTGGCCAGGGCCTTCACGGACGGCCGCATCCAGACCATCTACGGCGGCACGACCGAGATCATGAAGGAGATCATCGGCCGTTCCCTGCTCGACCACCCCTCCCGAAAGGCCTGACCAGTGAGCACCGAAGCGTACGTCTACGACGCGATCCGCACCCCGCGCGGGCGCGGCAAGGCCAGTGGCGCCCTGCACGGCACCAAGCCCATCGACCTGGTGGTCGGACTCATCCACGAACTCCGCGACCGCTTCCCGGGCCTCGACCCGGCCGCCGTCGACGACATCGTGCTCGGCGTCGTCGGCCCGGTCGGCGACCAGGGCTCCGACATCGCCCGCATCGCGGCCATCGCCGCCGGACTGCCCGACACGGTCGCCGGCGTCCAGGAGAACCGCTTCTGTGCCTCCGGCCTCGAAGCCGTCAACATGGCGGCGATGAAGGTCCGCTCGGGCTGGGAGGACCTCGTCCTGGCGGGCGGTGTCGAGTCGATGTCGCGCGTGCCCATGGCCTCCGACGGCGGCGCCTGGTTCAACGACCCGATGACCAATGTGGAGACCAACTTCGTCCCGCAGGGCATCGGCGCCGACCTCATCGCCACCATCGAGGGCTACTCGCGGCGCGACGTCGACGAGTACGCCGCGCTGTCGCAGGAGCGGGCGGCGGCCGCCTGGAAGGAGGGCCGCTTCGAGCGGTCCGTCGTCCCGGTCAGGGACCGCCGCAGCGGCCTCGTCGTCCTCGACCGCGACGAGCACATGCGCCCCGGCACCACCGCCGACTCCCTCGCCTCGCTCAAGCCGTCCTTCGCCGCCATCGGGGACATGGGCGGCTTCGACGCCGTCGCGCTGCAGAAGTACCACTGGATCGAGAAGATCGACCACGTCCACCACGCCGGCAACTCCTCCGGCATCGTCGACGGCGCGGCGCTCGTCGCCATCGGCAACAAGGAGGTCGGCGAGCGGTACGGGCTGACGCCCCGCGCGCGCATCGTCTCCGTGGCGGTCTCCGGATCGGAGCCGACCATCATGCTCACCGGCCCCGCGCCCGCCAGCCACAAGGCCCTCGCCAAGGCCGGGCTCACCATCGACGACATCGACCTGGTCGAGATCAACGAGGCGTTCGCCGCGGTCGTGCTGCGCTTCGTCAAGGACATGGGCCTGTCGCTGGACAAGGTCAACGTCAACGGCGGCGCCATCGCCCTGGGCCACCCCCTCGGCGCCACCGGAGCCATGATCCTCGGCACCCTCGTCGACGAACTGGAGCGCCAGGACAAGCGCTACGGCCTCGCCACGCTCTGCGTCGGCGGCGGCATGGGCATCGCCACCGTCGTCGAGCGCGTCTGACCGTCCCGTCCTCACCCCTTACGGAGAGCAGCACATGACCGAGAGCACGACCATCCGCTGGGAACAGGACGAGACCGGCGTCGTCACCCTCGTCCTGGACGACCCCAACCAGTCCGCCAACACCATGAACCACGCCTTCCGCGCCTCCATCGCGGCGGTCGCCGAGCGCGCGGAGGCCGAGAAGGACTCGATCCGCGGCATCATCTGGACCTCTGCCAAGAAGACCTTCTTCGCGGGCGGCGACCTCAAGGACATGATGAAGGCCGGGCCCGAGGACGCCCAGCGGGTCTTCGACACCTCCACCGAGATCAAGAGCGCGCTGCGCCGCATCGAGACGCTCGGCAAGCCCGTCGTCGCCGCGATCAACGGCGCGGCGCTGGGCGGCGGTTACGAGATCGCCCTCGCCTCCCACCACCGCATCGCCCTCGACGCGCCCGGCTCCAAGATCGGCCTGCCCGAGGTCACCCTGGGCCTGCTCCCGGGCGGCGGCGGCGTCACCCGCACCGTGCGGCTCATGGGCATCGCCGACGCCCTGCTGAAGGTGCTGCTCCAGGGCACCCAGTACCCGCCGCAGCGGGCCCTGGAGAACGGCCTGGTCCACGAAGTGGCCGCCACCGAGGAGGAGATGCTCGCCAAGGCGCGCGCGTTCATCGACGCGAACCCGGAGTCGCGGCAGCCCTGGGACGTACCCGGCTACAAGATCCCGGGCGGTACGCCGTCGAACCCGAAGTTCGCCGCCAACCTCCCCGCCTTCCCGGCCAACCTGAGGAAGCAGCTCAACGGCGCCCCCTACCCGGCGCCGCGCAACATCCTCGCGGCCGCCGTCGAGGGCGCCCAGGTGGACTTCGAGACCGCCCTGACCATCGAGGCGCGGTACTTCACCGAGCTGGTCACCGGGCAGACCGCCAAGAACATGATCCAGGCGTTCTTCTTCGACCTCCAGGCGGTCAACGCCGGCCGGAGCCGCCCCCAGGGCGTCGAGCCGCGCACCGTCCGCAAGGTCGCCGTCCTCGGCGCCGGGATGATGGGCGCGGGCATCGCGTACGCCTGCGCCAAGGCCGGCATCGACGTCGTCCTCAAGGACGTGTCGCTCGAAGCGGCCGAGAAGGGCAAGGGGTACTCCGTCAAGCTCCTCGACAAGGCGCTCGCGCGGGGCAGGACGACCGAGGCCAAGCGCGACGAGCTGCTGGCCCGGATCACCCCGGCCGCCGACCCGGCCGACCTGGCCGGCTGCGACGCCGTCATCGAGGCCGTGTTCGAGGACACGGCGCTCAAGCACAAGGTGTTCCAGGAGATCCAGGACATCGTCGAGCCCGACGCGCTGCTGTGCTCCAACACCTCCACCCTGCCGATCACGCTCCTCGCCGAGGGCGTCGAGCGCCCGGCCGACTTCATCGGTCTGCACTTCTTCTCGCCGGTCGACAAGATGCCGCTCGTCGAGATCATCAAGGGCGAGCGGACGGGCGACGAGGCGCTGGCGCGCGCCTTCGACCTCGTACGCCAGATCAAGAAGACGCCGATCGTCGTCAACGACTCGCGCGGCTTCTTCACCTCGCGCGTCATCGGCCAGTTCATCCACGAGGGCGTGGCGATGGTCGGCGAGGGCGTGGAGCCCGCCTCCGTCGAGCAGGCCGCGGCGCAGGCCGGGTACCCGGCGAAGGTGCTCTCCCTGATGGACGAGCTGACGCTCACCCTCCCGCGCAAGATCCGGGACGAGACCCGGCGGGCGGTCGAGGAGGCGGGCGGCACCTGGCCGGAGCACCCGGCGGACGCGGTGATCGACCGGATGGTCGACGAGTTCGGCCGCACCGGCCGCAGCGGCGGCGCGGGCTTCTACGACTACGACGCGGACGGCAAGCGGCAGGGTCTGTGGCCCGGTCTGCGCGAGCACTTCGGCGGCGGCGCGGTAGCGGTCCCCTTCGAGGACATGAAGGAGCGGATGCTCTTCTCCGAAGCGCTAGACAGCGTCCGCTGCCTGGAGGAAGGCGTGCTGACGTCGGTCGCCGACGCCAACATCGGCTCCATCATGGGCATCGGCTTCCCGGCCTGGACCGGCGGCGTGCTCCAGTACATCAACGGCTACGAGGGCGGCCTGCCCGGCTTCGTGGCCCGGGCGCGCGAGCTCGCCGAACGGTACGGGGACCGGTTCCAGCCGCCGGCGCTGCTGGTGGAGAAGGCGGAGCGGGGCGAGACGTTCGGCGACTGAGCCCCCCGGCCCATCGGGGCGGCCGCGCTGGTCAGCGGGCCGGCCGCTCCGATGCCGGCGAGCGTGGTGCCGTGGCGGCGGGACGGCTCCGGAGTCAGGGGGACCGTCTTTGGCGGGGCGGGTGTGTGCCGTCGTCAAGGCGGGGGAGTCAAGCCGCCGGCACTCCTCATCCCGGTCGTGCCGTACATCGATGGGAGTACGCACGTACGCCGATGGCGCAGGCCCGGATGACAAGCGGGGGACGATGCTGCGGAGGAAGCGAAAACCTACCGTTGGGCCCATGCCCAAAACCATTTCTCTGGCCGGCTTCGCCGTCGCCGTCCTCGCTTTCGTGGTGTCCGATGCGGTCAACAGGGGGTACGACCCGCTGGACGAGACGATCAGCAGATATGTCAACCTGCCACACGGCTGGTTGGTGACCGTCGGCCTGCTGGCGGCCGCCGTGGGGTCGGCGGCCCTGGCGGTCCAGGCCACCGGCAGTGGATGGGGCGGGTGGCTGCTCCACTTCTGGGCGGGATGCGTCCTGGTCTCGGCTGTCTTCCCCGCCGACCCGCCGGGCAACTGGGACCGTCCCTCACTCGCCGACGCGGTGCACGGGACGGCCGCTTGGGTGGGATTCCTCGCGCTGGCGGTCGCCATCGTACGGCTGACCGCGGTGTGGCGACACGAGCCTGCCTGGGCGTCGAAGACGCGTGGGCTGACGGTGCTCGCGTGGGCGTCGTCAGTGGCGTTCGTGCTCTTCGCCGTGGCCATGGTGGACAAGGCGGCCTTCACCCACACCGCCCCGCTGGGACTGGCCGAGCGCGTCGTCATCGCCGTCAACCTGACCTGGCTCGCGTTGGCCGCCATCACCTTGGCGGTCCCCCGGCCCTCGACGTCGGGCACTATGGGCCGGATGACGACGGGCATCAGCAAGTGAGCTCACGGCCGTGGAGCGGGTGGCGGGCGCGACTGGTGGACATGGCGTTGGCGCTGCTGACCGCCGTGGGTGTCGCCGCAGGCCCCGCCGCGATGGGCGCACCCCTATCGTGGCACGGTACGTTCGCACTCGCGCTGATCCTGGGCGGACTGCTGTCGGCGCGCAGGCATCGCCCCCTGCTCGTACTCGTCCTGTCCGCCACCGCACTTGTCGGCTGGCAGACCGTCGGCCTGTTCGAGGGTGGCTGGATCTGGCCCCTGTCCGCCGCGCTGTTCACCGCCGCGCTCAGTCGCCCGGGCTGGTCTGCCGGTGTTGGGGCGTTCAGCCTGGTGTGCGGCCTGGCCTCGCAGGGTCTCGATGCCCCCGAGGTCCTTGCCCGAGGTGGCGTCGAACTGCTCTGGCTGGCCTTGGTGCTGGCCGCGGCGAGTGCATGGCGCCAGTACGGCCGCTGGCGTGCCGAGCACCGGGCCCGCCTGGTCCAGCTGGAACAGACGCGGCTGGCAGAGCAGCGCTTGCGCATCTCCCGCGAGGTCCACGATGTGGTGGCCCATACCCTGGCCATCGTCGGCGTCCACCTGAACGTCGCCGTCGAAGCCCTGGACGACGAGCCCGAGGAGGCACTCGATGCTCTGCGCACCGCGATCTCCGTACGCAACCAGGCCATGAGCGACCTGAAGGCACTCGTGGGCGAACTCCGCGAGGCCCCACAGCACGGATTGGAGTCCGTCGCCGATCTGGTGGAGCACGCCCGCACCGCCGGGTTGGCGGTGCGCTACAACCTGGAGGGCGATCCCACCGCCGTCCCTGCCGCACAGGCGCTCACCGCCTACCGCGTCATCCAGGAGGCCGTGGTCAACACGCTGCGCCACTCCGACGCGGGACACCTCACCATCCAGGTGCACGCCCGGTCGCGAGAGCTGAAGGTCACCGTCGCCGACGACGGGCGCTCGGCTACGGGATTCACCGAGGGGCACGGTCTGACCGGGATGCGCGAACGCGTCACGGTGCTCGGCGGAACGCTGAGCGTCGACGCCGGCACCGGTACCGGCGCCGGTACCGGGTTTGCCGTACAGACGGTTCTGCCCCTGACGGCAACATGACAGGCTCGGCCCATGACCATCAGTGTGTTGCTCGCCGACGATCAGGTGCTCGTGCGGGCGGGGTTCCGCAGCCTGCTCGGCCGTGCCAAGGTCTTGTCCGTCGTAGGCGAGGCCGCCTCGGGGGAGGAGGCGGTGCGGCAGACTGCCCTGCTGCGGCCTGATGTCGTGTTGATGGACATCAGGATGCCGGGAATGGACGGCATCGAGGCCGCCCGCCGCATCGTGACCGAGCTGCCCTCGACCAGAGTGATCATCCTGACCACGTTCGACACCGACGAGCACGTCTTCGAGGCGCTGCGGGTAGGCGCGAGCGGGTTTCTCACCAAGGACGTCGAACCCGCCGAACTGCGCCGGGCGGTCGAGGTCGTGGCGGCGGGCGACTCCCTGCTGTCGCCGAGCGTCACCCGTCGCGTCATCGAGCGCTTCGCGCACCGCCCCCGCGCGGCCGCGACACTGGCCGCGCTGACGGCACGCGAAAGCGATGTCGTCAGGCTGGTGGCGGAAGGCCTGTCCAATGACGAGATCGCCGCCAGGCTGGTGATCAGTCCGCTCACCGTGAAGACCCATGTTTCCCGGGCCATCACCAAGCTGGGCGTACGGGACCGTGTACAACTGGTCATCCTCGCCTACGAGCAAGGGCTGGTCGGCGGCGCCGCCAACGGGCGAACACCGTGGCCCTGATGCCCCCCGCCCCCGTCACTCCGCTCGGAAGGCGGCGCGCAGCTCCTCCTTCAGCGAGCGCTGGAACGCCGTGACCAGCGCCTGCACCACCAGCGGCTGCATATGGGCGGACAGCGACTTCATCGCGGCCAGGTGCTCCGGATCCGACTCGCGCTGTCGGTACGGGTTCCACACCTCGTCCCGGAACAGCCGCGTCAGCTCCTGCGCCGCCGAACGGGTGTGCTCCAGCAGGACCGTACGCGCGGCCAGGATCGTCTCGTGCGCGATCGGCACGTCCAGCAGCTGCCACCCGAGTCGCAGCAGCCCGGCGTCCACCCGGTAGGTCTCCGGGTCCTCCGTCCGCGCCAGAACGTCCATCGCGGTCAGCCGCGCGAGGTCCTCCTCCGACAGTGCCCGGCCCGCCCGCCGCTCCAGCTCCGCCCGCGACAGTTCCTCCGGCGCGTCGGGCGCCCAGGTCGCCACGAGCGCCCGGTGGATGGCCAGATCGTGGGCGCTGAGGTCCGGAGGCAGCTGCTCCAGGTACCGTTCGATGGCGGCCAGCGTCATCCCCTGGTGCTGCAACTCCTCGATGAGCGCCAGCCGCGACAGGTGCTCGGGACCGTAGAGCCCCACCCGGCGCGGCCCGATCACCGGGGGTGGCAGCAGCCCGCGCGTGCTGTAGAACCGCACGGTGCGCACGGTGACTCCCGCCCGGGCCGCCAGCTCGTCGACGGTGAGCGTCGGCTGCTGCCGGGGCTCCTCGGTCTCGGTCGCCATGGGGCCTCACTTCCAGTGGTGCGGCGTGCGATGCTTCGGTGAAACAGTATTGCTGTCTCACCAATGATGTGAAAGTAGGGATCCGCGATGCCGGACAGCGAACGGGCCGCGCTGACGGAGCTGTGGCGGCGGCGTTGGCCCGGCTGCGGTCCGGTGGGACACCTGCTCCGTGGTGCACATGCGACGGTGTGGGTGCGCTTCCACAGTCTGCCGGGCTCCCAGCGCTACCCCGAGGACGAGAGCGAGTACACGACCGTCCTGGAGCGCCACAACACCGTGCTGGACGAGCTGTTCGCGGGGGCGGATGTGTACGTGATCCGCGCGGTATGGACGAACGGCCCCACTGTCCCCCCGCACGCACCCGAGGCGGGCTATTGGCAGTCCTTGTTGGCGGAGGACGACCCCGATCCGGACTTCCGTATCCACTCCCACCTCTTCACGGAACGCCGCCCCTGGCGGCGAGGGTGCATCGACGGCCTGTTGCGCCAGGTCGCCGACGACGAGGTGGCCGATGTCCTCATCACCGACACCGGCATGGAACGCGTCTACCACCCCTACGACGGTGGTGCTGATGTCCTGCTCACCACTCCTGCGGAGCGGGACAGGCTTCGCGACCGGCACGCCGACTGGCTTTCCGATCACCCGGTCGGCCTCTGAGGAGCACGCCGCCGCAATTGTCAGTGGCGTCTCGTACGGTGGTTCGCATGACGGGGATGACGGAAACCGCGCGGGTTTCGTACGTACAGGGGGACGCCACCACGCCGGTGGGCAAGGGCGTCAAGATCATCGCGCATGTCTGCAACGACCTGGGCGGCTGGGGCAAGGGCTTCGTCCTCGCCCTCTCGCGGCGCTGGCCGGAGCCGGAGGCCGCCTACCGGCGCTGGCACAGGGAGCGGGCCCGTAATGACTTCGGTCTGGGGGCCGTTCAGTACGTCCAGGTGGGGCCGTATCTGTGGGTGGCGAACATGGTGGGGCAGCGGGGGATCCGCACGGGCAGCAAGGGGGTGCCCGTGCGGTACGAGGCGATCGACACCGCACTGGACAAGCTCGGCGCCAAGGCCGCCGACCTCGGCGCCTCGGTGCACATGCCGAGGATCGGCTGCGGGCTGGCGGGTGGGAAGTGGACCCGGGTGGAGCCGCTGATAGCCGAGCGGCTCGTGGCGCGAGGCATACCGGTGACCGTGTACGACCACGCCGGCTGAGCCCGCGCCAGTTGGTGCGGTCGGCAGTCCGGACGCATCCGTCCGCCCGCGTCCGGTCCCGGCGGCGGGCGTCGGCTCCGCCGAGCCGTCGGCGCGCCCGCCCGTAGGCGGACGCGCCGCTGCCGGGCCGGCTTCGGTGGCGGAGCCTGTACGCGGCCGGAGGTCGAACGCGGCGGGCCTGGGACGGAGCAACGGGACGATGGTCCAGCAGCCGTTGCCGCAAGGGAGGATGTACCAGCGCTGCACGTCGGCCCGCCGCCCTCTTCGTTGAGCGGGCGGGCGCCCTCGATGGCCATCTGCCTTTCGTGGCCCGTCATGGCGCGTCGTCGCGCATTCCCGTCCCCGGCGCTCGCCGGCGGCCGGGGCGGCTACGCGCTCCGGCCGCCCACGGCCGGGAAGTGGTGCGTCAGCGCTTCATGCGGGTCCGCGTCCGCCGCGTGGCCGTGGTCCACGTGGACGGTCACCGCGGTCAGGCGCGGCACGGCGTGCAACAAGGCGTGCTCCGCCGCTACCGCCACCGCGTGCGCCTGGACGACCGTCAGCGACGGGTCGACCACCACGGACGTCTCGGCGCGCAGCGCATGGCCCAGCCACCGCATGCGCACGGCTCCCGCGCCCCGCACGCCCTCGACATGGGAGAGCACATGCTCCGCACGGTCCACCAAGGCCGGGTCCACCGCGTCCATCAGCCGGTGCCAGACCTCCCGCGCCGCGCCCCGCAGCACCAGCAGGATCGCGGCCGTGATGGCGAGCCCGATCAACGGGTCCGCCCACCGCCACCCCACCGCCGCGCCGCCCGCGCCCAGCAGCACGGCCAGTGAGGTGAACCCGTCCGTCCGGGCGTGCAGCCCGTCGGCGACCAGTGCGGCCGACCCGATGCGCCTGCCCGTACGGATGCGGGCGCGCGCCACCCACTCGTTGCCCGCGAAGCCCACCAGCCCGGCCGCCGCGACCGCCGGCAGATGGCTGACCGGCTGCGGCTCCAGCAGCCGCCTCACCGCCTCGTACCCGGCGAACACCGCCGACGCCGCGATCACGAGCACCACGAACACACCCGCCAGGTCCTCGGCGCGCCCGAAGCCGTACGTATAGCGGCGCGTGGCGCCCCGGCGGCCCAGCACGAAGGCGAGCGCGAGGGGCAGTGCCGTCAGCGCGTCCGTCGCGTTGTGCACGGTGTCACCGAGCAGCGCCACCGAACCCGACAGGACGGCGACGACCGCCTGGGCGACGGTCGTCGCGGCCAGCACCCCGAAGGAGAACCACAGGGTGCGCAGCCCCTCCGTCGACCCTTCCAGCGCGGCGTCGATCCGCTCGTGAGGGTGGTGATGATGGCGGTGGTGGTGTCCGTGGCCCGTCATGGACACCACCATGGCAGCTCAACAGCCCTGCAGCCACTACGGTGATACGCCCTCCGACCAGCTGCAAAGCGGTCGCGACTGCGAGCCGTCGGCCACTCGCGGGCCCTGGTCCGCTATCGGCCGGACGCCACGACCGGATAGTGGTCGGACAGGTTCGTGTACGTGTACCGCGTGCCCCAGCTCGACACCGTCCAGGGCGCGCTCTGCTCCTTGATCACTTCGTTGGTCCAGCCGGCGGGCCGCGCGTGACCGGCGCGGTGCAGGACGTAGTCCAGGTCCTCGCGCGGGTCGTCGGGGTAGCGCTCCGCGGCGATCGAGTTCTGCTCGGTGTCGAAGGAGTACGGGTGCCCCGTGCGCGCGTCCGCGCCCGCCAGCCCCGCGTCACCGAGCATCGCGGCGTACTCGGCGCTGTGCGAGTCGACGTTGAAGTCGCCGGCCACCAGCACCTGCTCGGACGCCGGGATGTTCTTCGCGTCCAGGAAGGCGTCCATCGCCTTGAACTGGCGGCTGCGCACCTGCGCCGCCTCGCCCGCCGAGCAGCCCGGGTCCGTCGACTGGGCGTGCGTGCCCACCACATGCACGCGCGCGCCGTTCACGTTCAGCACCGCGTAGACGAAGCCCTTGTTGGAGTACCAGTCCGCCCCGCACGCGTCCTTGTAGACGTACTGCTCCTTGCGCACGATCGGCCACTTGCTGAGCACGGTGACCCCGCCGTCCTCCGGCGTCGTCGCCGAGTACGCGCCGCTGGTGGCGTCCCAGCCGTCCTTGCCGCGCCCCATCACCGGCGTCTGGTACGGGTACTGAGCGGCGGAGTTGCGCAGGAGCGCGTCGGAGGCGCCGTTGTCGAACGCCTCCTGGAGCACGACGACGTCATTGCCCTGGTAGAAGCCCGTCTTGGGGATCTCCGCCGCGCGGTGGTCCTGGCCCCAGTTCGGGTAGAGGGTCTTGCTGAAGAGGAACGCGTTGTACGAGAGGACCTTGAGGCTCGGCGTTCCGGCGGCGGACGCGGCGGAGGCCGACGGGCCGGTGGCGGCCAGCGTGGCGGCGGCGAGCGCCACGGGCACCGCGGCGGACAGGGAGCGGCGGATGAGGGAACGGCGGACCAGAGAACGCGGCACGACGAACTCCTGAGAAGTGAGGGGGGGTTGGACGTGGCGCCGCACATCACATCATCTGCGGTTACTTTCCGGTAGCCATTGGATGGACCTTTCCCGACACGTGAGCGAAAGGGCGCGGCTCCTCAGCGCCCCGCGGCGGGCGACGTCCACACCGTGCCGCGCGCCTCGTACTCGAGCATGGCCTCCAGACCGGTCGCTGCGTCCGGACCCAGCTCCCGGCGTACGAGCCAGAGGGCCAGGTCCAGGCCGGACGTGACGCCGCCGGCCGTCACGAGGTCACCGTCGTCGACGACCCGGGCGTTCTTCACCACGCCGCCCTGGTCCTGGAGGTCCTGCCGTGCCCTGTGGTGGGTGGTGCAGGGCCGGTTCCGGGTCAGACCGGCCGCCGACAGCAGCATCGTCCCCGTACACAGCGCGCTGATGGTGAGGCCGGGGCGCGCCGCTGCGGCCAGGGCCCTCGGCAGCGTGCCGCGCTGGATCTCGGCCCAGACGCCGGGGCTGTCCCTGCGGGCGTACCCGCCGCCCGGCACGACCAGCAGGTCCGCCCGGTGCGGTGCCCAGGGGCGAACGCGGTGGACCTCCGTGCCGTACGCGGCCCTGACGGCCGTGGTCGCGCTCCCGGTGACGCTGACGTACCCGACCTCGACCGGCCGGTCGGTGAAGAAGGCGGCGGCGGAGAAGACCTCGTAGGGCGCGATGAAGTCGAGCTCCTCGACACCCTCGTACAGGACGATGTGCACGCGCAGGGGCCCGACGCTTCCGGCGGCGGGCGGCTTCGGAGCGGCCGACGCGGAAGGCGCGGCGGCGGAGGCGGGTGCGGCGGCCGCCGCACCCATGGCCAGGGTCGTGGCGCCGACCGCGGTCGAGGCACGGAGCAGGTCACGGCGGTTCATGCAGGTCTCCCAGGAGTGTGGGGCGGGTCGGTGGACAGGTGGTTCGGCCGCGGTGCTCGGACCTGACGGCTGATGGCTGATGCCTGGTGGCTGACGGCTGACGGCTGATGGCTGACGGCTCCGAGGGCGGCGGAAGGCTCACGCCCGCTCGGGGGCCCGGTGCCGGGAGCGCCACACGGTGCCGCGACGCTCGTACTCGAGCACCTCCTCGGCGAAGACGGCCGTCTCGTGGCCGTAGAACCGTTCGACGAGCCAGAGCCCGAGGTCGATGCCCGAGGTGACGCCCCCGCAGGTCACCAGGTCGCCGTCGTCGACGACCCGCCCGCCGACCACCTGCGCGCCCTGAGCGCGGAGGTCGTCCTTGGCGATGTGGTGGGTGGTGCAGGGCCGGCCCTTGGTGATGCCGGCGGCGGAGAGCAGCATCGTCCCGCTGCACACGGCCGCGAGGACCAGCCCCGGCCGCCGGGCCTCCGCGAGTGCCTTGGGCAGCCTGCCGCGGTCGATCTCCTTCTGCAGGCCGGACCCCGGACCGTACCCGCCGCCCGGCACGACGATCAGGTCGGCCGAGGACGGCGACCAGCGCGCCCGGCAGACGATCTCCATGCCCGCGGTGGTGACGACCGTCCGCGGTCCGTCCGCCGTGACGAAGGTCTGCTCGACCGGACCCCGGTCCCCGACGATGCCGAAGACCTCGACCGGTCCCGCGAAGTCCTGCTCCTCCACGCCGTCGTACAGCACCGTGTGTACGCGCAGGGGCTCGCGACGCCGGCGGCCCGGGCCCGCCGGTGAGCCGGCCGCCGCGGGGCCGGCGCCCGCGAGGCCGGAGCCGACGGCCCCGATGCCGACCGCGGCGGCGGCGCTCGAACGCAGCAGATCGCGCCTGTGCATGGATCCTCCAGAAAGAGTGGGAAGCACCCCGGGGGACACCGCATGCGGCCCCTGAGGTGCGACGACGGGCCCAGTCTTCCGACGGAGGACGCGAGGGGACAGTGGCCTGGGTGCCCATGTGGCGCAAGATGCGGCCACGGCGCGCACGCGCGCCCCTCGCCACCGGAAGCCTCACACCCGGAAGCTCGCGCGGTACGCCTTCGGGGTCGTGCCCACCTGCCGGGTGAAGTGGTGCCGGAGAGCCTCGATGGACCCGAAACCGGTGCTCTCCGCGATCCGGCCGATCGGTACGTCGGTGGTCTCCAGCAGTTCCCGGGCCCGCTGCACGCGGTGTGCGAGCAGCCACCGCAAAGGGGTCGTCCCGGTCTGCGCCCGGAAGCGCCGCGCCAGACTGCGCCTGCTCATCGCGGCCTGGGCGGCGATGTCGGCGATCGCCAGCGGCCGGTGCAGGTTGTCGCGCATCCACCGCAGCGTCCCGCCGAGGTCGTCCGTGTCGGTTCCGGGCTCCCGATGCTCGATGAACTGGGCCTGACCACCCTCCCGTTGCGGAGCCATGACGATCATGCGGGCCACGTCGGCGGCGACCGCCGCACCCTGGTCCCGGCGCACGATGTGCAGGCACAGGTCGAGGCCGGCGGCGATGCCCGCGGAGGTCAGGACGTCCTCGTCGTCGACGAACAGCACGGACGGGTCCACCGTCACCTCGGGGAACCGCGCGGCGAGGTCGTCGGCGAAGCGCCAGTGCGTCGTCGCCCGGCGCCCTTCGAGCAGCCCGGCCCGGGCCAGGACGAAGGCGCCCGTGCAGATGGAGGCTATGCGTGCTCCCGAGGCCGCCGCCTCCCTCAGCAGCCGGACCACCCGCGGATGCGGCGCCTGGTCGGCGGCGATGCCCGGCACGATGAGGGTGTCCGCGCCGCGGGCGTCCGCCAGCCCGTACGGCGCGGTGAGGCGGAAGGGTTCCGCTTCACCCGCCCGCGTGGTGACGGCGCGGTCCGCGCAGACCCTGATCTCGTACGCGGGCGTTCCGTCGGGCCTGCGCGCGAAGGCGAACACCTGGCAGGGGATGGTCAGGTCGAACGCTGACACCCCGTCAAGAGCGAGTACGGCAACCACATGCATGGGGCCGCACGGTACGCCGGGCGCTTCACCCCGCCCCGACCGGGCTGCTCCCACCGACGCGCGGCCGCCGCGTCAACTCCCGTCCACACTGCTCGTGTCCCGCCCCGCCCGGTGGGGACGGATCGAGATGAGTCGGTAGGATCCGGACATGGACTCGACGGTGACTCTTGCCCGGAACACCGAGGTGTTCCCCTTCGATCTCGGACCGCTCAACCCCGTGTGGGCCGAACTCCTCATCGGTGTCGTGTTCTTCGGCGCCACCTTCCTCATCATGGCCACGGTGATCCTGCCCCGGATCAACCGCACCCTGCAGCAGCGCCAGGACGCCATCGAGGGCGGTACCGACCGCGCCGAGGAACTGCGCGAGCAGGCCGCCCAGCTCCGTGCGCAGTACGAGGCCGAGCTCGCCTCGGCGCGGCACGACGCCGCCCGCATCCGCGCCGAGGCGCACGAGCAGGGCGCGGCTGCCCTCGCCGCCGCCCGCGAGGAGGGGGCGCGCGAACGCGAACGGATCCTCGCCGCCGGGCACACCCGCATCGCGGAGGAACGCGCCGCCGCCGAGTCCCGCCTCAGCGACGACGTGGAGGCATGGGCACGCACCCTCGCCGAGCGGATCATCGGCGAACCCGTCCCCGCCCGCCCCGCCGACCGCCGCTGACCCCGGGCCCTCAGGCCCGAAGCCCCTGGCCCGAGCCGGGGGCACCGGCGCCGGCACTGGCACCGGCCCCCACGCCCCCGCCTCCGCCGCCCACCCTCGGTGATCGATACTGGTAGCGGGGCCCACCCCGGGCCCCGGAACCGCACCGAGGAGCACGTCTGCCATGGCAGCAGCAGACCCGCCACCGCCACCCCCCGGCGGCGTGCTGTGGACCCTCGCGGGCGACATCCGCGGCCTGCTCATGCTGCCCGCCGCGCTCACCCTCCAGGTCGCCCACCCCGCCGTCGGCGCCGGCGTCGACGAGCACTCCGTCTTCCGCACCGATCCCTGGGGCCGCGGCGAACGCTCCCTGCGCTCGCTCCAGCTGTGGGTGTACGGGGGCGAGGCCGCCGCCGAGGAGGGCCGCAGGCTCCGGCGGCTCCACAAGACCATCCAGGGCACCGACACCCGCGGCCGCCGCTACCACGCCCTCACCCCGGCGAACTACGCCTGGGTCCACGCCACCGGCTTCCCCGTCTTCCACCACGCCTACCGCTACCTCGTGCGCCCCATGACCGAGGCGCAGGAGCGGCGGCTGTACGCCGAGTGGCTCCAGGTCGGCCGGATACTCGGCCTCCACGACCGCGACATGCCGCAGACGATCGAGGACTTCTGGCCGTACTACCGCAAGATCCTCGCCGAGGAGATCGAGGCCACCGTCGTCGTCCGGGAGCTGGTCGCCACCGACAGCCCGGTGCCCCCGCCCGACCGTGGACCGCTCCCGACGCGGCTCCTCCTGCGCGCCCTGTGGCCGGTGCTGCTCCCGCCCCTCACCCGCTTCCGCCGCTTCGTCACCATCGGCTTCATGCCGCCCGACGCGCGCGCCGCGCTCGGCCTGGAGTGGACGGACGCGCAGGAGCGCGCGCTGCGCCGCTTCGGCCGGGTCGTACGAGCCGTGGTCCCTGTCCTGCCCGAGCGGTTGCGCTACCTCCCGCTGGCGCGTGAGGCCCGCCGACGGCACCGTCTCAGCTCGGCAGCCCGCCCCGCGCGATGACGTCCGCGTACCACCGCGCGCTGTCCTTCGGCGTACGCCGCTGGGACGCGAAGTCCACGTGCACGATGCCGAACCGTTTGCCGTAGCCGTACGCCCACTCGAAGTTGTCCAGCAGCGACCACAGGAAGTAGCCGCGCACGTCCACCCCGTCCGCCAGCGCCCGGTGCACCGCCGCGAGGTGCGCGTGCAGGTACGCCACCCGCTCGGGGTCGTGGACGTCGCCCGACGGGTCGGCGCAGTCGTCGTACGCCGCGCCGTTCTCCGTCACCAACAACGGTACGGAGGGCAGCTCGTCCCGCAGCCGTACCAGCAGCTCGTACAGTCCGTCGGCGTCCACCGGCCAGTCCATCGCGGTACGCGGCCCCGGCGCCGGTACGAAGCGGACGTGGGCCTCCGCGCCCGGCCAGGGCGACGGCGCGTCGCACGTCCCCGCCCCGACGACCGTGGGGGAGTAGTAGTTGATCCCCAGTGAGTCGACCGGCGCGGACGTCACCTCCAGGTCCCCGTCCCGTACGAACGCCCAGTCCGTCAGCCCGGCCGTGTCCGCCACCAGGTCCGCCGGCAGCCGCCCGTGGAACACCGGGTCCAGGAAGAGCCGGTTGCCCAGCGCGTCCACCCGCCGCGCCGCGTCCTGGTCGGCGTCCGAGTCCGAAAGCGCCCTCACCGCGTGGAGGTTCAGCGTCAGCGACACCTCCGCCGACGCCGGGAGCGAGGCCCGCAGGGCCCGCACCGCGAGCCCGTGCGCCAGGTTCAGGTGGTGTGCCGCGCGCAGCGACGCGACCGGCTCCGTGCGGCCCGGCGCGTGCACCCCCGAGGCGTACCCGAGGAACGCCGCGCACCACGGCTCGTTCAGCGTCGTCCAGGTGGCGACCCGGTCGCCCAGCGCGCCCGCCACCAGCGCGGCGTAGTCGGCGAACCGTTCCGCCGTCTCCCGCTGCGGCCAGCCGCCCCCCGTGGCGGAGCCGCTGATGTCAGCGGTTTCCAGCTCCTGCGGAAGGTCCCAGTGGTAGAGCGTGGCCACCGGCCGGATGTCCGCCGCCCGCAACTCGTCCACCAGCCGCCGGTAGAAGTCCAGACCCTTCTGGGCCGCGGGCCCCCGCCCCGTCGGCTGCACACGCGGCCACGCCACCGAGAACCGGTAGTCCGTCACCCCCAGGTCCTTCATCAGCGCGACGTCCTCGCGCATCCGGTGGTAGTGGTCGGCGGCGATGTCACCGGTGTCGCCGTTGCGCACGTTGCCCGGCGTACGGCTGAAGGTGTCCCAGATGGATGGCGTCCGGCCGTCCTCGTCGGCGGCGCCCTCGATCTGGTACGCGGCCGTGGCCGTGCCCCAGCGGAAGCCGGCCGGGAAGCTGAGCTCGGTCATGAGACTCCCAACGAAAGGTGGAGGGGAAAGGAAGGGTCAGCCCTTGACGGCGCCCTGCATGATGCCGCCGACGATCTGGCGGCCCAGCAGGCCGAAGACAAGGAGCACGGGGAGGGTGCCGAGCAGGGTGCCCGCCATGATCACGGACTGGTCGTGTACGTAACCGCCGCCCAGCTGGCGCAGCGCGACCTGCACGGTCGGGTTCTGGGAGGACAGCGCCACGATCGGCCAGAAGAAGTCGTTCCAGGCCGCCATGAACGTCAGCATGCCCAGCACCGCCATCCCGGGCCGCGCCACCGGCACCACGATCGACCAGAAGATCCGCGCGTTCGACGCGCCGTCCACCCGCGCCGCCTCGATCAACTCGTCCGGCAGGGACTGCACCAGGAACTGGCGCATGAAGAACACCCCGAACGCCGACACCAGCCCCGGCAGGATCACGGACTGCAGCTGGTTCACCCACTCCAGCTTCGCGATCAGCATGAACAGCGGGATCACGCCCAGTTGGGGCGGAATCATCATCGTGCCCACCGTCACCGCCAGCAGCGCCCCCTTGCCGCGGAAGCGCAGCTTGGCGAAGGCGAAGCCGGCGAGCGTGCAGCACAGCACCGTGCCGACGGTGATCGAACCCGACACGATCAGGGAGTTGAGCAGGGCCGTGCCGATGTCCGCCTCCTCCAGCACCGCCTCGACGTTCCTCATCAGGTTCGGGCCGGGGAGCAGTGACGGCGGCACCTGCGCCAGATCCGCGTTCGAGCGGCTCGCGGCGACGATCGTCCAGTAGAACGGGAAGGCGGAGACCAGCACGGCGGCGATCAGGATCGCGTACGCGACCCTCCCCCCGTGGAGCGTGCGCCCCGCGCGTCGCTTCACGCTCATCGGACGGCCTCCTTGCGGGCGCGGCGGCGAACGACCAGGGCGTTGACCCCGACGAGGACCAGGATCAGCAGGAACATCACCCAGGCGACCGCGGCCGCCCGGCCCAGGTGGAAGAAGCCCCAGCCCTGCTCGTACAGGTACAGACCGAGCGTCTGGTACTGGTGCGAGATACCGCCCGACACGCTGCCCTCGAAGAGCAGCGGCTCCCCGAAGAGCTGCGTCGCCCCGATCGTCGACACCACCACGGTGAACACGATCGTCGGCCGCAGGCCCGGCAGCGTGACGTGCACGAACTGCCGCCAGCGCGACGCGCCGTCCATCTCCGCGGCCTCGTACAGCTCGGTCGGGATGGACTGCATGCCCGCGAGGTAGATCAGGGCGTTGTAGCCGGTCCACCGCCAGATGACGATCGTCGACACCGCGACCTGCGAGGCGACGGTACCGGTCTGCCAGTCCACCGGGCCGAACCCGACCACGCCCAGCAGGTGGTTCACCAGGCCGAAGTCCCGCCCGAAGAGCTGCGCGAACACCAGCGTCGCGGCGGCGACGGACGTCGCGTACGGCAGCAGCATCGCCGTCCGGAAGAACGTCCGGCCACGGAGTTTGTAGTTCAGCAGGTGCGCCAGGCCTAGCGCCATCACCAGCTGCGGGACCGTCGACAGCACGCCGATGGTGAAGGTGTTGCGCAGCGAGAGCCAGAAGAAGTCGTCGGTGAAGAGCGCGGTGTAGTTGGCGAGGCCGCGCCACTGCATGTCACCGGGGGTTTGGAGTTCGACGCGGTAGAGCGAGACGAAGGCGGTGTAGAGGAGGGGGAAGAGCCCGAAGGCGGCGAAGAGGGTGAAGAACGGCGCGATGTACGCGTACGGCGAGGCCGCCCGCCAGAGGCGCCGGTACGTCGCGCCGCGCGCGGCGGCGGGTGGTGCGTGGAGGGTCACGGTACGGGGCCCTTCGAAGTTCGGCGCGCGGCGGCTTGCGCTGCGCGATGCTTGCTGCCCGGTGGGTTTCCGGTGCGCGGTGCGTGCTGTCCTTGGGCGGGTGCGGGCCTCTGCGTGGGGCTTGCTGCCCGGTGGGCGCGGTCGGGGGCCGGGGGCTCCGGTGGGAGGTACTCGGGCTCTCGTTCACCGCGCTTCGCGCGAGTTCAGTCGTTTTACGCCCGAGCACCCCCCACGCTCCACCCCCGGCCCCCTCACGTGGTCGGTCGTTCCCGCCGCCGGTGCGCATCGCCCCTGGTGGGCGTCGTTGCGACCGCGGTCCGCACAGGGGCCGCGGTCCCGCGTAACGGGCGTCAGCGGCCACCGGCCCGCGGACGGCATTCGCCCTCGGGGTGGGGCCGTGCAGGGTCGTCCCCGCAGACGTTGGCGGCGCCGAGACCGTTCCGCGTCCGTAGAGGCCAAGGCCGCCGACGTCGTGGGGGTGCCCCCTCTGGGGGAGAGTCGAGCCCGGAGGGGTCCCGCCCCGCGCCCCACCGGCGGCAGCCGCCCACGCGGGTGCCCGCCGGGCACGGGATCGGACCCCCGAGAGGCCGAGCCGCCCACGCGGGTGCCCAGCGCGGCGCGGAACCGCACCCCCGGCAGGGCCAGGCCCCTGCGTGGGTGCCCGCCGGGCACGGGAAACCGGACCCCCGAGAGGCCGAGCCGCCCACGCGCGCCCTCGCCCCGGAAGGCTCAGCCCGTCGCGTTCGCGACGCCCTTCCTCGCGGTGGACCAGGCCTCGTCGGGTGGCGTGCCCTTGCGCTCGACCTCGCTCAGCGCGTTCGTGATCTGGTCCGCGACGTTCTTGTCGTGCACCCCCAGCACCTGCACCGGCGCCGCCTTCGCCGCCTCGCCGAAGATCCGGCCGATGGGCGCGCCCGAGAAGTACGGGTCCGTGGCGTCCGCGATCTTCGCGATGGCGCCCGTCGAGGACGGGAAGTTGCCCTGTGCGCGGAAGAGCTTGGCCTGCTGCTCCGGCGCGGTGAGCCACTGGATCAGCTCGTACGCCTCCTTCTTGTGCTTCGCCGCGCGCGGCACGGACAGGTACGAGCCGCCCCAGTTCCCCGCGCCGCCCGGCAGCTTGGCGATGTCCCACTTGCCGCGCCCGGCGTCGCCGGCCTGGCCCTTGATGTAGCCGAGCATCCACGCGGGGCACGGGATCGTGGCGAAGGACCCGGCCGCGAAGGCCTGGTTCCACTGCGGCGACCACTGGTCGAGCTTGGCGCTCAGGCCCGCCTCGGCCGCCTCGGCCGCGGTGTCCCACGCGGCCTTGACGGCGGGGTTCCTGTCGTAGACGAGCTCGCCGGAGGCGTTGTAGTACCGCTCCTCCTCCTGCCCGATCATGATGGTGAAGAGGCTGCCCACGCTGTCGAGCCACGCGCTCTTGCCGGGGGCCTTCGCCTTGTACTGCTTGCCCAGCTCCAGGTACCCGTCCCAGGTGGACCACCGCGCGGCCAGCTCGGTGCGGTCCGTGGGCAGGCCGGCCTGCTTGAAGAGGTCCGTGCGGTAGCACATCGCCTCGGGTCCCACGTCGGTGCCGAGCCCGAGCACGCGCCCGTCCTTGGTGGTCGCCGCCGACCACTTCGCCTCGGCGAACTGCCCCTTGAGCTTGTCCGCCCCGTACTTCTTGAGGTCCTCGAACTTGTCGGCCTGCTGCTGGGTGACGGAGGCGATGCGCCCGACCTCGATGCCCTGGACGTCGGCGAGGCCGCCGCCGCCCGCGAGCCGGGTCTGGAGGGACTTCCAGTAGTCCTGCTCGTCCTCGGTGTCGGTCTGCTTGATCGTGATGCCGGGGTGCAGCTTCTCGTACTCGGCGTAGAGCCCGGCCTCCTTGTAGCCGAAGGAGCCGAAGAGGTCGACGGTCAGCGTGACCCGGCCGTCGGACGCCTCGTCCGAGGCGCCGGCTCCGCAACCGGCGAGCAGGGCCCCGGTGAGCGCGACCGCGCCGAGACGGACGGCGGCCCTTCTGGCGGCTCGGGCGATGGGCATGGGAAGCCTCCCTTGGCTTCGGGGGAGCGGGACGGCGCGGAGAGCTGAGAGCGCTCTCAAACAACTGGGTCGGAGCGTCCCCCGTACGCCCCCGTGCCGTCAAGACTCGAACACGTAACAGCAGCGCGGTCCCGTCAACTCCCTCCTATGTCCCGTGTATTGACAGTCCCTTTCAGGAGTTTTACGTTCCTCGCCATATGAGAGCGCTCTCAACGCTCGATCCCCCACCCCCTCGAGGTGCTGTCCATGCCATCCCCGCGCACCCGATCAGCCGCAGTTCTCGTGGCCACCACCCTGGCCACCCTCGGCCTCGCCGGTCCCACCGCCGCCCCGGCCGCCGCCGCCACCGTCCCCGTCGGCGCGGGCGGTTACTCCGACACCCGCCCCGCCGGCACCTCCGGCCCCACCACCAACACCGGCACCCCGGTCACCCCAAAGGTCACGCCCGCCGCCCAGGGAAGACCCGTCCCCACCAATGACTGGTGGTCCTCGCTCGCCTTCCAGCGCTACGGGGACAACCCCTGGTCCACCCCGATGTACGGCCACCCCCTCACCTACCAGGCCACCGCCGCCGGCCTGGACATCGGCTACCCCACGGCCCCCGCCATCGTCGGCGACGGCCGCCAGTACGAGTACGCCCACAAGCGCGACCTCACCCTCGGTCTGACGGGGCTCAACTCGCCCGACACCAAGGCCGACGCGTGGTCCGACTGGACCGTCACCCCCTACTGGTCCGACGGCGCCCGCACGCTGCGTACGACCATCGGCCACGGCCTGCCCTTCGTCTACGCCAAGGGCACCGGCGGCAGCGCCCGCGTCACCACCGCCACCGCCCCCACCGTCTTCGCCGACCAGGGCAACGTCCTCGGCATCACCGTCGCCGGCCACCACTACGCCCTGTTCGCCCCCACCGGCACCGACTGGACCGTCTCGGGCTCCACGCTCACGGCGGCCCTCGGCGGCAAGGACTACTTCTCGCTCGCCGTCCTGCCCTCCACCGACGCGCTCGCCACCTACCGGAAGTACGCCTTCAGCTTCGTGACCGGCTCCCAGGTCGCCTGGAGCCACGGCGCGGGCACGGTCAGAGCCACGTACAGCCTCACCACCCAGCCGCAGGAGGGCACCGAGACCGGGACCCTGCAGGCCCTCTACCGCCACCAGTGGCTCAACACCACGGACGCGCTGACCCCGTACACGTACATCTCACCGCGCGGCACCATGAAGGTCCGCGAGGCGACGTCCTTCACCACCAGCCAGCGGGCCGCCGCCGTGCTGCCGGGCCTGCCGAAGGCGTCCGGCGTCGACGCGGCCCGGCTGCGCGGCTACCTGAACGAGGTCGTGAACGCCCCCGACCCGCTGCAGGGCGCCACCGACACGTACTGGACCGGCAAGGCCCTCGGCCGCCTCGCCCAGCTCGTGCCGCTCGCCGAGCAGACCGGCGACACCGCCGTGCGCGACAGGCTGCTCGGCCTCATCAAGGGCCGCCTCCAGGACTGGTTCACCGTGGGCGGCGGCAACGAGTTCTCGTACGACCGGACGTGGAAGACGCTGACCGGCTACCCCGCCTCGTACGGCAGTGACACCGAGCTCAACGACCACCACTTCCACTACTCGTACTACGTCTACGCGGCGGCGATCGTCGCCCAGTACGACCCCGGCTGGGCCGCCGACTCCGCGTGGGGCGGCATGGTGAAGACGCTCGTGCGCGACGCCGCGAACCCCAGCCGCACCGACACCGCCTTCCCCTTCCTGCGCGGCTTCGACGTGTACGCCGGGCACAGCTGGGCCTCCGGTCACCAGGGCTTCGCCGCCGGCAACAACCAGGAGTCCTCGTCGGAGTCCACCAACCTCAGCGCCGGCCTGGTGCTGTGGGGCGCGGCCACCGGGGACACCGCCCTGCGCGACCTGGGCGTGTACCTGCTGACGACGGAGTCCGAGGCGATCACGCAGTACTGGTTCGACGCCGACCAGCAGGTCTTCCCCGCCTCCTTCGCCCACGACACGGCCGGCATGGTGTGGGGCAGCGGCGCCGCCTACGCGACCTGGTGGACCGCCAACCCCGAGGAGATCCACGGCATCAACGTCCTGCCCGTGACCGGCGGCTCCCTGCACCTCGGCGGCGAGAAGGCCGCGATCCGGCGCAACCTCGCCGAGATGGAACGCGAGAACGGCGGACCGGCCGTCGAATGGCGCGACATCCTCTGGGAGTTCCAGGCCCTCGCCGACCCCGCCGCCGCCAAGGCGAAGTGGGACTCCGGCCACGCCGCGTACACCCCGGAGGCGGGGGAGTCCAAGGCCCACACGTACCACTGGATCGCCACGCTGGACGCGCTCGGCGCCCCCGACGCCACCGTCACCGGTGACATCCCGACGTCGGCGGTCTTCACCAAGGGCACCGTACGGACCTACGCGGCGCACAACCACGGCTCCACCGCCCGCACCGTGACGTTCTCCGACGGCGCGAAGCTCACCGTCCCGGCCCGTTCGACGGCCACCGGCACCGGAACCGGAGGCACCGATCCCGGGCCCGGCCCCTCCACGGGCGACACCTTCCAGCTGCGCACCGGCGGCGCCCTGACGACCGCCACGAACGGCACGGCCGGCAGCGACACCATCGCCTCGGCGGGCGGCGCCAACCACGACGGCACCCCTCACCAGCCGCTCGTGTACGAGGCGAAGGGCGTCAACGGCACCCTGAAGCCCGGCGGTGCCACCGCCTTCCGCCTCCAGGTGGACGCGGGCACCACGGTCGGCCTCGGCCAGCAGGCGCGGGTCAGCTACGACCTCACGGGCGACGGCACCTTCGACCGGACGGAGACGTACCACTACTTCGCCACCGACCCGGTGGCCGGCTGGGAGGAGTACGGCCAGGGGCGCGGCCTGAAGTCGGCGACCGGCACCCTGGGCGACCTCCGGGGCGGCACCGTCCGCCTGGAGGTGTGGCACGCCATCGGCAACGGCACCGCCAAGCTCCAGACCGGTACGGACCGGTCCGTGCTCGTCATCCCGTACGCGTAGTCAGGCCGAGGCCCGGCGGACCAGTTCCGTCGGCATGATCACCGAGCCCGGGGCGCTGCTCGCCCCGGGCTCGGCCCCTTCCTGCCCGCCCAGCACGCGCATCAGCAGCCGGACCATGAGCCGGCCCATGCCCTCGATGTCCTGACGGACCGTCGTCAGCGGCGGATCGGTCGCCTCCGCGATGGACCTCATGTCGTCGAAGCCCACCAGCGCCACGTCCTCGGGCACCCGCACCCCGCGCTCGCGCAGCACGCGCAGGGCCCCCGACGCCATCAGGTCGTTCGCGGCGAACACCGCGTCCAGGTCCGGCCGCCGCTCCAGCAGCTCCGCCATCGCCCGGGCCCCGCTCTCCTCCGTGAAGTCGCCCTGCGCGATGAGGCCCGGTCCGGCGTCGAGCAGGACGTCCCGGTACCCGTCGAGCCGGTCCGTCGCGGAGGTCTGGTCGCGGGGGCCGGCGATGTGGGCGACGCGTTCGCGGCCCAGGGCGAGCAGGTGCCGCACGGCCTCGCGGGCGCCGCCGCGGTTGTCCACGTCGACGTACGGCACGGCGAGGCTTCCGGTCGCGCCCGGCCAGCCCGGCCGGCCGCCGAAGACCGCCGGCACCTGGACGCGCCGGATGATCGCGGGCAGCTCGTCGTCGTCGTGCACCGAGAAGGCGAGCGCTCCGTCGACGTGGCCGCCGCCGAGGTAGCGGCCGATCCGGTCGTAGTCGCCCGGGCCCTCCACCCACAGCAGCACCAGCTGCGCGTCGTGCGCGGTCAGCTCGCGGCTGATGCCGCGCACCTGCTGCTCGAAGAACGGGTCGGAGAAGACCCGGAACTCCGGCTCCGCGATGATCACCGCGACCGCGCCGTTGCGCCGGGTCACCAGGGTGCGGGCGGCGTGGTTGGGGATGTACCCCAGCTCCTCGACCGCCCGGCGCACCTTCTCCACCAGCGGCCCGCGCACCCCCGTACCGCCGTTCACGACACGCGAGACCGTCGCCCGCGAGACCCCGGCGCGGGCGGCGACGGCTTCCAGCGTGGGGCGGGACCCGGGGGCGGGATCGGGCGGTGCGGGCAGGGCGGGCAAGCGAGCTCCTCGGCGTCGCGGGCGGACCGGGTGTGCGCGGACGTCGTGCGCGCACAGGAGCAGGGTAACCGGTCACGACTCCTTCTGAGAGCGCTCTCATCCATCGCGAGCCCGGCGAGATGCGGAAGACAGCCCTTAGGCTCCCCGCATGTCAGGTCCGACGCTGGTGATCGAGTTGGCCGCGCCCCTACCACCGGAGGTGCTCGGGGAGTTCCGCGCGTTGATGGTGGCGCTCTCCTGCGGCTTCACGGAGCTGCGGCCCGGGTCTTTCGACGTCCATGTGCCCGCTGAGCGGCTGGGTGTCGAGGACACGCGGGACAAGGACTGGCGCAAGCCGTTCCCGCTTTCCCTCACCGGCGAAACGGTGAGGGACGAGAAGCTGACGGCTCAGGTCGGCTTCAATCCGTGGCGCGAGGACTGGCGTCGGCCTTTCCTGGTGTACCTGATGGGGCCGGGTGCCGGGGACGAGAGCCTCTTCGAGGCCGAGCATGAGGACGAGCCCGAGGTGGAGGCCGTTCTCGGCTTCAAGCCGACCCATGCCGTCAATGTCAGCGCCTGCTGCAACGGCGGGATCGACCATGTGGCCGCAGCCCTGCTGACCGCCGCCGTCATGGACGTCATCGGGGGCGTGGCCAAGGCGGAGCTGCTGGACGGGCAGGCGGGGATCGTCGCGGGCCTGCCGGGAGTGCTGGGGATCACGGAGGACGACGGGACGGCGCTGGGCAGCGCGGAGTTCCTGCGGGCCTGGGCCGGGCAGCCAGGTTTCCGGCTGCTCAAGTAGCCGGCCGGCGGCCGCCGCCCCCACGCCGGGTGGAGGCGGCGGCTTGGGTCACCTCAGTGGTCGTGCCCGTGGTCGTCGTGCTCGTGGACCGTGTTCGTCGCGGCGATCTTCTTCCACGACTTCGGCTGCGCGGGCGCCGCCGACGGGGCCGTCGCCGCCCGCGAGCGCGCGGCGATCCCCGACTCGGCCGCCGTCGGCGCCTCCGGCTTCGACGGCTGGTACAGCCAGGTGTCGAAGAGCCCGGAGAGCGGCTTGCCCGAGATGCGTTCGGCGTACGCGACGAAGTCGCCCACCTTGGCGTTGCCGTACGCCCGCTCGGTCGGCCAGCCCTTGAGGATGGCGAAGAAGTCCTCGTCGCCTATCTCGTTGCGCAGCGCCTGGAGCGCGAGCGCGCCCCGGTCGTACACGGCGATGTCGAACTGCTTGTCCGGACCCGGGTCACCCGGCTTCACCGTCCAGAACGGGTCGTCGGCCGCGCGCGTGGCGTACACGTAGTCCGCCAGCTCCTGCGCCGTGCCCTCGCCCTCCTTCTCCGACCAGAGCCACTGGCTGTAGCGGGCGAAGCCCTCGTTGACCCAGATGTCCTTCCAGCCGTCCACCGACACGCTGTCGCCGTACCACTGGTGCGCCAGCTCGTGCACGACCACCGAGACGTTCGCGCCGTTCGCGAACTGCCGGGGGCTGTAGAACGGCCGGGTCTGCGTCTCCAGCGCGTACCCGCTCGTCACGTTCGGCACGTACCCGCCGAGCGCGTTGAAGGGGTACGGCCCGAAGACCTCCTCCAGCCACTCGGCGACCTCCTTCGTGCGCTCGATGCTGGCGCGCGCCGCGCCCGCGTTGTCGCCGAGGTCCTTGCTGTACGCGTTGAGGACGGGCAGCCCCTTGTCCGTCTTGTCCGTCGTGATGTCGAACTTGCCGACGGCGAGCGTGGCGAGGTAGGTGGCCTGCGGCTTGTTGGAGCGCCAGTTGAAGCGCGTCCAGCCGAGCCGGGAGGACTGCGACTGCAGGACGCCGTTGGAGATGGCCTGCGTACCGTCCGGGACGGAGACCGAGATGTCGTACGTCGCCTTGTCCAGCGGGTGGTCGTTGGAGGGGAACCACCACACGGCCGAATCCGGTTCCTGCGCGGCGACACCGCCGTCCGGCGTACGGTGCCAGGCCGTCCAGCCGCCGATCTTCAGCTCGGACGGCTTGCCCGCGTACCGTACGACGACCGAGATCGCCCGGCCCTTCTCCAGCGGCGTGGCCGGGGTGATCTCCAGCTCGTGGTCGCCGGTCGCGGCGAACTTCGCCCGGGTGCCGTTCACCCGCACCTCGCTGGCCTTGAGCCCCAGGTCCAGGTTGAAGCGGGACAGGTTCTGCTTGGTGGTGGCGAGGATCGTCGCCGTGCCCTCCAGCAGGTCGGTCTTCGGCTGGTACTTCAGGCGCAGGTCGTAGTGCGACACGTCGTACCCGCCGTTGCCGCTGGCCGGGTAGTACGGGTCGCCGATTCCGGCGGCTCCGGGTGCGTAGTCGGCGGCCGATGCCGGGATCGCCAGCATCAGCGAGACCACGAGTGCGCTCGGGACGATCAGTCTGCGGTGCACGTCAGGCTCTCCAAGTCGTAGGACCATAAGATCTTCTGAAGGTTATTCAGCCCTCCTCGACGCAGTCATGTCCATGGCCTCTTCCGTCACACGATCGCCATTCAGCCGACATGAACGCGCCCGCCCATGCCGTCCCACATGCCCCATTGGTACCGGTCCGGCACTCTTTTACGCGGCAGTTGACCCGTGTACGTTCCCGGCCATGCCCCTACATCTGCGCGGCACCCGCCCGGCGAGGAGATCCCTGGCCGTGGCGGCCTCGGCCGTACTGCTGACCGTCGTCCTGACCCCGATGGCGAACGCGCGGAGCGACGCCGGCGCCGCGTCGCCACCCCGTGCGCCCCATGCGCCCCGCGAGTCCGCCCCCGTCTACTCGTACGACGATGCCGTCCGCGAGTCCGTCTGGGTCGACACCGGCCTCGACGGCGACCGCGACGGCAAGACCGACCGCGTCGCCGCCGACATCATCCGGCCGCGCGAGGCCGAGGCCCAGGGCCGCAAGGTCCCCGTGATCATGGACGCCAGCCCGTACTACTCCTGCTGCGGGCGCGGCAACGAGAGCCAGAAGAAGACGTACGACGCCGACGGCAGGCCCGTCCAGTTCCCGCTGTTCTACGACAACTACTTCGTGCCGCGCGGCTACGCCTTCGTCGCCGTCGACCTCGCCGGCACCAACCGCTCCGACGGCTGCGACGACGTCGGCGGCCCCTCCGACATCCAGTCCGCCAAGGCCGTCGTCGACTGGCTGAACGGCCGCGCCCCCGCCTACACCAGCCGCACCGGCTCCGAGCGGGCCCGCGCCACCGGCTGGACCACCGGCGACACCGGCATGATCGGCAAGAGCTGGGACGGCACCATAGCCAACGGTGTCGCCGCCACCGGCGTCGAGGGCCTGAAGACCATCGTGCCGATCGGCGCCATCTCCTCCTGGTACGACTACTACTTCGCCAAGGGCGCCCCGCTCTACGACTCCGGCCCCGAGTGGCTCTCGCACCACGTCAACAGCCCCGACGCCCGCGCCCGCTGCGGCCACGTCCAGCAGCGGCTCACCGCCGGCGCGCCGCGCAGCGGCGACTGGACCCCCCTGTGGGACGCGCGCGACTACGTCCCCGACGCGGGCAGGGTGAAGGCCAGCGTCTTCGTCGTCCACGGGCAGCAGGACCTCAACGTCCGCGCCAAGCACTTCGGCCAGTGGTGGGACGCCCTCGCCGCGCACGGCGTCGAGCGCAAGATCTGGCTCTCCCAGACCGGGCACGTCGACCCCTTCGACTTCCGCCGCGCCGAGTGGGTGCGGACGCTCCACCGCTGGTTCGACCACCACCTCCTCGGTTACGACAACGGCATCGACCGCGAGCCGATGGCCGACATCGAGCGCGCCCCCGACCGGTGGTCCACCGACCGCGTCTGGCCGCCGCGCGCCACCGTCCCCACCACCCTGCGGCCCGGCACGGGCACGGCGCCCGGCGTCGGCACCCTCTCCCTCGCCCCGGCGCGGCCGGGCACGACGGAGACGTTCACCGACGACCCGGGCCTGAGCGAGATCGACTGGGCGTCCCACATCGACACCTCCACCCCCGGCAAGGCGGGCTTCACCTCCCGGCCACTCGCCAAGGACCTGCGCCTGTCCGGCTCCGCCACGGTCACGGTCACCGCCACCCCGAACACCACCGCCGCCCACCTGACCGCCGTGCTCGTCGACCTCGGCCCGGACACCATCCGCGACTACGCGGCCCGCGGCGAAGGCATCACCACGCTGACGGAGCGCAGCTGCTGGGGCGCGAGCACGAGCGGCGACAGCGCCTGCTTCAAGGAGACCGAGGCCAAGACCGCCGACGTCGACTTCACCGTCTTCAGCCGCGGCTGGGCCGACCTCGGCAACTGGGCCGACGACCGGCGGGGCCGCCCGCTGACCCCCGGCAAGGCCCACACCATCACCCTCGACCTCGCCGCCGCCGACCACGTCGTCCCGGCCGGACACCGCCTCGCGCTCATCATCGGCGGCACCGACGCGGGCCTCATCGATCCTCCCGCGAGCACCACCGCCCCCACCCTCACCCTCGACCTGGCCCGCACCCGGGCGAAACTGCCGGTCGTCGGCGGGGCGGGAGCGTATCTGCGCGCCACCTCCGGCACGATGCCCCACACGCCGCGCAAGGCGCCGCTCGACGGCGTCGCCGAGCCGCGCGCCACCACCCCGATCCCGTTCCCGTCGACCGGTGGAGGCGGCCTCCGATGAGACCTCGCCTCCGCACCGCCCTCCTCTCCGTCACCGCCACCGCCCTCGTCCTCCCGCTTCTCACCGCCCCCGCGTCACAGGCCTCGTCCGCCACCGCGCCGCCGCGCACCGGCTTCGAGACGAGCGCGGGCGCCCGCTGGACCACCCAGCCCGAGGAGCAGCGCTTCCTCGCGGCCGTCGACCGGGCGAGCGACCGCGTGGCGATGTCCACCATCGGTACGACGAAGCAGGGCAGGCCCCTCCAGCTCGTCACCATCGGCACCGGGCGCCACACCCGCACCACCGTGCTCCTCATCTGCAGCCAGCACGGTGACGAACCGTCCGGCCGCGAAGCCTGCCTCACCACCGTCCGCGACCTCGCGTACGCCCGGGACGCCGGCACCCGGCTCTTCCTGTCCCGTACGACCGTCCTCGTCGTGCCCACCGCCAACCCCGACGGCCGCGCCGCCGGCACCCGCACCAACGCCGACGGCGTCGACGTCAACCGCGACCACATCGCCCTGAAGACCGCCGAGGGCCGCGCCCTCGCCGCCGTGCTGCGCGACCACCGCCCCGACGTCGTCTACGACCTGCACGAGTACGACGCCACGCCGCCGTACTACGACAAGGCGCTGCTGTCGCTCTGGCCGCGGAACCTCAACACCCACGCGCGCGTCCACGACGAGGCGCACGCGCTCTCCGAGTCGTACGTCCGCCCCGCCGCCGAGCGCGCCGGGTTCACGAGCGGCGTCTACGGCATCTGGACCGACCCCGCCACCGGTGAGCCCCTCAAGCAGGTCGCCGGCGACGGCCAGGAACGCATCCTGCGCAACACGGCCGGCATCAAGCACTCCGTCGGCCTGCTCGTCGAGACGCGTGTCACCCCCCTCACGGACGAGGAGAAGCGGGACACCGCCGTCAACAACCGCCGCCGCGTCACCACCCAGCTCACCGCCCTCGACGGCCTCAAGCGGTACGTCGACGAGCGGCGCGGCCGCATCGAGGCGGCCACGACGGCCGCCCGGCTCGCCGGCCTGGGCGACCGCGGCCCCGTCCACCTCGGCGGCGCCGACAACGACCCGGCCGAGCCGGCGGAGGTCATCCAGGACCCGCCCTGCGCCTACCGCCTGAGCCCCGCCCAGTACGCCGACGTCGGCGACGAGCTCGCCCTGCACGGCGTCCGCGTCACGCCGCCGGACGGCGGCGACGGCTCCGTCCGCGTACCGCTGCGGCAGTCCGCGCGCGCCCTGGTGCCGCTGCTCCTCGACGCGCGGGCCGCGTACCACCTCACGGCGGGGGAGCCCATGACCGCCTGTTGATCCCGATTCGTATGGTGCGGGTGTGGTAGGGGGTACCGAGAGCGAAATCACCCATGGATTCGTGAAAGGTGCCGCCTGTGTCGCACGACGAACGCAAACCGGGGCAACGGCTGCGGCTGCCGGTGAAGGCGGCCCTCCCGGGCCGCCACCCGCACGAGGAGAAGCCGCCCGTGACCGACGCGGTGGTGTTCGGTGTGGCGGCCGTCCTCACCCTGGCCTTCGTCATCTGGGGCTCCACCGCGACCAAGTCCCTGGAGAGCCTCTCCGACACGATGCTCGGCGGGCTGATGCACAACGGCGGCTGGGCGTTCGTCCTGGCCGCCTCGGGGTTCGTCGTCTTCGCCCTCTGGCTCGCCGTCAGCCGCTACGGCCGCATCGAGCTGGGGCAGGAGCACGAGGAGCCCGAGTTCAAGACCGTCTCGTGGGTCGCCATGATGTTCAGCGCGGGCATGGGCATCGGGCTGATGTTCTACGGCGTGAGCGAGCCGCTCGCGCACTACACCACGCCGCCGCCGGGGACCGACCCGGCGGACTCGGCGGCCGCCATGCAGACGGCGCTCGCGACCACGCTGTTCCACTGGACCCTGCACCCCTGGGCCATCTACGCGGTGGTGGGCCTGGCCATCGCGTACAGCACCTTCCGGCGCCGCAGGCGGCAGAACATCAGCGCCGTCTTCACCCCGCTGATCGGCAAGCGGCGGGCCGAGGGGGCGCCCGGCCGGGTGATCGACATCCTCGCCATCTTCGCCACGCTCTTCGGCTCCGCCACCTCGCTGGGCCTGGGCGCGCTCCAGATCGGCAGCGGCATGCGCGAGGTGGGCTGGCTGGACAAGGCCGGGACCGGGCTGCTGGTCTCCATCATCGCCGTGCTGACGGTGTGCTTCGTCCTCTCGGCGGTCTCCGGAGTGGAGCGCGGCATCCAGTGGCTGTCGAACACGAACATGGTGCTGGCCGTCGTGCTCGCCCTCTTCGTCTTCGTCGCCGGCCCCACCATCCTGGTCCTCGACCTGATCCCCACCTCGCTCGCCTCGTACCTCGACGAGCTGCCGCAGCTCGCCGGGCGCACGGAGGCGGCGACCGGCGGCGGTGACGTGGCCGACTGGCTCAGCAGCTGGACGGTCTTCTACTGGGCGTGGTGGATCTCCTGGACGCCGTTCGTCGGCATGTTCATCGCCCGCATCAGCCGGGGCCGGACCATCCGCCAGTTCGTCGGCGGCGTGATCCTGGTGCCCAGCACGGTGAGCCTGATCTGGTTCGCCGTCTTCGGCGGCACCGCCATGCACCTGGAGGAGCGGGGCCGGCTCGCGGCCGACGCGACGCCGGAGGCGCAGCTGTTCGGCGTGCTCCAGGAGTTCCCGATCGCCGGGGTGATGAGCCTGGTGGTGATGATCCTGGTCGGCATCTTCTTCATCTCCGGCGCCGACGCGGCCTCGATCGTGATGGGCACCCTCTCGCAGAAGGGCACCTTCGAACCGGCCCGGTTCGTCGTCGTCTTCTGGGGCGTCGTGACGGGCGCCGTCGCGGCCGTGATGCTGCTCGTCGGCGAGGGCAAGGGCGACGCGCTCGCCGGTCTGCAGCACCTGACGATCCTCGTCGCGGCGCCGTTCGTGCTGGTGATGGTCGGCATGTGCTGGGCCCTCATGCGCGACCTCCGGCAGGACCCGCTGATCGTCCGCGGCGAACTCGCCGAGGAGGCCGTGGAGGAGGCGGTGATCGCCGGTCACGAGAAGTACGCGGGCGAGTTCGAGATCCGCATCGGCCCGGCCGATCCGGACGCCGGGCACCGGGCCGAACCGGGGCCGGAGGGTGGCGAGGAGCCGGGGGAGGGGCGTGACCGGCCGTCCGGGGAGAGGTGATCGTTGCGCTATGGTTACCAGTCGGTAATGATCAACCCCACGAACGGGCCCGCACAGCCCGGAAGTTGAGGCTCCTTTTCTATGCGTGTACGTATTTCCGCGCTGGCCGTCTCCGCCCTGGTGGCGGGCGGGCTCCTGATCGGCGGCGCCCATGTGGACCGGCCCTCGGTCGACCTGGTCGCCAAGACGGGCACCTGCCACATCGCCCAGATGGAGAACCAGATCGCCGACCTGCGGCAGAAGGCGCAGCGACTCGAGCGTGACGGCGCCAGGACCGAGGCCACCAAGGTCCGTGCGCAGGCCACGGCGATCGAGCGCAAGCTGAAGGCCTGCATCGACAGCGACAAGAGCGCCAGCAAGCCGTTCCCGCGCTGATGCCCCTCGCCTCCGTGCCCGTCCCGGACTGAAACCGCGCGTCACCGGCCCCAGGGCCGGTGACCCGCGCGACTCCGAGACCACCGACCGGCGTCGGACCGCCCCACGAGGGCGGCCGAGCGGTCGGGAACCCCGAAAGGGCCGCCACCCGCGGCCCTTTCGGCATGTCCGGGCCCCGCGGCCGGGACGGTGCCCCGGCCCCGGGCATACTCCCTCGCCTCCGACGTACCGCCCGCCATCCTCACCGCGCACCCACCACCTCTTCGACGGCGTCCTGGACCCGGGCGCGCACCACCCCCGCTGGACGCCCGCGTCGCGGGCGGCGGCGGGGCGTACCTGGTGGCCCGGGCCATGGGCAGCGTGCTCGTCGCACCCGTGGCAGCGCCTAGGATCGGGGACGCTATGACTGCCACTCTCGTCGCCAAGGACCTCGCCGCCGGCCACGGCGAACGCTCCCTCTTCTCCGGCCTCGACCTCGTCGTCGCACCCGGGGACGTCATCGGCCTCGTCGGCGTCAACGGCGCGGGCAAGTCGACCCTGCTCCGGCTCCTCGCCGGACTCGACGCACCAGAGCACGGGGAGCTGCGCCTGTCGCCGCCGACCGCCACCGTGGGGCACCTCCCGCAGGAGCCCGAGCGCCGCGAGGGGGAGACCGTACGGGGCTTCCTCGCCCGCCGCACCGGCGTGGCCGCGGCCCAGGAGGCGATGGACGCGGCCACCCAGGCGCTCGTCGACGGCGCGCCCGGCGCCGACGACGCCTACGCCACCGCCCTGGAGCGCTGGCTGGACCTCGGCGGCGCCGACCTCGACGAGCGCGCCGAGGAGGTCGCCGGCTCCCTCGGCCTCACCGTCGGCCTCGACCTGCCGATGACCGCGCTCTCCGGCGGCCAGGCCGCCCGCGCCGGACTCGCCTCCCTGCTCCTCTCCCGCTACGACGTCTTCCTGCTCGACGAGCCGACCAACGACCTCGACCTCGACGGCCTGGAGCGGCTCGAGCGCTTCGTCACCGGCCTGCGTGCCGGGACGGTCGTCATCAGCCACGACCGCGAGTTCCTCGCCCGCACCGCCACCAAGGTCCTGGAGCTCGACCTCGCCCAGCAGCAGATCCGGCTGTACGGCGGCGGCTACGACGCCTATCTGGAGGAACGGGAGACCGCCCGCCGCCACGCCCGCGAGGACTTCGAGGAGTACGCCGACAAGAAGGCCGCCCTCGAAGGCCGGGCCCAGATGCAGCGCTCCTGGATGGACAAGGGCGTCAAGAACGCCCGCCGCAAGGCCGGCAACGACAACGACAAGCTCGGCCGCAAGTTCCGCAGCGAGGCGAGCGAGAAGCAGGCCGCCAAGGCCCGCCAGACCCAGCGCATGATCGAGCGCCTGGACGTGGTCGAGGAGCCCCGCAAGGAGTGGGAGCTGCGGATGGAGATCGCCGCCGCCCCGCGCTCCGGCGCCGTCGTGGCGACCCTGCGGGACGCGGAGGTCCGGCGGGGCGAGTTCCGCTTCGGCCCGGCCAGCCTCCAGATCGACTGGGCCGACCGGGTCGCCATCACCGGGGCCAACGGCGCGGGCAAGTCCACCCTGCTCGCCGCCCTCCTGGGCCGGCTCCCGCTGGACGCGGGCCACGCGGCCCTCGGCTCAGGGGTCGTGGTCGGCGAGGTCGACCAGGCCCGTCGCCTCTTCCACGGCACCGAGTCGCTGCTGGACGCGTTCTGTGCGGCCGTACCGGACACCGAGCCCGCCGAGGTCCGCACGCTGCTGGCGAAGTTCGGGCTCAAGTCCCACCACGTGCTGCGCCCGGCGACCTCGCTCTCCCCGGGCGAACGGACCCGCGCCGCGCTCGCCCTGCTCCAGGGGCGGGGCGTGAACCTGCTCGTGCTGGACGAGCCGACCAACCACCTCGACCTGCCGGCGATCGAGCAGCTGGAGTCCGCGCTCGACTCCTACGCGGGCACGCTGCTGCTGGTCACCCACGACCGCCGCATGCTGGACGCGGTGCGTACGACCCGTCGCGTCGAGGTGGCGGACGGCAAGGTCACGGAGGTCTGACGCCCGGAGGTCTGACGCCCGGCCCGCTACGGGCGGTCCTCGGGCTCCTCGTAGCGCTCTTCGTACGGTTCGTCGAACGGCTCGTCGTCGCGCCGTACCGGCCCCGGGGTCTTCGCGGACCGGTCGTCGCCGGGCTTGCGTTCCTTCCGACGGGCGTCCCGCCGCTCCTCCTGGAGGTGCTTGCGGACTTCCTCGGGCTTGTCACCGACCTGGTTCATGCGGCCAGGGTCACACACCCCGCAAACGCCCGCACGCCGGGCGGGCGGGTCCCCGGGAGCACCCCGGGGACCCGCCCCTCGCCTCAGCGGCGGCGCTTGCCCCCGCCGTCGCCGCCGAGCAGACCGGCCTTGCGCAGGGCGTCCGCCATGGCGCTGTTCGCGGGCGCCGCAGCCGACGCCTGGGCCTTGCCCCCGCCGCCACCACCGCCTGCGCCCGCGCCGCCCCTGCGCTGCTGCGGCGGCCGGCCGCCGCCGCCCCGCTCGCGCTTCGGCCCCTTCTGGCCCGGCGCCGCCGTACCGCCGGGCTTCTCGTCGTCCAGCCGCAGCGTCAGCGAGATCCGCTTGCGCGGGATGTCGACCTCCAGCACCTTCACCTTCACCACGTCACCCGGCTTCACGACCTCGCGCGGGTCCTTGACGAAGTTCCGCGACATGGCCGAGACGTGCACGAGCCCGTCCTGGTGCACACCGACGTCCACGAAGGCGCCGAAGGCGGCCACGTTCGTGACGACGCCCTCCAGCACCATCCCCGGCTCCAGGTCGCCGATCTTCTCGACGCCCTCCTTGAAGGTGGCCGTCTTGAACGCGGGCCGCGGGTCGCGACCCGGCTTCTCCAGCTCGCGCAGGATGTCGGTGACCGTCGGCAGGCCGAAGGTCTCGTCCACGAAGTCGTCCGCCCGCAGCGACCGCAGCACCGACGTGTTGCCGATCAGCGAGGCCACCTCGCCGCCGGTCGTCTTCACGATCCGCCGCACCACCGGGTACGCCTCGGGGTGCACGCTCGACGCGTCCAGCGGATCGTCGCCGCCCCGGATCCGCAGGAAGCCCGCGCACTGCTCGTACGCCTTCGGGCCCAGCCGCGGCACGGCCTTGAGCGCCTTGCGCGACCGGAAGGGGCCGTTGGCGTCCCGGTGCGCCACGATGTTCTCCGCGAGACCGGCGCCGATACCGGACACGCGCGACAGCAGGGGCGCCGACGCGGTGTTGACGTCGACCCCGACGCCGTTCACACAGTCCTCGACCACCGCGTCAAGCGACCGCGAGAGCTTCACCTCGGACAGGTCGTGCTGGTACTGGCCGACGCCGATCGACTTCGGGTCGATCTTCACCAGTTCGGCGAGCGGGTCCTGGAGGCGGCGCGCGATCGACACCGCGCCGCGCAGCGACACGTCGAGCTCCGGCAGCTCCTGCGAGGCGAAGGCGGAGGCCGAGTACACCGACGCGCCCGCCTCCGACACCATCACCTTCGTCAGGTTCAACTCCGGGTGCTTGGCGATGAGTTCGCCGGCGAGCTTGTCCGTCTCGCGCGACGCGGTGCCGTTGCCGATGGCGATCAGCTCGACCGCGTGCTCCTTCGCCAGCCGGGCCAGGGCCGCCAGCGACTGGTCCCACTTGTTGGCGGGCACGTGCGGGTAGATCGTGTCGGTGGCGACGACCTTGCCGGTCGCGTCCACGACCGCCACCTTCACGCCCGTACGGAAACCGGGGTCGAGCCCGAGCGTCGCCCGCGTCCCGGCCGGGGCGGCCAGCAGCAGGTCGCGCAGGTTCGCGGCGAAGACCCGTACCGCCTCGTCCTCGGCCGCCGTGCGCAGCCGCAGCCGCAGGTCGATGCCGAGGTGGACGAGGATGCGGGTGCGCCACGCCCAGCGGACCGTGTCCGCGAGCCACTTGTCACCCGGCCGCCCCCGCTGCGCGATCCCGAAGCGGGACGCGATGATCGCCTCGTACGACGAGGGGCCCTCGACCGGCTCCTCCGGCTCCAGGACGAGGTCGAGGACCTCCTCCTTCTCGCCGCGCAGCATCGCCAGCACCCGGTGCGAGGGCAGCTCGGTGAAGGGCTCGGCGAAGTCGAAGTAGTCGGCGAACTTCGCGCCCGCCTCCTCCTTGCCCTCCCGGACCTTCGCCACCAGCCGGCCGCGCGTCCACATCCGCTCGCGCACCTCGCCGATCAGGTCGGCGTCCTCCGAGAACCGCTCGGTGAGGATCGCGCGGGCGCCCTCCAGCGCGGCGGCCGGGTCCGCGACGCCCTTGTCGGGGTCGACGAACGCGGCGGCCGCGACCAGCGGCTCCACCGACGGGTCGCCGAGCAGTCCGTCGGCCAGCGGCTCCAGCCCCGCCTCGCGCGCGATCTGCGCCTTGGTGCGCCGCTTCGGCTTGAACGGCAGGTAGATGTCCTCCAGGCGCGCCTTGGTGTCGGCCTCCCGGATCCGCGCCTCGAGCTCCTCGGTGAGCTTGCCCTGCTCGCGTACGGAGTCGAGGATCGCGGTCCGCCGCTCCTCCAGCTCCCGCAGGTAGCGCAGCCGCTCCTCGAGCGTGCGCAGCTGCGCGTCGTCGAGCATCTCGGTCGCTTCCTTGCGGTAGCGCGCGATGAACGGCACGGTCGACCCGCCGTCGAGCAGCTCGACGGCCGCCCTCACCTGCCGCTCCCGTACGCCGAGCTCCTCGGCGATCCTGCCTTCGATGGACGTCGTCACGGTGTCCCGACTCGCCTTCTCGTGCCTACCAGCTTGAGCCTGCATTCTGCCGGGTCACCGTGCGACGTGTCCGCCTGCCCTGCCGTCAGGCGCGGCGCGCCCTGCCCCCGCCGCGTGACGCCCCGCCGAAGAGCCGTGCCAGCAGCCGGAAGGGCAGGGTCACCACGGTCGCGACGGCCGAGCCGATCATGCGGAAGAAGTCCGCGATGGTACGCAAGGGGCACCTCCATGTCCTGTTGGTCGCCCCGTGCGGGTTGCCGCGCCCGACGCCGCGAAACGTCGGCCCTCCGCGTTCAGCCCTTGCCGGCCAGGTCCTGAGGGAACGCGCCCGCCGCCACCGCCGCGGTCAGGAAGCCGCGCCCCAGCTCCGTGAGGCGCTCGACGTCCGCCGCGCCGAGGTGCTCGTACGGGGCGGCGTCCAGGCGGTCGGTCTGCTCCTCCAGCTCCGCGCGCAGGGCGGAGCCCGCCTCCGTCAGGTCGCCGGCCTCGTCCAGCAGGCCGCGGTCGCGGAGCCGGCCTGCCGCCGCGTCCCAGTCGGCGCGGCTCCAGCCACGGGTGGCGAGGATCCAGCGCGGGGCCATGCCCTTGCCGGTCGCCGTGTGACTGACCAGCGCCTCCAGCGGGTCCAGCCCGGCGGCCAGCAGCGCGACCAGGTGCGCGTCCCCGCGGTGCTCGCGCAGCAGCGTCGCGGCGTGCCAGTACGCGAGGTGCGGCTCCTCCGGTACCGGCAGGTCGGCGTGGGCGGCGTACAGCGGGCGCGCGTGCCGCGTGCACGCCTCGGTGGCGCGCAGGGCGAGCCGGGCGGCCTCGGCCATCGCCTCCGAGGCGACCGCCTCCGCACCGAGCAGCCGCCGCAGCGTGGCGTCGGCGGCCCGCAGCCGCGCCGCGAGCACGGTCTCGGGGGAGGCGGTGTCCCAGACGGCGGGGAGGTGGCGGGCGACGAGCTCGTGGTTGAAGTTGTAGAAGGCGGCCGCGACCACACCGGGGCCCACGGCCCCCATCGCGGCGGCGCGTCCGGCGAAGTACGCGGCGCTGGAATCCTCCACGCCCAGCCCGGCGAGCTCCTTGGCGTAGTCGGGGGAGAAGTAGACCGTCGAGTGGAGCGGGTTGAGTGCGTTGTGGCAGCGGCGGCCGGCGCGCGGCGGCAGTGTCGTCATGAACGGTACGTTACCGACTGGTCGGTACGACCGGCCAGGCCGTGCGCGGAACCTGGCCGCCATGCGCCGGGCGAACCCGTCGCGACCCCGCGGTGGGAACTCTGCGTCGGCGTCGACGACGTGGACGGCGTCGTCTCCCGCGTGGCCGGTGGCCAGGGCCTCACCGCCTGGACCCGGGAGACCGACCACTCCGTGCTGAGGCTGCACAGCCCGGAAGGGCTGATGTTCCGCGTCACCCGCTGGGCGGATGAAGGCCGAAGCGCCGAACGCCTGGGTTCGTGATCCGTCGTGCGAGGCGGGAAGGGCGGTGTCACCGCGGTTCCCATGGATGCAGCGGGCGGAGTGAGTACTCACTCATTGACGGAGTGAGTGCTCACTCCGTACTCTTGCCGTCATGACGGAGCCTCAGGAGAACCAGACCACCCGCCGCCGCGCCCCCGGGATGTCGCCGGAGCGCCGCCGCGAAATGATCATCCAGACCGCGATCCCGCTGATCGCCGAGTACGGCGCCGCGGTCACGACCGCGAAGATCGCCCGCGCCGCGGGCATCGGCGAGGGCACGATCTTCCGCGTCTTCGCCGACAAGGAGGAGCTGCTGCAGGCGTGCATGGCCGAGGCGCTCTCGCCCGAGCACGCGGTCCGCGAGCTCGACGCGATCGACGTGTCCCAGCCGCTGCCCGACCGGCTCGCGGAGGCGGCCGAGGCGCTGCAGGCGCACATGTCCAGGATGGGCGCGATCGCCGGCTCGCTGGGGCATCGCGGCGGCAAGCACCCCGGCACGGTGCGCGGCGTGGGCCGCGACGAGTCGACGACCCGTATCCGCGCGGCCCTCGTGGAGCTGCTTGAGCCCGACAAGGCCGCCTTGCGCCGGCCGCCGGAGCAGATCGCGGCCCTCTTCTTCGGGCTGCTCTTCATCCAGCCGCGTACGGACGACGAGCCCGACCTGACCCCGCAGGAGCTGGTGGAGGTCTTCCTGCACGGGGCACTCTCCGGGGACGCCAAGTGAGCGCGCGGAGAAGGCGCCTGGGGGTGACCGCCCTGGCCGTCCTGGCCCCCGTCCTGGTGTGGCTGGTGGCGGACCCGCTGTTGGGGAACCGGATACGGATCGCCGACAGAGAGCAGACGCTCGACATCGGCGCCGCGCCGGTGGCGGTCGTCGCACTGCTCGCGTCGCTCTCCGGCTGGGGACTGCTGGCCGCCCTGGAGCGGTTCGGGTTACGGCGTGCCCGCGCCCTGTGGACCGGGATGGCCGGGCTCGTACTGGCCCTGTCCTTCCTGCCGTTCACCGGCGACGGCATGGACGGCGGCACCCGGGTCTCCCTCGCCCTGATGCACCTGGCGGTGGCGGCGGTGCTGATCCCGGGGCTGGGCGGCAGCTCCCGCGGGGCGGGGGCCGGTGCCGCCAGAGGGTGACCGGCGGCACCGAATTGCGAAGTACGAGGCCGTCCCGCGCGGGGCGCTCGAGTCGACCGCGCGCTGCGCCGGCGCCGGATGCGGCGGAAGCGCCTCCGGGAGCCCGGCACAGCGGCGCGGTCATGCGCTCATCCGGTGGCCTGGGAGCCGATGTGGGCGAGCAGCGCAGCGGTGCCGTCCTCCGCGGCGATCCCGCGGGCGAGTTCGGTCGCGCGGCGGCGGTGGGCCGGTTCGGAGAGGCAGGCCGTGATCGCGTCGCCGAGGGCCTCGGCGGTGAGGTCCTGGAACGGCAAGGGCCGCGGGGCGACTCCCAGCTCGTGCAGCCGAGACGCCCAGAACGGCTGGTCGGCCATGACCGGAACGGGCACGGCGGGCACGCCCGCCCGCAGCCCGGCCGCGGTGGTGCCCGCGCCGGCGTGATGGACGACGGCGGCGGCGCGCGGAAACAGCCAGTCGTGCGGGACGTCCCCGATGGCCAGGACGTCGGCGCCGCAGCCGTTCAGACCGGCCCACCCCGCCTGCACCACCGCGCGCACGCCCGCCCGCTCCACCGCCGCGGCCACCAGCTCGCTGAGCCGCTCCCCCTGGCCCACCGCCATACTGCCGAACCCGATGAACACCGGAGGCGGACCGGCCTGGAGGAAGTCGACCAGTTCGGCAGGGGGCTGCCAGCCGTCCGGCCGCGCGGGCCACCAGTAGCCCGCCACTTCGACCCAGGACGGCCAGTCCTCGGGGCGCGGCACCACCAGCGGGCTGAAGCCGTGGAAGACCGGCCGGACGTCCGCCGCCGCCGAGGGCGCAGCGGCGGGCAGGCCGAGGCGGGCGCGCAGCCGGGTGACGGCGCCCGCGAAGACGCCGTCCGCGCGCCTCAGCACATCCCGGCCCGCGGCGAGGTTGCCCTCCTGCCCCAGGCCGCCGGTGTTCCGGGCGTTGGGCAGCGGAAAGCGCCTGGTGGCGAAGGACGGTACGAGGTAGGTGCCGATGACGGGCACGCCGAGCGCTTCGCCGGCCGTCCGGCTGAGCGCCGCCGGGCCGAAGGCGGTGAGCAGCAGGTCGGCTCCGCCCGCCACGGCCTCCGCCACCCCGTCGGCGAGCCCGTCCGCGTACGCCCTCGTCAGTGCCTGGACCTCCTCCCGCGACGCCGCGCGGGACCAGTCCCGGATCAGCCCCTGAGCATCCCCCGGCACGGGCCGGTGGTCGAGGCCGCACCCGCCGATGAGCGCCTCGAAGGAGGAGTGCGCGGCCACGGCCACCTGATGGCCGGCGTCCAGCAGGCGCCGCCCCAGACCCGTGAACGGCGCGACGTCGCCGCGTGAACCGGCGGTGATGATCAGAATGCGCATGCCCTGATTCTCCTCGCGGCGCGAAGTACCCGGCGCATGGCAGGAAAGGTGGGGTTCTCGTCATTGCCGCCACCGGGCCGCGCCCCGAAGGATGGGGGGCATGACGCAGCGACCCGTACTCGTCGTCCTCTTCGACGGCGTGCAGAGCCTGGACGTCACCGGACCGGTGGAGGTGTTCGCCGGGGCGTCCCGTCTCGGCGCCGTCGCCCCCTACCCGATCCGTACCGCCTCGCTCGACGGAGAGCCCGTCCGCACCCAGAGCGGCCTGCGGCTGGCCGCCGACACCTCGCTCACCGACGCCGAACCGCCCCACACCCTCCTGGTCCCCGGCGGCGACGGCACCCGCGCACCCGACCCGCGCCTGATCGACTGGCTGCGCCTCCACGCACCGCGCGCCGAACGCCTGGTGTCGGTCTGCACCGGCGCGGTCCTCCTCGCCGAGGCGGGCCTGCTGGACGGCCGGCGCGTCACCACCCACTGGGCGTTCTGCGACCGCCTCGCCCGCGACCACCCGGCGGTGGAGGTCGACCCCGAGCCGATCTTCGTACGCGACGGGAACCTCGCCACCTCCGCCGGGGTCACGGCGGGCATCGACCTCGCCCTCGCCCTGGTCGAGGAGGACCTCGGCCGGGACACGGCACTCGCCATCGCCCGCCACCTGGTGGTCTTCCTCCGCCGCCCCGGCAACCAGGCCCAGTTCAGCGCCCAGCTCGCCGCCCAGACCGCCCGGCGCGAACCACTGCGCGAGCTGCAGCGGTTCATCACCGAGCACCCGGCCGCCGACCTGTCGGTCGACGCCCTGGCCGCCCGCGCCAGCCTCTCACCGCGCCACTTCGCCCGTGCCTTCCGGGCGGAGACCGGCACGACCCCCGGCCGCTATGTCGACCGGGTCCGCCTCGAACACGCGCGGCGCCTGCTGGAGGACACCCCCGAGGGGGTCCAGGAGGTCGCCCGGGCCGCCGGCTACGGCACGCCCGAGGCGATGCGCCGCGCCTTCGTCAAGGCGCTCGGGACCGCGCCCGCCGAATACCGGCGGCGCTTCCACGCGCCCCACGTACCCGTCCCACGAAAGGACAGTTGAGCCCATGCGGATCGCCATCCTCCTCTACCCGGGCTTCACCAGCCTCGACGCCATCGGGCCCTTCGAGATGATCAGCCACCTGCCCGGCGCCGAAACCCTCTTCGTCGCCAAGGAGACCGGGCCGTCCGCAACGACCAGGGCAACCTCGCCGTCGTCGCCGACCGCACCCTCGCCGAGGTCCCGCGCCCCGACATCGTCATCGTTCCGGGAACCGGCGAGTGGGAGCCGGTCCTGCGCGACGAGGACATCCTCGACTGGCTCCGCACCGTCGACGCCACCACCACCTGGACCACCTCCGTCTGCACCGGCTCCCTGCTGCTCGCGGCGGCCGGGCTCCTGGTCGGCCGCCGCGCCACGACCCACTGGCTCGCCATGGACAGGCTGAAGGAGCTCGGCGCCCAACCGACCGGCGAACGGGTCGTCTTCGACGGCAAGTACGTCACGGCCGCCGGCGTCTCGTCCGGCATCGACATGGCCCTCCACCTGCTGGGCCGCATCGCCGGCGACACCGTCGCGCAGACCGTCCAGCTGATGACCGAGTACGACCCGCGTCCCCCGTACGACTCCGGCTCCCCCCAGAAGGCCCCGGCCGAGATCGTGGCCCGGATGCGCGGCGAAGCGCACGCGCCGACCCCAGGACGTGATCAGACCTGAGGATCCGGGAGACGGACGCTAGGCGACGTCGGGCAGCCCCGCCCGGTCCATGAGCTCGTGCATCGTGGCCTCGGGCAGGGTGGGGTTCGCCGCCGCCTCGTCCGCGGTCTCCTGATCCCCCAGCAGTGCGGCCACCACCTCGCCGGGCACCCGGGGGTCGCGTACGGCCGCGTTCCTCACCCACCACGCGGGGTCGCGGGTCAGCCGGACCACCGACTCCGCCGACAGGCGGGGGTCGTCCAGCGCACGGCGGCGTACGGCCTCCTCCGGGTCACGGCTGAGCCGTTCGACGACCTGGGCCGGGCAGTCCGGGTCCAGCAGCGCGAGCTCCCGCATCCGGGGCCGCGGATCGTCGGCGTACCGCAGCAGTCCCTCGCGCGGGAAGTTCGGGTGCTCGGGCAGGTGGTGGGCGGAGCGGCCCTTCCAGGTCTCCCATATCTCCAGCAGCAGGCGTCCCGGGGCCTCGGCGCACCGCTCGGCGAGCATGAGCCGTACGGCGAAGTCCTCGTCCCTCGCGAGGAGTTCCACCACATCGGCGGGCAGGCTGCGCGCGGTCGCGACGCTGCGGCGCAGCAGCACATGCCCGGACGCGGCGCACCGGCGCATCTCGTCTGCGTCGCCGTGCCGGTCCTGGACCCAGCGCAGCGGATAGTGGCGGTCGTGCGGGGCCACCTCCACGCGCGCCGCCGCCCGCTGCTCCTCGCTGAGCGCCGGATGGACGGAGGCGTTGAGGCGTACCGCGTCGTCGGGGTCCTCGCACAGGACGGCCGCCAGGTCCGCATCCAGGTGGAGGTTGCGGGCCACGGCGCACCGTGTCCCGTAGTCCTCGTCGCGGACCAGCCGCTCGGCGAGGTCACGCGTGAGCCGGCACTCCTCGGCCGCTTGCTGCGGGTACCGGTGCCCGTCGTCGACCAGGAACGCGTACGCCGCCGGGTCCATCGGCGGCCCGTCCCGGTGGTGACTCAGCAGCGCGGCGGAGCGTACGGCGTCGTCCTCGTCGGCCAGCAGCGCCGCCCGCTCCGCCGCGTCGAGGTGCTCCCAGGCGTTCGGGCAGGCCGCGCGGCGGATGCCCGGCTCCGGGTCCATGGCCAGCCGACGCAGTGGAGCGGGCGGCAGCCGGCGGTGGCGGGCGATCTCACCGCGCACCAGGTGGTGCTCGTGCGTCGCCAGCCGCTCGAAGCCCGCATCGGTCAGCGCGGAGGAATCCCAGCCGGCGCTCAGCGCCACGGCGTACGCCATCCGGGGCTCCACGTCGAGCAGCCAGGTGCGCTGCTCGGGGGTGAGGTGGATGTGCTCCGCCACCGCGCGGCGGGTCTTCGGGTGCGGATGGTGCGCCCAGGCCTCGATCACCTCGGGCGGCAGCCGCCGGAAGCGCCAGTTGAAGGGCAGTTCACGGTCGGGCGCCATGCCCAGTACCCGGAGGAGCACGCGCGTCGGCGCGGAGGGGTTCATGGCCAGGCCGTGCAGCCAGGCGCCGTGCAGTGCGGCCGTCGACGCCATCTCACACCCCGTACGTGAAGCGCGGCGTCCGCCGCTCCAGGAAGGCGGCGATCCCCTCGGCGGTGTCACCGCTGGAACGCGCCTGCTCCGCCCAGTACGCGTCCCGGTCCGTGCGGCCGGTCGCGAACTCCTTCGCCGCCGCCTGCGTCAGCTGCGAACGGGACACCAGGACCCGGGTGAACTCCGCCACCCGCTTGCCCAGTTCACCCGGCGCGAGCACCTCGTCCACCAGGCCGGTGCGCAGGGCCCGTTCCGTGTCGATCAGCTCACCCGAGAAGAGGAGGTACTTGGCGGCCGACGGCCCCACCAGCGAGACCAGGCGGCGGGTGGAGGAGGCGGGGTAGACGATGCCGAGCTTCGCCGGGGTGATGCCGAAGAGCGCGCCCTCCTCGGCGAACCGCAGGTCGCAGGCGGCCGCGAGCTGGCTGCCGCCGCCCACGCAGTAGCCCCGCACCGCGGCGAGCGTCGGCTTCGGGAAGGCGGCCAGCGCCTCTTCGGCCCGTACCGCCAGCGTCTGCTGCTCGTCGCCCGGTGCGCCGAGCGAGGCGATGTCCGCCCCGGCGCAGAAGGTGGCGCCCGCGCCGGTCAGCACCAGCGCCCGGACGTCCCGGTCGGCGGCCAGTCCGGCGAGCAGGCCGGGCAGGGCGCGCCACATCGCCGCCGTCATGGCGTTCCTCTTGGCGGGGTTGCTGATGACGACGGTGGCCACACCGTCCGAGACGCTGTGCTCCAGCTGTGGCTGCTGCTCCATGGCCGGATGCTATCCGTCGACGGGGATCGTGCCGTGACCAGGCATGTCGACAAAGCGGTCAAAGGACAATCCCCGGCGACGTGTTCGGTCAAAAGGCGTCGGCTACACGGTGACTTCCGGTCAGTGGCCGGGCGGCGCTCCCGGCGCTCCCACACTCGTTGCGTGGCGACAATCGAGCACGAAGGTGAAAGCCGGACCATCGAACCCCGTGGGAGCGCACCGGCGCGGACGCCGACACCTGCGCCCGCGCCCACGCCGACGCGGCCACCGACGTACGACGGGGTCTGGCGGTTCACCGCGCCCGCCGTCGACGTCTCCGTACCGCAGGCCAGGCACGCCGTCAGGGATCTGCTGAAACGTCAATGCGCCCCCATCCGCGAGGACGTCGCGCACGGGCTGCTGCTGATCGTCTCCGAGCTCGTGACCAACGCCGTACGGCACGCGGCGCTGCTGTCACCCGAGGTCGCGGTCGAGGTCGGGATCGGCCCGGAGTGGATCCGGGTCTCCGTGGAGGACAACCACCCGTACCGCCCCAAGGCGCTGGAGTCCGACGCCGCGCGGACGGGCGGCCGCGGACTGCTGCTCGTACGCGAGATCACCCGGGAGGCGGGAGGCACGTGCGACGTCGAGCACACCGCGAGCGGCGGCAAGATCATCTGGGCGGCACTGCCCCTGAGACCGGGGCCGCCGTTGCCCTGAGGCGAGGGCGCGGCGGTACCCGCCCGTACGTGAGGCCGGGACGGTGGCCTGATCTTTGTGGCTTCCGCCAGTACGAGAGTCCGTCGTGATGTGGAGAGACTGCCCAGCAGAGGCGGCGGCGTGTCCCGGGAACGGGAACGGGACGTGCGCCGAGCCACGCGCATGAGCAAGCACACGGGAGGACGGCGCAATGAGCGTGCAGCAGTATGACGAGATCGGTGAGGCGTACGAGGGCTTCAAGGCCCTGACGCTGGAGCGGTACGTGGTGGTGCCCAGCTTCCTCGCCATGGTCGGGGACGTACGCGGCAAGTCGGTCCTCGACCTGGCCTCCGGCACGGGCTTCTACAGCCGGGAGTTCAAGCGGCGCGGCGCCGCGGAGGTGCTCGGCATCGACATCTCCAGTGAAATGGTCGCCGTGTCCCAGGCGCTGGAGGAGCAGGAGCCGCTGGGCATCCGCTACGAGGTGGGCGACGCGGCCGAACTGCGCACCTTCGACGAGCCTTTCGACATCGGCCTGGCGGTGCAGCTGCTCAACTACGCGCAGGACATCGCCACCACGGAGCGGATGTGCCGCAACGTGCACCGCAGCCTGAAGCCCGGCGCCGAGCTCTTCCTGCTCAACCAGTCGCCCGACTACCGGTTCGACGGGCCGACCCCCGAGAAGTACGGCTTCCGCACCGAGCTCACGGGCGAGGAGGGCGAGACCGGACCCCAGGTCCGGACCACGGCGCTGCTCGACCCGCCGGTCTCGTTCGTCGCCAACCGCCCGCGCCGCGACGTCTACGAGCAGTGCCTGCGGGCAGCCGGCTTCACCGACCTGACCTGGGTCCCCATGGAGGTGTCCGACGCCGGCGTGCGCGAGTTCGGCGCGGACTTCTGGGCGGACTTCCACGCCAACCCGCCGCTGGTGATGCTGCGCTGCCGCGCCTGACACCCGCCCGGACGTCACGGTGGCGCCGACGGCCCGACCTCTGAGGTTCGCCCGAACGGAGGCCGGGGCCGTCGGTTGTGCTCCGTCAGGCAGGATGCCGTGGTGAGCATCATCGAACTCGAGAACCCCTGGACGCCCGCCCACCAAGCGGTGGAATCGGGCGACCACGCCCTGCTCACCCGGCTCCTCGACGAGGGAGCCGACGTGAACGAGGTTTGCTGCGGGATGACGCTGCTGATGCACGCAATCGACCTGGAAGCGGACTCGGCTGCCCAGTCGGGACAACCGATCGACAGCGCGCTCACCGCGATCCTTCTCGCCTATGGTGCGGACCCGGCACGCACCCTCGACGGCCAAACCGCCGACGACGTGGCCCGCCGCCACGACCACACCATGGCGATCAGGCTGTTGGAGCGCTTCACCGCCCCTCATGGGGCCGGTGCTGAGGGCGGTCCGGGCGGATCCGTCCGTCGGGCCGCGGAGACACGGGAGCGGCCGGCCAGGATCTCGGCGGACAGGCCTCGGCCGGGCCCGCGGCCCTGACCCCGTCCGTCACCGCGAGCACGCCGAGCGTCGCCGCCCACGGCACCAGCGGGCTCTCCGTCAGGCCCGCGCGGACGCAGCGCATCGCCTCGCGCGCCTCGTACGTATAGCCGCGCCCCACCAGCGCCGATCGCCACGCGCGGGGCGGGCCGCCGGCCGGGTGCAGCACCACGCGGTCGGCGGCGTAGAAGGGGGCCGGCAGCTCGAGGCGGCCCGCGCTGCCGGAGAGTTCGGCGTGTGCGGGCAGCTCGGTGGCGAAGGAGCAGGCGAGCTCCGCCATCGCGCCGGAGCGGTAGCCCAGCAGCAGCGCCGTGGTGTCGTCCACCGGCGGAGTGGTCGACAGGGAGCGGGCGCCGATGTACTGCGGCCTGCCCAACAGCAGGTCGGCGAGGGCCAGCGGGTAGACGCCCGAGTCGAGCAGCGCCCCGCCGCCCTCCGGGTCCCGCAGCCGGCCCAGCGCGTGTGCCGGGGCGTGGCCACCCGTCGCGGCGCGCAGCAGGTGCGGCGTACCGACGGCGCCGTCCGCCACCAGCCGCGCGGCCCGGCGTACGGCGGGCAGGCAGCGCGTCCACATCGCCTCCATCAGGAACAGGTTCCGCGCCTCAGCCAGCCGCATCAGCTCCTCCGCGTCCCGGACGTTCGTGGTCAGGGGTTTCTCACACAGCACGTGCTTGCCCGCCTCCAGGCAGGCGCGGACAGCGGCGTGGTGCGCGGTGTTGACGGACGCCACGTACACGATCTCGACGTCCGGGTCGGCGGCGAGCTCCTCGCGGCAGCCGTACGCCCGCTCCACCCCGTACCGCGCCGCGAAGGCCCGCGCCGAGGCCGCGGTCCGGGAGCCGACCGCGACCAGCTCGGCGCTGTCCCCGAGCAGCGCCAGGTCCGCGGCGAACGCGGCGGCCTGGCGCCCCGTCGACAGCACGCCCCACCGGACCGGGGTCACGGTGCCGTCCCCTGCGGCACGGTCTGCTCCGCGTGCCCGTCACCGGACCCCGGCGGGACGGCGGTCCGCGCACCGTGCCGGGCGGCCAGCCGGGAGAACAGCACGACCAGCGCCACCACCCCGCCCACGCACCCCAGCGCCACCGACAGCGAGGTGGCGTGCGCGAGCGCCCCGATGGCCGGCGGCCCCGTCACCAGCCCGACGTACGCGACGGAGGACACGAAGCCCACCTCCCGTTCGCCACTGGTGCCGAGGCTCTGGCCGTGCTTGCCCGCCTGGCCGATGGCGACCGGGAAGACCAGCGCGAAACCGAGGCCCGCCAGGGCCAGCCCCGCGTACCCGGCCACCGCCCACGGCAGGGCGACGGCGATCAGCAGGCCGCCGGCGGCGGTCGCGCCGCAGAGACTGAGCAGCAGGTACGGGCCCAGCCGCTCCTCCAGCCGGACGCCCAGGAAACGGACGACGACGGTGGTGACGGAGAAGACGGTGTACCCGGCGGCGGCCGCCGACGCGGACAGGCCGCGCTCGGTGTCGAGGAAGAGGACGGACCAGTTCGCCATGGCACCCTCGCCGATCGCGGCGCAGAAGAGCGTGAACGCGATCAGCCACAGCATCACCTGCCGGACCGGGCGTGGCACCGCCCCGTCCCCAGCCTGGCCGGCACGCCCCGCCGCCTTCTGCTCCGCCCCCACCTTGGGCAGGTGGCGCCCGAACACGGCCACCAGCACCAGCGCCACGGCCGCCACCAGCAGGAAGTGCGGACGCGTTCCCCAGTCGGCCCAGGCGGCGAGGGCGGCCCCCGCCGAACCGGCGACCGCGCCCACGCTGAAGACCGCGTGGAAGAAGGACATCAGCGGCCGTCCCACCTGCGCGGTGACGAAGACCGCGCAGATGTTCATCGCCACGTCGAGCGTGCCGACGGTGAACCCGATGACGAAGAACGCCGCGCCCAGCACGCCGTACCCGCCGGGCAGCGACAGCACCACCAGCGCAAGGCACATCGCCGGGAGGGCGGTGAGCGTGACCCGGCGCGTGCCGAGGGCCGCGCACGCCCACCCGGCGAAGGTGGCGCCGGAGAGCAGCCCCGCGACCTGGCCCAGCAGGGCCAGACCCAGGGCGCCCTCGTCGGCGCCGACCTGGTGGGCCAGGGCCGGCACCCGGCCCACCCACGAGCCGTACACCATGCCGTTGAGGACGAACGCGGCCGCGACCGCCGTACGCGTGGAGATCATCCGCGGCTCTCCGGGGCTGTCTGCCGGGCATCCTGCGGGGCTTCCTGCGGGTCCTCCTTCTGGAAGCTGGAGGTGATGGACGGCAGTTCGGGGTGTTCGCCCAGCTCCCGGGCCAGGGCCGCGATCCCGTCGTGCAGCGTCACGCGCGGGGCGTACCCGAGGGCACGCGCCCGGGTGATGTCGCCGACGAGGGCGTAACTGTCGTCCAGGACGGTGGCGTCGGCCGCCAGCACCGCCTCGTTCCCCGTCGCCTCGCCGATGGTCCGGGCGAGCTGCCGCAGCGACGTGTCCGTGCCGGACCCGACGTTGACCGCCTCGCCCGGCTCCGCGCGCCCCGCGACGTACAGCAGTCCGCTGACCATGTCCTCCACGTGGACGAAGTCGCGGCTCTTGCGGTCGATGTCGCCGACCGCCGGGATGGGCTTGCCGTTGAGGTGCCAGCGCAGGAACTGCGAGACCTCGCCCTCGGCGCGGCGCGGGTCCTCGCCGGGACCGTAGATCACGAACGGCCGGGCGATCGAGGCGGGCAGGTGCCACGTCTTGACCAGCCCCCGGATGATGGCCTCGCCGCACAACTTGTGCGCCCCGTACGGCAGGATCGGGTCCTTGGCGTGCGCCTCGTCGGTGGGGCTGTACGTCGGCGGCCCGTAGACGGAGGCCGCGGACTGGTGGACCAGGCGGGTACGCGAACGGGCGCACGCCTCGGCGACGTTGAAGGTGGCCTCGACGTTCATCCCGAAGTCGAAGCGCGGGTCCAGCAGCGAACGCGTCCCGCTGGGGTTGCCCGCCAAGTGGAAGACGACGTCGACGCCGCCCAGCGCCTCGGCGGTCGCGGCCGGGTCCCGCAGGTCGGCCGGGTGGAACTCGGCGCCTGGTAAGGGCACGTCCGGCGCGACCAGGTCCACCACCCGCACCCGTACGCCGTGATGGGCGAGCGCGGTGACCAGGTGGCGGCCGACGAAGCCGGAGCCGCCCGTGACGGCGGCGGTACGGAAGGGGGCGAGGACGTCCTCGGGGACGTGCGCCCACGCGGGGTCAGTGGAAGGCATGCGGTTCTCCCTGCGGTGTCACTCCGTGCGGAGTTCGACTGATGTGGGTATCGCCGTGGATCACGTGGTGGACCGCGCCGGCCAGGCCCCGGCGGGCGCCCGGCGGCCGGTCGGGCAGCAGGTGGACCCGGAGGCCCGCGGTGACGGCGGCGCCGTCGTTCACCGGGTCGTCGCCGACCATCAGCGCCCGCTCCGGAGGCACCCCCAGGCGGGCGCAGGCCGTCCGGAACAGCCCCGGATCCGGTTTCTCGGCGCCCTCCTCGCACGACAGGACGAAGGCGTCGGCGTCGACGTACCCGGCGAGGCCGTGCGCGGCGAAGGTGGGCCGGATGTCCCAGCCGACGTTGCTGACGACGCCGGCCGGCACGCCGCGGGCCCGCAGCGCCGCCAGGGTCGCGCCGACGTCCTCGTACGGAGTCCAGGCCTCCGGCGAGAGCAGCCGCGCGTACAGCGCCCGCGCGAGCTCCTCGTCCGCCCCGGCCCGCCCGAACCACACCAGGTGGGCGCGGCGGTGCGCGGCGGCGGACCGCTGGCAGCCCCGCATCGCGGCGGTCACCCCGGGGGTGCGGCGTACCGCGAGCATCCGCGCGTACAGCGCCCGCGCCGCCGCCTCGTCGGCCGTCCGGCCCGTGGCGCGGCAGGCGTCGAGCACCCACCGCGGGCTGTCGTCGTGCGCGAAGAGCGTGTGGTCGAAGTCGAAGAGGACCGCGAGGAGAGGAGTTCCGCTGCCGCCTGCGACCGGAGGAGTTCCGGTGCCGCCTGCGAGGAGAGGAGTCCCGCTGCCGCCCGCGACGGGAGGTGTTCCGGTGACGCCGCTCACGGCACGGACACCCCCTCGGCCACGGCCCGCTGCACCTCGCGGGGGAAGCCGAGCCGCGAGGGCGCCCGCCCGGCCCGGATCGCGGCGACGTCGGCGAGCTGGTCGTACAGCCAGTCGACCGGGTCGGCGTGCGCGACCGCCGCGCGGGCGCGGGCCGCCATGGCCCGCCGCCGCCCGGGCGGCAGGGCCAGCGCCGTGTACAGCGCGTCCGCCGTCGCCTCGACGCTGTACGGCCGCTCCAGGGGCACGGTGCCGTCCCGGGGGAGCAGGTCGGCGGCGCCGGTGCCGGCGGACAGCACCGTCACACCGTCCCGCTCGTTGAGGAGCGCGCCCTCCTGGGCGACCAGGTTCATCCCGTCGGCCACCGCGTTGACCAGCAGCACGTCATGGGCGCGCAGCACGCCGAGGGCGCGCTCCGGGTCGTCGCCCTCGTGGACCGTGATGGCCCCGGGATGGCGGGCGTTGACCGCGTCGACCGTCCGCCGGACCCGGTCGCGGTAGTCGCGGTAGGCGGGCACGCGCTCCCGGGAGGGCACCAGGCAGGCCACGAACCGGACCCGCTCGGCCAGCCCCGGGTGGAGGTCCAGCAGGCGGGCGTACGCTTCGAAGCCGCGCAGCGCGTTCTTCGCCGGGTCGAGGCGGTCCACGCGGGCGATCACCGCGCGCGGGTCGCCGTCCCTCGTCCGCGCCGCCCACTCGGTCACGCGCGGCGCCAGGGCGCGGGTGGCGAGCGCCGGGCCGTCGACGGTCACCGGGTAGCACCGCACCCACGTGGTGCGGCCCCGCCCCGACGCGACCAGGCCCCGGTCGTGGTCGACCGCCAGTCCCAGCGCGGCGCAGCACTCCAGGAACCGCCGTGCCCACGCGGGCCGCTGGAAGCCGAGCAGGTCGGCGCCGAGCATGCCGTGGACGAGCGTCGGGACCAGCGGGTGCGGCAGGCGCGACCACGACTCCCGGGCCGGGAAGGGCGTGTGGCTGAAGTGGGTGATCCACAGGTCGCCGCGGCGACGGCGTACGGCGCCGGGCAGCAGCAGCACCTGGTAGTCGTGGCAGGCCACCACCGCTCCGGGCGGCGCGCTGCGCGCGACGTGGGCCGCCAGCGTCTCGTTGACGGCCCGGTAGCCGGTCAGCGACCGCAGCGGCTCGCGCGGGTCGACGAGCACGGGCACCTCGTCCTCGATGCCGTGCCACACCGTCCACAGCAGGTTGACCCCGGCGTCGTCGTAGTAGCTCCGGTACGCCTCCGGGTCGACCGGCACGGCCTCGTAGCGGTAGCCCAACTCGGTGCCGAGGCCCTGGAAGAGCCCGAGCCGCACGGCGCGCGCGTCGGCCTCCGCGTCCGACGGCGCCAGCCAGCGGAGCGTGGCGGTGCGCGGGTCGACGGCCCGGCCGATCCGGTCCAGCAGGACGGTCACGCTGCCGTTGCGGCGCTCGGGCCGCAACCCCGCGTGCCGAGACTCCGCGTCCCCGGACCGCCCGTCCCCGGACCTCCGGTCCCCGGAGGTGAACCGCACGGGACCGCGATCGGAGACCAGGACGACGTCCTGGGCTCCGGGAGCCGCCCCCGTCACGGCGTACGCGCCGTCGCGGAGGCGGCGGCGACGCCGACCGGCTCGGGGACGGCGGTCCGCAGCACATCGGCGAAGGCGTGCACGATCGCGATGTGCGCCGTCTCGATCACCCCGAAGTCGTCGGAGCCCACGATCAGCGGGATGTCGACCAGCTCGGCGGCCGTCCCGCCGCCGCACCCCAGCATGCCGATGGAGACCAGCCCCATCCGCCGCGCTGCGCGCAGCGCGGCGACGATGTTCGGCGAGCGTCCGCTCGCGCTGATCGCGACGACCGCGTCGCCGGGCTCGGCGTGGTCGGTCAACTGCCGGACGAACGCGTCGGCGTACGACACGTCGTTGGCGTACGCCGTCAGCACGGCGATGTTGTCGGCGAGCGCGAACGCCCGCAGCGGCGGCTCGGTGGGCCGCCGTGCCGTCTTCACCAGGTCGCACACGAGGTGGGTGGCGGTCGTCGCGCTGCCGCCGTTGCCCATGGCGTACACCCGGCCACCCCGCCGCCGTACGCCGTCCAGCGCTTCGACCGCGTCCGCCACGGCGGGCAGCGACACGGTGCCCAGACCGTTCACGGTGTTGCTGAAGAACCTCTCGCTCAACCACTGGTAGTGCTGCACCACAGACCTCCGGATCGGTATGTCCGTACATCGGTTGCGTCGGGTACGTCACTTACGGGTCCTCAGCGTGCGCCGCCCGCCGACCGGACCCCGCACAGAAAGCGCCCAGATCCCGCCCTGCGGCGGCCCGGCCCCGGGGCGTCCGGCGGCGCGGCGGGCCCCGCGCCCGCTTCTCGCCAGCACATCGCCCGGTTCCGGACAATCTCCCCGCCCAGGTGTGGAAGGCGCGAAAAATGAGACTCGACGCGGGCCCATGTCGGAGGCAACTGACCGGAAGGCCGCGAGATGCGTTACGGATTGCTCGGTCCCCTGGAGGTGTACGAGGACGACGGCACGGGGCCGTTACCCCTGGGCGGCCCGCGCCAGCGGGCCGTCCTCGCGTCGCTCGCGCTGCGCGCCAACGAGACGGTGAGCGTCGACTACGTCATGGACGCCGCCTGGGAGGAGCCTCCCGCCTCGCCCGGCTCCAACATCCGCACGTACGTCAACGGGCTGCGCCGGCGGCTGCGCGACCACGGCCGCGAGCCGCGGCTGCTGGTCACCCGGCCCCCCGGCTACCAACTGCGCACCCGTTCCGGCGAGGTGGACGTCGAGGTCTTCGAGGACCTGGCGGCGCGCGGCACCCTCGCCGCGGAGGGCGGGGAGCTCGCCGCCGCCGCCCGCCACCTCGGCCGGGCGCTCGCCCTGTGGCGCGGCCGCCCCCTGGAGGGCCTGCCGCTGGGCTCGGCGCTCCAGGCGGAGGCGGCGCGCCTGGTCGAGCGGCGCCTGGCGGTCGCCGAGCAGTACGTCGAGGTGCTGCTCGCCCAGGGGCGCTCGGCGGAGGCGGTGACGGTGCTGCGCCCGCTGGTCGCGGAGTACCCGCTGAACGAGAGTCTGACGGCGTACCTGATGCGGGCGTTGAGCCGGGCCGGGCGCCGCACGGAGGCGCTGGAGGTGTACCGGCAGGCGGCCGGGGTGCTGGCCGACGAGCTGGGGGTGGCACCGGGCGGGGAACTCACCGCGGTACGGCGCGGGCTGCTGGACGGCCCGCGCCCCGGGACCGTGCCGGCACCGCGTCGCGCCCCCGGGCTCGTACCGGCGCACGAGCCGCGCCACGACCCGTCGGTACGCGCCCCCCGCCCGGTACGCGGACGGGCCCCGGCGGCCCTCGCGGCCACGCCCGCCCCGACCCCGCCGCCGCCGACCGTGCCGACCGTGCCGCCATCGACCGTGCCGCCCGCCCCGACCCCGCCGACCGTGCCGCCACCGGCCCCGGTACCGGCGGCCGCGCGTCGCCCCGCCCCCGCCGTACGGGCCCTGCCCGGCGACAGCGCGGAGTTCACCGGGCGCGCAGCCGAGCGCGCCCAAGTGCACGCATGGGTGCGGGAGGCGGTGGGCGCGCGGCAGGAGGCCACGGCGCCGCTCGTCTGCGTCATCACCGGGATGCCGGGCGTCGGCAAGACGCGGCTCGCGGTGCGCCTGGCACACGAGACCGTGCGGGCGGGCCACGTGGGCGACGTCCAGCTCTTCGCCCACCTGCGGGGCCACGCGCCCGGCCGGGTGCCGATGGACCCCGCCACCGTGCTCGCCCGGTTCCTGCGGATGCTGGGCGTTCCGCCGGACCGGATCCCCGACAGCGTGGAGGAACGGGCGGCGCTCTACCGGGACCGGCTGCACGGCCGGGCCCCGTTGATCCTGCTGGACGACGTCACCGGGCCCGGGCAGACGGACCCCCTGCTGCCGGGCGATCCGGCGTCCCTCGTCCTGGTGACCAGCCGCCGCGCCGGCTGGGCGCCGGCCGGGGCGCGCACGGTGCAGCTCGGCCCGTTCACGGTCGAGGAGTCCGTCGCGCTGCTCGCCGGGGTGGCGGGCGCGGAGCGCGTGGCGGCCGAGCGGGCGGCCGCCGAGCGGATCGCCGCGCTGTGCGGCCGGCTGCCGCTGGCGGTCGCCCTGGCCGCCCTGCGGCTACGGGCCCGGCCGCTGTGGCGGCTCGCCGATCTCGCGGCGCGCCTGGAGCCGGAGGACGCCCGGCTGGACCGGCTCAGCGTCGGCGGCCGCTCGGTCCGGGCCGCGTTCGACACGTCGTACCGCAGGCTGCCACCGCACCGCCGCCGGACGCTGCGCTGCCTGGCCGGCGTGCCCGGCGCCGCCCTCGGCGGTGCCCGCCGGGCGGGGGAGGCGGAGGAACTGCTGGGCCAGCTGCTCGACGAGTGCCTGGTCCAGCAGACCCCGACGGGCGGGTACGAGCTCCACGAGCTGCTCCGCCTCTACGCCCGCGACCTGCCTCCCGGCTGAACCCCCGACCCGGGCCGGGGGTCACCAGCCGCCGCTCTCCCCGGTCAGCTCCCTGACCGCCGGACGAGCGGCGTCCAGCACCGTCATGAACCACGCCGAGAACGGCTCCGCGGCGTGCCGCTCGGCCAGCTCCCGTGCCGTCACGAACGCCGTCGCCTCCACTTCCTGCGCGTCCGGCCGCAGCGGGGCCTGCACCATTCCGACGAAGAGGTGGTTGTACTCCTGCTCCACCAGACCCGAGGCCGGGTCCGGGTGGTTGTAGCGGACCGTGCCCGCCTCGGCGAGCAGCGACGGCGACACGCCCAGCTCCTCGTGCACGCGCCGCGCGGCCGCCGCGAACGGCGCCTCACCCGGATACGGGTGCCCGCAGCACGTGTTCGACCAGACGCCGGGGGAGTGGTACTTGCCCAGCGCCCGCCGCTGCAGCAGCAGGCGTCCCGCCTCGTCGAAGAGGAACACCGAGAAGGCCCGGTGGAGCTGCCCCGGCGGCTGGTGGGCGGCCAGCTTCTCCGCGGTGCCGATCGTGGTGCCGTCCTCGTCGACCAGTTCGAGCATGATCGATGGCTTGACTCCGTTCGACGAGCTGCTCGCCGCCGTGGCTGGTGTGATCGGCATGACCATCCTTCGCTTCGGTTACCGGCCCTGTGGGGCAGTCTCAGTCTGCCGCACAAAAGCCGCTTGTCGGCTCACGTCGCCCCGCGCCCGGGATGTCTGCTCCACCGGGGTGACGGGCGGTCAGCCCCCGGGGGCCGGCGGTTACGCGTCCGGCCCCCGGCGACCGCCCCGGAGACGTCCATGACCAGCGCCGTCATCGCCTCGCCGGGGCCTCGGAGGGCGCTGCGACGCCGTACCGCGACGCCGGTACGAAACCGGGGCGGGGGGAGTACTCCGGATGACCGAGGGCCGGCACCGGCCGCTCCCCGCGCAGCCGCTCCCCGCGCAGTCGCGCCGCGGCCGGCACCGCGCGGACCACCGCCGGCCCCGCGCCCCGCCGCTGGTGCGCGGCCGCCGTGACCGGGGCCGGCGCCGGTGCCGGGGTACCGCCCACCCCGGCACCGGGTGATCAGCCGGGTGCGTCAGCGCCCGTCGGCCGGCCGCAGGACGTAGCCCCGGTAGCCGTACTCCGCGCCGTGCTCGCGGCGCAGGGCGATCTCGGCGCGGGTGGCGGCGAGCGCCTCGGCCATGCCGGGCGCTGCCGGATCGGCCGCGTCGGCGCGCTCGCCGAGCGGGCCGTAGTACTCGTCCCAGTCGCTCTCGGGCTGGGCGTACGTGCCGACCACGCGGTAGCCGGCTTCGACGGCCGCGGCGGTGTTGGCCTCGGTGGTACGCAGCGGGTAGTGCGCGTCCCAGAACGCCCGCGCCTCGGCGGACGGCTCACCGCCGGTCCACTCGCACTCGGTGAGGACCAGCGCCCCGCCGGGCGCCAGCAGCCGCCGCCAGGTGCGCAGCGCGCGGTCGAAGCCGATGGCGTACGCCGAGCTCTCCGCCCACACGAGGTCGAAGGACCCGTCGGCGTACGGCGGCTCGGCCATGTCGGCGGTGACGGTACGGATGGAGGCGCCGAGCCCGCGGGCGTCGGCGGCCCGCCGCAGCTCGGCGAGGAACGGCTCGTGCAGATCGACGGCGGTCACCTCGGCGCCGGCCGTGCCGGCCTCCGCCGCCAGCAGCAGGGCGGCCCGGCCGGGACCGCAGCCCAGGTCGAGCACGCGGGGACGCGGAGGCAGGGGGCCGGCGAGGGAGAGCAGCCGGCGCGTGGTGTCGTCGGAACCGGGGCCCTGCCGGGGAAGACCGTGGTGCAGGGCGAAGAAGGCGTCGTACAGAGCGTTGTCGGACAACGTGGAAACCCTTGTGTGAGGGCGGGCCCGGCCGACGTACGAGTCAGGTCAGCCGAGAACCCGCGGGATGAGGTTGCGGGTCGAGCGGGACACCACCGCGACGGTCATCAACCTCAGCTCCTCTCACAGGCACGGACGGCCGCACCCTATCAGTGGCAGAGCCGCGCCTCATGGGCCGCATGGCCGCTCGGCTCCAGCTGGAAGGTGCAGTGCTCGACGTCGAAGTGGCCTTCCAGGCACTCCTGGAGCTCGTGCAGCAGCTTCTCGTGCCCCACCGAGTCCAGAGCGCTCTGGGTCACCACCACATGCGCCGACAGCACGGGCATCCCCGAGGTGATCGTCCAGGCGTGCAGATCATGGACGTCCTCCACATTCGGCAGCGCCAGTATGTGGGCGCGCACCTGCGCCATGTCCACGCCCTTGGGCGCCGCCTCCAGCAGCACGTCGAGGGTCTCGCGCAGCAGCTTCACCGTGCGCGGGACGATCATCAGGCCGATCACCAGGGACGCGATGGGGTCGGCGGCCTGCCAGCCGGTGGCCAAGATGATGCCCGCCGAGACCAGGACGGTGACGGAGCCCAGCGCGTCGGCCAGCACCTCCAGATAGGCGCCGCGCACGTTGATGCTCTCCTTCTGGCCCCGTACCAGCAGGGAGAGCGAGATCATGTTGGCGACCAGACCGAAGAGCGCGAACGCGATCGCCAGCCCGCCCTTCGTCTCGGCCGGCGTGATGAACCGCTGCACCGCCTCGATGAGCAGGTAGCCGCCGGCGCCGAGCAGCAGCAGGCAGTTCGCGAGCGCGGCGAGGATCTCGGCCCGGGCGTATCCGAAGGTGCGCTTCTCGGTGGCCGGGCGGCCGGCGAAGTGGATCGCCATCAGGGCCATCGCCAGGCCCACCGCGTCCGTCGCCATGTGGGCGGCGTCGGCGATCAGCGCGAGGGAGTCGGCCAGCACACCGCCGATGACCTCCGCCACCATGACCGAGAGCGTGATCGCCAGCGCGATCCGCAGCCGCCCCTTGTAGGCGGCGGCCGCCGTGCCCGTCGGCGGCGGGCCCGCGTGCGTGTGCCCGTGGTCGTGCCCAGCCCCCATGCCCATGCCTCCAGCCGCTCGCGAAACCTCGTTCGAGCGGCCAGTGAACTACGGGTGGGGGGTATGTGCAAGCCGGGACTGAACACCGTTGTCATATGCTCTGACCTGCGGTGATGCCCGCAGGTCAGAGCGGTGGGCGTATCGGTGGCCGCCAGGCGGCCTCAGTGGCCGCGCGCCTCCGGGTGGCGCAGGCACCAGCCCTGCCACGCGGACTCGACCATCGCGCGCACGCCGTACGACGCCGTCCAGCCGAGCTCCTTGGTGATCCGCTCGACCGACGCCACGGCCTTGGCCGCGTCACCCGGGCGGCGCGGGCCCACCACCGGATCGGTGGTGTCCCCGGTCACCTCGGAGACGACCCGCGCCAGCTCCCGCACGGAGACGCCCTCGCCGCGGCCGATGTTCACGGTCAGGTCCCCGGGGCCGTCCTGGTCGGCCAGCCGGCGGGCGACGGCGAGGTGCGCGTCGGCGACGTCCGCGACGTGAATGTAGTCACGGATGCAGGTGCCGTCCGGCGTCGGGTAGTCGTCGCCGAAGATCCGCGGGGCCTCGCCGCGCGTGATCCGGTCGAAGAACATCGGGATGATGTTGAACACGCCGGTGTCCGCCAGCTCGGGGCGCGCGGCCCCGGCCACGTTGAAGTAGCGCAGGCAGCCCGTGGCCATGCCGTGCGCCTGCCCCGTCGCGCGGACCAGCCACTCGCCCGCGAGCTTCGTCTCGCCGTACGGGTTGATGGGCGCGGTCGGCGCGTCCTCGCCGATCAGCTCCACGTCCGGGACGCCGTACACCGCGGCGGACGAGGAGAAGAGGAACCGCCGCACCCCGGCGGCCACCACGGCCTCCAGCAGCACGGTCAGCCCGTGGACGTTCTCCCGGTAGTAGTGGAGCGGCCGCTCGACCGACTCGCCGACCTGCTTCTTCGCCGCCAGGTGCACCACACCCGTGACGGCGTGCTCGGCGAGCGTCCGGTCCAGCAGCTCCCGGTCCGCGACCGCCCCCCGGACGAGGGGGATCCCGGCGGGTAGCCGCCCGGGCACGCCGGAGGACAGCTCGTCGAGCACGACGACGCGCTCACCGGCCTCCGCCATGGCGTGCGCCACGTGGGCGCCGATGTATCCCGCTCCGCCTGTGATCAGCCAAGTCATGACGGCCAGCCTATGCCCTGGCCGACCGCGGTTTGTGGGCCGAGGCGCGGATCCACCATGATGATCTCGGCCCCCCGCGCCGCCGCGAGCCCGCGTCACGCCTCGGTGAACTTCCTCTTCCGTTCATCGGATAGCCTCACCCGGCGTGCCGCCGCGCCGCACCCGTCCCCGTTCGGCTCCAAGGAGTGAGTTCGTCTGTCGACCGCCATCCTCACCGGTCCTCCGGTACCCGGATCGCCGCTCGAGGGCGATCTGCGGTCGCTGGGCTTCGACGTCCGCGTCGCCACGGACCCGCGTGAGACCGCCGCACTGCTCGCCGCCGTCCCGGCCGCCGAGCGCGTCGCGGTCGTGGACCCCCGCTTCGTGGGCCACGTCCACGCCCTCCGCCTGACCCTGACGGACCCCCGCTTCCCGGCGGCCACGGCCCCCGGCGCCCTGACGGCCCAGCCCGAGGCCCGCCCGGCCCTGAGCCGCGCCCTGACGACGCTGAGCGCCGCCGCGAAGGCGGGCGCCTCCCCGGCCGCTGCCGCGAAGGCGGGCGCCTCCCCGGCCGCTGCCGCGGACGCCGGCGCCACCCCGGCGCCCGGCGCCTCCGGCGCCGACGCCGTGCCCGCTTCGGCCGACGGCCCTGCCGCGCAGGGCACCGGCACGGCCGCGGACACGGCCCCCGCCACCGCAGGCACCCCGTCCGGCGCCGCGCCGCAGGCCGGCCCCGCCGACTCGGCTGCCCCGGGCCCCGCTCAAGCGGCCCCGGGCCCCGCTCAAGCGGCCCCGGGCCTCGCCCAGGCCCCGGCCGCCGCCCGCCCCCCGGGCGGCGACGCCCACGGCGGTGTCCTCACCCTTCCCGACCGCCTCGCCGAGGCGCTCCGCGCCGACGGCGTCGCCGTCCACCGGCCCGAGTTCGGCACGCTCGTCGCCGCCGTACCGGCCGACCCGCAGAGCCGCAAGGAGACGCGGGACGCCGTCGAGGCCGTCGACGACGAAGCCGTACGGCTGCGCTCCGCCGTGAAGGCCCGCGACGGGTTCTTCACCACCTTCTTCATCAGCCCGTACTCGCGCTACCTCGCCCGCTGGTGCGCCCGCCGGGGCCTCACGCCCAACCAGGTCACCACCGCCTCGCTGCTCACCGCGCTGATCGCGGCGGGCTGCGCGGCGACCGGGACCCGGGGCGGGTACGTCGCGGCGGGCGTGCTGCTCCTCTTCTCCTTCGTGCTCGACTGCACCGACGGGCAGCTCGCCCGCTACTCGCTGCAGTACTCCACGATGGGCGCCTGGCTCGACGCGACCTTCGACCGGGCCAAGGAGTACGCCTACTACGCGGGCCTCGCCCTCGGCGCAGCCCGCGGCGGGGACGACGTATGGGCCCTGGCCCTCGGCGCGATGGTCCTGCAGACCTGCCGCCACGTCGTGGACTTCTCCTTCAACGAGGCGAACCACGACGCCACTGCCAACACCAGCCCCACCGCCGCGCTCTCCGACAAGCTCGACAGCCGCGGCTGGACGGTCTGGGCGCGCCGGATGATAGTCCTGCCCATCGGTGAACGATGGGCCATGATCGCCGTCCTCACGGCCGTCGCCACGCCGCGCATCGTCTTCTACGCCCTCCTCGTCGGCTGCGCCTTCGCCGCCTGCTACACCACCGCCGGCCGCCTCCTGCGCTCGGTGACCCGCAAGGCCCGCCGCACCGACCGCGCCGCCCGGGCGCTCGCGGACCTCGCCGACTCCGGCCCGATCGCCGAGCTGGTCGCCCGGGCCTGCCGGCGGCCGGCGGTCCGCCCGATCTTCCGTTCGCCCGCGCTCGTCAGCCTGATCGGCGCCGTGTTCCTGCTGGCGTTCGTCTGCCTGGAGCCCTTCGGCAGCCCCTTCACGGTCATGGCCGCGGCCGTGTACGCCGTGTTCGCGGGCGGGGCCGTCGCCCGCCCCCTCGAGGGCGCCCTCGACTGGCTCGTCCCGCCCGTCTTCCGGGCCGCCGAGTACGTCACCGTCCTGGTCCTCGCCGCCCGCTCCGACGACCCGGGAGCCCTGCCCGCGGCATTCGGCCTGGTCGCGGCCGTCGCCTACCATCACTACGACACGGTCTACCGCATCCGCGGCGGCACCGGCGCGCCGCCCGCGTGGCTGGTGCGGACGATCGGCGGCCACGAGGGCCGCACGCTCGTGGTCGCGGTCCTCGCCGCGACCCTGACGGCAGGCGACCACCTCAGCCTCGCGCTCACCGTCCTCGCGGTGGCCGTCGCGCTGGTCGTGCTCGTGGAGTCCATCCGCTTCTGGGTGTCCTCCGGAGCACCCGCAGTACACGACGAAGGAGAACCCGCATGATCGGCCTCGTACTGGCAGCCGGTGCCGGACGGCGTCTGCGCCCCTACACCGACACGCTCCCGAAGGCCCTCGTGCCCGTGGACCCGGCGGGAACCGGCGAGAAGACGGTCCTCGACCTGACCCTCGCCAACTTCGCCGCCGTCGGCCTCACCGAGGCCGCCATCGTCGTCGGCTACCGCAAGGAGGCCGTGTACGCGCGCAAGGCCGAGCTGGAGGCCACGTACGGCCTGAAGCTCACGCTCATCGACAACGACAAGGCCGAGGAGTGGAACAACGCCTACTCCCTGTGGTGCGCCCGTGAGGTCCTGAAGCAGGGCGTCATCCTCGCCAACGGCGACACCGTCCACCCGGTCTCCGTCGAGGAGACCCTCCTCGCCGCCCGCGGCGACGGCCGGCGGATCATCCTCGCCCTCGACACGGTGAAGACCCTCGCCGAGGAGGAGATGAAGGTCGTCACCGCCGACGGCAAGGGCGTCCAGCGGATCACCAAGCTGATGGACCCGGCCACCGCCACCGGCGAGTACATCGGCGTCACCCTCATCGAGCCCGAGGCCGCCGCCGACCTCGCCGACGCGCTGAAGGCCACCTTCGAGCGCGACCCCGACCTCTACTACGAGGACGGCTACCAGGAGCTCGTGCACCGCGGCTTCCAGATCGACGTGGCGCCCATCGGCGACGTCAAGTGGGTCGAGATCGACAACCACGACGACCTCGCGAAGGGCCGTGAGATCGCGTGCCTGTACTGACCCGGCTCATCCCGTCGCCGGTCGTCGTCGACATCCACCGGGGCGCGATGGACGACCTGGCCGGCCTCCTCGCCGACCAGCGCATCTCCGCCTCCGGCAAGCTCGCCATGGCGGTCAGCAACGGCTCCGGGCAGGCGCTGCGCGAGAAGCTCGCGCCGCTGCTCCCGGACGCCGACTGGTACGACGTCGCGGACGGCACCATCGACTCCGCCGTCCGTCTCGCCGACGAGATCAAGGGCAAGCGGTACGACGCCGTCGTCGGCGTCGGCGGCGGCAAGATCATCGACGTGACGAAGTACGCCGCGGCGCGCGTCGGCCTGCCCATGGTCGCCGTCGCGACGAACCTCTCGCACGACGGCATCTGCTCGCCGGTCTCGATCCTCGACAACGACAACGGCCGCGGCTCCTACGGCGTCCCCTCGCCGATCGCCATGGTCATCGACCTCGACGTGATCCGCGAGGCGCCGGCCCGGTTCGTCCGCTCCGGCATCGGCGACGCGATCTCCAACATCTCCGCGATCGCCGACTGGGAGCTGTCGCACCGCCACACCGGCGAGCAGGTCGACGGCCTGGCCGCCGCCATGGCCCGGACGGCCGGCGAGTCCGTGCTGCGCCACCCGGGCGGCGTCGGCGACGACGAGTTCCTCATCGTGCTGGCCGAGGCGCTGGTCCTGTCCGGCATCGCCATGTCGATCAGTGGCGACTCCCGCCCCTCGTCGGGCGCCTGCCACGAGATCTCCCACGCCTTCGACCTGCTCCACCCGGGACGCTCCGCGCTCCACGGCGAGCAGGTGGGACTCGGCGCCGCCTTCGCGATGCACCTGCGCGGCGCCCGCGAGCAGTCCGGGCTCTTCGCCGAGGTGCTGCGCAGGCACGGCCTGCCGGTGCTGCCCGAGGAGATCGGGTTCTCCGCGGACGAGTTCGTCGCGGCCGTGGAGTACGCGCCGCAGACCCGCCCCGGTCGCTTCACCATCCTGGAGCACCTCGACCTGTCCACCGACCAGATCAGGGACGCGTACGCCGACTATGCCAAGACCATCCGTAGCTGAACTCCGCCCGGTCGTTCACCCGGAGGGAGTGAAGGACCGGCGCAGCGGTGAGCACTGGGGCGGCCGCCTCTACATGCGCGAGATCTCGCTGCGCGTCACGCGGCTCCTGGTCACCACCCGGGTCACGCCGAACCAGCTCACGTACGTGATGACCCTCGCCGGCGTGCTGGCCGCCCCGGCGCTGCTGGTGCCGGGCGTCTGGGGCGCGGTCCTCGGTGTGGTCGCGGTCCAGCTCTACCTGCTGCTCGACTGCGTCGACGGCGAGGTCGCCCGCTGGAAGAAGCAGTTCTCGCTCTCCGGCGTGTACCTCGACCGGGTCGGCGCCTACCTCTGCGACGCGGCGGTCCTGGTCGGCTTCGGCCTGCGCGCCGCGGACCTGTGGGGCGGCGGCCGGATCGACTGGCTGTGGGCCTTCCTCGGCACCCTCGCGGCGCTCGGCGCGATCCTGATCAAGGCGGAGACCGACCTCGTCGGCGTCGCCCGCCACCAGGGCGGCCTGCCGCCGGTCAAGGACGCGGCCGCCGAGCCGCGCTCCTCCGGCATGGCGCTGGCCCGCCGGGCCGCCGCCGCGCTCAAGTTCCACCGGCTGGTCCTCGGCATCGAGGCGTCCCTGCTCATCCTGGTGCTGGCGGTCGTGGACCAGGTCCGCGGCGACCTGTTCTTCTCGCGCCTCGGCGTGGCGGTACTGGCGGGCATCGCGCTGCTCCAGACGCTGCTGCACCTGGTGTCGGTCCTCGTCTCCAGCAGGCTGAGGTGAGCGCCGTGACCGCGATGAAGCTCGGCGCCGTCATCATCACCATGGGCAACCGCCCCGACGACCTGCGCGCCCTGATCGACTCCGTCCGCAAGCAGGACGGCGACCCGGTCGACATCGTCGTCGTCGGCAACGGCGCTCCCGTCACCGGCGTCCCCGAGGGCGTACGCACCGTCGACCTCCCGGAGAACCTGGGCATCCCCGGCGGCCGCAACGTCGGCATCGAGGCCTTCGGCCCGAACGGCTCCGACGTCGACGCCCTGCTCTTCCTGGACGACGACGGCCTGCTGCCGAACACGGACACGGCCGAGCTGGTGCGCGAGGCGTTCGCCGCCGACCCGAAGCTGGGCATCATCAGCTTCCGGATCGCCGACCCGGACACCGGCGTCACCCAGCGCCGCCACGTCCCCCGGCTGCGCGCCTCCGACCCGATGCGCTCCTCGCGGGTGACGACCTTCCTCGGCGGCGCCAACGCCGTCCGTACGAAGGTCTTCGCCGACGCGGGCCAGCTGCCCGGCGAGTTCTTCTACGCGCACGAGGAGACCGACCTCGCCTGGCGGGCGCTCGACGCCGGCTGGATGATCGACTACCGCTCGGACATGGTGCTGCTCCACCCGGCGACCGCGCCCTCCCGGCACGTGGTCTACCACCGGATGGTCGCCCGCAACCGCGTCTGGCTGGCCCGCCGGAACCTCCCCGCGCCCCTGGTGCCGCTCTACCTCGGCGTCTGGCTGCTGCTCACGCTGGCGCGGCGCCCCTCCGTCCCGGCGCTGAAGGCCTGGTTCGGCGGGTTCAAGGAGGGCTGGACCAGCCCCTGCGGACCCCGGCGGCCCATGAAGTGGCGTACGGTATGGCGGCTGACCAGACTGGGCCGGCCCCCCGTCATCTGACAAGCTCGTACCGACAAACCCCGGGCGCACCGGGAGGGCCCGCCGGCCGTCCCGCGCCCACCCCCGCCGCGCATCTTGAACACGAAAGTTTCAACTGGTGAGTGAGACAACCCATGACGGAGCGATCGCCGTGACCGCGGCCTCCGCCCCGCCATCTCCGGACGACGGTCTGTCCCCGGCGGAACTGGCCGCCAAGTACGGCCTCTCGGTGAGCGGTGCCCGGCCCAGCCTGCCCCAGTACGTCCGGCAGCTGTGGGGCCGGCGCCACTTCATCCTGACCTTCTCCCGCGCCAAGCTCACGGCCCAGTACAGCCAGGCCAAGCTCGGACAGCTGTGGCAGGTGGTCACGCCGCTGCTGAACGCGCTGATCTACTTCCTGATCTTCGGCCTGATCCTGAACGCCGCGAAGGGCATGTCGAAGGAGGTGTACATCCCGTTCCTGGTGACGGGTGTGTTCGTCTTCACCTTCACCCAGAGCTGCGTGATCGCGGGCGTACGCGCGATCTCCGGCAACCTCGGGCTGGTGCGGGCGCTGCACTTCCCCCGCGCCTCCCTGCCCATCTCGTTCGCCCTGCAGCAGCTCCAGCAGCTGCTGTACTCGATGATCGTGCTGTTCGTCATCGTGGCGGCGATGGGCAGCTACCCCTCGCTGAGCTGGCTGCTGATCCTGCCCGCGCTGGCCCTGCAGTTCGTGTTCAACACCGGTCTCGCGCTGATCCTGGCCCGTCTCGGCAGCAAGACGCCGGACCTCGCCCAGCTGATGCCCTTCATCCTGCGGACGTGGATGTACGCGTCCGGCGTGATGTTCTCGATCCGGGTGATGCTCGCGGACAAGCCGGAGTGGATCGCCAACGTCCTGATGTACAACCCGGCGGCGATCTACATGGACCTGATCCGCTTCGCGCTGATCGACGGGTACGGCGCCGAGAACCTCCCGGCGCACGTCTGGCTCGCGGCCCTGCTGTGGGCGGTCCTCGTCGGCGTCGGCGGCTTCGTGTACTTCTGGAAGGCAGAGGACCGGTACGGCCGTGGCTGACAACACCCAGGCGACCGCCGCGGCGGGTGCCGCGGCCGGGGCCCGCGTCCCCACGGTCATCGCCGACGAGGTGCACATCGTGTACCGCGTCAACGGCGGTTCGTCGGGCAAGGGCAGCGCCACCGCCGCGCTGAACCGCATAATCCGGCGCGACAAGGGCGAGTCGCGCGGCGTGCGCAAGGTGCACGCCGTGCGCGGCGTCTCCTTCACGGCGTACCGGGGTGAGGCCATCGGCCTCATCGGCACCAACGGCTCCGGCAAGTCCACCCTGCTGCGGGCCATCGCCGGCCTGCTGCCCTGCGAGAGCGGCAAGGTCTACACCGACGGCCAGCCCTCGCTGCTCGGCGTGAACGCGGCGCTGATGGGCGACCTGACCGGCGAGCGCAACGTCATCCTCGGCGGCCTGGCCATGGGCATGTCGCCCGAGGAGATCCGTTCGCGCTACCAGGACATCGTGGATTTCTCGGGCATCAACGAGAAGGGTGACTTCATCACCCTCCCCATGCGGACGTACTCCTCCGGCATGGGCGCCCGCCTCCGGTTCGCCATCGCGGCGGCCAAGGACCACGACGTCCTGATGATCGACGAGGCCCTGGCCACCGGTGACCGGAAGTTCCAGATCCGCTCCGAGGAGCGCATCCGCGAGCTGCGCAAGGAGGCCGGCACCGTCTTCCTCGTCAGCCACAGCAACAAGTCGATCAGGGACACCTGCGACCGCGTCCTGTGGCTGGAGAAGGGCGAGCTCCTGATGGACGGCCCGACCGAAGAGGTCCTCCAGGCGTACGAGAAGGAGACGAGCAAGCCGTGATCCCGTCGGAAGGGCCCCTGCCGCAGCAGTCGGCGGGGGCCCTTCCGGCGGGCGGCTCGCGCCGTGCCGTTCGTGCGTGTGTTCCCCCGTGTGGAACGCCCCGACGGGGGCCCGGGCGTTGTACAACGTAAGCTGTGCCGGTGCCGATTCACGGCAAGTGGGGCGATACCGCCCGGGTCCCGCCACTCCGGAGGTCCGGCGGCGTGTCCGAAATGGGATGTTTTGGGTCGGCAGTGTAGAACGGGAGACGTGACGGCATTGACGGAAGATCTCCAGCTCCGCGAGAGTGCCGCCGTCCCCGTGCCGGGCAGTCCGCGGTGACAGCCACCCGGCAAGTGCGCCCCGACGCCTCCTCGCGCACCACACTCGACAAGGCCGCGCACGAGAACTTCCCCGTGGCCCCCTTCTTCCTGCCCGCCGCCTGGCGGGACGACCTGATGGCGATCTACGGCTACGCCCGGCTCGTCGACGACATCGGCGACGGCGACCTCGCCCCCGGCGGCGCCGACGCCCGCCACCTGGGCGCCGAGGGCGAGACGGACCGGCTCGCCCTCCTCGACGCCTTCGAGGCGGACCTGTACCGCGTCTTCGACTCCGTCCCCGCCCACCCGCTGCTGCGCGCCCTCCAGCCCACCGTGCGACGCCACGCCCTGCCCCCCGAGCCGTTCCTGGGCCTGATCGCGGCCAACCGCCAGGACCAGCTGGTACGCCGCTACCAGACGTACGACGACCTCGTCGCGTACTGCGAGCTCTCCGCCAACCCCGTCGGCCGCCTCGTCCTCGGCGTCACCGGCACCACCACCCCCGAGCGCGTCCGCCACGCCGACGCCGTCTCCACCGCGCTCCAGATCGTCGAGCACCTCCAGGACGTCGCCGAGGATCTCGCCCGCGACCGGATCTACCTCCCCGCCGCGGACATGAAGCGGTTCCACGTCACCGAGGACGACCTCGCCCGCCCCACCGCCGGCGCCTCCGTCCGCGCGCTCATCGCCTACGAGGCGGAGCGCGCCCGCCGCCTCCTCGACGAGGGCGCCCCCCTCGTCGGCAGCGTCCACGGCAGGCTGCGCCTGCTGCTCGCCGGCTTCGTCGGCGGCGGACACGCCCAGCTCGACGCGATCGCGGCCGCCGGCCACGACGTACTGCCCGGGCCGCCCAGGGCCACCAAGCCGCGACTGCTGCGCCGAACGGGAGCCGTCCTGCGAAGCGCGCGCAGAAAGGGGTGAGCGGGACCATGGAAGGACACACGCCCATGTCCGCGCCCGTGCAGGCCGCGTACAGCTACTGCGAGGCCGTCACCGGCCGGCAGGCCCGCAACTTCGCGTACGGCATCCGCCTGCTGCCGACCGAGAAGCGCCAGGCCATGTCGGCGCTGTACGCGTTCTCGCGGCGGGTCGACGACATCGGCGACGGCCGGCTCGACCCGGTCGCCAAGGAGGACCGGCTCGACGCCACCCGCGGCCTGCTCGACCGCATCCGCAAGGACGCCGTCGACGAGGACGACACCGACCCGGTCGCCGTGGCCCTCAGCGACGCCGCGCGCCGCTTCCCGCTGCCCCTCGGCGCGCTCGACGAGCTCATCGACGGCGTCCTGATGGACGTACGCGGCGAGACGTACGAGACCTGGGACGGCCTCAAGGTGTACTGCCGGTGCGTCGCGGGCGCCGTCGGGCGGCTCTCGCTCTCCATCTTCGGCACCACCCCCGGCGCCCGCTCCACCGAACGCGCCGCCGAGTACGCCGACACGCTCGGACTCGCGCTCCAGCTGACCAACATCCTCCGGGACGTCCGCGAGGACGCGGCCAACGGCCGCACCTACCTCCCCGCCGACGACCTCGCCAGGTTCGGCTGCACGGACGGCTTCCGCGCCGCCACCCCGAGGCCCGGCGCCGACTTCACCGGGCTCGTCCACTACGAGGTCCGCCGCGCCCGCGCGTTGTTCGCCGAGGGCTACCGGCTGCTGCCCATGCTCGACCGGCGCAGCGGCGCCTGCGTCGCCGCGATGGCCGGCATCTACCGGCGCCTCCTCGACCGCATCGAGCGCGACCCGCTCGCCGTGCTGCGCGGCCGCGTCTCCCTGCCCGGCCGGGAGAAGGCGTACGTCGCCGTACGCGGCCTGTCCGGCCTGGACGCCCGGACCATCTCCCGGCAGACCGTCCGGAGGCACGCCTGATGACCGCATCCGAGGAGGGCGCATGAGCGGCGACGAACCGGCACCGCGCCACGCCGCCGCCGATCCGTCGGCGGCGCCCGAGACGCGCAGGCAAGGCGCCCCGGCGCCCCGGCGCTCCACGGCCGCCGGGCCGTCGGCACCGCGCGCCGTGCCCGACGGCGCCGACCCGGCACGGGAGCGGCACGCCGTGGTCGTCGGCGGCGGGCTCGCCGGGATCACCGCCGCGCTGCGCCTCGCCGAGGCGGGCACCCGCGTCACGCTCCTCGAAGGGCGGCGCCGCCTCGGCGGCCTCGCCTTCTCCTTCAAGCGCGGCGACCTCACCGTCGACAACGGCCAGCACGTCTACCTCCGCTGCTGTACCGCCTACCGCTGGTTCCTCGACCGCGTCGGCGGCGCCCACCTCGCCCCGCTGCAGCCGCGGCTCGACGTACCCGTCCTCGACGTGGCCCACCCGCGCGGACCCCGCCTCGGCCGGCTGCGCCGCACCGCCCTGCCCGTACCGCTCCACCTCGCCGCGAGCCTGGCGACCTACCCGCACCTCTCGCTCACCGAGCGCGCGAGCGTCGGACGCGCCGCCCTCGCCCTGAAGAAGCTCGACCCGGCCGACCCCGCCCTCGACGGCATCGACTTCGCCACCTGGCTCACCCGCCACGGCCAGTCGCCCCGCACCGTCGAGGCCCTGTGGGACCTGATCGGCGTCGCCACCCTCAACGCCACCGCGCCGCACTCCTCCATGGGCCTGGCCGCGATGGTCTTCAAGACCGCCCTCCTGACCGACCCCGGCGCCGCCGACATCGGCTGGGCCCGCGTCCCGCTCGGCGACCTGCACGACACCCTCGCCCGCAAGGCCCTCGACGCCGCCGGCGTCCGCACCGAGCTGCGGGCCAAGGCCACCGCCGTCTCCCGCGCCGCGGGCGGCCGCTGGCACGTCCAGCTGCCCGGCGAGACCCTGGAGGCGGACGCCGTCGTCCTCGCCGTACCGCAGTACGAGGCCCACGGCCTGCTCCCGCACGGCGCGCTCGACGACCCCGGCGCCCTCCTCGACATCGGCACCGCGCCGATCCTGAACGTCCACGTCCTGTACGACCGCAAGGTACTGCGCCAACCCTTCTTCACCGCCCTCGGCTCCCCGGTCCAGTGGGTCTTCGACCGCACCGACGCCTCCGGATACACCGACGGCCAGTACCTGGCGCTGTCCCAGTCCGCCGCGGGCGACGAGATCGACGAGCCCGTCGCCGTCCTGCGCGAGCGCTACCTGCCGGAGCTGGAACGGCTGCTGCCGGCCGCGCGCGGCGCGAAGGTGCGCGACTTCTTCGTCACCCGGGAGCGGACGGCGACGTTCGCCCCCACGCCCGGCGTCGGACGGCTGCGCCCCACCGTCCACACCCGCGCACCCGGCCTGTACCTGGCGGGCGCGTGGACCGCCACCGGCTGGCCCGCCACCATGGAGGGAGCGGTACGCAGCGGCCTCAGCGCCGCGGGCGCCGCCCTCTCGGCACTCGGCCGCCCCCATGTACATCCGCTCGAGGAGGCGGCATGAGCCTGAGTACTGGAACAAGAGGAGAGACCGTGCCGACTGTGCCCCCGGTGAATCCGGCCGTCGACACCGTGGACGTCACCGCCCTGCTGGAGCGCGGGCGGACCATGTCCACCCCGGTTCTGCGCGAGGCCGTGAAGCGGCTCGCGCCGCCCATGGACACCGTCGCCGCGTACCACTTCGGCTGGATCGACGCCCACGGCCTGCCCGCCGACGGCGACAGCGGCAAGGCCGTGCGCCCCGCGCTCGCCCTGCTGTCCGCGGAGGCGGCCGGCGCGGAGCCGGAGACCGGCGTACCCGGCGCCGTCGCCGTGGAGCTCGTGCACAACTTCTCGCTCCTGCACGACGACCTGATGGACGGCGACGAGCAGCGCCGCCACCGCGACACCGTGTGGAAGGTCCACGGCCCCGCCCAGGCCATCCTCGTCGGCGACGCGCTCTTCGCCCTCGCCAACGAGCTGCTGCTGGAGCTCGGCACCGTCGAGGCCGGCCGCGCCACGCGGCGGCTGACCACCGCCACCCGCAAGCTCATCGACGGCCAGGCCCAGGACATCTCCTACGAGCACCGCGAGCGGGTCACCGTCGAGGAGTGCCTGGAGATGGAGGGCAACAAGACCGGCGCCCTGCTCGCCTGCGCCTGCTCCATCGGGGCCGTCCTCGGCGGCGCCGACGACCGCACCGCCGACACGCTGGAGGCGTACGGCTACCACCTCGGCCTCGCCTTCCAGGCCATCGACGACCTGCTCGGCATCTGGGGCGACCCGGAGGCCACCGGGAAGCAGACCTGGAGCGATCTGCGCCAGCGCAAGAAGTCCCTGCCGGTCGTCGCCGCCCTCGCCGCGGGCGGTCCGGCCTCCGAGCGCCTGGGCGAGCTGCTGACGGCCGACGCCAAGAGCACCGACCTCGAGAGCTTCTCCGAGGAGGAGTTCGCCATGCGGGCGGCCCTCATCGAGGAGGCGGGCGGCCGCGAGTGGACCTCCCAGGAGGCCCGCCGCCAGCACGCCGTCGCCATCGAGGCCCTGTACCGGGTCGACATGCCGGAACGGGTCCGCGCCCAGCTCATCGCGCTCGCGGACTTCGTCGTCGTACGAAAGCGATGACCGCCATCGGGACCGACATCACCACCCCCGTCCGCACCTCCGTCCCCACCACCATCCGCACCATATGAATCGCTAGTCGCCGGCCGGTGCCCCCGCGTGCACCGGCCGACGGCCCACCCGTAGCCGCAGCACATCCACTGCACGAAGGGGAAGCCATGACAGCGACGACCGACGGAAGCACCGGGGCCCTCGACCCCCGCGCCGCCTCGGCCACCACGACCACCACTCCTACGAGGCCCACGCCGCCTACGAGCCCGGCGCCCCCGGCGGCGGGCGACGTCCGCGAAGCCGCCGCCCGGGCCACCGAACGGTCCATCGCCCACCTCCTCGAACGGCAGGACGCCGAGGGCTGGTGGAAGGGCGACCTGGAGACCAACGTCACCATGGACGCCGAGGACCTCATGCTCCGGCAGTTCCTCGGGATCCAGGACGACACGATCACCCGCGCCGCCGCCCTGCACATCCGCGGCGAACAGCGCGAGGACGGCACCTGGGCCACCTTCTACGGCGGACCCGGCGAACTCTCCGCCACCGTCGAGGCGTACGTCGCCCTGCGGCTCGCGGGCGACCCGCCCGACGCCCCGCACATGGCCCGCGCCGCGGCCTGGATCCGGGAGCGCGGCGGTATCGCCGCCGCCCGCGTCTTCACCCGCATGTGGCTGGCCCTGTTCGGCTGGTGGAAGTGGGAGGACCTGCCCGAGCTGCCGCCCGAGCTGATCTTCCTGCCCCGGTGGTTCCCGCTCAACATCTACGACTTCGGCTGCTGGGCCCGGCAGACCATCGTGCCGCTCACCATCGTCTCGGCGAAGCGGCCCGTCCGCCCCGCGCCGTTCGCGCTCGACGAGCTGCACACCGACCCCCGGGTACCCCACCCGTCCAAGCCCCTCGCCCCGGTCGGCACCTGGGAAGGAGCCTTCCAGCGGCTCGACAGGGCCCTGCACGCCTACCACCGGGTCGCCCCCCGCCGGCTGCGCAAGGCCGCGATGAACACCGCCGCCCGCTGGATCATCGAACGGCAGGAGAACGACGGCTGCTGGGGCGGCATCCAGCCACCCGCCGTCTACTCCCTGATCGCGCTCCACCTGCTCGGCTACGACCTGGAACACCCGGTGATGCGCGCGGGCCTGGAGTCCCTCGACCGGTTCGCCGTCTGGCGCGAGGACGGCGCCCGCATGATCGAGGCCTGCCAGTCGCCCGTCTGGGACACCTGCCTCGCCACCATCGCGCTCGTCGACGCGGGCCTGCGCCCCGACCACCCGGCGCTGGTCAAGGCCGCCGACTGGATGCTCGGCGAGGAGATCGTCCGCCCCGGCGACTGGGCCGTCCAGCGCCCCGGACTCACCCCCGGCGGCTGGGCGTTCGAGTTCCACAACGACACCTACCCCGACATCGACGACACCGCCGAGGTGATCCTCGCGCTGCGCCGGGTCAAGCACCCCGACCCGGAGCAGATCGAGGCGGCGGTCCGGCGCGGTGCCAACTGGACCGTCGGCATGCAGTCGCGCGACGGCGGCTGGGCCGCCTTCGACGCCGACAACACCAGCCCCTTCCCGAACCGGCTGCCGTTCTGCGACTTCGGCGAGGTCATCGACCCGCCGTCCGCCGACGTCACCGCACACGTGGTGGAGATGCTCGCGCACGAGGGCAAGGCCCACCACCCCCGTACGCGCCGGGGCATCGAGTGGCTGCTCGCCGAACAGGAGGCGAACGGCGCCTGGTTCGGACGCTGGGGCGTCAACTACGTGTACGGCACCGGGTCCGTGGTGCCCGCGCTCACCGCGGCCGGCCTGCCCGGCTCGCACCCGGCGATCCGCCGCGCCGTCGCCTGGCTGGAGTCCGTCCAGAACGACGACGGCGGCTGGGGCGAGGACCTGCGCTCCTACCGGGAGGAGGAGTGGATCGGCCACGGCGCCTCCACCGCCTCCCAGACCGCCTGGGCGCTGATGGCGCTCCTCGCGGCGGGGGAGCGCGACTCGCAGGCGGTGGAGCGCGGCGTCCGCTGGCTGACCGCCACCCAGCGCGAGGACGGCTCCTGGGACGAGCCGTACTTCACCGGCACCGGCTTCCCGTGGGACTTCTCCATCAACTACCACCTGTACCGGCAGGTCTTCCCGCTCACCGCGCTCGGCCGGTACGTCCACGGCGAGCCCTCCTTCGGCCGCTCCGGCGCGCTCGACAAGGGGGCCTGATGGCGGCCGAACCGGAGCGGCCGGAGCCACCCGGTTCCGGCGAGCCCGTGGTCCCGCCGCTGCTCATCGCCTGTGCGCTCGGCATCGAGCGCCTCGCGCTGCGCGGCCGGCGGCGCCACGGAGCCGCGCCCGGCCCGGTGACCGTGCTGCGCACGGGCATGGGGCCCGCGAGCGCCGAGCGGGCGGTGGCCCGGGCGCTCGCCGGTGCACCGCTGCGGGGCGCCGCGGTCGTGGCCTCCGGCTTCTGCGCGGGCCTGGCCCCGGGGATGCACCCGGGGGACCTGGTCGTGGCCGACGAGACCTGGGGGCCGGGTGGCCGGTCCGCCTGCACCGGCACGGAGCTGCTGGTCAAGGCGCTGACCGGCGCGGTGCCCGGGCGCCGCGCGGTCCACACCGGCCCGCTGACCGGCTCCGACCACGTCGTACGCGGACAGGAGCGGTCCGCGCTGCGCGCCACCGGCGCCATCGCGGTGGACATGGAGTCGGCCGCCACCCTCGGTGCCGCGCTGAGCGCCGGGCCGCGCCCGGTTGCGGCCGTCCGAGTGGTCGTGGATGCTCCTGAGCACGAACTCGTCCGGATCGGCACGGTGCGCGGGGGAATATCTGCATTCCGCGTTCTTCAAGCCGTATTGCCTGCTTTCTATGAATGGCACCGTTCTTTGCTGCTCCCCAGGAGGTGAGCCAGATGGCCATGCCGCTCCGCCAAACCATCCGGGTCGGGACCTATCTTTTCCAGCAGAAGCTCCGCAAGCGCGACAAGTTCCCCCTCATCGTCGAGCTCGAACCGCTCTACGCGTGCAACCTGAAGTGCGAGGGCTGCGGGAAGATCCAGCACCCGGCCGGGGTCCTGAAGCAGCGCATGCCGGTCGCCCAGGCGGTCGGGGCCGTCCTGGAGTCCGGCGCGCCGATGGTCTCCATCGCGGGCGGCGAGCCGCTGATGCACCCGCAGATCCACGAAATCGTGCGGCAATTGGTGGCCCATCGGAAATACGTGTTCCTCTGCACGAATGCCCTGCTGCTGCGCAAGAAGATCGAGGACTTCCGGCCGTCGCCGTATTTCGCCTTCGCCGTGCACATCGACGGACTGCGCGAACGCCACGACGAGTCCGTCGCCAAGGAGGGCGTGTTCGACGAGGCGGTGGCGGCCATCAAGGAAGCCAAACGGCGCGGATTCCGGGTCACCACCAATTCCACCTTCTTCAACACCGACACCCCGCAGACCGTCATCGAGGTGCTGAACTTCCTCAACGACGACCTCGGCGTCGACGAGATGATGATCTCGCCCGCGTACGCCTACGAGAAGGCGCCCGACCAGGAGCACTTTCTCGGCGTCGAGCAGACCCGCGAGCTGTTCCGGAAGGCGTTCGCGGGCGGCAACCGGCGGCGCTGGCGGCTGAACCACTCGCCGCTCTTCCTGGACTTCCTGGAAGGCAAGGCCGACTTCCCCTGCACCGCCTGGGCCATCCCGAACTACTCGCTCTTCGGCTGGCAGCGGCCCTGCTACCTGATGGCCGACGGCTACGTCCCGACGTACCGCCAGCTCGTCGAGGAGACCGACTGGGACAAGTACGGCCGCGGCAAGGACCCGCGCTGCGCCAACTGCATGGCGCATTGCGGCTACGAGCCGACCGCCGTCCTCGCCACCATGAGCTCGCTGAAGGAGTCGCTGCGCGCGACCCGCGAGACGGTCTCCGGCGGCCGGGGGTGAGCCCCCCGGGAACGCCCGCCGACACCGCCGGTTGAACCGACCAGAGAGGGGGTCCGAAGCGTGACGTTGCTGGAGAACATCCGGGGGCCGCGCGACCTCAAGGCGCTGGACCGTACACGGCTCGGCGAACTCGCCGAGGAGATCAGGAAGTTCCTCATCCAGGCGGTGGCCAGGACCGGCGGGCACCTGGGGCCCAACCTGGGCGTCGTGGAGCTCACCATCGCCCTGCACCGGGTCTTCGACTCACCGGCGGACCGCGTCCTGTGGGACACCGGCCACCAGTCCTACGTCCACAAGCTGCTCACCGGCCGCCAGGACTTCTCCAAGCTGCGCGGCAAGGGCGGCCTGTCCGGCTACCCGTCCCGCGCCGAGTCCGAGCACGACGTCATCGAGAACAGCCACGCCTCCACGGTCCTCGGCTGGGCCGACGGCCTCGCCAAGGCCAACGAGCTGTGGGGGAGGGCCGACCACGTCGTCGCCGTCATCGGCGACGGCGCGCTCACCGGGGGCATGGCCTGGGAAGCGCTCAACAACATCGCCGCCGCCAGGGACCGCCCCCTCGTCATCGTCGTCAACGACAACGAACGCTCCTACGCCCCGACCATCGGCGGCCTCTCCAGTCACCTCGCCACCCTGCGCACCACCGACGGCTACGAACGCTTCCTCGCCTGGGGCAAGGACGTCCTGCGCGGCACGCCCGTCATCGGGCAGCCGCTGTACGGGTCGCTGCACGGCGTCAAGAAGGGCTTCAAGGACGTCATCGCCCCGCAGGGACTCTTCGAGGACCTGGGCCTGAAGTACGTCGGCCCGATCGACGGCCATGACGTCGAGGCCGTCGAGTCGGCACTGCGCCGCGCCAAGGGCTTCCACGGCCCCGTGCTGGTGCACTGCCTGACCGAGAAGGGGCGCGGCTACCCGCTCGCCCTGGAGGACGAGGCCGACCGCTTCCACGCGGTGGGCGCGATGGACCCGCTGACCGCCGTGCCGCTCGCCCCGGCCGGCGGACCCTCCTGGACGTCGGTCTTCGGCGACGAGATGGCGGCCATCGGGGCCGAGCGGCCCGACGTCGTGGCGATCACCGCGGCGATGCTCCAGCCGGTGGGGCTGGCGGCGTTCGCCGAGCGTTTCCCCGACCGGGTCTGGGACGTGGGCATCGCCGAGCAGCACGCCGCCGTCTGCGCCGCCGGTCTCGCCACGGCCGGGCTCCACCCGGTGGTCGCCGTGTACGCCACCTTCCTCAACCGCGCCTTCGACCAGGTGCTGATGGACGTCGCCCTGCACCGGCTGGGCGTCACCTTCGTCCTGGACCGGGCGGGCGTCACCGGTACCGACGGCGCCTCGCACAACGGCGTGTGGGACCTGTCGGTCCTCCAGGTCGTGCCGGGCCTGAGGATCGCCGCCCCGCGCGACGCCGCCCAGCTGCGGGCGCAGCTGCGCGAGGCGGTCGACGTGCCGGACGCGCCGACCGTGGTCCGCTTCCCGAAGGAGGCGGCGGGTCCGCCGGTCCCGGCCGTGGGACGCGTCGGCGGTATGGACGTCCTGTACCGGCCCGACCACGGCGAAGCCGACGTGCTGCTGGTGGCCGTCGGCGTCATGGCCCCCGTCTGCCTCCGGGTCGCCGGGCTGCTGGCCGAACGCGGGCTGCCCGCCACCGTCGTCGACCCGCGCTGGGTCAAGCCGGTCGACGACCAGCTCGCGCCGCTGGCCGAGGCGCACCGCCTCGTCGCCGTCGTCGAGGACGGCAGCCGCGCCGGGGGCGTCGGGAGCGCGGTCGGGCAGGCGCTGCGCGACGCCGGGATCGACGTACCGCTGCGCACCTTCGGCATCCCGGAGCAGTTCCTGTCGCACGCCAAGCGCGGTGAGGTGCTGGCCGATGTCGGACTCACTCCCGTCGAGATCGCCGGACGGATCAGCGCCGCGCTGGGCAGCAGCACCGCTCCGGCACGCAAGGAGAGCGAAGCATGAGCAAGAAGTTCGATCTGGCGGCGCTGCTCGCCGACCGCGGAGCCGAGCGGTACGACCTGCACGCCCGGCACCTCAACCACCAGCTGCCGCGCATGCTCCACACCCTCGGCTTCGACAAGGTCTACCAGCGGGCCGAAGGTGCCTACTTCTGGGACGCCGACGGCAACGACTACCTCGACATGCTCGCCGGCTTCGGCGTGATGGGCGTCGGCCGCCACCACCCCGTCGTCCGCAAGGCCCTCCACGACGTCCTCGACGCCGAGCTGCCCGACCTCACCCGCTTCGACTGCGCCCCGCTGCCCGGCCTGCTCGCCGAGAGGCTGCTGTCGTACTCGCCGCACCTGGACCGCGCGTTCTTCTCCAACAGCGGCACGGAGGCGGTGGAGACCGCGCTCAAATTCGCCCGGTACGCGACCGGCCGGCCGCGCGTCGTCTACTGCGCGCACGCCTTCCACGGCCTGACCACCGGCTCCCTCTCGGTCAACGGCGAGGACTGCTTCCGCGACGGCTTCGCCCCGCTGCTGCCCGACACCCCGATCGAGCTCGGCGATCTGGACGCGCTGGAGCGCGAGCTGAAGCGCGGCGACGTGGCCGCCCTCATCGTCGAGCCCATCCAGGGCAAGGGCGTGCACGAGGCGCCGCCCGGCTTCCTGCGCGCCGCCCAGGAGCTGCTCCACCGCCACAAGGCGTTGCTCATCGCCGACGAGGTGCAGACCGGGCTCGGCCGGACCGGTGACTTCTACGCGTACCAGCACGAGGACGGCGTCGAGCCGGACCTGCTGTGCGTCGCCAAGTCGCTGTCCGGCGGCTACGTGCCGGTCGGCGCCACCCTCGGCAAGGACTGGATCTTCAAGAAGGTGTTCTCGTCGATGGACCGGGTGGTCGTCCACTCGGCCAGCTTCGGCTCGAACGCCCAGGCCATGGCGGCCGGCCTCGCGGTCCTCGCCGTCCTGGAGGACGAGGAGATCGTGGCCAACGCCCGGCTCACCGGTGAACTGCTGAAGACCCGGCTCTCGGCGCTGGTGGACCGCTACGAGCTGCTGCACGACGTACGCGGCCGGGGCCTGATGATCGGCCTGGAGTTCGGCCGCCCGTCCTCGCTGGGCCTGCGCAGCCGCTGGACGATGCTCCAGGCGGCCCGCAAGGGGCTGTTCGCCCAGATGGTCGTCGTCCCGCTGCTCCAGCGCCACCGGATCCTCACGCAGGTCTCCGGGGACCGCCTGGAGGTGATCAAGCTGATCCCGCCGCTGATCATCGGGGAGCGGGAGGTGGACCGGTTCGTGGCCGCTTTCACCGCCGTCATGGACGAGGCGCACGCGGGCGGCGGCCTGATGTGGGACTTCGGCAAGACGCTGATGAAGCAGGCGGTCGCCAACCGCTGATCTTTTTGCCTCAGAGGCAAGAAAATTGCCTCTCGGGCCTCTACCTGGCGCAATGGGGGCATGACCACCCCTGCCGGGGCTCCGTCCCCGGAACCGGAAGACCGGACCGAGCCGCTGCCGGACGTCGCGCCCCGGCTGCGCGAGCTGCGCCGCCGCCGCGGCCTGACCCTGGAGTCCGCGGCCCGGCGCGCGGACCTGTCACCCGCGCACCTCTCCCGCCTGGAGACCGGTCGGCGCCAGCCGTCGCTGCCCATGCTCCTCGGCCTCGCCCGTGTCTACGGTACGACGGTGTCCGAGCTGCTCGGCGAGGTGCCGCCGGAGCGCGACCCCGTCGTCCGCGCCGGGCGCGCCGAGCCCGTGGAGGCGGACGGCTGGACGTACCACCAGGCCGGCGGCGCGGGCCGCGCCCTGCAGGCCCTGCGCGTGGAGGTGCCGTACGCCGCCGGGCAGAGCGATCTCGTACGCGTCCACCCGGGGGAGGAGTGGCTGTACGTCCTCACCGGTCGGGTACGGCTCGTGCTCGGTGACGTGGTCCACGTCCTGGACCCCGGCGACAGCGCGCATTTCGACTCGCTGACCCCGCACCGCATCGCCGCGGCCGGCCGCCGCGGGGCCGAGCTGCTCTTCGTGCACACGCTGCTGCGGAGCGCCGCGGCAGACCTGTGCCTCGGTGGCACCGGCACCCACCGCTGACGAACCCCTGAGAGGGAGAACCCATGTCCTACGAAGTGAAGTTCCCGCGCGGGCTCGTCATCCGGCTCTTCGCCTACCTGGTGGCGGGCCACCTCTTCGCGGCGTTCCTGTACCTGCTCTTCGCGCTGGGCACCGGCTGACGGCGGCCCGCCCGGGCCCGGGGCTCAGCCCGCGTCGACGAGCCGCTCGCGCAGCCGCTCCCGCGTCTCGGGCGCCAGCTTCAGGCCTTCGGAGAGGTACCGCTCGGTCGTGCCCCAGGTCTCCTCGATCGTCGCGAAGGCCGCCCCCAGGTACTCCAGGCGCGCGTCGAAGAGCGGGCTGAGCAGCTCCATCACCTCGGGCGACATACCGGCCGGGGAGCTGTCGCTGCGGTGCACCTTGTAGCGGCGGTGCGGATCGTTGGACTTGAGGTAGTCCGCCTCGATGGCCTCCCGCTCCACGCCGACCGCGAGCAGCGTCACCGCGATCGACAGCCCCGCCCGGTCCTTGCCCGCCGCGCAGTGCATCAGCGCCGGGACGCTGTCCTCGGCGAGGGCGTGCAGCACACGGCTGTGCTCCGCCGTGCGCTCCTTGATGATCATGCGGTACGACTCCGACATCCGCGCCGCCGCCTGGCCGTCCGCGAGGATGGAGCGCAGCTGGTCGAGGTCGCCGTCGCGGACCATCCGCCAGAACTCGGCCCCGTCGGCCGGGTCGGTGAGCGGGATGTTCACGTTCCGGACGCCGGGGAGCTCGATGTCGGGGCCTTCGAGCTTCTGGTCGGCGGCGTTGCGGAAGTCGAAGATCGTGTGCAGCCCGAGGGAGCCGAGGAACACCGCGTCCTCACCGGTGGCGTGTGCCAGGTGGCCGCTGCGGTAGAGCCGCCCGTGCCGGACGCGGAGCCCGTCCACCGTCGGCAGCCCGCCCACGTCCCGGAAATTACGCACACCGGACAGATCGGGCTCGCTCGACGGGGCCTGCGGCACCTGCTGCGTCACGGGGACTCCTCCGCGTCTGACGTCGGCGCCGGCCGCCGACGATGTCGCGATCCGACGATACGACATTGGGTTCCCAGGGCAATCATCCGTGCGGCCGTGGTCGCGGCCGCCGAGGCGGCTCGTCGAGGTATGACGGTTCTGTCCGTATTGGGGCGTTCGGCATAACGTGCCCCGATAGCAAGGGAGATGGACTCCGGCACGTGAGCAGCGTCATAAAAGTGACCGTCCGTGGCCGGTCTTCTTTCGCAATTCCCCTGCGCCCGGCGGGAATTCATGATCCGTAATCCACGGAGGGTGACCGGTATTCCGTAGCGGTACGGCGTAAAGGAATGCACGCGGGAAAGCGGCGGCTTGTTCCCGCCGACCCGGCTGTCCTACGGTCACCGCAATCCGGCCGGACCGCCTAATCCTGCCGCCGGCCCGGAATTCAGCACCCACCCACGTGTGGCAGGAGCGGGGGACCCAAGGTAAGTCCGCCGAGCCCGGAATTCCGGGACCGGCTCGGGGTTAAGTCGCGTCACCACGCGGCCGGGCATCTCCAGCCCGAACCCGACAGCTCACCTCGCAGGCGCCGGAGAGGAATTCGCCATGCCCGCCAAGGGTAAGCACCGCCGTCCCAAGTCCAGCACGCTCACGCGTGGTTTCGTCGCCGCCGGTACCGGTGGCGCGGCCATCGCCCTCCCGCTGCTCGGCGCCACCGGTGCGCACGCCGCGGAGCAGAGCGCCGCGCCGGCGACCGCTCCGCAGCAGGTCGTCGCCGCCGCGCAGACCACCCAGGCCGCCGCCAAAGCCGCGCCCCGTACGTACACCGTGGTCGCCGGCGACTACCTCGCCAAGATCGCCCACAACAAGAACGTCAAGGGCGGCTGGCAGAAGCTGTACAAGGACAACCGCGAGGTCATCGGCGAGGACCCGTCGCTGATCCTGCCGGGCATGGAGCTCACCCTCGGCGCCAAGGCCGCCCCGGCCAAGGCGAAGCCGAAGGCCGACGAGGACCGCGGCGAGGCCCGCGCCTCCCGCTCCGCCGCCAAGCCCCAGGCCCCGGCGGCCAAGGCCGCCCCGGCGCAGTCCGCCCCGAAGAGCAGCGCCTCGGGCTTCACCGCCCCGGTCGACTCCTCGATCACCACCCCCTACCGCGCCTCCGGCTCGATGTGGTCCTCCGGCTACCACACCGGTGTCGACTTCGCGGCCTCCTCCGGCACCAGCGTCAAGGCCGTCGGCCCCGGCACCGTGGTCTCGGCCGGCTGGAGCGGCTCGTACGGCAACGAGGTCGTCATCAAGCACACCGACGGCACCTACTCGCAGTACGCCCACCTCTCCCAGCTCTCCGTCTCCTCCGGTCAGAGCGTGAGCGGCGGCCAGCAGATCGGCCTCTCCGGCTCCACCGGCAACTCCACCGGCCCGCACCTGCACTTCGAGATCCGCACCAGCCCCAGCTACGGCTCGGACATCGACCCGCTGGCGTACCTGCGCCAGCACGGCGTCTCGATCTGACGCACCGTCGGCACACCGCCGACCCCGCCCCGCCCGGCACCGTGGAGCACGGTGCCGGGCGGCGGCGTATTCCGGCTTGGGTGAATCTTGACCGGTGGCATATCTCACGCTGCGTCAACCCCTCCTTACGGTCGCGTAGGTCACATGAAAGGAGGCAGGATGTGCTCCCGTGGCAGACGATTCGACCTTCAGAGACAGTGACGTATTCGGGTCGTACGTGGCGATCGGTGACAGCTTCACCGAGGGCGTCGGAGACCCCGGACCCGACGGGACGTTCGTCGGCTGGGCCGACCGCCTGGCGGTGCTGCTCGCCGACCGGCTGCCCGAGCCCGACGACTTCCGGTACGCGAACCTCGCCGTACGCGGCCGGCTCCTCGACCAGATCGTCGAGGAGCAGCTCCCGCGGGCGAAGGAGCTCGCCCCGGACCTGGTGACCTTCTGCGCGGGCGGCAACGACATCATCCGGCCGGGCAGCGACCCCGACGACGTGGCCGAGCGCTTCGAGCGGGCCGTCGCCGACCTGACCTCGGTGGTCGGCACCGTGCTGGTGACGACCGGCTTCGACACCCGCGGCGTGCCGGTGCTGCGCCATCTGCGCGGCAAGATCGCCACCTACAACGGCCATGTGCGCGCCGTCGCCGACCGCTACGGCTGCCCCGTGCTGGACCTCTGGTCCCTCAAGACCATCCAGGACAGGCGGGCTTGGGACGCGGACCGGCTCCACCTGTCCGCCGAGGGCCACACCCGTGTCGCCCTGCGCGCCGGGCAGGTCCTGGGCGTGGAGGTGCCCGCCGACCCGGACCAGCCGTGGCCGCCCCTGCCGCCGCGCGGCACCCTGGAAGTGCGCCGCGACGACATCCAGTGGGCCCGCGAGTTCCTGGTGCCCTGGATCGGCCGCCGCCTGCGCGGCGAATCCTCCGGTGATCACGTCTCTGCCAAGCGCCCGGACCTGCTGCCGCTGTAGCGAGCCGGACCCGCACCCCCGGCTGTCACACCCCCCGCCCATAATGGGAGGCCCGAGCCCTGGAGGTGCCGTGACCGGCTCCGACGCCACGCCCACGCGACCGTCGCGGTCCCGGCCGCGCCCGCTGTGGCCCGCCGCCTTCGGCGCGGACCCGGCGGGGGAGCGCCTGGAGCGCATCCGCCGCTCGCCGCACTTCGCGGACGGGGTGTTCCAGAACCCCGTGGGCGCCCGCCACAGACCCTCCGGCTCGGCCGTCGAGTTCGCGAAGACGTACGTCGAGAAGGAGGGGCGCAGGCGCCGCTCGCCGGCGGGCACCATCCCCGTGCACCCCACCACCGTCGCCGACCTCGCCCGGCCCCCGGCGTCCGGGCTGCGCCTGACGTGGCTCGGGCACTCCAGCGTGCTCGCGGAGATCGACGGCGTCCGCGTCCTCTTCGACCCGGTGTGGGGCGAGCGGTGCTCGCCGTTCCCCTTCGCCGGGCCCCGGCGGCTGCACCCGGTCCCGCTGCCCCTGGCCGCGCTCGGCCCGGTGGACGTGGTGGTGATCTCCCACGACCACTACGACCACCTGGACCTGCCGACCATCCGCGCCCTCGCCGCCACGGACACCCTCTTCGCGGTCCCCCTCGGCGTCGGCGCCCACCTGGAGCACTGGGGCGTGCCGGCGTCCCGCCTGCGCGAGCTGGACTGGCACGAGTCGACGGAGGTCGGCGGCGTACGGCTGACCGCCACCCCGGCCCGCCACTTCTGCGGGCGCGGCCTGCGCAACCGGCAGCACACGCTCTGGGCTTCCTGGGTGGTCGCCGGACCGGAACACCGCGTCTACCACAGCGGTGACACCGGGTACTTCCCTGGCTTCCGGGACATCGGCGCCGAGCACGGCCCGTTCGACGCCACCATGATCCAGATAGGCGCGTACAGCGAGTTCTGGCCCGACATCCACATGACCCCCGCCGAGGGCCTGCGCGCCCACCTGGACCTCCAGGGCGGGGCCGCGGCGGGCGTGCTCCTGCCGATCCACTGGGGCACGTTCAACCTGGCGCCACACCCGTGGGCGGAGCCGGGGGAGTGGACGAGGGACGCGGCCGAGGAGGCCGGCCAGGCGGCGGCGTTCCCGCGTCCCGGCGAGCCGTTCGAGCCGGCGGGGCAGGTGCCCGAGGCGCCGTGGTGGCGGTCCGTCGCCCACGCCATGGCGCAGCCGTGGCGCCGGTCGCTGCCGGCGAAGGCGCCTTCCGAGGCACCCGGGCACGATCTCGACCTTGCGGGTGAGCGGTGACGCCGAGCGCGGGATGACCTCGGCGGGATCGTAGGCGCTGTTTCCATGGCGCTTCGGGGGCCAGGGCTACGACACGCACGGTGCGGCAGCCCCAGCCCCGCTGACCTCGGTTGCGCGCCCGGTCAGGCGATCACACTGAGGGAGCGGTACAGCGCGTAGAGGATCGCCGGTAGTGCTCCGATCAGACCTGAGACCGCCACGATGACCGTGGGGAGCCGGTGCGTGGCACGCAGCGACTTCACCAGGTGGGCGACGAGTGCGAAGTAGGCCAACGAGATGATCACGCCGGCCAGCAATCCTGCTGTCGAGCTCGTGACTTGCATGAGAGTGCGCTCTCCTAACGTCCGAATGCCCAGTCCGTGATGGCATCGACACGCTGTGGGAGAGCTGCGTCAGCGGACCCTTGGCTAGAGGGCCCTCGGCACCCTGCGACGGCGTGACGATGCTCTGACGGTAGCTCAAAGCCGTCCGCCCGCAATAGAGTTGAGAGAAATTGGTACGCCAAGGACCCCGGGAGGCCATCCCGGGGTATCCTTCGCGACGCATGATCCTCCGGACTGGGCAGTCTGGTGGTGGACGTCAGGTCAACCATGCTGGCCTTTGGGGATATACGAATGGTGTACGTCCTGCATACGGGCGGGGCGTCGTCGGAGGAACCGTGGTCCGAGACGATGTGACAGCCGCAGACGACGCGAATCTGAGGTTCGCGGTGCTCGGCCCGCTCCGCGCCTGGCGCGGATCCGACGCCCTGCCCTCCGGCTCCCCTCAGCAGCGTGCCCTGCTCGCCGTCCTCCTCCTGCGAGACGGCCGTACCGTCACCGCGCCGGAACTGATCGATGCCGTCTGGGGCGATGACCCACCGGCGCAAGCCCTGGCCGTCATGCGCACCTACATGTCCCGGCTCAGGAAGACTCTCTCCAGTGCGCACCTCGTGACGGAATCCGGTGCCTACGCCCTCCGCCTTCCCCCGGGTTCGCTGGACCTCGGGGTCGCCCAGGGCCTCGCCGCCGAGGCCGAATCGGCCCGCGCGTCCGGTGACCGCGAGGCCGCCCGCATGCTGTTGGACCGCTCGCTGAGCCTGTGGGACGGCGAGCCTCTCGCCGGGGTGCCGGGTCCGCGTGCCGAAACCGAGCGTGCGCGGCTTGTCGAGTGGCGCCTGCAGTTGCTGGAGGTCCGCCTCGAACTCGACCTGGAGGTCGGCCGCCACGCGGAGGTGGTACCCGAGCTCACCGCTCTCACCGCCGCCCATCCGCTGCGGGAGCGGCTGCGTGAACTGCTCATGCTCGCCCTGTACCGCAGCGGCCGGCAAGCCGAGGCGCTCGCCGTCTACGCGGACACCCGTCGCCTCCTCGCGGATGAGCTCGGCGTCGACCCGAGTCCCGATCTGTCCAAGCTCCAGCAGCGCATCCTGCAGGCCGACGCGGACCTCGCCCGCACTGAGGCACCGAGTACCCCTGCCGACGCCGTCCGCGTACGGCCCGCCCAACTGCCCGCAACCGTCCCCGACTTCACGGGGTCCTCCGGCCTCGTCGAGGAACTCGGCGACACCTTGTCCGCGGGCGCCGAGGGCCGGGGCATGGTGATCTCCGCGCTCGCCGGAATCGGCGGCATCGGCAAGACCACCCTCGCCGTCCACGTCGCGCACGCCGCCCGCCGGCACTTCCCCGACGGCCAGCTCTACGTCGACCTGCAAGGCACAGGGCGTCGTCCAGCCGAACCCGAGGCCGTTCTGGGTGACTTCCTGCATACCCTGGGGGTCCGTTCAGCCGATCTCCCCGACAGCTTGCAGGCGCGATCCGCCCTGTACCGATCGCTCCTCGACGAGCGCCGCGTCCTGGTCCTGCTCGACAATGCCCGCGACGCCGCGCAGGTCCGCCCGCTTCTGCCGGGCACCGCCGGTTGTGCGGCTCTGGTCACCAGCCGCGTGAGGATGGCGGGGCTGGCCGGGGCGCACCTGGTCGACCTGGACGTGATGAGCCCCGAGGAGGCGCTGCTCCTCTTCACCCGGATCGTCGGCGAGGAACGCGTGCGTGCCGATCGGCAAGCCGCCCTCGACGTCGTCGAAGCATGCGGCTTCCTGCCGCTCGCCATCCGCATCGCGGCATCCCGTCTCGCCGCCCGCCGCACCTGGACCGTCGCCGTCCTGGCGGCCAAGCTCGCCGATGAGCGTCGCCGCCTCGACGAGCTTCAGGCCGGCGACCTCGCCATCAAGTCCACCTTCGAACTCGGCTACGGCCAGTTGGAGCCGGCCCAGGCCCGCGCCTTCCGCCTCCTCGGCCTCGCCGACGGGCCGGACATCTCCCTAGCCGCCGCGGCCGCCATCCTCGACCTGCCCGAACAGGACACCGAGGACCTCCTCGAAAGCCTGGTGGACTGCTCCCTCCTCGAGTCGGTCACACCCGGCCGTTACCGCTTCCACGACCTCGTACGCCTGTACGCGCGCGCCTGCGCCGAACGTGACGAGCAACCGAGCAGCGAGCGGGAGGCGGTGCTGGAACGCCTCCTGGGCTTCTACCTGGCCACCGCCACCGGCGTCTACGCTCTGGAACGCCCCGGCGACCGACTCCCCGCGCACCTGTCCGATCCCCACTGCACCGGACTGGTCTTCGCCGAGCCGCGAGCCGCCCAGGACTGGCTCTATCGTGAGGCCCGCCCACTGCTGGCGTGTGTCGAACAGGCCACCGGACGACCTGGGATGCTGCGCAGAGCCGTGGACCTGCTGTGGGCGGCCAAGGACCTCGTGGAATCCGGAGCCCATTCCAAGCAGTACGAAACCGTCGCCCTGGCCCTGCGCGACGCCGCCTGCGCCTCCGGCGACCGGGGTGCCGAGGGGCGCGCCCGCGCCGCACTCACCAACGTCCACCTGGTCGCCGGGCGCTTCACCGAGGCCGACGGCGAAGCGCGCCAGGCCATGGAGCTGGCCGACGAGACCAACGATCCCCTGCTCAGGTGCTGGGCTCCCAACGACCGCGGAATCATCGCCGTCTACCAGGGACGTTACGACGACGGCGAGCGCTACCTGCTGGATGCCGTCGACGGGTTCCGGGCTGATGCCAACGCGGTGGGCGAAGCCAGCGCTTTGTGCAATCTCTCTCGCGTCCATGCCGCCGTGGGACGACTCGACAGCGCCATCGAACTCGCCGAGCAGGGCATCGCCATCTATGAGCGGATAGGCCTACCTCTACGCCTGGCCAACGGCCGTTACGCGCTCGGGGTCGCCCTCACCCAGGCCGGTCGGATCGACGAGGCGACACATCAGCTCAGCCAGGCCTTGCCGCTCTTCCGCGACGGTCACCAGCTCCTGTGGGAGGGCATGACGCACTTCCGGCTCGCTGAGGCTCACCTGGCGGCGAACCGGCCGTCTCCGGCTGCAGCACACGCCGAGCAGGCCCTCGTCCTGCGTGACCTGGGCGGGAAGTGGCGCCTGGCCAACGTTCTCGTCGTTCTCGGGAAGGCTCTTCATGCGATGGGCGCCGCTGATCGTGCGCGTGCCTGCTGGCAGGAGGCGGTGGACGTCTTCGACGCGATCAACGCCTCTGAGTCCGACCACGTACGTGATCTGCTGGCGACCGGGACGGGCCCGGTTCTTCACACGGGGGCCAAGGCCGGTTGAGCCCGTCGTCCGCCGGTCTTGCTCGGGGATCGGTGTCACGGTCCGCGCCTTGGTGGGGGACGGGGGAGTGCGCGTGATCGCTGAGGGACGCGGACCCCCGCGGCCGTGCGGGTCGCCGGCGGTGAGACCGCCCGCGGCGGCGGTGTCACTTCAGTGGGTCGTGGCCCCAGTTCATCAGGGAGTGCCGCCACCGGGTGTCCCGTACGTCGCCCGAAGGGCGCTGGGCCAGATGGCGGCGGACGTAGCCGACCACCTTGCGCATGTGCTGGTAGTCGTCGTCCGAGAGGTCCCCCTTCTTCGACCGGAGGATCGCCAGGATGTGGCGGCCGGAGGCATGTCCGGTGGACTCCGCCCCGTCCTTGTGCTGCCCGGCGCTGCGCGACTCGTCGGAGGCCAGCCACCGTTCCAGCTCGCCCGGAGCCATGTTCACCAGCTCACGGAAGTCGTCCCAGGTCTCCTGCCGCTGCTCGCCGTCCACCACCCGGTCTCACTTCTTCTTCAGGGCGGACGGCTTGTGCACCGCCGACTTGCCGGACTTCTCGCTGCGTACCTGGTACTGCGGGTCGTCCGGCGAGGCGTCCACCGTGCGGCCCGCCGCCTCCGTCCGCTCGGTGATCTTCTTCTCCACCTCGCCCTCCGCCTGGCCGCCGTGGCTGCTCCAGGCGACCTTGTCGCCCTTCTTCAGGTTCTTGCGCTCACCGCTGCTCTTCGCCATGGCTGCGCTCCTCTGCCGTGTACGCGTGACCGTCCGGTGCCGCTCTTCCAGCCTGCGGGTTCTCCGCCCAGGTCGCAGCTCGCGGGCCGCCCACGCGGGTGCGACGCCCGGCGGGCCGGGCCGACGTGCCGCCGCGCCACCGGGCCGTCAGCCCGCGGCGCCGTGGAGGTACTCGGTCAGGGCCTTGCCGGGTCGGAACGCCGCCGTGCCCTCGGCACGGTCGAAGGCGCCGAAACTGCCCAGCACCACCGACTCGCCGCCGGCCAGCGCCTTGGCGATCGTGCCCGGATGCTCCACCGTCCCGAACAGGGCGTCGAGCACCCGCTCGACGTCACCGGTCTCCAGCGACCGGCCGGCTCCGTCCCGCGCCGCCTCAGCGGTCGCCTCGACCAGCCGCGACTTGTCCACGTGACCCACCTCTCCCATCCGCCTGTCGGCCCGTCGGCGCGTCCCGTCCGGGACCCGGCTCCTGATGCTGCGACTACCGGCCCACCCAGCCTGACCGGCCCACCCAGCCTGACCGTCCCGGTCGGCCGCCGCACGTCGGCCGGGCCGTACGGGAGCGCCGACCGCGCGCGTACGGCCTCACGCTCCCCCGGCGGCGCGTGGCCCCACGGCGTCCAGCGCCGGGGCGATGACGGCGAAGGCCCGGTCCAGGAGCGCGGCCGGGTCGTCGGTGCCGTCGCTGTCGCTCCACCGCCGCAGTACGGCGTCGTAGGCGGCCAGCGCCATCCCCGCGGCCAGCCGCGGATAGAGATCGGCGGCCGGGTCGAGCCCCAGGCGGCGCGCCAGCTCCACCGCCAGGTCGTCGCGCCACTGCGCCTGGCGCTCCAGGAAGCGCGCGAGCAGAGCGGGCGTGCGCAGGATCAGCTGGACCACGCGCAGCGCCCTCTCCGCGTGGTCGGAGCGGTCGCCACAGGCGGCCATGGGCACCCAGACCGCGTGCCGCAGCGCCACCGACGGCGGCTCGCCGTCGGCACGGCCCGCCAGCTCCGTCCGTATACCGGCGCCCATGTCGGCCAGGAACTGGACGACCACGTCCTCCTTGGACGCGAAGTACCGGAAGAAGGTGCGCTTGGACACCCCGGCGGCGGTCGCGATTTCGTCGATGGTGACCGCGTCGAACCCCTTCAGCGCCAACGACTGCAGCGCCGCTTCGGTCAATTCGTTGGCGACGAGCTGCCGTTTGCGCTCGGCCATGGTCACTTCTGGACGGGAACTCACCCGGCCATCGTAGCGCCATGCCGTACATGTCACTCGGTGACACCTTGACACTTGATGACATCACAGGCAGCGTGTGTCGCATGACAGAGCAGATGCAGCGCTGGACCGCCGAGCGGATACCCGACCAGACCGGCCGCGTGGTCGTCGTCACCGGAGCCAACAGCGGCCTCGGGCTCGCCACGACCCGGGCGCTAGCCCGCCGGGGCGCGCACGTGATCCTCGCGGTGCGCGACGAGGCGAAGGGGCGCCGCGCGGCCGCCGAGATCACCGCCGGACTGCCGGCCGCCCGCCTGGAGGTGCGCCCCCTCGACCTGGCCGACCTGGACTCGGTACGGGACTTCGCCCGCCGGTTGCGCGCCGACCACCCGCGGCTGGACGTGCTCGTGAACAACGCCGGCGTGATGGCACCCCCGAGGTCCCTGAGCCCGCAGGGCCACGAACTGCAGTTCGCCGTCAACCACCTCGGCCACTTCGCCCTCACCGGCCTCCTGCTCGACCTGCTGAGCGCCGGCCGCGACCCCCGCGTCGTCACGGTCACGTCCCTCAACCACCGCAAGGGGCGGCTGCACTGGGACGACCTCACCGGCGAGCGCGCGTACGCGCCCATGGGCTTCTACAACCAGGCGAAGTTCGCCAACGCCGTCTTCGGACGGGAGCTCCACCGACGGCTCACCCGGGCCGGCAGCCCGGTGCGCAGCATGCTCGCCCACCCCGGCTACACCGCCACCAACCTCCAGACCAGCGGCCCGGTCGGCCTGGTGAAGGTGCTCTTCGGCCGCCTCCTCGTCCCGCTCGCCCAGGCCCCGGCCCAGGGCGCGCTGCCGCAGCTGTACGCGGCGACCGATCCGGGCGCGGAGGGCGGCGAGTTCTTCGGCCCGGACGGCCGGGGCGAGTTGCGCGGAGCCCCCACGCGGGTGGCGCTGTCCCCGGCGGCCGCCGACGCGGAGACCGGCCGCCGCCTGTGGGAGGTGTCGGAACGGCTGACCGACGTACGGTTCGCCTTCCCGACCCCGGCCTCCTGAGGCCGCGTCAGGCCGTGTCAGGCCGCGTCAGGTCGCGTCCGTACGAGCCGCGGGGCCGCCGGATCACGCCGGGGCCCCGTGGTTTTCGTCAACTCCGCGTTTTCGGGCTGGAGTACGAGGCCTCATACCAGAGCGGGACGCTTGGCGGGCAAGTTTGTCAACTGCCCATCGGACGTGAATGTATGCCGACTACCGTGTGTGGCCGGTGATCAACGGTGGGCTCATCGGACGCCTGAGGCGTTCGCCGCAGCGCCACGGTCGAACACCCAGCATCCGCACCACCACAGCACCAGAGCACCACAGCACTCCACACACGCACGTCCGTACCTCCACGCCGATTCCCGGGGCCCCACGTACCAAGGACGCTGATGTCTCAACTTCGCGCACCCGCCGCGCGGCCGGACCGCCGTGAAGGCGGGCGGCACGGCCGGTCCGGCGCCCGCCCCCTGCCGCACCACGGGAGGCCGAACCCGCCCGGCCCGTCCCCCGAAGCCCGTATACGCTCCCGACTCCTGGGCGCCGCCGTGGCGCCCGCGGTCGTCGTCGCCCTCGGCGGCGTCGCCGCGGTGCTCCTCACCATCCGTTCCACCGGCGCCAGTCCGTCCCCCGCCCTGTGGGCCACGCTGACCGCCTGCGCGGCGCTCGCCGTCGCGGCCATCGCCGCGGCCGCCCTGAGCGCCGACCGCGTGGCCACCTCCGTACTGGACCGGTGCGCCGCCCTGCGCCGTAGCGCCGCACGCGGCCAGAGCGACCTCCAAGCCCTGGTCGCCCAGCTGCGCCGCGGCGAGCGGCCGCCCCCGCGGCCGGGCACACCGCTGCCCGGCCCGGGCGCGGACGAGTTCGACGTGCTCGCGGCCGAGCTGACCCGCACCCACGAAGCGGCGGTCACCGCCGTCGTACAGGCGTCCCAGCTCTCCAGCAGCGTCGGCAACGAACAGAAGGTCGAGGTCTTCGTCAACCTCGCCCGCCGGCTCCAGTCCCTCGTCCACCGCGAGATCCAGCTCCTCGACGAGCTGGAGAACCAGGTCGAGGACCCCGAGCTGCTCAAGGGCCTCTTCCACGTCGACCACCTGGCCACCCGCGTCCGCCGGCACGCCGAGAACCTCGCCGTCCTCGGCGGCGCCATCTCACGCCGCCAGTGGTCCAACCCGGTCACGATGACCGAGGTGCTGCGCTCCTCCATCGCGGAGGTCGAGCAGTACCCGAGGGTCAAGCTGGTGCCGCCGATCGAGGGCACCCTGCGCGGGCACGCCGTCGCCGACGTCATCCACCTCCTCGCCGAACTCGTCGAGAACGCCACGCTGTTCTCCTCGCCGCACACCACCGTGCTGCTGCGCGCCCAGTACGTCACGGCCGGGCTCGCCGTCGAGGTCGAGGACCGCGGGCTCGGCATGTCGGCCGACGAGCAGCACAAGATGAACGCCCTGCTCAACGACCCCGACCAGGTCAACGTCGCCCATCTCCTCCAGGACGGGCGGATCGGCCTGTACGTCGTCGCGGCACTCGCCCGGCGGCACGGCATCGCGGTCCGCCTCCAGACCAACATCTACGGCGGCGTCCAGGCCGTCCTCGTCCTGCCGCAGGGACTCCTCGGAGCCGATTCCGCCGCGGCCTCCCAGACCGGCGCGACCCCCCAGGTCGCCTCGGCCACGGGAGCCGCAGCGGCGGAGGTACCGGCGACGGGCGGGGCTCCGGCGCCCCCCGCGCCGCCGGAGACCGCGCGCCCCGAACCCGTACACCCGCGGCCCGCGCCGCCCGCCCTACCGCCGCAGCAGCCGGCGCCGTACGTACCGGCGGACCCCGTGCCCCTGCCCGTACAGGAGGAGCACGGCGACCGGCCGCGCCTCCCCAAGCGGCGCGCGCAGGAGCACCTGGTGCCGCAGCTGCGCGACGCGCCCGTGGCACGCCGCCACGACGACGACGTCCTGCACGACCCGGGCCTGATGGCGGCCTTCCGGCGCGGCATCGGCCTGGCGGAGCTCGCGCACGCCGACTCCGACACCGACCCGGCCCCCGCCCCGGCGCCCGATTCCGTACGACACGACGAAGCTCACAAGGAGTAGATGCACCATGGCGAGTGATGTGCCGACCGGCCATTCCTCGGATCTCGACTGGCTGCTCACCGGTCTGATCCAGCGGGTCCCCCATACCCGCAGCGCGGTTCTCCTCTCCTCCGACGGCCTGGTGAAATCCGTGCACGGCCTCGACGCCGACAGCGCCGACCACATGGCGGCCCTGGCCTCCGGCCTGTACTCGCTGGGCCGCAGCGCCGGCAGCCGCTTCGGCGACAGCGGTGAGGTCCGGCAGGTCGTCGTCGAGCTCGACAACACCCTGCTGTTCGTCTCCACCGCCGGATCCGGCACCTGTCTGGCCGTGCTGGCCGGGCGCGAGACCGACGCCGCCGTCCTCGGCTACGAGATGGCGATGCTGGTCAAGAGCGTACGGCCGTACCTCGTCACCCCGGCCCGACAAGCGGCGGCGGCACCGGGCGCCACGGGGCGCTGAGCCATGCAGTCCTCCCGACCACGGCAACGCACAGGGCAGTGGCAGGACGGGCCCTGGCTCGACGACGCGGCCGGCCGGCTCATCCGCCCGTACACGGTGAGCGGCGGCCGCACCCGGCCGACGGCCGCGCTGGACCTGCTCTCCCTCGTGATGGCCACCGGGGCGGTGCCGCAGGCCCCGCTCGGCCCGGAGCACAACCAGGTCCTCGGGCTGTGCCACGGGCCGACCTCGGTGGCCGAGATCGCGGCACACCTGCGGCTGCCCGCGGTGGTCACCAAGGTGCTGCTCTCCGATCTCGTCGACTGCGGGGCGCTGACCGCTCGGGCGCCCCGCGCGCACGACAACCCCACCGACCGTTCCTTGCTGGAGGCAGTGCTCCATGGCCTACGACGACGGCTCTGAGGCTCGAGACGGTTTCGACGACGACGTCTTCCCCACCGCCGTGAAGATCCTGATCGCGGGCGGCTTCGGGGTCGGCAAGACGACCTTCGTGGGCGCCGTCAGCGAGATCGAGCCGCTGAGCACGGAGGAGCTGCTCACCCAGGTGAGCATCGGCACCGACGACCTCGACGGCGTGGAGTCCAAGACCACCACCACGGTCGCCATGGACTTCGGCCGCCTCACCCTCGACCGGCGGCACGTGCTGTACCTCTTCGGCACACCCGGCCAGGAGCGGTTCTGGTTCATGTGGGACGAGCTCTCCGAGGGTGCCCTCGGGGCGGTCGTACTCGCCGACACCCGCCGCCTCCAGGCCTCCTTCTCGGCCGTCGACTTCTTCGAGCGGCGCGGCATCCGCTTCGTCGTGGCCGTCAACGAGTTCGACGGCTCCTTCCGGTACGCACCCGAGGAGATCCGCGCCGCCATCGACCTCAAGCCGGAGGTGCCGGTCGTGCTGTGCGACGCCCGGATCGCGAGCTCCGGGATCCAGACCCTGGTCACCCTCGTCCAGCACCTGCTGGCGACCAACCCCGCCCCGGCCCCGGCGCCGAGCTACGGAGCACCGTCATGACCTATGACCCGACCCGTCACCTGCTGTTGACCCCCGTCGACCGCGAAGCACCCCTGCGCGTACGGCGGCTGCGCGAACTCGGCCTGGGGGAGCGGCCCGACCCCGCCCTCGACGCGTTCGCCGCCAGGCTGGCGCAGGTGACCGGCGCGCCGTACTCGATGGTCAACTTCATCGACGAGAACCGGCAGTTCTTCGCCGGCCTGCACACCCCGGACGGCACGCACGCGCGCCGGGACCTCAAGTCCACGGCCGCCGCCACGGCCGCGGCCACGGGCGGCGTCAGCCGCTTCATGGCACGCGACCACGGCTACTGCCCGCACGTGGTCGTCCGGCGCAAGGCGCTGGTCCTGGAGGACGTCTGCGACTACCCGCGGTTCGCGGGCAACCCGGTCGTCGACGAGATCGGCATCCGGTCCTACCTCGGCGCGCCCCTCATCGACCGTACGGGCACGGCCCTCGGCACGATCTGCGTGGTCGACACCGAACCCCGGCCCTGGGGCCGGGCGGGCCTGGAGACGATCAAGTCGCTCGCGGCGGAGCTGGTGGAGCAGATCCACCGCCGCGAGGACGGCGGCCTGTGAGCCGCGCCCACCCCGTGGCGCGCCGGCCGTGATGTGGCTCTTCCGGTTCCGGCGAAGGCCGTGGTGGGAACCACGGTCTGCCGGAACCGCGCGTGCGCGCGAGGGCGGCGGCCCGCTCCGCGGGGAAGAGCCGAAGGATTCCCCGGCCGTTGCGGGCATAGACGGCGGCCGCGGACCGGTGGCCGGCGGAGGCGAGGGCAGGCAGCAGCGGGGGAGGGCTCCTCTGCCGCCAGCGGATCTGCCGACCGTCCTGGGGTCGGCGGTCCGGCCTTGGCGTGGCTGGAGCGTCCGGCCGCCCGCCGACTACTGGAGGCCGCGGCCCGCAACGAGCTGGCCCGCGTGATCGGTTTCGCCGGTTCGTGCTGACGGCCCGCAGCCCCTCGCCGACCGGCTCGCCCGCCGTCTGGCCGACCAGATGCGGCTGGCCGATCAAGCACCCGGTGGGCTGGCTGATCGGCCGGGGCCCGCCATAGCGCCGACTGTGCGCGGAACCCGGTGCGACAGGGCGCCCTGCTCGACTCCGGCCGGGACTGCCCGCGCTGCGAGGACCGGCAGAAAGACCGCCGTGCCCAGCGCCGTGCGGCCGCGGCCGCCGTCGACGCCGCGATGCGCGGCGCCTCCGAGAACGAGCGCCGTGCGGCCGTCGAACAGCAGCTGCACGAGGACGTGACCGCCGAAGCGTGGGCCAAGGCCCGCCGATGGGAGCTGGTCCGGGAGACCGCCGCCCAAGGCATCAGTGACGGTCAGTCCACGCCACTGAGTCCTTCCACCGCTCTGCCGACCTGACGGCGCCCCAGCCCACACCGTCAGGCCATCGAACGCAACCGGTCCAGTTCGCTGCCGATCGCATCCCGCAGCCCATCGTGTTGCGGGCCCAGCATGAACCGCTCGTCGTTCCACCGCTCATGGGGATACAGCCACACCGGCCTGCCCACCAGCTCAGCCGGCTCCCACTCGAACCGCGGCCAGACATGAGCATGCAGGAACGCGTCCGTGTTGCCGAGGATCTCCAGGTTGACCCGGCGGAAATCGGCGTCCAGCCGCCGACAGACCCGCTCAACGGCTTCTCCCAGTCGGTCCATGTCAGACAGAAACGCCAGCCGCTTGGCCCTCGGCAGGTCAGGCAGCCGTTGCACACCCGGCTCGTCCACGAGGAGGACTGAGTACCCCGGCAGGAACTGAACATCTCCAATCACCGCGAACCCAGCCTCAAGCCGCCGCAGCACGGTCGGATTCTCGCCCCGCAGAGCAGCCCCAATCCGGTCCATCCGCCAATCGTCTCATCCACCCTTCGTCAGTCACCGCGTCCCCTCCCGCTTGCTTGTAGGTCCAGTACGTGCGACGCCACGGCCTCGGCGGTTGGGCGTCATGTTCGGTCCTGGCCGGGTACGAGATCCACGCTACGAGGTGCCCTGACGCGGGCGGTGCGTCGACGTCCTTCCTGCTGAATTGCGGGCAGGCCACGGCCGCGCGGCCGCGCCGGACACCGCGTGGCGAGCGTCGCGGTACCGGTCGTTCACCCGGCCGGATCGGAGGTGGTGGCGGTCGGCGAGGGCGCCGACCCGAGACCCGTCGCCACAAGGGCGCCCAGGGCCAGCACACCAGCAGACCACAACACCGACCGGGTGCCGAGGCCGTCCGCCACCCTGCCTCCCACGAAGGCGCCGAGAGCGATGGCACCGTTGAACACCCCCACGAGCAGGGCCGTCGCGCCCTCCCTCGTTTCCGGCGCCGCCCGGGCCAGCCACGTCTGGGTGCTCACCGACACACCCCCGTAAGCCAGGCCCCACAGGATGAGCAGGAGGCAGGCGCCCGCGACAGACAGCCCGAGCAGCGGCATCAGCAGCACGGAGGCGGCCAGGGCCGTGCTGATCACCAGCAGCGGGCCGCGCACCGACCGTCCCAGCCGGGCGCCGGCCAGGAAGTTGCCGGCGACACCGGCGATTCCGTACACCAGCAGCAGCGTCCCGATCAGCGAAGCCCTGACGCCCGAGACCTCCTCGAGGAGTGGCCGCACGTAGGTGTACGCGGCGAAGTGGCCGGTCACGAGGAGCGTCACCACCACGAGCCCGGTGGACACCTGCGGCTTGCCGAGCAACCGCAACACGCCGCCCAGCGCAACCGGTTCGTCGGCGGGAAGCGGCGGCAGCGACACGGCCATGGCGGCGGTCACGAGCGCGGCCAGTCCGCCGGTGGCGAGGAACGCCGCGCGCCATCCGGCGAGTTCGCCGACGTAGGCCCCGGCCGGCACGCCCACCACGGAGGCGATCGCGATACCACTGAAGATCATGGAGGTCGCGGGCCCGGTGGACGGGGTCGGCACCAGCCGCACTCCGAGTCCGCCGGCGAGCGACCATACGCCTCCCATGGCCACGCCGATCAGTACGCGAGCCACCATCATCACCGCGAAGTCGGGCGACCAGGCCGCGAGCACATTGGCGGCCGCCAGGAGCGCCATGAGGGAGCACAGGACCACGCGGCGGTCGGTCCGGCCGACCGCCGCGGTGATCAGCGGGGCCGACAGCGCACCGACGAGGCCGGTGACGGTGAGCGTCAGCCCGGCGGTTCCCTCGCTCACGTCCAGTGAGGTGCTGATCGGTGTGAGCAGCCCCACCGGCAGCATCTCGGACGTGACCACGGAGAAGGTGCCGGCCGCAACGGCCGTCACCGCGGGCCAGCCGCCCTTTGCGGAGGGCGAGGGGGCGGGCTTTGGTGCCCGCCGGTTGTCCACGTTCGTCATGGCTCCACACAACTGCGGCCCAGGAAGCGGAACAAGCGCGAACTTCTCATGCTTCCATGAGGTGGACTCATCGATGACGCCGCATACGCCACGCGGTGCCGGATGGAAACGGGCCCGGCGGAGGAGCATTGCCATGACAGTCACGAGCCGCGACAACACGGGCGGACGGCGGTCACCGGCGAGCACGGTGGAGATCCGCGAGTTGGAGTGCTTCCTGATCCTCGCGGAGGAGTTGCACTTCGGGCGGACCGGGGAGCGGCTGTACGTGTCCCAGAGCCGGGTCAGCCAGTTGATCCGCGGCCTGGAGCAGCGCATCGGCGGACGGCTGGTGGACCGCACCAGCCGGCGAGTACGGCTGACCGTGCTCGGCGAGGACTTCCTCGTCGCGCTCCGCCCGGCCTACGCCGCGCTGCGCGCCACGGTCGAGGACGCCCGGGCGGCGGCGCTCGGGCTCAGCGGGACGCTGCGGCTCGGGTTCCAGGGAAGCGTGGGATACGGATTCATGGAGGTGGTCGGGGAGTTCGAGGAGCGGTATCCCGGCTGTGTCACCCGGATCACCGAGTTGCCGCTGTGCGACCCCTTCGGCCCCGTGCACCGCGACGAGGTCGACATGGCCGTGGTGCTGCTGCCGGTCGAGGAGCCGGATCTCGTCCTCGGGCCCGTGTTCTCCCGCCAGCCGCAGTGCCTCGCGGTGTCCCGCCGGCACCCGCTGGCCGCCCGGGCCGCCGTGGACGCCGAGGAGCTGGCCGGGACACCGCTGGTGGGTGTGGCCGCTCCGGCGCCGGACTACTGGCGCGAGGCGCAGGCGCCCACCCGTACGCCGTCGGGCTCCGCGGTGCCGCAAGGGCCGGTGGTCGGCACCCTTCAGGAGGGCCTGTCGCTGGTGGCGGCCAACCGGGGTGTGATGCTGCTCTGCCGCCCCACCACCGAGTACCACCACCGCCGGGACGTGGCCTACGTTCCGGTGACCGGACTGCCCGACTCGGCGCTCGGACTGGTCCGGCGCGCCGACCGCGACAACGCGCGGGTCCGGGCTTTCGCCGAGGCGGTGTCCGCTGCGGACGCGGCGCACCGACTGTAAGCATCGGCGGTGGCACCGGCCACGCGCGGCGGTTCGGTCCGTCCTACGTGGGCGCCGACGCGCGTATCGGCGGGTTGGGCCGGGCGGACGATGACGACGACACCGCCAGGTGAGCTCCGTCGGCGCCCGGCCGGACGGCGGACGGGTGGTTCCCGCACGGCGGCCCCGCGGCCCTCGACCTGGCCGGGCCCCACCTGCCGTCTGAGTCCAGCGGGATGGATGTGGGCCGGATCGCCGCGATCTGGTCCTCGTCCCAGACGCCGCCGTCGAAGACGTGCAGCAGTTCGCCGGGGAGCCTCATTGGCAGGAGGCGTTGGAGGTCGGCGGGGAGACCACCAGTCGACGGCCAGCACGCGGGTGACGGGCGCCGTGACGCCGAGCTCCTCCTGCAGCTCGCGGGCAGCGCCCCGCGCGGGGGACTCGCCCTTGTCGACGGCGCCGCCGGGCAGTAGACGGGTGGGCCGGTAGGTCACGCGCTGAAGCAGGACCTGCCCGCGCTTGTTGGTGGTCGGCACGGAGGTTCCGGCCCACAGGGCGGTCGAGGTGCGCAGCACCCCGTATGCCTCCTGGTTCATCACCCCGCTGGGACGTTCGTCGCGTGCGGAAGTCGTCGTCATCTCTCTCCGAGCGGTGGCTGCTCGCTCGTGGTGAAGGGAGCACGGACGGCGAGGGCGAGCTGTCAGGTGGTCAGCCCGGCCGGGCCGCCCTTCATAGGGCCGGGGTGAGCCGGGTGAAGTGCTCGATCCGGATGATCCGCGTGCGGTCGGCTTCGGGCAGGCGGGCGAGGATACCGGGCAGGGGCCGTTCGCGTACTACCTCGCCGCGGTGCGCGAGGACGGCGCGCCACTTCACGTCGGCCCAGGGGGTGACGTCGACGCTGGTGGTCATGTACGTGTCCGGCCGCACCGCGAGGACGGCCTTGCCCGCGCCTTCGAGCAGGGGGCGGAGCAGGCCGACGCCGGACTCGGGGTGCGTGGCGGCGTACAGCGCGGCCGGCTGCCACGGCGGTCCCGCTTCGGGGTGCAGGTGGGCAAGGCCGGCGGCTTCGACGGCGAGCAGGGCGATCTGGTGGGCGCGGACGTGGTCGGGGCGGCCGGTGAGCTGGCCGAGGGCGTCGTGTCCGATGACGATGTCGGGCCAGAAGTCCCGGATGTGGGCGACGAGGTGGCCGACTGCTTCGTCGGGCATCACGCTCAGCGTGACGAGCTTGTGCTGGTCGGCCGCCCCGGGCGACGTCGTCGCCGTTACCGCCCACGTCCGGGCGTCGCTGAAGACGGACATCGAGTGCGCCCGGCGCGAGTTCCTGGAGCAGGGCGAGCCGGACCCGGACCCGGCTCTGGCGGCGTCCGCGCTCGCCCTCGCCGCGCTCCAAGCCGTCAAACAGGCCCTGCCGGAGGGCTGCAGCAGCGCCCTCGGGCGGCTGGGGCGACCGCAACAAATATCGCCCTGTGAGGAGAACGCACGGGAACGGCGGGCGTGCTCAGACAGATCGGCGGCAGCCGCACCGGCCCGGACGAGGATCACACATGTACCGCGTTCCTGCGCCGGTGCATATCTATTAGGTTCGTGATCGATTCGGTTGAGCGCTGCTGATCACAGTGTGTGCCGAAAGGCGAGGCGGCCTTGGAACAGGGGGAACAGCCATGCCCGAGACCACGTCTGGAGATGTGTTCACCGGCCGCGTGCTGGAGTGGCACAGCGAAGAGGGATGGGGCGTGCTCGCCTCCGACGCCCTTCCGACCAGGGTGTGGGCGCACTTCTCGGTCATTCAGGCGGAGGGGTTTCGTGAACTGACCGCCGGCCAGTCCGTCACCTTCTCGGCCGAGCGGGCCGAGCAGGACGAGTACCACTGGCGCGCCGTGAGTATCTGGCCGGAGGCCGGATCGCACCGCCGGTCCGACGAGGACAGCGGGCCGGGCTTCTCGTCCGGCCTGGACATTCGCTTCGATTCCTGATCGCGCGTCGGCACCTGCCGAATCGATCCTATCCGTCTCGCCTGGCAGGGGCCTGGTCTCTTCCGCCGTGCGGGCACAGACAGGATTCTCGTGTTCTCCATATCCACGAAGAGGGCAGCCGTAGTCGACTCGACGGCCCTTGCCGCTGTTCTCGCTCTCGGTGCGGTGCCTGCCCAGGCCGGCGTCAACCAGGGCAAGTACACCAACGGCACCTTCCCCGGGCAGGTGAACATGGCCGGAACCTAAGGCAAGCCTGCCCCCATGGCCTCGTCCTTTTCCCTAACGTCCAAAAAGGTGCAGGCCATCGTGACGGGGAAGATGACGTGTTCGGCCGGACACATGCAACTGCCCTTGACTACCGATGGAACGTGACCTTCACCGACGAGTCGGCCAGCAGATTCCCCACGTCGACCAGCATCGACAGAGCCACCATGCCGAAATCGGCCCCGCACCCTCTCCGTCCCGCCTCGGCCGGTAACTCGTAACGCTCTGACCTGAACAGACACCCTCGCGGGCGCTGTAGACGCCGGGTTGCTCCCAGCCGCCTTGGGGGCCGACGCGGGCGATATCGCCGCCGTGACTGCCGAGGTGCGGTCAACGATTGGATGGTGACCGACCCCGTGGGCACCGCCTTGGTGCTCGCGTACGGCGCTCTCCATCGCCCACCAGGCGGTCGCCTAATACCGGCGCAACGCTCTGGCGATGCATAGCCGCAGTTCCCGTTCCTCCGAGGTCGGTCGCGGTCATCGGGTGGCCGTCATGAGGAGGAAGACAAAGCTAGGAGACTGGCGGTTGCGGCTCCCCCCCGCTGGCACCGAGCCGTGACTGCGCAAGTTGCCGAGTTTGTCCCGGGGTTGCCGACCCCGTACGCAGACCCCGTGGTACAGATCATCTGGCGGCTGACTCGGCCGCGCGGGTCCCTCGAGCGGGTAGGCCGTGTCCGGCGGATCACGCTCCGGAGCCGTGGGGCTGGAGGTCGTAGAGGTAGGAGCGGTCGTCCTTGAAGCTGCGCCAGACGGTGGCCGGGGGCTCGGGTTCGTCAGCGTGGCTGGTGAGGGGATGGGCGGTGAGGAGGCCGTCAGCGATCTCGCAGTGCCAGCCGTCGGCCGGCGACCAGACGCACCACACATTTCCATCCGTTCGACGGTAGGCGGGTCGGCCGTGGCGCTCACCGTCGCGTTCGAAGTGGTAGCGGAGCCCGTCGACATGGCGCACGAAGGTGCAGGATGAAAGGGCTGTCATGCCTTCGGGACTGTATGAGGTGGCGCTCCTGATGGCGAAGGAATTCCGGTTACGGCCAGGTGTTGGGCGTACCTCACGGGCAGAGCCGAAGCCGGACCGCGGCAACGGTGATGGTGCCGTGGAAGACCTAGGCTCTCTTGTCGTACCGGGTGGCGACGGCACGGGAGTTTTTGAGGGGATTGGTCGTCCGGTCGACCTCGTTGCGGCGCTTGTAGATCTCACTGTCGAAGCCGGTGGGTCGGCCACCGTTGCTGCCGCGCCGTTTGCGGTTGGCCCGCTGGTCCTTTGGCTCGGTGATGGTGTTTGATTTGTCGTCTTCGCAGGTGGAGGCGGTTGCGACGTGAGCTGTATGCCTTGTCGCCGCCGAGACGGTCAGGCCGGGTGCGCGGCCGCCCGTCCTGCGGGCGGGGAACGCGGATGCGTTCGAGGACCTCGATCGTCTGCGGTGCGTCCCCCCACTGGCCGGGCGTGACGAGAAACGCCAAGGGCTGGCACCCGCCTTCACCTGCGAGGTGAGTTTTGCTGGTCAGGGCGCCCCAGGACCGTCCGAGTCCTTCGTCAGGGCGGTGGTGCCGGGGCCTCGATCTTTTTTCGGGACGCGCGGCTTCTTCTTGCGGGCCCCAGCCGCGTGCTTGATGGGCACGGCAGGACGTCGAGTCGACGCTGACCATGCTCCAGTCGATCCCGGCCCGCAACGTCGGCGTCGGCCTGGATGGCATACAGGATCCGGTCCCACGTGCCGTCCGCCGACCAGGGCCGATGCCGCTCATAGACGGCCTTCCAGCTGCGGAAACGCTCGGGAAGATCCCGCCGCGGTATGCCCGTGCGCACCCGGAACAGGATCCCGTTGATCACCTTGCGGTGATCGTTCCACTGGCCGCCACGCTGTCCAGACATCGGTAAGTGCGGCTGCAACCGCACCCATGTGGCATTCGGCAGATCACCCCGCCCCATGGAGGGAACAACGAGCCATCAATCCGCCAGTCACATGATCCGCCGGACATACCCTAGCCGTAGGTCTTGTGGCACAGGCGGGTGATGGCGGGGTCTACGGGGGCGTTGTGGGATGCGTGGCACAGGTCGCGCATGGTGATGGTGTGGCGGGACCGGGGCTGGGGCTGGGGTGCGGTGGGGACAGTGGGCTTGGACCGGGTTTTAGGGGCGGCTGGGGAGGGGAGTTGGGCCCGCTGCTGCGCTGGGCGTCGGGGTGGGATGCGGCGCGGTTCGTCGGTCCGCGGCGGTTCTTGGACTGGGCGGGGCTTGGTGGCGGCGCGGTGCGGTGCCTGCGGGATGCCCTGGCCCTGGGGCTTGTTGTCCCGTGGTGCGGGTCGGGGGCCGGTTGTGGCCAGTTCCTCGTGGTACGGGGCGGGACGGGCTGGTTGTGGTGCTTTGGGGGAGGGCGGGGCCGGGTGGTCGCCCGCAGGGGACAGGCTTGGGCTCGTGGCCCGCTGGGCGTCATCCGGGACGGCGGTGCATCCGGCCAGGGCAAGGACGGCGGCGAGCAGGGGAGGGGTGAGTTGGCGAAAACGCATGGTGCCCACGGTGTCGGTAAACGGGCTGGGGTGGGCTGGGCACAGGTGATGACTACCGGGACGAGTGAGAAGTATCCCTGACCCGCTTGACCTGCGGCGGAGCCAGCGCGGCGGGGTCGCGCACATCATCAGGCCACCGCATCGTGTTCTCGACAGGGGGTGATCGCTTACAGAGGGGCGTTCACGAGTGGGTCTGGCGTGTGGAGACGAAACCGTCTGAAGATCGTTCCCCGTGTCGGGGGTGATCGTTCCCGGCGTGCGTGTCCGCATACTCGCCGACGACGGCCTTCCGGTGGACGGTGTGCGTCGTGCTCCGGCCACGGTGCCGCGCGGCTGGTACGCGGTAGACCCTGATCCCACAGGTGCCCCCTTCGTCCCCCATGAGGACCAAGAAGAGTGTCCGCCGGCTTATCCGGGTGGCCCCTCGATGTCGGATGTCGACGGCCTCACCGTGATCTCTGCCGGGCCACGCAACACGCTGCTCCTCCACCCTGGAGACATGCCTGGCCTCTCGCTGCTTCCCACCGGCGAGGTCGGATGCTGCGGCCTGCCCGGCGACAAGGGGCCGAACCGGAAGTGCCCCTGTGGGGCAGTGATCGGTACGAAGATGTCCGAGTGCTACACGCCTTATGAGCTGCACGTCCTTCCCGGCGCTGTGCGCGACGGGACAGCCTGACGGTCCCTTGGCCGGGGCGCCTGGCATGCCCTTGAACAAGCGGTCAAGCTGTCACCGCATTGGCACGCGCCAGCGGTTAGCCGGTCATCACTGGTAGTCGTTTGGCGTTCGCCGTCATCGAGTCTCGTGGTGATCGTGTCCCGGCCCAGGGCGGGCGACCAGTACAGAGCTGGCCGACGGCGGAATCTGACAGCGATGCTGCCCGTCACGGTCGAGCCCGAACCGTTTCCGTCCCCAGAGCGTCCACACGGGCACCTGGCACCCAGGAGGCGGTCGGACAGGTTGGTACTCGGCTCGCGAGATGCGACCGTCACGGCGCCGAACTCCTTTTCCAGGTTCTGACCGAGCTGGAGGAAAAGAACAGCGTGGCCATCGCCTCGAACGGATCGGTCTCCGGCTGGACCAAGACCTTCACCGACCCCCGCCTCTGCGTGGCCATCGTCGACCGCCTTCACCTTCGGCGGCATCATCGCAACCGGTACCGACTTCTTCCGCCTCGCCACCACCTGCGCCCGCGCCGCATAGCAGGCCACTGCGGGCTGACTTCCCTCGCAGTTCAGAGCGCGATCGGTCGGTACTTCAGAGCCTCGTCGACGATCTGCTCCGCAGACGCATCCTCAAGAGGGCCCGGGGGGTGGAAGATCAGGTCACTCACCCGGGGATGCGACACGTTCGCCTTGAGGAGCCGCAGATAGTAGTCGCTCTCCGGGGTGGCTGTCAGAACTCTGCGAACGATCTCCACGAGCTCGTCCCGGGTGATGTCCGCGACCACGGGGCGAGCCGGCCGGGCCGCTTCCCGCGCGAAGTCCTCCAGACTCCTGCCGGCGTAGTACTCGGCGAAGTCGAGAGTCCCGTAATCGTGCCCAGTCATCGCGTTGAAGGCCGCGATCGCCTTGCTCGCCGCCACCGGGCGGGCTTCCAGCAGGTCAGCGATCCGCTCCACCTCGGCGCACAGCTCATCCAGCCGCTGCCGACTGACTGGCGGGGGCAACAACTCCGGTCTCAACTCCACAGCCGAATTATGCCCATCGGTGCTGACACGCCCGAGCCGGGCTCTGGGTGCTGTCACTTTGCATCAGCATTGCTGGACATCTCGATCAAGAACCGATGCCAGAAGCCAAAGCCCTGATCGTGGAGGCCGGGCTGGTCAAGGCCACCTGGTCCGTCGACCTGACCGCCCTGGACGACGTCGCCGCCGTCACCGCCGAGATCCGCCGGACCATCGAGCGCGACATCGGCGCCGAGTGGCAGGAGTTCTCGAGGATCGCCGACCCGGCCGACGTGGGGGCGACCAGCCCGGAGCGCGCCGAGGACGCGGCCGCCTACAACACGTTCATGGCCGCCCAAGGCGCGGCCGCAGGGCACCAGCGGGGCGCGCTGGCGGTGCTCGGCCGCAGCGAGCAGGCAGAGCAGACGCCCGTCGGGTGTACGAGACCGAGCAGAGCCGCCACTCGTTCCAGCAGAACCCGAACAGCGCGGACGCCGTCGCCGACGCGGCGAAATCCACCGACACCGCCCGGGAGCGCACCGCGTAGCACCTGCCGGCGATGCGGCTAGAGCAGCTGGGCGAGCAGACCGTCGCCGAGACCGAGGGGCAGGGGTCGCGCCGTGGACGGACCGGTTGCCCGAGCTCGCCGCGTGCCTGCTGGCCAGCGACCCCACCGGCGCGCAGATCGCGTGCGTACCGAGCTGAGCGGTGCCGACCTCCCGCATCAGGCCGTGATCGCGGCCCCGGAGGCGGCGAAGGAGAACGGCCGCCGCCCAAGGACTGTCCCGCAAACGATCTCCGTCTCAGGGCCGTCGCGGGTAGTCGGGGTGAGCGGCGTAGGGGGAGGCGAGGTCGAGCAGGTCGTCGCATGGCCAGGTGTCGCCGTCGTACTGGCAGTCATCGCGGTTGTCCCACGGTAGTTCGGGGTCGCCGGTGGCCGGGCTGCGCACATGGCGGGCGAGCACGCGTCGTTTGGCTTCGACCTCCCGCAGGACGCGAGCCGGGTCGTGGAGCGCGACGTGCAGGGCGATCGTGGGGTGGAAGCCGGAGAGTTCCCCCTGGCAGAAGTCGACCGTGTGCCCGTGAGCGGTCCACTCCCCGCAGCCGTCGCCATCGCAGCGGCGGGCCAGGTCGGCCTCCTCGTCCAGCCGTGCGTGAAGGAACGTCACAAGGTCTTGACTCATGGGGTCATCCTGGACAGTGCATGAGGCCCGGTCGCCTTAATTTTCCATGCTGTTGGCAGGACTCGGCTGGTGGTCCGACAACTGGAATGATTTCACTGTGGCTGGTGTGATCACGGCGTCCGAGCCATCCCGCCCAAGGCCCGTTCTTAAGGGCGGAACTCCAGCTCGCCGACTCCCTCGCCGTCGGCATGACACCTGAGCAGGCGATCGTCACCTACAGGCGGCTGTACCTGCTCACCCTGGGCAGCGGGAGCTTCGTCGACCACCGCGTCGCCAGAGCCGTCCGGACAGCGAACTGACGCGCGCTGGCCGGGCCTCGCCGCCTAGGAGGGGCGGGTCCAGCGCGAGAGCACGGTCAGGCCGGGGATGGAGGTCGCTGCCCGTTCGGTTCATCGGCGTGGCCCAGCGGAGGGCGAGTTGTCCAGCCTCGCGTCAGTGGGAAGCGCGCGCCACGAGTCCGGTCTGCTTCACGAAGCGCGCGAACTCCTCGATGAGGCGGTGCGACGCGGTCCGCATCGCGGACCGGGTCATGCCCGCGACGTGCGGGGACAGGATGCAGTACGGATTGTCGGCGAGCACGGAGGAGAAGCGCGCTCCCTCGGACTCGAAGACGTCGACCGCGGCTCGCGAGGGCCCGGAGGCGGGGTCTCGCAGCGCGCGATCGAGGGCCTCCTCGCGTACGACGCTCGCACGCGCCGTGTTGATCAGGACCGAGCCCGGCCGCATCAGCCGCAGCTCCTCCGCCCCGATGAGGCCGTCGGTCTCGGCGGACGCCGGCACGTGCACCGATACCACGTCGCATCCGGCGAGCACGTCGGCCAGGGTTTGCACCCTGCGGCCTGGCCAGTCGGCTGCCCGTTCCGGGGTGAACCGCGGCGATCCGTACACCCATACCTCGGCACCGAACGCGCGCACGAGCTCGGCGGTGCGCCGCGCGACGGCCCCGGAGCCCACCAGCCCCACCCGTGCGCCGTCGAGACCGCGCGCGGGCAGGCCTTCGACCGCGGCGCTCCACGAACCCCCGCGCAGGCCCCGGTCGCGTCGGGCGATCCCGCGCAGCGCGTCCAGCATGAGCGAGACGGTCAGTTCCGCCACGGCGGCTGCGTTGGCGCCCGGGGTCGTCCGGATCGCGACTCCCAGGCGCTGCGCCGCCGCGTGGTCGAAGGTGTCGGATCCGGCAGCGGCCCGCCCCACGAGGACCAGGCGGCGCCGCAGGCCTCCCGAGGTCGCGCGCTCCAGCACGTTCCGGGTGAGCGGAATGCCCGCGCGGCACTTGAGCGCCTGGTAGCCGCGTCCTTCGTCCTCCAGCCGACGGGCCAGTTCCTCCTCGGAGAAGCCGTCGAAGTCCACGGTGTCCCAGTCGGCCTCGATCCGGGCGCGCAGCGCAGGGTCTGTCACGCGCCGAAGGTTGACCGTCGGCACCAGGCCCAGGGCGCTGAGGGCGGTGAGCTCCGTCAGGGCCTGTTCGCCCAAGGCCGGGTCCACGACGAGGACCCGGCCGGGTGCGGGATGGCCGTGCGTCGCGCTCACTCGCTCCTCCCGGCTGCCTCGAGGGGCGGCTCCCGAGCCCCTCGAGGACCGTACGCGTTCCGGCGGCACCGCTACAGGGCGGGTTCCATGCGTACGACATCGGCGAGCCGCTCCGACCACTGGCCTTTCGACGCGCCCAGCGCCACCTCGGCGAGGCGCAGGAGCTGGACGTCGGAGGTGCCGGCCGGGGCGAAGATGTGGTGCGCGTCGCGCAGGTAGCGCTCGATGGGGCGGTCGGTGAAGAGCCCGGCCGCGGCGTGGATCTCCATGGCGTCGCGCGCGGAGTCCAGCGCCGACTCGACGTTGACGAGCTTGGCGTTCATCAGCTCCGCGTCACAGGGCAGCCCCTGGTCGAGCAGGTGCACCGCGTGGTAGGCGGCCAGCCGCGCGGTCATCAGCCGGGACTGGATCCGGCCCAGCTTGAGCTTGACGGTCGGCAGTTCGTGCAGCGGGGCGCCGTAGCGGTGGCGCTCCTCGCAGAAGCGGGTCGTCTCCTCCAGGATCGCCCGGTGGATGCCGAGCGAGACGGCGGTCAGGTTGGCCCGTCCGTACAGCACGCTGGAGGAGTAGGCGACGGCGAGCCCGTCCCCCTCGTCGCCGAGCCGGTTCGCCGCCGGGACGCGGCAGTCGTCGAAGAACAGCTCACCGAAGCTGAAGCCGTGCAGGCCCATGGTCGGCTTCTGGTCGCCGACGCGGAAGCCCGGACGCCAGGGCTCGACGAGGAAGGCCGTGAGCCCCTTGGAACCGGGTCCGGTGCGGACGACGACACCGTGCAGGTCCCCGACGTGGCTGTTGCCGACGAACACCTTCCGGCCGTTGAGGAGGTAGTCGTCGCCGTCCCGTACGGCGGTGGCGTTCATGCCCAGGACATGGCCGCCGGACTCGGGCTCGGTGACCGCGATCGTCGGCAGGCAGTCACCCGCCGCGATCGCGGGCAGCCAGGTCTTCTTCTGCTCGTCACTGCCGAAGTGCACGATCTTGGCGGCGCCCAGCTGCGAGGCCTGCACCATGGCGCCCATGGCACCGCTGACCCGGGACAGCTCCTCGATGATGATCGTCTTCCCGAGGTGGCCGACCCCCATCCCGCCGTAGTCCCTGCCGATCGTCGCGCCCAGCCAGCCCTGCCGGGCGATGAGCCGGGACAGCTCGTGGTGCACCGTCCGGGCCGCCTCCATGGCGGGTATGAGTGGCCGGACGTGGGTCTCCGCGAAGTGCCTGACTTCCTCCCGTAGTTGGTGATGGAGTCGACTGGCGACATACCCGTCCATGCGAGCCCTCCTCTGCGAAACGCCTGCTCGCGGGGTTGTGAGAACAGGTGGTGCATCGGTAGTGGTCCCGTCCCGAACAGGCCGACCACCTCATGGTGTTGATCGTCTCCGACCCTTCAGTGCGATGCTCAACTTTGTCCAGAACACGGGCGGTTGACGTTTCACGAGGACTGTGGTTCCCGTGGTACTGGCCTGTCCGGTCCTATCCGGGGTCCATTCCCCCTGCGCTTCTTTCTGCCACATGCCAAGGGCAAAGCTTTCGCGGGCGTCTCGCCCGGAGGGGTGGATTCCGACCTCTGCATTCACAGGGGCCTCAGGCGTACGGCGAGGGCGGATCGATACGGCGCGGGTGCCGACCGAATCCCTACCGCGGGTGAGCGGGATCTGCGCTTCGTTGCGCGGTGGTGGTCGCGATGGCCCGGGGGACGGGCGTGTGCACCTCCGGCGTGTGGGGGCGCACAGGGGCGCACGTCGCGTGACGGGGTCGCCCGCGGGATGCGCGGGGGCGCGTGAGGGTGGCGCACGCGCGGGGTGGTACTCATTTCGAACGTGTGATCGATCGGGAAAGTGGTTCGTGATCACCGCTCGGAGTGCGGTATTGTTCTCATGCACGCCGGGCCGGGGGAAACCCCAGGTCAGACGGGCATCGGGACGTGGCGCAGCTTGGTAGCGCACTTGACTGGGGGTCAAGGGGTCGCAGGTTCAAATCCTGTCGTCCCGACTTGTGAGAGTCGCAGGTCGAGGGGCCGTTTCAGAGAGATCTGAAACGGCCCCTCGATCGTTTGGGGGCCAGGCTCGGAAGGGAGCGCGGGGCGCGGAGCGGGCTGAGGCGTGGTCGGTGGTCTGGCGCCGCACGGTCCCCATCCAGTCCCGCGGAGCGCGATGAGCGGGCGGTCGTCCTGCCGGAGCGGAGCCCGGTCTCCGAGGTGCCGGCCGTGGAGGTACGCCTCCCCGCGCAGGCGTATCTCCACGGCCGGCGTGCTCGGCGCGGACGGGATCGCCCGCCGGGACGTCCACCCACCGGTGGCCGTCGTACGGTCACCCCCGTCTACGCGCTGTTCGCGAAGGCCGAGGTCACCGCGGGCTGAGCCCGGCCGTCAGGCCGTGTCGCGGCGCTCCGGTCCCTCCTCCACGCCGTCCGCCGTGGTGGGCCGGGGGAGGGGGATGCGGGTCTGGCCCTCGATCGGCGCCGGGGTGCGCTCGCCGAGCCGGTCCTCCAGCAGTCGAAGCCTGGTACGCGTCTCCTCGGGCGTCATGTTCCCCCTTCCCGTCACCGCTGCCGCGGACCGGCATCCGACGGACGGCCCTGCCCCTGCGCCCCGGCCGCCGATGCCACGGTCCGGGGATCCTCGCCGGTGAGTTCGACGATGCGGTGCGGCGGAACCCCGGCGGCCGTGGCCCGCGCCAGCAGGGCGTCCCGCTCGCCCGCGCAGTCGCGGTAGGCCAGCAGTTCCTTCTCCACGCGGGCGAGGGCGCCCGGCGCCAGCGCGTGGCGCAGCCGGTTCAGCTCCTCGTCGCTCAATGGAACGGGCAGCTTCTCCGCCCCGTCGGGGATGGCGCCCGTCTCCTCCGGCGGCAGCAGCCGGACCCCCGCGGAGGCGGCGGTCACCTCGTGCGCGTCGAGCCAGGCCCGTACGGCGGGGGTCTCCAAGCACGCCAGCTCTCCGACAGCGGCGACGGATGCGCCCAGCGGGGTCGCCGGGTCGTCCACGAGGAACAGGTAGGCGTCGTCGGTCATGCTCGTCTCCTTCGCAGACGCGATGGTCGTGTGGTGTCCTCACCTACCCCCTCCGGCGGGAGCCATCGCCCGGCTCACGTCACCTTCGCCCACGTGGCGCCGGTGCCGCGCACGCCGCCGTCCCGCCCGGCATCCGGTGCCGGTTGTCCGCCACCAGCCGGTAGACGCCGTGGGCGACCCACCGCGCCGGGGGCAGCGTGAGCAGCGCGCCCAGCGGCGCCCAGCCCCGGCCCGTGTACAGCAGGAGCTTCGCCACCGCCCGGGCACCGCCGTACACCAGGCCCGTGGGGGTCACCCAGAGCACTTCGTGTGCGGCGCGCTCCGGCGTCACGCCCAGCGCGGCGAGATCCGCGAACTGCCAGGGGACGGTCTCGCAGCCGGGGCGGAGGCGGCGTTCGACGAACGACACGCAGGACGTGCAGAAGCCGCAGTCACCGTCGAAGACGAGCACCGGTCGGGTTCGCATGACTCCATCATGCCGAAACGGAGGCGAACCCTCCGTCCGCGAGGCCGGGTGCGGATGCGGGGGGATGTCCGGCGGTTGAGGGGGCACACGGGCACATGGTGCTCGCAACCACGCTGCCGGGCACGCCATCGGCAGCACACGCGTGGGCGGGCGGACGACGGCAGGTGACAACAGGACGCAGGGAGCGCAGTGATGAAAGTCCGCTCGTGGCCGAACCGGCCGGACCTCCGGCTCACCGCCCACGTGGTGGCCGGTCGTTACCGGCTCGACGACCTGCTGGGCCGCGGCGGCGCGGCCGACGTGTACGAGGGCGTGGACCTGCGCCTGCGGCGGCCGGTCGCGGTGAAGGTCTTCCGCCCGGACGGTGCCGCCGACACGGAGGAGCGGTTCGACAGCGAGGGCCGGCTGCTGGCCCAGTTGCAGCACCCCGGCCTGATCACCGTGTACGACTGCGGCCGGGACGACGGAACGCCCTACCTGGTGATGGAGTTGGTCAGGGGTACGACGCTGCGCCGGCGGATCACCGCGGCTCCGCTGGCGCCCGCCGAGGCGTGCCGGATCGGAGCCGCGCTGGCCTCCGCCCTGGCCCATGTGCACCGGGCCGGAGTCGTCCACCGCGACGTCAAGCCCGCGAACATCCTGCTGGACGAGGCGGGCCTCCCCCACCTGACGGACTTCGGCATCTCGCGGCTGCTCGGCACCACGGCCCAGACCGTCCCGGGCGCCCTGGTGGGGACCGCCGCCTACATGGCCCCGGAGCAGGTGCTGGGCCGGGGCGCCGGGCCGGCGGCGGACATCTACAGTCTGGGACTGGTGCTCATCGAGTCCATCAAGGGTGAACTGGAGTACGACGGGGCGCCGCTGGAGGCCGCGATCGCCCGCCTGCACCGGCCCCCGGTCATTCCGCAGGACATACCGGCGGAGCTCGTCGAACTGCTGGCGGCCATGACCGACGCGGAGGAGAGCCGCCGGCCGGACGCCCGGGCCTGCGGGCGCGCCCTGGCCGCCCTGGCATCGGAAGGCCCCGCGGAAGCGGCCGACGCGCGGACGGGACCCTCTGTGCTCGGGGCTCCGCCCGTGAGCGGCGAGGACGACGCCGACGAGCGGAACCCGGACACGCTGCGGTCGCACGGGGCGGGCGCCGCGCTCCGGACCGCCGACGTCGAGGCCGCCGTCTCCGCACACGGCGGGCCGGTGCCCGCGCGATCCGCCTCCGGTCGGCTCGCCTCTCGCCGGGCCGGCCGGATCCTGCTGACCGCCGGCGCGGCCATGACCGTCTTCGGCGTCGGGCTGGCCGGTTCGGTGGGCGGGCCGTCCGCCGAGGCGGAGAACGCCGCGTCCGGTCCGCCCCGCCCCGCCACGACCGAGCCCGCCACGACCGAGCCCGCCACGACCGAGCCGGCCTCGCCGGGCGCGAACCGGTCGAGCGCGTCCGCCTCTTCTCCGTCCGCGACCTCCCCGTCCGCGACCTCCCCCTCCGTCTCCACTCCGTCCGCGCCGGTGTCCGCGACCCCCTCGCCCACCCCGTCCGCCGGAACCGCCGCCGTCTCCGCGTCCGCGCCGCGGTCCCCGTCGTACACCGTGAGCCGACGGGTCACCGGCGCCGAGGAGACGGCGGGCGACAGCGGTACGCCGTCGGCTTCCGGCAGCTGGGAGCGGCAGCGCGATCGTGCGACCGGTCCCGGAGCAGCCGGCCCGGCTCCCGAGAAGGACGAGGCACGGCAGGGAAAGCCGAAGCCGGCGAAGGGCCGGCACGCGCGGTGACACCCAAGGGCTCCCCGGCGTTTACGCCGCCCTGACGGGGCACCAGACAGGCAACCCGCCGCCCCCGCTCGGGGCGCGGCGGCGGCCGGGCGGCGGCAGGTCCTGAACGGAGCGGTGGTGTCATGACGATCGGTGTACCCGCGAGCGGCTCGGCGCCCGGTGGGAGCGAGCACGGGGCGTACGCCAGGGCCTTGGTCCGTACACCGGTCGCCGTCTGGGAGGACGACCTCACCGACTGGGCGGCGGCGCTGACGTACTACGCGGTGCTGGCCGTCTTCCCGGCCCTGCTGGTGATGATCTTCTCCATCGCGCTGCTCGGCACGGACTCCCCGGAGGAGGTCGTCGCGCAACTGGCCGCCTTCGTGCCGAAGGCGGCCCGTCCGGTCCTCGCCCAGGCCCTGAGCAGCCCGCAGGAGGGCTCGTCGGTCCGCTGGCTGCTGCTCGTGGTCACCGCCGGGGCCGCGCTGTGGTCCGCCTCCAGCTACCTGGCCGTCTTCCGGCGGGCACTGCACGCGATGTACGGCGTTCCCGACTGCCGCCCGGCGTGGCGGACGTTCCCCGCCATCCTGCTCAGGGCGTTGACCGTGCTCGCCCTGCTGGTCAGCGGGGTGCTGACGCTCACGGCCGCCGAGCGGGTCGCCCGGGCCATCGGCCGGGGCACGGGCACGGACCATCAGGCCGCCCTCGTCTGGGCGGGCTTGAAATGGCCGCTGCTGTTCACGGTGGCCGTCGCCCTGGTCCTGCTCCTCTTCCGGTCCGGGCCGCCGGAGACCCGCGGTGTGCGGCAGACGCTGCCCGGCGGAACACTGGCGGTGCTGCTCTGGCTGCTGGCGTCGGCGGGCTTCGCCTTCTACGCGTCGCACATCGCGACGTACAACCGTCTCTACGGCTCCCTGGCGGGTGTGGTGGCGTTCCTGGTGTGGCTGTGGGTCTCCCATGTCGTGCTGCTGGCGGGCGCGCAGTTCAACGCCGAACTGGCGCGGGACGGGCGACCGGAGCGGCCCGACCCCTGCTCCTCGCCGACCTGAGGCCGTCGCGCCGCCGGCCTCGTCGGCACCCACCGTCGACGCGTCACGGTGTCACGGCGTGGCGGAGCAGGTGAAGCCGTCGGCGGAGTCGGGGCTGCCGGTGCCGGTGTACCGCGGCCAGGACGGGTGGGCGCACAGCGGCCGGGTCCGGCCGTTCGCCGCGGGGTTGGCGTCACTGACGACCGGCCGCAGGGGAGCGGTGTCCTTCTCCACCCACGTCTCCAGGGCGGTCAGTGAGTCCCAGCTCGCCGCGAAGGACGCGTCGACGTTGACGTGGTTGGCGCCGGGGACGAGGTAGAGCCGGGCGAAGGCGTCGGTGGCGCGCTCGCCCATGTGCTTCCGTACGCGCTGGAAGTAGTCGACCGTGGAGCGGTGGCTGACGAGTTCGTCGGCCGTGCCGTGCACCATCAGCAGCTTGCCGCCGGCCTCGGCGAACCGGCGCAGGTCGGGGTTGTTGACGTCCTGCAGCGCCGACAGCTCGCTGATGCGCCGCTGCCAGGCGCCGGGGCGGCGCGGGTCCAGGCTCAGGGAGTCGTACGCGGGATCGCGGGTGACGAAGTAGCGCACCCACTGGTCCCAGAACTGCACGCTGTAGCCGCTGGTCTTGGGCATCGGGTGGCCCGGGGGCTCGGTGCCCATGCCCAGCAGGGGCGTGGACATGTCGGCACCCGAGAGGAAGGGGAAACCGGGATAGCCCTTCTCCCCACTGGCGAGACGGTACGGCCAGCGCAGTGGCGCGGACAGGTCCCGTACGCCGCGGATCTGGGCGTCGGACAGGCAGGTGTCCGATGTGTCCCGGCCGTGCGGGCAGCGCAGTGTGCGCGGGTTGAAGTGGCAGCCGCGTTCATGGGAGACGACGCCGTCGCGCAGGCCGTCGTCGCCGTCGCAGGCCGCGAGGACACCGCGGTGGAGCAGGCGCTGCTCGGCCGGGTCGAGGAAGGCCCCGGGGCGGGAGAAGACCTGCGCCGTGTAGCCGAAGAAGAGGTCGAGGCTCGCTGCGTTCCAGGCGGGGTAGGCGGCGATGACGCCGTCGAAGTCCGTGGGCCAGCGCTGGGCCACGGCGAGCGCCTCCCGGCCGCCGCTCGATCCCCCGGCGAAGAAGCTGTGCGCCGGAGCGCCGCGCCGGTAGTGCGCGCGCAGGATGAAGCGTGCCGTGTCGCTGGTCTTCTTCAGGGCGTCGCCCGCGAAGTTGCGTACCGCTTCGTCGTTGAGGCCGAAGGACCCGTCGAGCGAGGGCGTCGGCTTGAAGCCGGGTGCGGCCTGATGCCCCGAGTCGCCGGCGAAGACGGCGTAGCCGCGGCTCAGCGGCCGGGGCTGGTCGGTGGGGCCGAACGGCACGTTGCCCGTGACGTCGGGGATGGTCCCGTCGTAGCCCCCGCCGCCGAACATCATCGCTTTCCCGTTCCAGTGCTCTGGCAGGGCCACCCGCAGGGTGATGTCGGGCGCCTGCGGGTCCACGGGGTGGATGGCGGCGTCCACCCGGCAGTAGGCACCGGTCGCGGCCGTGCCGCCGCCGGCCGCCGGGACCGGTCGCGCGGCGGTCACCTCGCCGCCCGTGGTGGGCAGGCCGATCGCGGAGGCGGGAATCCGCAGGCCGAGCAGGTCACCGCACGCGGCGGGGGCGCCCGGGGTGGACGCGGCAGGCGGGCTGGCGCCGCTGACCAGGGTGAGCGCGAGGCCCGAAGCGGCGATGATCTTCTTCATGGTCGGTCTCCCTGCGTGCGCCGAGGGGGGGAAGCGGGCGCACAGGCTATGGAGCCCGTCCCCCTGGGCACCATGGCCTCGGCACACACTCCTGCCGCTCGCGCGGTGTGGAACAGGACACGACCTAGGACTTGCTGACTCTCAGCAGCCGGAGGGCGACCTGGATCTCCAGCAGCCTCTCCGGCTCCCGCCAGCCGTCACCGAGGAGCCGGCTGACGCGGGCGAGGCGTTGCGCGACGGTGTTGACGTGGACGTGCAGCATGCCTGCGGTGTTCCTGGCGTGTTGGCCGCTGCGGCAGTACGCGTCGAGCGTGCGCACCAGCTCCGAGCGGTGGCCGCGGTCGTATGCGATCACCGGGCCGATGACGGAGTCGATGAAGGAGGCGACGGCCGGCCGGCCGCTGAACAGGGCGCCGACGAAGCCGAGACCGCGGGTGTCCGCGATCTCCCCGGTCCTGCCCAGGGCGAGCAGCGCCCGCAGGCACTCGTCCGCCTCCCGGTAGGCCGCGGGGAGGCCGGCGGTGTCCCCGGCGCGAGCGGTGCCGGCGGTGACGGGGCGTCGGCACGTCCGCGTCAGCTCGCGGGCTGCGGCGCGCGCCACCTCCAGGGGGTCGTCGCCGGGCAGCAGCAGGATCACGGTGTCGCGCCGGAGCGTCGCCAGTCCGCGGCGGCGCCGGGCGAAGGCCGCGGTGGAGGCGTAGACCCGCTCCCGCGGTTCGTCGTCCAGCCGGGCCACCACCACGATCCGGCAGGCGTCGAGGTCGACGTCGATCAGGGCCGCGCGGTGCCGGAGGAGGTCGTGGTCCTTGGGGTGCGCCGCCAGCAGGTCGGCCAGCAGCTCGCCGCGCACCCGTGCCTCCGCCTCGGCCATGCGTCTGCGGGTGACGAGCACGAGCGAGGCGACCAGCGCGGCCCGCTCCAGGATGCGGCGGTCGATCGTGCCGATCTCCGTCGCCGTCCCGGCGAGGACGATGGTGCCCAGGGGCTCGGACTCGGTGATCAGGGGGACGGCGCACCGGGCGCCCCGGACCACCGTGCCTCCGGCCTGCCAGGCGTCCGCGCCGATGGCCCGCAGCTCGTCCACCGGTATCGACGCCGGGCCGCGGGACCGGGCCGCGATGTCGCCGTCCTCGTCGAGGACGACGACCGTCCCGGACAGCGAGGTCGCGGTCGCCTGCGCCACCTCGTCCACCCCCTTGCCCTGGATGACCAGGCGCGTCAGGCGTTCGTGGACGTCGGCGGTGCGCTCCAGGTCGGCCATGTGGGCGCTGATCGTGTCGTTGGCGATCCGCAGCTCGTCGACGGCCGCCTGGGCGGCGCTCAGCAGACGGGCGTTCTCGATGGCCACCGCCGCGTGCGAACCGAGCATCATCAGCACGCTGATGTCGCGGCTGCCGAACCCCCGGCGGCTCCGGTGCGCGGCGAGCAGCACCCCGATCACCTCCTGGTTGAGCTTCACCGGCACGCCCAGCAGCGACTCGATCCGCTCGGCCGCGACCGTACGGTCGATCTCGGCGGTATGGGCGAAGGAGTCGTCGGAGAGGTACGAGGTGACGGCGTACGGCTCGCCGGTCCGCGCGACGATGCCGCCGACTCCGCTGCCGACCGGCAGCCGGAGCTCGCGCAGCCGGCCGGAGATGTTGCCCGCCGCCGCCTTGATGTAGCTGTCCCCCCTGCCGCGGTCGCTGAGGCTGATGTAGGCGAGGTCGCATTCCAGCAGGCGCCGTGCGCGATCGGAGATGGCCTGGAGGATGGAGTCGAGGTCGCGCAGCGAGGCCAGGTCGTTGGCGGTGTCGTTGAGGAGCTGGAGCTCCGCCTCGTTGCGGCGGTGCCGCAGCTGCCGCTCGCGCAGCCGCAGCGCGAGCGCGCGCTCCTCCTCCAGCTCCGCGAGCCGGCCGGCCGGTTCCCCGGCGGCCCGGGCCGCCGCCAGCACGTGGTCGAACGCGCTGATGTCGGCTTCCCCCAGCAGCAGTTCCAGGAACACGCCGCCGTGCGTCCGTGCCATGGCTCCTCCGTCGGACACGCCCGTCACGCCCCCGGGCCGCAGCGGGGTGTGCCGGACCCGCTGGGGATTATCACCGCTCCGCCGCCCGTCGGACCCCTGCCGGACCGTGCTGCGAGGCAGCGAGGTTGTGGCGGATTCCGGCCTCCAGGCGCCGTGCGACGTCCTCGCCCCGCCCCTCCGGCCAGGGCAGCAGCCCCGCTCCCGAGGCGCGGCCCCCGTGGCCGGCGCGGAGGAGCTCGTCGAGGACGGGGAAGTCGCCCGTCCGTGCCGACAGGTGGGGGCTGAGGCTCCCGAGGATGGACCGGGTCAGCTCCAGCCCGATGAAGTCGGCGTTCTCCATGGGGCCCACGGCAGGCCAGCGCAGGGCGAGGCTCGACCGCATGACGGTGTCGATGGTCACCGCGTCGCACACGCCCTGTTCCAGGAGGTGCAACGCCTCGCGCACGAGCGCGAACTGCAGCCGGTTCCCGACGAATCCGGGGACGTCCCGCTGGAGGCGTACCGTCGTCTTGCCCAGCCCGTTCAGCACCTCGCACGCCTCCTCCACGAACCGGTGGTCCGTCTCCGCACCCGGCGCGACCTCGACCAGCGGGATGACGTACGGCGGGTTCCACCAGTGCACTCCGACGAGCCGCCGCGGGTGCCGCAGCCCCTTGGCCACCTCCGTGAGCGGCAGGACCGAGGTGTTGGACCATATCGGCGTCACGTCGCCGACCCGCTCCTCCAGCGCGGCCAGCACCTGGTGCTTCACCTCCAGACGCTCGGGGACGGCTTCCACCACGATGTCCGAGCTCCGCGCGAGCTCCGTGAGCGTCGCGGCCGCGGTGATCCGCTCCGCCACCGTCGCACGCTCTTCCACCGCCGTGCCGCAGCGCCGGAGCGCCTGCCCGACCCGCTCACCCAGACCGGCCAGCGTCGCGGGATCCGCGTCGTGGACGGCCACACCGAAGCCCGCGCGGGCCAGAGCGACGGCGATCCCGTGCCCCATCAGGCCACCGCCGACGATGCCGAACCGGATCATTTCCCATCCTCCCGAAGCCGGATATGTGCGCAGCACGCTCGCAGCGCGCCTTCGGCTCCGTAATGGTCACGATGGACACATACGCGGCGGAACGATGTGCACCGCTCCCATCAAGCCGCCGAGTGACGCGGTTCTACGGTGCTCCCCATCCACACCCCACATCCCCGTCGACGACCGCCGGGCGGCGAGCCGCAGTCCGCTCCCGGCGCACCGTACGACGGGCAAGGAGGCACCCATGTCGTTCCACCCCGTCCGGCGGACGCTGACCGCCGCGCTCGCGGCCGTACTGACCACCGGTCTGCTGGGGCTGGCGTCCCAGACGTCCACGGCGGCCCCGCGTACCGAGGCCGCCGTGGCCGCCGGGCACGACCCGGTGATCATGATCCCCGGGATGACCGGCCAGCCGTCCAGCATGGACACCATGAAGTCGAACCTCCAGGCCCACGGCTGGCCGGCCGGAAGGCTGTTCACCTGGACCGACAGCAGCCGGATGACGCAGGACCTGGCCAAGGCCGCCCAGGAGCTCTCGGTCAAGGTCGACCAGGTCCGCAGCCAGACCGGCGCCTCCAGGGTCGTCCTGGCCACCTGGTCGGCCTCCACCCTGGCGGCCCGGTACTACATCAAGAACCTCGGCGGCGCCGACAAGGTCTCCCAGTACATCGGCTTCGCCGGACCGCAGCACGGCACCACCAACAACGGCTGCCAGTGGTACGTCTCCTGCCAGCAGTTCGCGTCCCCCAACACACCGTTCCTGAAGGCGCTCAACTCGCCGACGGAGGTCCCCTTCAGCGACAAGGTCGACTACCTCACGATCCGGTCGACCGCCGACTACAACGCCGTACCGACCAACACCGCCATGCTCGCCGGCGCCGACGAGAACTACCTGATGAGCGGCCCGATGGCACCCAGCCACTTCACGATCATCACCAACAGCACGGCCCTGGCGAAGATGCGCTCCTTCATCACCGCGCACGAAACAACCTGACGCTTGCCACCGTCACCGTCACCGTCACCCACGCACGCCACCGCGATCCCGACCGGGCCGCGGTGGCGTGCGCGCCGGCATGGCACGGCGTACCGGGCCGCCGCTCGGGGTCCGGTCAGGACGCGTCCCAGGTGACCGGCAGCCGGTGTACGCCGTAGATGTTCATGTCGGTGCGCAGCGGTACTTCCTCGGCCGGCACGTCGAGCCGCAGGGTGGGGAACCGCCTCAGCAGCGAGGGCAGGGCCACCGTCAGTTCGACGCGGGCCAGTTGCTGGCCCAGGCACTGGTGGATGCCGTGTCCGAAGCCCAGGTGCCCCGTGGCCGCGCGGCGCAGGTCGAGGACGTCGGGGTCGGGGAACCGCTCCGGGTCGCGGTTGGCGGCCTGGAGGGAGAGGGTGATGCTCTCGCCGGCCGCTATCGTGACGCCGTCCAGCTCGACGTCCTCCAGCGCGGACTTCATGGTGGTGTGGGCGACCGTCAGGTAGCGCATCAGCTCTTCGACGGCCTTCGGGGCGAGATCGGGGTCGCCGCGCAGGGCTTCGGCCTGGGCCGGGTTGGTGAGCAGGGCGAACGTGCCGTGCGCGATCATGTTGGCGGTGGTGTCGAGCCCGGCGGCGAGGAGGAAGCCCCCGATGCCGACCAGCTCCTCGTCGGTGAGGTCGGAGTCCTTCGCCAGGTCGCCGAGCAGGTCGTCGGCGGGCGCGGCGCGCTTGGCGGCCACCAACTCGGCCATGTACTCCTGGAGTCCGACGAACGCGGCGTACCGTTCCTCGGGCGTCACGTCCTGGGTCATGAGCGTGTGGGCGTGCCGCTGGAAGCGCTCCCGGTCGGCGTAGGGCACACCGAGGAGCTCGCAGATCATCAGCGCCGGGATGGGCTGGGCGTACATCTCGACCAGGTCGAGGCCCGGCCCCCGGCGCTCCATCGCGTCCAGCTGCTCGGCGGTGATCTCCTCCACCCGTTCGGTGAGCAGGCGCATCCGGCGGACGGTGAACTTGCCCGTCAGCAGCCGTCGGAAGCGGGTGTGCTCGGGGGCGTCCATGCCCGTCATGTCGCCGACCGGGGCAGGCTGCAGAGGGCCCTCCGGACCACCGGGGAAGGGGTAGTGCAGCAGCTCGTACCGCGAGCTGAAGCGTGGGTCGCCCATGATCGCGCGGACCGTGGAGTACCCGGTGGCGAGCCAGCCGACGTGTCCGTCGGGGTAGGTCATCCGGGCCAGGGGCCGTTCCTCGCGCACCTTCGCGAGACCGGCGGGCGGGTCGAACGGGCAGCCGGTGGCGCGCTGCGTGGCTAAGGTGACGGGCTCGGCGGCGTCCGTGGCGACGGGGCGGGCCGACGGTTCGTGCTGCATGGTGTCCTCCATGACGGTGACGGTGTGACGGTGTGACGGTGCGTGGAGTGGAGTGGTACGCACCGCTCGGCGGTACGACCCGGAGGCGCACCGCGCTGAGGGGTTGCTCTTGCGGGAGGTCAGGCGCGGCGGATGACGATGTCGCCGATGCCGGTGCGGGCATGGATCTCGACGGTCTCCTCGGCGGCGTCGGGCCCTTCGGCGGCGCCGAGCTCGTTGCGGACCGTGCCGAGCTTGCAGCCGACGTCCAGCCAGGCCGCCGTGGACTCGCGGATGCCGACCTCCACGTCGCCGACGGCGGTGTGCAGGTCGATCACGCCGCGCGCCACCTGCCGCACGCTGATCGTGCCGTTGGCCGACTTGGCCTCGACCGAGGCGTGCGCGGTGCCCACCGTGATGCGGCCGTTGGAGGAATTGACCTTCAACTCGCCGGTGATCTCTTCGATCTCGGTCTCGCCGTTGCCGTTCCTGATGGTCGCCGCACCCACGATCTCGCCGAAGTCGACCCGGCCGGCCCCGCGGACGTCGGCATCGCCCACCACCCGGTCGACGCGGATGTGGCCGTGCTCGGTCCGCAGGTTCACGGTGGACGCCTCGTCGAGCCGGATGTCGCCGAGCGAGGTCTTGATGCGGCACTCGCCGAGCGGTCCCTCACCGGTGTAGTCGCCCATGGGGGAGGTGGCGCGGAGGTGCGAGCCGGCGGGGAGCTCGATGATGACGTCGATCGAGCCGCTCCTGCCGAACAGGGAGCGCTTCTTGGGCCCCTTCAGGGTGAGGGTGCCGTCGGCGTACGCGACCTTCGTCTGCTGCGCGGCCCGTACGTCGGCGTCGTCGGCGCCGTTGCTCGGCAGCACCTCGACGACCGTGTCCCCGCGCTTGCCCGCGGTGAGCCGCACCTCGCCGACTTCGAACTCGAGGACCGCCGTGATGGGCCCGGCGGTGTCGTAAGAAGGCATGGCTGGTCCGTCCTCTTGACTCTGGAAGGTGTGTGCGCAGGTGGCGCGGGAGGAGTGACGTGCGAAGCGGGGGACTCCGGCTAGCGGACCCAGCCCCGGTAGCTCTGGCCGTGACGCGGCGCACGGGCGGCCGGCCGGTCCGGCCCGCCGCCCGGTTCGAGGGCGAGGGCCACGGCCCGTACGAGCCAGGCGTTGACGGACAGGCCCTCCCGGCCGGCCGCCTCCTCGACCCGTGCCTTCAGCGGCGCCGGGAGCCGGAAGTTGATCCGGGCCGTGCCCGCCCCTTCCTCGGTGTCCGCCGGGGAGGGCGCCACTGGTGCCACCGGTGGCGCCATGGCAGGTGCTTCTTCGCCGTGGGGCCCGGCGGTGGGCGGTGCGGTCACCACGAACTCGGGATCCAGCCCCCGCAAGCGGACGTCGACCGAGCCCGGTGCCAGCTCCCGCGTGATCTCGTCCGAGGCGGCGGAGAGCGCGTTGAGCAGCGTCAGCCGGGCGGCCGACTCCAGGGGCGCGGTGAGCCGCTCGGCCAGGGCGCGGGCCTCGTCCCCGCCGGCGTTCGCGGCGACCGCGAGCTCACGGCGGAGGTGGTCGACGTAGGGGGTCAGGTCCATGGGAACCATAGTGGCACCACTATGGCGCCATGGGAAGCGATTTTGGCGCCACACGGAGGAGTGTGGCGCCAAAGCGGCGCCACGGTGGCGCATTCCGCTCGGCGAACCCTTGAGTAGTTGAATATGATTATCATCTGCTACGGTCCGGTTCTGTACGTCACCCGGTCCGACGGAGAGGGAAAAGCCCCCGTGCACACCCGTAAGCCCCTGCCCCTCCTCTCCGTGGCGGTCGGTTCCGCCCTGCTCCTGACCGGCTGCTTCGCACCCGGCGCCGCACCCGGCGGCCCCACGGACGGGGACAAGCGCCTCCGCGTGGTGATGATGCAACCGCCGCGCTCCGGGCTCTCGCCGCTCAGCGACGACGCCTTCAAGCTGTCGCGGTGGAGCACCGCCGAGACCCTGGTGACCCTCGACGCCAACGGCGACCCGCGCCCCGCCCTCGCCGCCGCGTGGCGGCGGGCGGGCGACCGGGCCTGGTCCTTCACCGTCCGCCCCGGTGTGACCTTCCACGACGGCAGCCCCCTCACCGCCGAGGACGTGGTGCGCTCGCTCACCAAGGCCTCCCAGGCCGCGCCGAAGCCGCGCATCCTCGACGGCGTCGACCTGACCGTCACCGCCGAGGGCGACACCGTCACGGTCACCACCGCCGTGGCGGACCCGCTGCTCCCGCAGCGGCTCTCCTCACCGCAGCTGTCGATCCTCGCGGCCACGGCGTACCGGGGCAGGACGGTCGACCCGGTCGGCGCCGGCACCGGCGCGTTCGTCCTGAAGCGCGTGAACGGCACCAGCTCCGCCACCCTGGAGCGCAACGACGCCTACTGGGGCGGCAGGCCCAAGGCGGCGGGCATCGACGTGCGGTTCGTACCGGACGGCACGGCGCGCGCCGCCGCGCTGCGCAGCGGCGAGGCCGACATCGTCGAATCCGTGCCGGTCTCGCAGGCGGCCCTGCTCGACGAGAACCAGATCACCGAGGTGCCCATGCCGCGCACCAACACGCTGTACCTCAACACCCGCCGGGGTGCCTTCACCGACCCCGCGCTGCGTGCCGCAGCCCGTACGGCGATCGACGCCGGGTCTCTGGTCGACGGCGTGTACGAGGGCCGCGCGGACGCCGCCGAGGGCCTGCTCGGCCCCGCCATCCCCTGGGCGAAGGAGCGCGCCGGCCGCACCCGCCCCGCCACGCCGGCGAACCCGGCGGGCAGGACCATCACCCTCGGCACCTTCACCGACCGCGCCGAGCTCCCCGAGGTGGCCGCCGCGCTCCAGCAGCAGCTCCAGAAGGCCGGTTTCACGGTGAAGCTGGAGATACGCGAGTACGCCGCCATCGAATCCGACGCCCTCGCCGGGAAGTTCGACGCCTTCGTCCTGTCCCGGGCCACCGTCCTCGACTCCGGCGACCCCGCCGCGTACCTCTACAGCGACTTCGCCAGCGACGGCTCCTTCAACCTCTCCCAGCTCGCCGACCCGAGCGTCGACAAGGCGCTGGAGAAGGCGGCGAAGGCACCCGCCGGCGCCGCGCGCCGCACCGCCATCCTGGCCGCCGAGACCGCGATCCTGAACACCGACGCGGCGATCCCGATGCTCCACGAGCGGGTCGTCCAGGGCGACGCCCCGCACGTCGTGGACTCGGCGAAGGACCCGCGCGAGCGCCTGCTGGTCACCGCCGCCACGCACGTCAAGTGAGGGGCGGCGTGAAGACCGCCCTCGCCCGCGCAACCGCGCTCGCCGCCGTCCTCGCCGCCCTCGGGCTGCTGCCCTGGCTGTCCGGCCGGGACGCGGCCCTCAGCGTGCTGCGCGCCCGCTCCGCCGAACAGGAGCCGACCGCGGAGGCGTTGGCCGCCATCCGCGACGACCTGGGCCTCGGCTCGGGGCCACTGACCCTGCTCGGGCGCTGGGCGGGCGGACTGCTCCGCGGCGACCTCGGCACCTCGTGGGTCTCCGGCACCGAGGTGCTGCCGTCGGTCGCCTCCGGACTCGGCGTGTCGCTGGGGCTGATGGGCGCGTCGCTGGCCGTGGCGCTGCTGGCCGCCGCCGCGCTCTGCACGGGAACCGTGGTACGCGGAGCGCGACGCGGCTCCGGCACCCGTTCCGGCACCGGGGGAGCGGCCGCGGCGATGCTCGCCTCCGTGCCCGAGTTCCTGCTGGCGACGGTCGGCCTGATCGTCCTCGGCGTCTGGCTGCGCCTGCTGCCGACGTCCGGCTGGCAGGGCCCGTCGTCCATGGTGCTGCCCGCGCTCGCCATGGGACTCCCCGCCGGCGGCCTGCTCGGCCGGCTCGTGGACGACGCCCTGCCCGCCGTGTTCGGCGAGCGCTGGGTCGAGCTGTGGCGGGCGTCGGGCGTCTCCCCGTGGCGCCTGGCGTGCGCGGCGCTGCGCCGGGCCGTGCCCGCCCTCGCTCCGCAGGTCGGCCTGGTCGCGGTCGGGCTCACCGGTGGCGCGGTCACCGTGGAGACCGTCTTCGCGGTGCCCGGCATCGGCCGCACCGCCTTCGGCGCCGCCAAGGCCCAGGACCTGCCGCTCCTCCAGGGCGCCGTCCTGGCCCTGCTCCTGCTCGGCCTCGCGGCGGGCGCCCTCGCCCATCTCGTACGCGTACGGCTCCTCGGGCCCGGCCTGCGCGACGCCGCCCTCGCCCTGCCCGCCCCGCCGCGGGCCCCGGCGGGCCGGGCCGCGCGGGCCGTACCCGTGGTCCTCGCGGGGATCCTGCTGGCGGTCGTCGGATGGGGCCTCACGCGCGACCCGTACGCCGTCGACGTCACGGCGCGGCTCCTCGCCCCCTCCCGGGCGCATCCGCTCGGCACCGACGGGCTCGGCCGGGACGTGCTCGCCCGGCTCGGGCACGGCGCGACGGCGACCGTCGGCGTGGCCCTCGCGGTGTGCCTGCTCAGCTACCTCTTCGCCGTCGCCATCGGCTTCCTGCCGTCCCTCTCCGCCGGGGTGGCCGACATCGCCAACGCCCTGCCGCCCGTCATCGTCGGCATCCTCGTCGCCGCGGCCCTCGGCCCCGGTACGGCCGGCGCCTCCGCCGCCGTCGCGCTGATCTCCTGGCCACCGCTGGCCGCGCACGCCTCCGCCCTCGTCGAGGAGGTCCGGGCGGCCGGATACCTCACCGCCCAGAAGGCCATCGGCGCCACGCCGCGCTGGATCCTCACCCGGCACGTCCTGCCCGCCGTGGCCGGGCCCGTGGCCCGCCACGCGGTGCTGCGCCTGCCGGGGATCGCGCTGGCCCTCGCCTCACTCGGCTTCCTCGGCCTCGGCGCCCAGGCGCCCGCCCCCGAATGGGGGCTGCTCCTCGACGAGTCGCGGGCGTACGTCGAGCGGGCCCCCTGGGCGGCCCTCGTCCCGGCGGGCGCCCTGGCCCTGCTGGCCGGCTTCGCGGTGTCGCTCTCCTCGCTCTCCTCCGCCACCGGCTCCTCCGCCACCGGCTCCTCCGCCACCGGCTCCTTCGCCACCGGCTCGTCCACGACCTCGGCCGGGCGACGCGCGGAGGTGGCGGCATGACCGGCCGGCCCGTGCTGCTCTCCGTGCGCGACCTGCGCGTGGAGTTCCCCGCCCTGGCCGCCGTCCGCGGGGTGTCCTTCGACGTGCGGGAGGGCGAAGTCCTCGCCCTGGTCGGCGAGTCGGGGGCCGGCAAGTCCCTCACCGCCCGCACCCTGCTCGGCATGGCACCGCACCCGGCGCGGACCACCGGCAGCGTCCGGCTGCGCGACCGGGAGCTGCTCGGCGCGCCGCGGTCGCTGTACGCCGGACTCCGGGGCCGGCACATCGCCCTCGTACCGCAGGACGCGCTCGCGGCGCTCAGCCCCGTCCACACCGTCGGCGACCAGCTGGCCGCCGCCGTGCGCTCGGTGCGCGGGCTCGACCGGAAGCGGGCGCGGGCCGCGGCGGTCGCCGCCCTGGACCGGGTGGGCATCCCGGACGCGGCCCGGCGGGCGAAGGCGTACCCGCACGAGTTCTCCGGCGGGATGCGCCAGCGAGCCGTCATCGCCATGGCGATGATCAACGAACCGGAGCTCGTCGTCGCCGACGAGCCGACCACCGCACTCGACCCCGCCGTACGGGAACGGGTCCTCGGTGTCCTGGCGTCGCTGCGCGAGGCGACCGGCGCGGCGATGGTGCTAGTCACGCACGACCTCTCCGTGGTCGCCGCGCACGCCGACCGCGTCCTGGTGATGTACGCCGGACGGCCCGTCGAGTCCGGCCCGGTCGAGCGGGTGCTCACGCGACCGCGCGCCCCCTACACCGCCGGACTGATCGCCTCCCTGCCCCCCGACGAACCGGTCGCGGACCGCCGGCTCCCCTCCATCGGCGGCGCCCCGCCCACACCGCTGGAGCTCGCGCGGCTCACCGGGTGCGCCTTCGCCCCGCGCTGCCCGTCGGCGGCGGGGCACGAGCGGTGCCGTACGCACGCACCGGAGCCGGTCGCCGTCGACGGGGCCGGGCACCTCGTCTCCTGTCACCAAGGGACGGACCTGCCGGACGTGTCGGGGAGCGGTGCCGCGTGAGCGCCTTGCTGTCGGTACGGGACCTGACGGTCCGGCATCCCGGGCGTACGCGGCGTTCCGCGCCGGTGCTCGCGGTCGACCGGGTCTCCTTCGACGTGGCCGCCGGGGAGACCCTGGCGCTGATCGGAGCCTCGGGGTCCGGCAAGTCCAGCACGGCGGCCGCGGTCCTCATGCTGCGCCGGCCCGACGGCGGCGAGGTGTGGTTCGACGGGCGCGAACTGACCGCCCTGGACGAGTCCGCCCTGCGGCCCCTGCGCCCCGCGTTCCAGCCGGTGTTCCAGGACCCGTACGGCTCGCTGAGCCCACGCCTGCGCGTGCGGGACGCGGTGGCCGAACCGCTGCGCGTGCAGGGGCGGTGGGAGGCCGGGACCGGCCCGCGCCGGGTGGCCGAACTGCTGGAGACCGTGGGCATCGCCCCCCGGCTCGGCGACCGGCTGCCGCACGAGCTGTCCGGCGGCCAGTGCCAACGCGTCGGCATCGCCCGCGCCTTGGCGAGCGAGCCGCGCCTGCTCGTGCTCGACGAGCCGCTGTCTGCGCTCGACCCGTCCGTACAGGCGGGGATCCTGAACCTCCTCACCGACCTCCAGGACCGGCTGGGGCTGGCGTACCTCCTCATCAGCCACGACCTGGCCGTCGTGCGCCACTGCGCCCACCGGGTGGCGGTCCTGCACGACGGCCGGATCATCGAGACGGTGCCCGCGCCCGCCCTGTACGAGCCGGCCGGCCTCCACCCGCACACACGGGAGCTGCTCGCGGCGACCGGCGTGCGCCGCCTCTCCCCGGGACCACGACCATGACACCGCCACCATCACCACCATCCCCGCCGCCGGCGCCGTCGGTCTGGGCCCTCGGCCCGCTGCGGGCCGAGCCCGGCACCAAGGCCCGTGGCCTCGTACCGGCGGACCTCGCCGCGGTGACCGCGGACATCCCCGTGACCCTGGTCAACGGCGCGCGCCCCGGGCCCCGCGTGGTGATCACGGCGGGCATGCACGGCGGCGAGTTCACCGGGATCGACGCGGCCGCCCGCCTCGCGACGCTGCTCGCGCCGGAGGAGGTGACCGGCCAGGTCCTCGTCTGCCCGGTCGCCAATCCGCCGGCCGCGTACCACGGACGCCTCGGCGTCTCCCCGCTCGACGGCGTGAACATCAACCGCGTCTTCCCCGGAGACGCGCGGGGCGGCCCCACCGAGCGGCTGGCGGCCTGGCACACCACGCACCTGATCACCGGGGCGGACGTGTACGTCGACCTGCACTCCGGCGGCATCGACGAGACCCTGCGCGACTTCGTCGGCCACCGGCTCACCGGCGAGCCGGCCCTCGACGCCAGGACCCGCGCGCTGGCCCACGCCCTCGGGATCGAGGACGTGATCCTCGGCCGGGACGCGAGCGGCGGCAACAGCCACGCGGCCGCCGCCCGCCGGGGCGTCGCGGCCGTCCTCGTCGAGACCGGCCGGCTCGGCGAGCGCGACCCGGCCACCGCGCACCGCCTGGTCGACGGCCTGTACGGGCTGCTGCGCGCGGCGGGTGCGCTGGACGGGCCGGCACCGACGAGGACGGCGCCCGTACGGGAATGGGTCTGGGCCGGAGCGGTCACCGCACCCGCCACCGGGCTGTGGTACCCGGCCTTCACCGCCGGCGACGACGTCACGGTGGGCCAGGTCATCGGCCGGGTCGCCGACCCGGCCGACGGCCGCGGCAGCGACGTCGCCGCCCCGGCGACCGGCCGCGTCTTCTACGGCATGCACGGCCTGACCGTCGCCGCCGGAGCCGAACTCGCGGCGATCGCGCGCCCGTTGCCGTAACCGGCGTGCCTCCGTACGCCTCGGGTGCCACAAAGGCCGACACGCGCCCTTCTGTTCCCACCCGCCCTCTCGTAACGTCGTCGCCGTTTGAAGTGGTCGTGGCCAACGAGAGGGTGCTCATGCGTAGACGCCTGCTGTCGTTCGTCCTCGCCGTGGTGGCCGGCGCCGCCGTCCTCACGGCGCCGGGCACCGCCCCCGCCACCGCCGCGCCGCCCGGCCCGCCCGACGTGTACCGGCCGGTGCGGGGGCCGTCCGCGCCGGCGGAGTACAGGTACCAGCAGAAGACCCTGCCCGGGCAGGCGATGCCGCGCCACGCCCACGACCTCGCCGCCCAGCAGGCACGGAAACTGCCCGCGGTCGGCGGGCGCTGGAAGGCCGTCGGGCCCACCGACATCGGCGGCCGGATCGTCTCGCTCGCGCTCGACCCCACCCGCGCCGACACCGTGTACGCGGCCGCCGCCAGCGGCGGACTGTGGCGCTCCACCGACGCCGGGGGCAGCTTCCACTCCGTGTGGCCCGACGGCTGGACGCAGGCGATGGGCGCGGTCGCCACCGCCCCCGACGGCACCCTCTACGTCGGCACCGGCGAGCCCAACCCCGGTGGCGGGAGCATCACCTACGAGGGCACGGGGCTGTACCGCTCCACCGACGGCGGGGCGCACTGGCGCCCCATCGGCCTGCGCGACTCGGGCGCGATCAGCGCCATCACCGTCGATCCCGCCAACCCGCGGCGCGTCTACGTGGCCGCGGCCGGCTCCCTCTACAACGGCGGCGGCGACCGCGGCGTCTACCGCTCCGACGACGCGGGCGAGACCTGGCAGCGCATCCTCGCCGGGGAGAACGACTTCACCGGCGCCACCGAGATCGCCGTCGACGGCGACCGGCTCTACGCCGTGATGTGGGACCACCGCCGCCGCCCCGACCTGCGCACCTACGGCGGCGTGGGCTCGGGCGTCTTCCGCTCCACCGACGGCGGCCGGAGCTGGCAGCGCCTGGGCGGCGGCCTGCCCGCGCGCGGCCCCGACGTGGGGCGCATCGGCCTCGCCGTCGCGGGCGACCGCCTCTACGCGCTCGTCAACAAGTCCGGCGGCCCCTTCGAGGGCTTCTACGTCTCCGACGACGGAGGCGACACCTGGAACCGCGCGCCGGACAACCAGGCGCTCGCCGCCTCGCAGTCCAGCTTCGGCTGGTGGTTCGGCAAGGTGTGGGCCGACCCGCGCGACGCCGACCACGTCCACGTGGCCGGGGTCGCGCTGATGACGACGAAGGACGGCGGCGCCACCTGGACCGGCGACGACACCAGCATCCACGTCGACCACCACGCCATGGTGTGGGACCCGCGCCGGCCCGGCCGCGTCTACCTGGGCAACGACGGCGGGGTCTACCGCTCCGACCGCGACGGCGACGGCGGCTGGGTCAAGGCTCGCCACGAGCCGTACACCCAGCTGTACAGCGCCGCCATCACCCCGCAGGACGTCACCCGGATCTCCGGCGGCGCCCAGGACAACGGCTCGCTGCGCTCCTGGGGCGGGGACGGCGACGGCTTCAACGAGTACCTCGGCGGCGACGGCGAGGAGAACCTCATCAACCCCACCGACCGCGACAACGTCTTCGCCTGCTACCAGTACGGCAACTGCTTCCGCTCCACCGACGGCGGCGACACCCTCACGTACTTCGCCGACAAGACCGCCTTCAAGCGGCGCAACTGGTTCACGCCCGTCGTCTTCGACCCGCGCGACCCGCGGATCCTGTACTACGGCTCCGAGGTCGTCAACCGCTCCACCGACGGCGGCGTGACCTGGCATCCCATCAGCCCCGACCTGTCCGGCGGTCCCGGCGCCGACCCCGCCTACCCCAACTACGGCACCATCACCTCCCTCGCCCCGGCGGCCGACGGGCGCACCGTGTACGCGGGCACCGACGACGGCCGCGTCTGGGTCACCAGGGACCTCGGCGCGACCTGGACCAAGCTCGCCGAGGGACGGCCGTGGGTGACCCGCGTGGTCGTCGACCCGGCCGACCCCGACCGCGTCTGGACCACCCACTCCGGCTACCGCGCGGGCTCCCCGCTGCCGCACGTGTACGCCAGCACCGACGGCGGCCGCCACTGGCGGGACCTGTCCGGGAACCTCCCGGCCGCGCCCGTCAACGACCTGGTCGTCGCCCGCGGCGGCATCCTCTACATCGGCACCGACCAGGGCGTGTTCACCAGCCCCTCCGGCCGGGGCCACTGGCTGCGCCTCGGGCGCGGCATGCCCCAGGTCCCGGTCGACGACATCGAGTACGACGCCCGCCACCACCGGCTCGTCGCCGCCACCTTCGGCAGGGGCTTCTACGAACTGACCACGCCCTGACCGGTGCCTGATCACCCGTACGAGGGGCCGCTCGCGGTTCGCCGCCCCCGCCGTGCGCCCGCCACCGCAGAATCCCCCCATGAGGAGCGGTGCGCGGGCGCGCTGGGACGGGGTCATCTTCGGCGTACTGGCGGTCGGGGGCGTGGCCGGAGCGCTGTGGATCACCTTCCGCTTCGAGCTGCGGCCGGCCGAGACGGCGGTGTCGCTGCTGCCGTCGCTGGCCGGTCTCTACCTGTCGTGGGCCGCCTTCCGCGCCGAGCGGACGGAGGCGGCCGTCACTCCCCGCCCCGCCGACATCGCCGACCAACTCGCCGTGGCCGTACGCAGCCAGTGGGACGCCGAGGTGCGCGTACGCCGCCTGAACGACCCCTATCCGCTCGCGGTGTCGTGGCGGGCCGCCGACCCGGACCTGGGCGAGGCGTGGCCCGACCTCCTCGCGATGGCGGAGGCCGGTGACGCGGGGGAGACCCGCACGGCCGCCGACCTGGCCGGGGCCGGCGCCGAGATCATCGACGTCTTCCTCCACCGGCTGCCCACGCGGCGGCTCCTCGTCCTCGGGGAGCCCGGCACCGGCAAGACCATGCTGCTGATCCGCCTGCTGCTGGCCCTGATCGCCCGGCGCGCCGAGGGCGGGCCCGTCCCGGTGCTGTTCCCCCTCGCCTCCTGGAACCCGGCCCGGCAGCCGCTGGAGGAGTGGATGGCCGAGCGCCTCGCGCGGGACTACACGGGGCTCGGCGACTCCCAGCTCGGCCACGCCCGGGCCCTGTTGGAGCACCGGCTCATCCTGCCGGTCCTCGACGGCTTCGACGAGATCCCGGCGCCCTTCCGGAGCATGGCACTGGACATGGTCAACGCCGCGCTGCCGCTCGGGCAGCCGCTCGTCGTCTCCAGCCGCGTCACCGAGTACCGCGCCGCGCTCGCCCCGGCGTCCGGGGTCCCGGTCCGCCTCGCGGGCGCGGCCGCCGTCGAGCTGCGGCCGCTGGACGACGCCGACATCGCCGCCTATCTGCGTCGGGACGCCGGAGGGCGGGGCACGGCGGCGGCCGACCGCTGGGAGCCGGTGATCCGCCGCCTCGGCACCGACGCGCCGGTGGCCCGGGTGCTGCGCACGCCCCTGACGCTGTTCCTGGCGCGCACCGTCTACAACCCCCGCCCCGGCGAGCACTCGGCGGTGCTGCCCGCCCCGGCGGAGCTGTGCGACCCGGACCGGTTCCCCGACCGCGCCGCCCTGGAGCGCCACCTCTTCGACGCCTTCGTGCCCGCCGCCTACCGCCCGCACCCCCGCCACCCCTGCCGCTGGACACCCGAGCAGGCCGAGCGCGCGCTGCGCTTCCTGGCGCGGCACCTCGACGCCGCCCGCGGCGGCACGACCGACCTCGCCTGGTGGCGGCTGCCCCGGCTGCTGCCGCCCCGGCTCGCACAGGCGGCGACCGGCGTGGTGCTCGGCACCGCCGCGTGGTTCGCCGCCACCGTGATCGGCAGGCTGGTCGCGCTGGTCGCCGGGCTGGACAGCGGCTGGCTGACCGGGCCGCCCGCGGCGATCGTCGGCGGGCTGGCCGGCGGGGTGGCCGGCGGCCTCGGCTGCGGCATCGCCGCCGGACTCACCACGGGCGTCGCCGAGGGCGTCACCCTGGCGCTCGCCACCGGCGCCCCGGGGTGGCTGCTGACCACCACCGCCAACGGCTTCGCCTACGGGTTCGCGGGCGGCGTCGTCGGCGCCCTGACCAGCCGGCTCGTCGCGCCGCGCCCGGCCGGGCGGCGGAGCTGGACGTGGGACTGGCGCGGGTGCGCCGTGGGCCTCGCCGCCGGCGGCGTCCTCTGGTTCTCCTTCCGCCCCACCTTCGGCCCCTCGGCGGCGCTCCTCGGCGCCCTGGCGAACGCCGCCGTCTACGGCCTGGCGGGCGGCGCGGTCGGCGCCGTCGCCGGTGACCTGTCGGCGCGCCGCCCGAGGCCCATCCCCACCATCCGCACGCAGTGGACCTGGTTCTGGCCCGGCTTCACCATCGGGCTGGCCAGCGGCTCCACGATCGGGCTCACCCACTGGGCCGTGCTGCGGATCCAGTCCGCTCCCTCGGGGGTGCCCACGTACTCCTTCGGCATCATGCTCGCGTTCATGACCGCGTACGGACTCGCCGTCGGTCTCGTCCACGGCCTGAAGGGGAAACCGGCCGACCTCGCCACGGCGGTCGGCCCGGCGGAGCTGCTGGCCCAGGACCGCCGGGTGTGCCGCCGGCAGTGGCTGATGGTCGGCTCGGCGATCGGCTGCGCCTTCCTCGTCTGCTACGCCATCGGATACGCCCTGGACGGCGGGCCGTTCTACGGCCTGACGCGGGGCCTTTCCGACGGCGGCAAGGTGACGATGACCCCCGCCCACGTCCTCTGCCGCGCCCTGGCCTACGGCACGGCGGTCGGCCTCGGCGCCGCCCTCAGCCACAGCGCCTGGTGGCGCTACACCCTCGCCCGCCACTACCTGGCGCTGCGCGGCCACACCCCCCGGGACCTGACCGCCTTCCTCGTGGACGCGCACGAGCGGCGCGGTGTGCTGCGCCAGGCGGGGGCCGTCCACCAGTTCCGCCACATCGAGCTGCAGCACCGTCTCGCCGCCGGGGCGGACGGTGCCGGGGCGGACGACGCGGGGGCGGACGGCACCTCCGGGGCCCGCTCGGGCGTTCCGGGACCGCGGGGCCGCGGCGGTTACGCCGCATGGCGGGCCCGCGTCTGCCGTACCACCTAATAAACCGACAAACCGACATTTCCGGCGGCGTTTTCGGCAACACCTACGGATCGGGCCTTTCCCCCACCGAAACCGAGGTGACACCTGATGCTCCACCGACACACCACAGCCGCGTGCACCGCCGTCCTCGTCGCGGCCGGCGCGCTTGTGCTGACCGGGCTGCCCGCCGCGGTCGCGACCGAAACGCCCCCGCCACCCGCCGGACCCTCCTCCACGGTGCAGTCGGCCGCCGCGACGCTCGGCGCCGACAGACCCTCACCCGAAGTGCTGCGCGCCCTCCAGCGCGACCTCGGTCTCACCAGGGACCAGGCCGCGAAGCGCCTCGTCAACGAGGCCGAGGCCGGCGCCATCGCGGGCCGTCTGCGCGCCGCGCTCGGGACCCGCTTCGCGGGCGCCTGGGTCCGCGGCACCACCTCCGCCATCGTCACGGTCGCCACCACCGACGCCGCCGACGTCCCCACCATCAAGGCCGGCGGTGCCGAGGCCGAGGTCGTACGGTACGGGCTCGCCGAGCTCGAAGCCGCCAAGGCCAAGCTGGACCAGGCCGCCACGACCACCAAGACGATCGACGCGCCCGTCTGGTACGTCGACGTACGGACCAACACCGTGACGCTGGAGGCCGCCGAACCGGCCGCGGCGGAGGCGCTCCTCACCGCCACCGGCCTGGACCGCGCCCTGGTGCGCGTACGGACGACGGCCGAGCGGCCGCAGCCGCTGGCGCACGACCTGCGCGGCGGCGACGCGTACTACATCGGCGCCGCCCGCTGTTCCATCGGCTTCTCCGTCATGTCCGGTACGCAGCCCGGCTTCGCCACCGCCGGGCACTGCGGCAAGGAGGGGAACGAGACCCTGGGGCACAACAAGGTGGCCCAGGGAGCCTTCAAGGCCTCCAAGTTCCCCGAGAGCGACATGGCCTGGGTGGCCACCAACGCCGAGTGGGCCGCGACCGCGTACGTCAAGGGCGAGGCCGAGAAGAACGTCGAGGTGACGGGCTCCACCGAGGCCCTCGTCGGCGCGTCGATCTGCCGCTCGGGCTCCACCACCGGCTGGCACTGCGGCACCGTCGAGCAGCACAACACCAGTGTCACCTACCCCCAGGGCACCGTCACCGGCATGACCCGCACCACCGTCTGCGCCGAGCCCGGCGACTCGGGCGGCGCGTACGTCTCCGGCAGCCAGGCCCAGGGCGTGACCTCCGGCGGCTCCGGGAACTGCACCTCGGGCGGCACCACCTACCACCAGCCCCTCAACCCCATCCTCCAGACGTACGGGCTGGCGCTGAAGACGACCGCCAGCCAGCCGGGCGAGGCCGGCAAGGCGGGCGGCACCTGGGCCGCCGGCAAGGTGTACGTGCCCGGCGACCAGGTCACGTACGACGGCCTCACCTACCGCTGCATCCAGTCCCACCAGGCGCAGCCGGGCTGGCACCCCGCGGCGGCCCCGGTGGTGTGGCAGCGCGCCTGACCACGGGAGCCTTCGGCGGCCCTCTTCAGTGGCCCTCCTCGGCGGTCCTCCTCACCGGTACCGGTCCTCCTTGAGGAGGTCCGCGCACTTCTCGCCGATCGCCATCGTCGTGACGCACGGGTTGACCGTCACCAGGTCCGGCATGACCGAGCCGTCCGCGACCCGCAGCCCCGCCACGCCCTTCACCCTCAACCGGGCGTCGAGCGGGGCCAGCGGGTCGTCCGCCGCGCCCATCCGCACGGTGCAGGCGGGGTGGTAGACGGTGTTGTGGGTGGTGCGGATGTAGTCGAGCAGCTCGTCGTCGCGGCGGACGTCCGGGCCCGGCGCCAGCTCGGCGCCCGCCCACCCCGCCAGCGCCGGCTGGGCGGCGATGCGGCGCGCGAGCCGCAGCCCGTACGTCATCACCCGTACGTCGTGCTCGTGCGTGAAGTAGCGGGGGTCGACCCGCGGCTTGTCCCGGAAGTCGCGGGTCCGCAGCCGCACGGTGCCCCGGGAGCGGGCCCGGGTCACATTGGGCGTGAGGCAGAAGGCGTTCTCGGAGGTCGGGTAGCCGTGCCGGACGGTGTGGAGGTCGAAGGGCACCGAACCGTAGTGGAACATCAGGTCCGGCCGGTCCAGACCCGGTTGCGTGTCGTAGAAGATTCCCGCCTCCCACCACTGCGTGGACGTGGCGGGCATCGGCTGCTTCGCCTCCCACATGATCACGCCCTCCGGGTGGTCCTGCAGGTTCGCCCCCACCCCCGGCGCGTCGACCAGCACGTCCACGCCCACCTCCCGCAGGTGCTCCGCCGGGCCGATGCCCGACAGCATCAGCAGCTTCGGCGAGTCGATGGCGCCGCACGAGACGACGACCTCGCGCCGGGCCCGCACGGTACGGGTATGGACCAGATCGGGGTCCAGGCAGGCGACGCCGACGCAGCGGTGGCCCTCGAACACCAGCTTCCTGGCCCGCACCCCGGTGCGTACCTCCAGGTTGGGCCGCTTGCCCATCACCGGGTGCAGATACGCCACCGACGACGACTGGCGGATGTTGTTCTCGTCGGCGTTGATCTGGAACCAGCCCGCGCCCCGCACCACCGTCCGCCCCGTGTTGAACGGCGTCGTCGGGATGCCCGCCTGCGCGCACGCCGCCAGCAGCGCCGTGCCGCACGGGTCGCCGCCCTTGAGGGTGCGCAGCCGCACCGGGCCCGTACGGCCGTGGTGGTCGCCGGGCGCGTCGTTGTTCTCCAGGCGCCGGTAGAGCGGGAACAGGTCGGCCGCGCCCCAGCCCCGGCAGCCCGCCGCCGCCCAGTCGTCCAGGTCCTCCGCCGGGGCCCAGAAGGCGATGCACGAGTTGTGCGAGGAGCAGCCGCCGAGCACCCGGGCGCGGGCGTGGCGCAGGAAGCCGTTGCCGCGCTCCTGCGGTTCGACGGGGTAGTCCCAGTCGTAGCCCGACTCCAGCAGGCCCATCCAGCGCTCCAGGCGCAGGACGTCGTCGTCGCCGACGTCGCTCGGGCCCGCCTCCAGGACGCACACCGTGACGGCCGGGTCCTCGCTGAGCCGGGCGGCGACGACGTTGCCCGCCGTACCGCCGCCGACGACGACGTAGTCGAACTCCTGGACGGTCATGAGCGGGTGACCTCCTTCGTGGCCGGGACGGGCGCGGGAGCCGCGGCGTGCTCCGCCAGGACGCCCGTACGGTGCCGCTGGACGAACCAGTAGTAGGCGATGCCGCCCGCCGCGATGGCCCCGACGAACAGCACGGCGCCCCACCGCAGGTACCAGTGGTACGGGGCCGTCGCGTTGTAGACGGCGGCGCGCGGCCAGATCAGGTTGAGGGTCATCGCCGCGCCCCACAGCACCGCCAGGACGTTCACCGGCAGGCCCCAGCGGCCGAGCGAGAACCTCCCCTCGGCCGGCTGCCACCGGCCGCGCAGCCGCGCCAACAGCATGGGCCCCGTCACCAGCAGATAGGCCACGTAGATCATGACGATGCCGATGCCGGTGACCACCGTGAAGATCTGCGGCTGGCGGATGTTGACGAGCAGGATCGCCAGCGCCAGCACCCCGATGAGCACGGTCGGCAGCACCGGCGTACCGAACCGCGGGCTCACCTTCGCCAGCCGCGCCGACGCCGGGAGGTTGGTGTCGCGGGCCATCGCGAAGGCGAGCCGGACCGCCGCCGTGTGCACGGCCAGCGCGCACACCGTGACGGCGACGAGCACGCACCACAGCATCGCCTTGCCGGCCGTCGGCCCGAGCACGTCCAGCACCACGTACTGCAGCCCCTCCGTCGACAGCCTGTCGCCCCGCAGGCTCCGGACGCTCATCAGCGCCAGCAGCAGCACCAGGCCGCCCAGCACGAAGGAGGCGACGATCGCCCGGACGACGGCCCGGGGCGCGTTGCGCGACGGGTCGAGCGACTCCTCGCCCAGCGACGCGGCCGTGTCGAAGCCGTACATGACGTACGCGGAGGCGAGCGAGGCGACGAGGAACGCGCCGAGGTAGCCGAAGGGCTGCCCCGCCCCGGTCCCCGCCGTCTCGGTCACGACCTGCGGGCCGCGGACGACGTTGACCGCGAGCAGCGCGATCAGCACCACCGTGGCGATCAGTTCGAGGAAGACGCCCGCCGTGTTGATCCGTGCCATCAGCTTCACGCCGAACGCGTTGACGAGGGTGGTGAAGAGGATGAGGACGGCGGCGAGCAGGACCGCGTTGGCCGCCACATCGTACGTCCCCGTCCCGTCGCCCACGAACTGGAACGCCGACGAGATGCGCGGCAGCGTCAGCTGGTAGGCGAGCGCCACGGCCGCGATCGACACGATGGAGGCGATCAGCATCATCCACCCGGCGAGCCAGCCGATGTGCGGATTGCCCAGCCGCTTGGCCCAGTTGTAGACGGAACCGGCCACCGGATGGCGGGCCGCGAGCTCCGCGAAGCACAGCGCCACCGTGAACTGGCCCGCGAACACCATCGGCCAGGACCACCAGTAGGCGGGCCCGCCGCTCGCGTAGCCGAAGTAGAAGAGCTGGAAGGTGCCGGTGAGGATGGAGATGTACGAGATGCCGGCGGCGAACGTGTGGAAGCCGCCGAGCGTGCGCTTGAGCTCCGGACGGTAGCCGAACTCGGCGAGTGCGGCGTCGTCGTCCGCCCCGCCGGTGAGGGCGTCAGGCATCGGATCCTCCCGTCCTGTCGAGCAGCCAGGTGTGGAAGAGGGAGATGTGGTGCTCGCTCGGCACGAGGACGCCGCCGGCCCGGTAGGCGCGCGATGCCATCGCCGGCTGGGTGCGCTCGCACGCCTCGAAGTCCTGGAGGTTCACCCGGTGGAACAGCTCCACCGACGTGGACACGTCCGCGCCGGAGGCCACGACCTCGGGCGCGTACAGCCAGTCGCACTCCACCACCGTGCGGTCCTCGGCCAGCGGGAACATCCGGTGCAGGATCACATGGTCCGGGACCAGGTTGACGAAGACCGTCGGCTTCACGGTGATGGCGTAGTACCGCCGGTCCTGGTCCGGGGCGACCCCGGACAGCTTGCCGAACCCCTCGCTGCCGTCGACCGTGAAGCCCTTGACGTGCTCGCCGAAGGCGGCGCCGTGGCCGACGTAGTACTGGGCCGCGTACCCCTCCGCGAACTCCGGGAGCACGTCGACGAGTTCCGGGTGGATCGTCGCGCAGTGGTAGCACTCCATGAAGTTCTCGACGAGCAGTTTCCAGTTCGCCTTCACGTCGTACGTGATGCGGCGGCCGAGCGCGAGCTCCTCGGTGCGGTAGCGCGCGAGGGAGGCGGCGTCGCCCAGCCGCTCCACCGCCGCCCCCATCACGGTCTCCTCGAAGGACGGCGCCTCGTCGGCCAGGCACACCCAGGCGTAGCCCAGCCACTCGCGCAGGTGCACGGCCACCAGGCCGTACGCGACCCGGTCGACGTCCGGCATCCTCGCCAGGTTCGGCGCGGCCACCAGCCGGCCGTCCAGGTCGTACGTCCAGGCGTGGTACGGGCACTGGAGGTTCCGGCGCACCTCGCCGGACTCCTCCAGGCAGAGGCGCGCGCCCCGGTGGCGGCAGATGTTCAGGAAGGCGCGCAGCCCGCCCGCCCGGTCGCGGAGGACGAGCACGCTCTCGCGGCCGACCTGGACGGTGCGGAAGGCACCCGGCTTGTCGAGGTCCGCGCCGCGCACCGCGCAGAACCACATGGCTTCGAAGATCCGCTCCTGCTCCCGGCGGAAGACGTCGGGGTCGGTGTAGGCGGCGCCGGGGAGCGTGGCGATCAGGCTCGGGGGCGGGGGTGTTGCCGTCACGGCGGCCTCCTAGGGGGTGGCGGTGAGACGCCGGGGGTCGAAGAGCTCGATCGGATGCGCGGTGGTGCCGGTCAGGGCCAGATCGGCCAGGATCTCGCCGACGACCGGCACGAACTTGAAGCCGTGCCCGGAGAACCCGCAGGCGACCGTCACCGACTCCGGGTGCCGGGGATGGCGCGCGATCACGAAGTGCTCGTCGGGCGTGTTGGAGTACATGCAGGTCGCGGCCTTCAGGAACCGGCCCGGCAGGTCGGGCAGGAGACGGCCCGCCTGCCGGGCCATGGCCGCCGTCTCGTCGTCGCGCACGGTCCGCTCGATGGTCTCCGGCGTGCAGACGGTGCCCTTGCGGAAGAACGCCACCTTGGCGCCGAGCTCCGGCCCGTCGATGGCCGGGAAGCCGTAGATCTGGACCCCGTCCGCGTCCTCCCAGATGTAGACCGGATGGTGCGCGGGGCGGAACCGTTCGGCCGGACCGCGCGGCCGGAACCAGTACATGACCTGCCGCTCGATGGTGAACGACACTCCGAGGTCCGCGAGCAGCCCCGGCGCCCACGCCCCCGGGCAGATCACCAACTGCCCGGCCGTGTAGGTGTTCTCGGCGGTGTGGACGCGTACGCCGTCGCGGTACGGCTCCCAGCGCAGCAGCGGCTCCTCGTAGTGGAGCTCCGCCCCGGCCGCGGTGGCGAGCTGCAGATGGGCGGCGACGGTGTTCTCGGGCCGCAGCAGCCCGGCCCGCGCCTCGTACAGCGCCACCTCGTCGTCGGCCGGCGTCAGCGTCGGGAAGCGGCGGCGGATCTCCTTGGCGTCGAGCATCTCGTGCGGCAGGCCCCACAGCTCGGCCGACAGCCGCGATCCGGCGACGGTACGCGACGCGGGGCGGCCCAGCATCAGCCCGCCGCACAGCGTGGCGATGTGACGTCCGGTGTCCCGCTCCAGCCGCTCGTAGAGCTCGTACGCGCGCAGCAGCAGCGGTACGTAGGCGGGGTCCTCGAAGTACGACTGGCGCGTGATGCGCGAACCGCCGTGGCTGGAGCCCCGGTTGTGGACCGGACCGAACTTCTCCAGGCCCAGGACGCGGGCGCCGCGCGCGGACAGGTGGTGCGCGGCGGCGCTGCCCATGCCGCCGAGGCCGACCACGATCACGTCATAGGTGGGTGACACGTTGCTCCGGCCTCCTCAGCGGCGGATACGGCTCATCTCCGGGTCGAACAGCGGCTCGTCCGCGACCGTCGCCGGCACCTTCTGGCCGAAGTACTCCACGTGCACGGCCGTACCCGTCGCGAGCGGCGGCAGCCAGGCGTACGCGACGCAGCGGCCGAGGGTGTAGCCGTACGCGGCGCTCGTCACGTATCCGGCCGGGGTCCCGTCGACGAACACCGGCTCCTTGCCGAGGACGACGGCCGCCGGGTCGTCGAGGAGCAGCGCGGTGAGCCGGCGGTGCGGCTCGCCCGCCCGTTCCAGGGCCTCGCGGCCGACGAAGCCGCCCTTGTCCATGCGGACGGCGAAACCCAGCCCCGCCTCGTACGGGGTGTGCTCGTCGGTCATGTCGACGCCCCAGGCCCGGTACCCCTTCTCCAGGCGCAGGCTGTTGAAGGCCGACCGCCCGGCGGCGACGACGCCGTGCTCCCGCCCGGCCTCCCACAGGGTGTCCCAGAGCCGCAGGCCCAGGTCGGCGCTGGTGTACAGCTCCCAGCCCAGCTCGCCGACGTAACTCAGCCGCATCGCCGTCACCGGTACGAGCCCGACGTACGTCCGCTTGACCCGGAAGTAGCCGAAACCCCGGTGCGAGAAGTCGTCGCGGGTCAGCGGCTGCACCAGCTCCCGGGCGAGCGGGCCCCACACGCCGATGCAGCAGGTGCCGGAGGTGACGTCGCGGACGTGGACGTCGCCGGGCGCGTGCCGCAGCAGCCAGTCCTCGTCGGCGGGGTTGTTGGCGCCGATCTGGAACCGGTCCTCCGCGAGCCGCGCCACGGTGAGGTCGGAGCGGATGCCGCCGGTCTCGTCCAGGAGCAGCGTGTACGTCACCGCGCCCGGCTTCCTGGCGAGGTTGTTGGTCGTCATGCGCTGGAGGAAGGCGAGCGCGCCGGGCCCGGAGACCTCCAGGCGCCGCAGCGGCGTCATGTCGTACAGCGCGACCCGCTCGCGCGTCGCCCGCGCCTCGGCGGCCGCGATCGGCGACCAGTACCGCGCGGACCAGGCGTCCCGCTCGGGTACGCGCACGCCTTCGGCGAGCGGGGCGTTGGCCTCGTACCAGTGCGGGCGCTCCCAGCCGCCGCCCTCCAGGAAGTACGCGCCCAGCTCGCGCTGCCGCGCGTGGAAGGGGCTGACCCGCAGCGGCCGCGGCTGCTCCACCGGCTGGAGCGGGTGGACGACGTCGTACACCTCGATGAACTGCCGGGCGCCGCGCTCCTCGACGTACGCGGGGGAGCGCTGGGCCTCCTCGAAGCGGCCGAGGTCGCACTCGTGCACGTCGGCCGCGGGCCGCCCGTCGACCATCCACTCGGCGACCGCCTTGGCGGCGCCCGCCGCGTGCGTGACCCACACCGCCTCGGCGAGCCAGAAGCCGCGCAGCGCGCGGGACTCGCCGAGGAGCGGCATGCCGTCGGGCGTGAAGGAGAAGACTCCGTTGAAGCCCTCCTCGATCGCGCTGTCCGCGAGGGCGGGCAGCAGCCACCGGCAGTCCGCCCAGCTGGGGGCGAAGTCGTCGGGGGTGAAGGGGGACGAGGAGGGCATGACCGGCGCCTCGTCGTACGCCGGGACGGCGAAGGGGTCGACGGGCATCGGCCGGTGCGCGTAGCTGCCGATGCCGAGCCGGTCCGCGTGCTCGCGTACGTACAGGTCGCGGTCCTGGAAGCGCAGGATCGGCCGGGTCGCCTCGGCGCGCGCGCCGGCCAGTGCGGGCAGGGGGCGGGTCCGCGCGTACTGGTGGGCGAGGGGCAGGAGCGGCACGTCGACGCCCGCCATCCGGCCGATGACCGGGCCCCAGAAGCCGGCCGCCGAGACGACGTGGTCGGCCGGGAAGACGCCCTGGTCGGTGACGACCGCGGTGACCCGGCCGTTCTCGCGCTCGATGCCGGTCACGGTGTGCCGGCCGAGGAAGCGGGCGCCGCGCCGCTCGGCGCGCGCGATCTGGGCGCGGCAGGCGGGGACCGCCCGGGCGAGCCCGTCGTCGGGGGTGTGGAACCCGCCGAGGACCTTGCTCTCGTCGAGCAGCGGCCACAGCTCCTTGCAGCGGGACGCCGGGACCACCTCGCCGCGCACGCCCCAGGAGGCGGCGAGACCGGCCCTGCGGTGCAGGTCGGCGAGGCGCTCTTCGGTGGTGGCCAGCTCCAGGCCGCCGACCCGGTCGAAGCAGGGGAGCCCGTCGGCCTCCAGGGCGCCGAACTTCTGGACGGTGTACGCGGCGAACTCGGTGAGGGTCTTGGACGGGTTGGTCTGGAAGACCAGACCGGGCGCGTGGGAGGTGGAGCCGCCGGGGGCGGGGAGCGGCCCCTGCTCCAGGACGGTGACGTCGGTCCAGCCGCGGGCGGTCAGTTCGTCGGCGAGGGAGCAGCCGACGATGCCGGCGCCGATGACGACGACGCGGGGGGCGGCGCGGGCCCGGGCCCGGGCGTGTGCGGGTCCGGGCTCCTGTGCGGGTGCGGGTGCGGGTGTGTGTGCGTGTGCGGGTGTGTGTGCGTGTGCGGACGAGCGGGACGAGCGGGACGTGCTGGACATGCCCCTCCTCGGTGTCGGGGGTGTCAGACGGCGGCCGGGACGTGCGGCCGCTCGGCGGCGATCGTGGTGTCGCGGCCGTGCCCCGTGTGCACGACGGTGGCGCCGGACAGGGGCAGCAGCCGCCCGCGCAGGGACGCCATGATCGTCGCCTGGTCGGAGTGTGAGCGGCCGGTCGCGCCGGGCCCGCCGTGGAACAGGGTGTCCCCGGTGAACACCGCGTCCAGGAACGGGACGTGGACCACGCAACTGCCCCAGGTGTGACCGGGGGTGTGCAGCACCCGTGCCGCGACCCCGGCGACCAGCAGCCGTTGCCCGTCGCACAGTTCACCGTCAGGCCGCCGTCCCGGGTGGACCGTGTCCCACAGCGCCCGGTCGGCGGCGTGCAGCAGGACGGGCGCGCCGGTGGCCTCCGCCAGGGCGGGCGCCGCGCCGATGTGACCGTCATGACCGTGGGTGCACACGATGGCGGTGACCCGGCGGCCCGCGACGGCGGCTGCGATCGCCCGGGCGTCGTGCGCGGCGTCGACGATGAGCACCTCCTCGTCGTCGCCGACGAGCCACACGTTGGTGCCGACGTCGAAGGTCTCGCCGTCGAGGCCGTCGAGGCCGTCGAGGCCGAAGGTGCCGGCGGTGACGAGCCGTTCGGCACGCACGCCGCTCACCGTACGGCCACCGAGGGCAGCACCTCGCCGCACCGGCCCGCGTCGTGGAGCTCGCGTGGCTCACATTGAGGGGGCTCTGAGGACTCAGGGGGCTCCGAGGGCACGACAGCACTCCTCTGCTGTTGCACAGTGCGCGATGGGTTGCGCGGCGAGGAACATACTGGGAACGGCGCCGACGGACCGTCAAGAGGCCGGGACGAACGGCGCGCAAAAGCATCGGGCGCCGTGAAGCGCCCGGACGCACGACGACGCGGGGCCGGGTTCCCCCGGCCCCGCGGAGGAACGGAGCGCCGTTCCCGGGCGTGTTCCTTGGCTCAGAAGCCGTACCCCATGCGCCGGGAGAGCTCGTCGGCCGCCGACACCGTGCGCCGCGCCAGCTCCGGCAGCCGGTCCCGCTCCAGCCGGTAGGCGGGCCCGGACACGCTCAGCGCGCCGACGACCTTGCCGTCGTGCGCCCGTACCGGCGCGGCCACCGCGTTCAGCCCGAGCTCCAGCTCCTCCGTGACGAGGGCGAACCCCTGTCGGCGCACCGCCTCCAGCTCGGCGCGCAGCATCCCGGCGCTGGTCACCGTGTACTCCGTGAACCGCGGCAGCGCCCGTGCCAGCAGCCCCTCGCGCAGCGTCGCCGGCAGGTGGGCGAGGAGCACCTTGCCGCTGGAGGTGGCGTGCAACGGGGTCCGTCTGCCCAGCCAGTTCTGGGCCGTGACGGACGCGGGGCCGCGCGCCTGCATGATGTTGACCGCCGCGTCGTCGTCCAGCACCGCGATGTTGACCGTCTCGCCCAGTTCGTCGGCGAGCTCCCGGCAGACCGGTGCGCCCTCCTGCGAGATGTCCAGCCGGACGGCCGCCGCCCCCGCCAGGCGCAGGACGCCGGCCCCCAGGAAGTACTTGCCGCGGTCCTGCGCCTGCGCGACCAGGCCGCGGTTCTCGAGCACGCCGAGCAGCCGGAACGCCGTCGACTTGTGCACGTCCAGCTCGTCGGCGATGTCGGTGACACCGGCCTCGCCGAGGCGCGCGAGGATCTCCAGCACGCTCACCGCGCGGTCCACCGACTGGATCGAGCCGGCCGCGCCCTTGGAGGCCCGCTCGCGCGCGTCCTCGCGCACGTCGTCGTGCGCGTCTTCGCGGGTGTCGTCGGGGAGCTGTTCGGCCACTGACTGGTCACGGGTCACAGCTCAACTCCCACCCTCTGGCAGCCGGTTCGGGCCGCATCTTCGGGAAGCCCTTGACGCGGCGGGCGACCCGACCGGATTCTGTTGCGCATCGCGCTCTCTCGTGTGCTATGCGAAACGTCATGCTACCCAGGGGTCCTGGATTCCCGGACCACGGAGGGGGACCCGTGATTCCCGTCTGCCGCCTCGAAGAACTCCCCGTCGGCGAGTCCGTGCGCGTCGGCACCAGCCCGCCGATCGCGGTGTTCCACACCGAGGACGGCGAGCTGTACGCCATCGACGACACGTGCACCCATCAGGACGCGTCCCTCTCGGACGGCTGGCTGGAGGGCTGCCTGGTCGAGTGCCCGCTCCACGCCGCCGCGTTCGACCTCCGTACGGGCCGGCCGACCTGCCTGCCCGCGCGCCGCCCGGTCCGCACCCACCGGGTGGTCGTCGCGGACGGCGTCGTCCATGTCGTCCCGTCCGCGCAGGAGGACAGCGCCGCATGAAGCGCCCTCCGCGCTCTCGCCCGCAGGGCCGTCCGGCGCCCGCGCCCTGACGGAGCGGGAACGGCCCGCTTCACGAGGGCCGCGCCGTGCACGCGGGGACGACCGCCCTACGAGGCAACCGTGGCCCCACGCGCCCACGCGAGGCTCAGCCAGGCTGTTTGATGCTCTCGATGATGCGGGCGAAGCCCTCCTTTCCGTGGCCCGCGTCGATCTGGCGTTGGATGAGCCGCTGGACCATCGCGATCACCTCGGTGCCGATGCCCTGGGCGGAACTGGCGGCCACGAGGTCACCGAGGTCGGAGAACTCCAGGCTCTGCTGCCCCTCGACGGTGTAGTCCCCGCCGTCGATCACCGCGGCGAACCCGTCGAAAGCCCCGGTCATGGCGGTCAGCCACGGCGCGGCCATGGCGGCGAACTCACCCGCCGTCACGCCGGCCGGCGCGACCATGGCGGCGCCGTGCAGGAATCCGGCGAACATCACGTACATGCCCGCGAGGAGGGCGAGGTCGTACAGGGACGCCAAGCCGGCGTCCTCACCGAAGTAGGTGGCGGTTCCCCACAGGTCGAGCAGCGGCTTGTACTGGTGGAAGACCTCAGCCGTTCCGCTGTACAGGATCGAGGCCTCGGGCCGGCCGATCATGCGGGGTACCGCCATGATGCCGCCGTCGAGATACGCGACCGCGGCGTGTTCGGCCCAGGCGGCCAGCTCCCGTGACTGGGCCGGTGACGTCGTGGTCAGGTTGATCAGGCTTCGCCCGGCCAGCTCGTCGGAGAGCGGATCGAGCACCTCCCGGACCGACGCGTCGTCCAGCAGGCACACGATCACGAGTCGGCCGGCCCGCACCGCGTCGCGGGCCGTGGCGGCGGCCTCGGCGCCCCGCGCGACGAGCTCGTCCGCCTTCCCCGGCGAGCGGTTCCAGACGGTGGTCGGGTATCCGGCCTCCACGAGGGCGCCTGCCAGTGCGCGCCCCATCGCCCCCAGCCCGAGAACGCTGACGTGGACGCTGTTGTTGGTTGTCATGGTGTGAGCCACCCCTCCGGTTCGTCCTTCGGTTGAATCCTCGGTACTGCCCGTAGAGTTGACCAGTACGGACTTATAAGTCGGGTACTCACCTGCGGGTAAGCAGGTCTTGGGGGGCGGATGGCAACGCGCGTACGACGTGGTCCCTACTTCTGCGGCATCGACGCCGCAATGGACGTAGTCACGGGTAAATGGAAGTCGCTGATCCTCTGGGAACTGCACCATCACGGGACGCGCCGGTTCGCCGAACTCCGACGCGGTCTGCCGGGCGTCAGCGAGAAGATGCTGATTCAGCACCTGCGGGAAATGGAGGAGGACGGGCTCGTCCATCGTGAGGTGTACCGACAGGTGCCACCAAAGGTCGAGTACTCCCTGACGGAGCACGGCGTCTCACTCAATGCCGCCCTGGCTCCCTTGGGAAAATGGGGCGCTGACCGGATGGAGCGGATCGGGGCCGAAAAAGTCCCGTACGACGATGCGGTCTGACGGTCACGGACGGCCTGATCAGCGGCATGGCGGCAACCTGCCCGTCGGGTCGACGTCCACCATCGCCCGGCCCGGCCCGGCGGAGGCGCCCCAGCTGCCGCACCGCCTCCTCGACCCTCGGGTCGCCTAGCCTGGAGCTATGACAAAAGCCGCTCATCGCCCGAAACTCCGCCGGGTCTACGAGCCGCCGGAGCCCGGCGACGGGACGCGGGTCCTCGTCGACCGGCTGTGGCCGCGCGGTCTGGCCAAGGCGGACGCCCACGTCGACGAGTGGCCCAAGTCCGTCACCCCCTCGACCGAGCTGCGGCGCTGGTACCACACCGGCGAGGGCACGTACGAGGAGTTCCGCGAGCGGTACGAGGCGGAGCTGGCCGCCCCGGAGGCGGCCGAGGCCCTCGACCGGCTGCGCGAGCTCGCCCGGAAGGGGCCGCTCACGCTGCTGACCGCCTCCAAGGAGCCCGCCGAGAGCCACGCGGCTGTGCTCGCGGAGCTCCTCAGGCGGTGACCGGAGCGGCCACGCGCTGACCGGACGTCAGCAGCAGCACACCGCGCGCCGCCAGCGCCGCCGACCCCGCGGCGACCAGCCACCCCACCGGGCCCGCCCGGAAGCCCTCGCCGAGCAGCGCGACGCCGATGACGGCCGCCGCCGCCGGGTTCGCCAGGTTCACCACCGCGAGCGGCGCGGCGAGCCCGCCCCGGTACGCGGCCTGCGACAGCAGCAGCCCACCCGTGGCGAACACCGCCACCAGCACGGCGAGCAGCGCCGTCTGCCAGGCCGCCAGGGGCCCGCCGGGCAGCTCGCGCGCGAGCGAGGCGGTCACCGTCTGCGTCAGCGCGGACGCCACGCCGGACGCGACGCCCGACGCGGTGGCGAACCCGAGCCCGTACCCCTGGCCGGTCCGGCGTACGAGCGCGGCGATCGCCAGCGCCGTCACCGCGGCGACCGCCAGCCCCTCCGGCAGGGACAGCGCATCGCCCGGCGCTGCCGGGCCCACCACCGCGACCAGGCCGACCAGCCCGCCCAGGGTCCACAGCGCCCCGCGCCACTCCGCCGCGCGCACCCGCCGCCGCTCGAAGCACGCCCCGACCGGCAGCGCGGCCACCAGGGTCAGCGCGCCGAGCGGCTGGACCAAGGTCAGCGGCCCGTAGTGCAGCGCCGCGACATGGGTGAGCGCGCCCGCCGCGTTGAGCCCGATCGCCCACCACCACAGGGGGCGTGCGGCCAGCGCCCGCAGGCCGCCCGCCGGGGCGAGCCGCGCCTGGACGACCGCGGCCAGCGCGTATCCGGCGGCCGAGGCCAGCGACAGCACCACCGCGAACAGCGTCGCCCTCATCGCGCCGCCACCCCGAGGAGCACCGGCTCGCGCCGCACGGCCCCCGGCGCCCGTACGGCGGCCAGGACGCCGCCCAGCAGTACGGCGGCCACCAGGGCGTCCAGCCAGTAGTGGTTGGCGGTGCCGACCACGACCAGCAACGTCAGCAGCGGGTGGAGCAGCCACAGCGGCCGCCACCGGCCCCGCGTGGCGGCCATCATCCCGATCGCGACCATCAGCGCCCAGCCGACGTGCAGCGACGGCATCGCCGCGAACTGGTTCGCCATCGTGTCCGTCTCGGGCGTCGCCCCGTACACCGACGGGCCGTAGACGCGCGCCGTGTCCACCAGGCCCGCCTCGGCGAGCATCCGCGGGGGCGCGAGCGGCACCAGCAGGTGGAGCGCGAGCGCGGCGCCGGTCAGGAGCGCGAGCGCCCGCCGGGACCACAGGTAGTGCCCCGGCCGGCGCCAGTACAGCCAGCCGAGGAAGGCCACGGTCGCCGGGAAGTGCACAACCGCGTAGTACGTGTTCGCCGCGTGGACGACCGTCCCGTCGTGCAGCAGCAGCCGCTGCACCCACCCCTCACCCGGCAGGTGGACGGCCCGCTCCAGCTCCCAGACATGGGCGGCGTTCCCGAAGGCGCGGCTCTCGTGGCCGTTGGCCGCCAGCCGGCCCAGTTTGTAGACGAGGAACAGCGCTGTCACCAGCGCCAGCTCCCGTACCAGGGGCGGCCGCGGGGTGGCGGTCGTCTCCGGTGGTATCCCGGCAGCCATGGTCCGGCCCCTCTGATGGTTCGCTTAGGCAACAAAACGGAAAGCTTAGGCCCCGTCTCATCGATACGCAAACGTCTCGATACGCGCCCGTCTCGATGGGGTAACCTCAAAGGCGCACCGAGGCATCCGTCAGCGGGGGAGAACCCGATGTCCACGCAGGCCGCCACCACCGCCGCGCGCCGCAGCAAGATCACTCCCGAGCGTGAGCAGGAGCTGTACGCGGCCGTCCTGGACCTGCTGCGGGAGGGCGGCTACGACGCCGTCACGATGGAGGGCGTCGCCGCCCGTACCAAGTGCGGCAAGGCCACCCTCTACCGGCAGTGGAAGACCAAGCGGCAGCTCGTCACCGCCGCGCTCGCCAAGAGCCGCCGCTCGCTCTTCACCGACATCGACACCGGCTCCCTCGCGGGCGACCTGCGCGCCGCCGCCGAGGCCGCCGCGACCCGCCGCGGCCGCGACACCGAACTGATCGAGGCCGTCGGCCAGGCCTACCTGCTCCACTCCGACCTGCGCCGCTCACTGCGCGAGACGGTCATCGACCCCGAGGTCGCCGCGCTCGACGCGATGCTCCAGCGCGGCATCGCCCGCGGCGAACTCGACCCCGCCAACCCGGCCATCGCGTTCGTCGCCCCCTGCTTCCTCGGCGTCCTGCGCGTGGAACGCCTCTTCGACGACCGCTTCACCGGCGAGGACGCCCTCCCGGCGCTCCTGGAGGCGGTCCTGCTCCCGGCGCTGGGCCTCGCGCCGCCGCGGGCGTAGACGGCCCCGGGGCCGTCGGCGCGCAAGCCCGCCTACCGGCGCAGCCGCGGCGCCTCCGCCGCCGGATCGATCGCCGGATCGATCGCCGGGTCGATCGCCGGGTCGGCCGCCAGTTCGGCCGCGCCCTCCAGCCGGCCCGCCAGCCCCCGGGCCCACCCCACCAGCCCCCCGACATCGATCCCGTACACGGGCGGGAAGGCGCGGATCCGCTCCGCGCCGCGCCGCAGCAACCGCGCCCCGCCCGCTCTGTTCCCGCGCGCCGCGTGCGTGAGGCCCACCGCCAGCTGCGCCAGGCCCCGCCACAGCTCGCGTTCCTCCTCCCGCTCCCCGGCGCACGCCTTCCACGCGTCCTCCAGGACCTCGTGCGCGTGGAACGGCAGCCCAGCGTCCAGCAACCGCTGGGCCTCGCGGAGGGTTTCCCCGGGCGTACGCACCACCCCCTCCGGCTGGCGCTCCACACCCGGCGCGCCGTACGGCAGCGGGCGCCCCAGCCCATCGCGGGGGCGTGCGTTGCGTGCGCGGCCCTCGGGGTCGCGGTCCCTTCGCGTCGTGTTCACGCCTCGATTGTCACCCTTCCGGCGGGAGCGTTCCCAACCATGTCCTCCGCCGCCGGGGCGCGGCTACCCTCGGGTCCGGAGACGCACACATGCCCGGGCACTTCGTGGGGGAGGGAAGGCGATGCTGCCGTCCCGGTCGGAACACCGGCTGTCCGTACCGCTCTTGGAGCGCGAACCGGAGCTCGCCGCGGCGGCCCGCGCCGTGGACACGCTGTGCGGCGCCGGCGCCTCCGGCGGGCTGCTGGTCTACCGGGGTGAATCCGGCATCGGCAAGACGGCGTTACTCGACGCCGTACGCCGGATGGCCGCCGACCGCTGCACCGTCCACGCCGCGCGCGGCGGCGAGACCGTCACGTCCGTCCCCTTCCACGTGGTGCGGCAACTGCTGCAACCCGCCCTCGCCGCGTACGACGGCGACGAGCTGCGGCGGCTGTTCGCCGACCGGTACGACATCACCGCCCCCGCCCTCGGCGTCACCGTCCCGAGCGCCCCGCTCGCCGACCCGCAGGGCGTACGGGACGGGCTGGACCGGCTCGTCGCGCGGCTCGCCGAACGCCACCGCCACCAGCACCACCGCCCGCTCGTCCTGATCATCGACGACGCGCACTGGGCGGACGCCGAATCGCTGGGCTGGCTCGCGTCCTTCGCCGTCGGCCTGCCCGCCCTGCCGGTGCTCGTCGTCCTCGCCCACCGCCCCAGAGCCGGGGCGGACCCGGCCACCGCCCTGCTCGATCGGCTCGGCGAGGCGGCCAGGCTCCGCGTCACCCTGCGTGCCCTCACGGCGGACGCCACCGCCGGGATGGTCCGGGCCGTCCTCGGCGACGAGACGGACGAGGCGTTCTGCCGGGAGGTGTGGACGCTGACCGGGGGCAACCCGTACGAGACGGTGGAGCTCCTCGCCAAGGCCCAGGACCGCATGCTGACCCCGGTCGAGGCGTCGGCGGCCCTCCTGCGCGACCTGGCCGCTTCCGCGCGCGGCAGCGGGCTCGTGGCCCGGCTGGAACGGCTCGGCACCGGCCCGACGCGCTTCGCCTGGGCGGCCGCCGTGCTCGGCACCGACATCTCGCAGTCCCTCGCCGCCAGCCTCGCCGGGATGACCGCGGCCGAGGCGGAGAACTGCACGCGGCGGCTGCGCGAGGCCCGCATCGTCACCGGCTCCGACCACCTGGAGTTCGTCCACCCGCTCATCGCCACCGCCATATACCGCTCCATCCCGCCCGCCCTCCGCACCGCCATGCACGGCCGGGCGGCCTGGGCCCTCACACGCGCGGGCCTCGGCGCCGCGGCCGCCTCCCGCCACCTGCTCGAGATCCACCCGGACGACGACGAGGAGGTCGTCGCCCAGCTGCGCGAGGCCGCCCGCGAGTACCTCGCCCTCGGCGCCCCCGCGGCGGCCCGCCGCTGCCTGGAACGCGCCCTCCAGGAGCCGCCGCCCCCGGAGGCGTACGCGCAGGTCCTGTACGAACTGGGCTGCGCCGCCCTGTTCACCTCGCCGTCCGCCGCCGTGCGCTACCTGCGCTCCGCCCTCGCCCTGCCGGGCCTCACCGGGCCCCGGCGCACCGACGCCACCTGCCGCCTCGCGCAAGCCCTCGCCCACACCGACGAGCCGCGCGAGGCGGCCCGCGCCGTCGCCGCGGAGGCCGCGCGGACGCCGCCGGGCCCGGCCCGGACGCGGCTGGAGGCGGCCCGGTTCATGTACGAGGGGTTCCAGGCCGCCGAGGAGGACGGGCCCGGCCGCTCCCGCCGCCTCGCGGACCTCGCCGGCCGCCTCCCCGGAGCCGACAACACCGAACGCGCCCTGCTGTCGCTGCGCGCCTTCGACGCGATGCTCCGCGGCGAGAACGCCGACCACGTCCTCGACCTGTGCGCGCGCGCCCTCCCCGACGGCCGCCCGGCGCGCGGCCTGGGCTGGACCGACACCGAGTGGGGCTGCGAGACACCGGCCATGGTCGGCGTCGCGTACGCCTTCACCGACCGGCCCGACCACGCCCGCGCCCTGTTCGAGGAGGCGGTGCGCGCCTTCGAGATCTCCGGCTGGAGCGGCGCCCACCTCGCCTTCGCCCACACCCTCCTCGGCCTGGCCCACCGCCGCCGCGGCGCGCTCGCGGAGGCCGAGAGCTTCCTGCGCGAGGCGCTGCGCCTCGCCGACCGCCTCGGCACCGGGCTGCCGGTCCAGTGGGACGCCGTCTGCCTGCTCATCGACACGCTGCTGGCGCGGGGCCGGACCGCGGAGGCCCGCGCCGTCGCGGACCACTACCGCTTCGGACCGCCCTGGCCGCACGCGATGGTCGTGCCCGACGGCCCCTGCGTCCACGGCCGGCTCCTGCTCGCCGAAGGCCGCACGCAGGAGGCCGTCACGGAACTGGAGTCGGCCGGCCGCGCCTTGGAGCGGCGCGGCCGCCTCAACCCCGTCTGGGCCCCCTGGGCCTGCGATCTGGCCCGCGCCCTCGCCCCGGCCGACCGGCCCCGCGCGGCCCGCTACGCCGAACAGGCCCGCGCCCACGCCGAACGCTTCGGCACGGCCACCGCCCTCGGGGAAGCCCTGCGCTGCGCGGCCCTGTTCGCCCGCCCCGACGAGGCCGTCCACCTCCTGAACCGGGCGGTCCGGCACCTGGAGACCTCCCCCTCCACGTACGAACACGCCCTGGCCCGGTACGACCTCGGGCTCGCCGCCGGCTCCCCGGCGGAACTGACCCGCGCCGCCACCCTGGCCACCACCTGCGGCGCCGACACCCTCGCGACCCGCGCACGCGAGGCCCGGGAGACGAACCCACGCCGAGAGTGAGGTAATCTTTTCCTGCGCGCTCACCACGGCGACCAGCCGGGGGACACGCGCATCGGGACGTGGCGCAGCTTGGTAGCGCACTTGACTGGGGGTCAAGGGGTCGCAGGTTCAAATCCTGTCGTCCCGACTCGAAAGAGTCGCAGGTCAGGGGCCGTTTCAGAGAAATCTGAAACGGCCCCTTGATCGTTTTGGGTCGTGGACTCCCGCAAGGACTGGCGCGTCATCCACGGCGTCCGCCCGGCATCCGTCGAGTCCACTGGAGCATCGCCGGACGCTGCCGCTGAACCCGATCCCGGGCAGCGATCTCACCATTTCCGTGCGAAGTGCTGCCGGGTCGCATGAGGACCGCCTGTTCCCCGCAGGGTATTCCGGCACCGGAACAGGTGGTATCCGGTCGCGGCAGCCGGGTCAGGCCAGGGCCAGCCCCACCAGGAGCAGCGTTCCGCCCGTCGAGAGGCCGAGACCCAGCCACCACACGGGACGCATGGCGGCCTTGGCGGTGGCGGCGGCGAGCGCCTCGGCGATCACAGCGACGGCAGTGGCGGCCGCGAGCAACTGTGCCCGGCGACCAGCGTGTTTAGCCAGATCTACCTGTCGCGCCTGCTCGGCCGCGGCGTCCGACAGCCGCTCCGGAGGCTTGTTCAGCGCCGCCACCGCTGCCGGGTCGACGCCGTCGCCCGTGGTGGGCGGTCGTCCCATGTGGTCGACGATCTTCCGGACCTGCCGGGCGATCCGTTCCTCGGCTGCGGCCACCACCCCCTCGTGCCGAGCTTCCTCGGGTGAGACGCCGGTCTCCAGGGAGGCGAATGCACGCGCAGTCGCCTGGAGCGAGGCGATCTCGGCGACTTGCAGGCCCTCCGCGATGAACGCGGAGCGCTCGGCATGGGCAGTGATGGACGTGTTCAACCGGACGGCCTTGCGCGCCGCCTCGGCCTGGGCCCGCTGTCCACCGGCCGTCGCGAGCATCTGGCCCAGGGGTAGCAGGAGCAGGAGCGCGAAGACGAACAGGTGGAGCCGTGAGGCACGCCGGTCCCGGTCGGTCACCGCCGGCTGCGGGATGACCTCGACCCCCCTGAGCACTCGCGGAGCCCCCAGTGCCGGTGTGGGGCGCAGTCGCCGTGGGCGTACCACTTGAGCTGTGACCACCGCCACCAGGACGGCGGCGGCCGCTGCACCGAGGCACGCCAGCCCCCAGGCCGCCTTACGGTCGCCCGCCCGGAGCGTGGCCTCGGGGTCGATGCCGTATGCGCCGGGGGAGCGCCGCTGCACATCGGCGAGGCGGCGGGGCAGGTTGTAGCCGAGACGCTCGTGGCGGTAGCCGGCGACGTCGAGGATGCTGCCCGGTTCCGCCGCCTGGCGCAGGCCGAACGCGGTCTGTGCGGCCAGGGCGTGTTCGGACGCCGCGACGCGCCCTTCGTCCTTCGCTCCCTCCAGACCGTCCGCGCGTGCCTGTGCCACCGCCTCCCGGAAGGCGAGCTGCGCCTCGTCCCCGTACACGTACCGGATGTCCTCCAGTACGGCGGCCTGCCGCTTGACGTCCTGCCGCACCGCGCTCTGGTAGGCGCCCGAAGCCTGGGCGTACAGCCACGTGGCCGCGACCGCCGCCAGGGCCACGATGCCGATCAGCGTGAGCTGCACCTTGAGACGGACGCCGAACCGCTTGACGTCCCGGCTCATGGCGCCTGCCGTTCGAAGGTCACCTGTTGCCCGGTGTCGTCGGTCAGCGTGAGGGTGTCTCCGTTCACCGTCCAGACGCGGGTCTCGGGGGTGAGCTCGCCGGGTTGATCGGTGTAGTTGCCCGCCGGGTTCGACGGATCCTGCCGTGTCCGCAGCACACGCGACGGTTGCAGAAGCAGCACATCCCCGTCGACGCTCACGGTGCCGTCCGCGAGGTGGCTGAACTCGACGAAGCCCGAGGGGCCGGGATACGAAAGCAGCCCCATGAACCGGTAGGTGCCGTCCGACAGGAATCGGTACGCCAAGGTGGCGTCGTCCCCCTCGGCGTCGCTCTCCCAGGCGCCCACGAGCGCTTCGGGAATGACAGCGGCCTCCTCCGCCGAACGTCCAGGCGTAGGCGGAGTGGGCGCCGGACTCGAGGTGGGCGTCAGGCTCGGAGTGGGTGTAGGGGGCTGTGTCGGAGTGGGCGTCGGAGTCGGAGTAGGGGTCCATGTCGGAGTCGGCTCGGTGGATGGGCTCGTCGGGCTGGGCCCCGGGGTCTCCTCGGCGCCGGAACAGGCTGTCGGAGCGGTAGCCAGCACCACGACGATGAGCGCGGCGCGTATGCCGGTGCGAGTCCGGCCCGGCCGTGTGCGCGGCGGGCGCGCCTTCGTACGGCGGACGTGGGTGATCACTGCTTGCCTCCCGTCGGGTTCGCCGGGTGGTCCCGGGCGACGCCCTGTCCGAAACCGTAGGGACGTTGGGCGGGTCGGCGCCTCGACAGGTGGCCTAGGGTCACCCCAGGGTCGGCTCGAAGCAACCCACGCAGCCCGCTCTCAACTCTCCGGCGTGAGCCTGCCCGCCAGCTCCGCCCGGGAGGTGATGCCGAGCTTCGCGTAGACGTTGCGCAGGTGGTACTCGATGGTCTTGACGCTCAGGACCAGTTCCGTGGCGATCTGACGGTTCGTCCTGCCCCGGATCGCCAGGGACGCCACGGCCAGCTCTTGCGGCGTCAGCACGGGATGCCGGACTTCCGCGGGACGGCCGGAGGCGAGACCGCAGGCGGCCAGCTCCGTGTCGCAACGCCGCAGATAGGGCGCCGCCCGCAGCCGGTGGAACACGCGCCGGGCGGCCTCCAGGTGAGCGGCCGCGTCGGTGCGCCGGCCCGCGCGGCGCAGGAACGACCCGTGGGCGAGGCGCAACAGCGCTGCCTCCCAGCACGGTTCCCCCTCGGCGCTGAGGGACAGGCCGGTACCGAAGGCGTGCTCGGCAGCCCGGGTGTCGCCACGGGCACTCTCCACGATGCCCCGGCACCGTGCCGCCGCCACCCCGTCCAGCCACCGGTCGCGCTCGACGGCGCGGAGCTCGTACGGCGCGAGGACGTCCTCCGCCTCGTCGGGCCGGCCGCAGCGGGCCAGCGCCTCCACCAGCAGCGGGCGCCACTGCACGACGCCGTCCTCGTCGAGGCCGCAACGGTGGAGGATCTCCTTGGACAGCAGCGGGCTGAGCGCCGTGACCACGCCGTCGTACTCGCCTCGGGCGGCGTGCACCAGGGCCAGCGCGGTGGACGCGAACGCCGTGTCGTTGACGTCGCCGAGCACGCGCGCGTGTCCGGCGGCGGCCACGGCGTGCGCCATGGCGGCCTCGAAGTCGCCCCGGCCGGCCAGCGGAAAGGCCGCACAGGCGTGCACCACGGCGAGGATCGACACCTGATCGGTGTCCTCCGCCAGCGACACGGCCTGCGTACCGTGCACGATCGCCTCGTCCCACAGCCCCGCGCGGTACTCCGCGTCCGTGAGGAAACCCAGCGACACGAGAGCCGCGTAAGGCAGCCCTCCCCGCCTGTGGGACGCGAAGGCGTCCTCGAGGTCACGCCGGGCCTGCCCCAGCTTGCCCTGCCACAGACGCAGCATGCCGCGCGCGAGCAGCCCGTCCAGATGCTCGGGGCTCCGGCGGGGTCCCGCGTCCGGCAGGTGCGCCAGGGATGCCATGCCCCCCTCGTGGTCGCCCGAGAGCGCCAGTCCGATCGCCAGGGAGTCGCGCAGGAAGGACGACCGTTCGGCGGGCGGCAGGTCCAGTCCGCGCCGAGCCCAGCCGACGATGCCGGCGGCGTCGCCCTGGATGAGGCTCAGCCACGCCATCTGCTCCGCCGCACAGCGCACCGTCTCGGTGTCGGTCGCCGGGCCGACGCTGTCCCAGCAGGCGCTGAGCTCGCGGCGGGCCTCGTCCAGCCGGCCGGCGGTCAGCGCGAAATGCCCCAGTACGTAGTGCTGTTCGGCCGACGGAGTCATCTCCAGCAGCGCCGGGACGAGTTCGCCGGCCTGACTGACGTCACCCGCGAGCAGCAGCCACTCCACCGCCCGCAGCATGCGCCGGCCGTGCTCCTCGCGATCGGTGGACAGGCGGGCGGCCGCCATCGACGCGGAGGCCGCGGCCGACCAGGCTCCCTCGCGGGACTGCCGCAGGGCGAAGGCGTCGAGCTCGCTCGCCAGTTCCGCGTCCGGCCCCACGGCGGCATGAACCCGGTGGTGCAGGGCGGTGCCCGGGTCGTCCGTGAGCGCAGCCGTCCGCGCGTGCAGCCGGGAACGCTCGGCCGGCTCCAGCCCGTGGTAGACGCCGGCCCGCAGCAGCGGATGAGGGAAGACGGCCTTCGGCGTGGCTCCGAGGGGGCCCTCGTCCAGCAGCTCCCGGTCCATCGCCTCCGTCAGCGCCTCCAGCGGCTCGGCCACACCGGCCACCCGCGCTGCCAGGTGCAGGGCGGCGGAGACCCCGATGACGCTGACCGCGCCGATGAGCCGGCGCGTGGCGGGAGCACAGGCGTCGAGTCGTTCGGCGATCAGCCGCTCGTAACCACGGGGTGCGGGCAGCGACATGGTGCCCGCGCCCAGTACGTCGGCGGGGAACTGCTGAAGCAACGCCCTGGTGTGCAGGGGATTGCCGTGCGTGTGACGCATCAGCCGCGCGAGTGCCGCGCGCGGCAGTGGCGCCGGGCCCAGAGCCGCGTTCAGCGCGGCCAGCTCCGGCATGCCCAGCCCCTCCAGCGTCAGCCGCAGGGTGGTGTCGTCGTCGAGCATGCGGCGCAGCCCGGGCGGCAGCCGCGGGTGAGCGGCGTCCCGGGTCACCAACACGGTCAGCACCGGGTCGACGCTCAGTCGGCGCAGCACGAAGGTGAGCGCGTGCAGGGAGGGGGTGTCCGCCCAGTGCGCGTCGTCGATCACCAGCAGGACCGGGGCCTCCTCCTGGAGCCCGCCGAGGGCGTCGATCAACGCGGCGCCCACCAGGACCGGGTCGGGCACGGCGGCGCCGGGAGTCGCGCAGCGGCCGAGGTCCCGTAACGGTGAGTCGGGGGCGGCCTCCCGCCCGTGCGCCGACAGCTGAGCCATCACGCCGTACGGTAGATCCGCCTCGCTCTCCTCGCCACCGGCCCGCAGCACCCGGCAGGCGGGCTCCAACCCTGCGAGGAAGCGTCGTACGAGCGCACTCTTGCCGATGCCGGCGGGGCCCGTGACAAGCGCCAGCTGCGGCTCGCTGCGCAGCGCGGCGACCCACCGCCCGCGCAACTGGTCCAACTCCTCCGCCCGCCCGAAGAACAAGGACTCCGTACCCCGCTGCCGCCGCGACATGCGGTTCCCTTCTCTCTGGGACGCCCTCACCGGCCCCTGGCGCCGCACCGTCGTCTCTGTGACCGACGTGGTCGCCATTCCGGCTGGTTCCGCATGACCCGCGCATCACCCGCACGAGCGAACGCCGCCGGGCCGCTGCACGGCGGGCGCCCCCGGCGGGATCGGCGCACAGCCCTGGCCGACGAGCAGCTGCTCGTCTCTCCCGCCGCTGCCGTACGAGGTGCACACCAAGGCCGTCGCCATCCGGTCCAAGGCCACCACAAAGTCCACCGCAGTCGGGGTGCTCTACCGCAGCCACAAGTTCACCGTGTACAAGAAGAGCGGTAACTGGCTCTACATCACGGATAGAACGACCGGCGTGAAGGGCTGGGTCTCCGGCACGTACGTCTACCGAGACGTCCGCATGGGCCTCAGCTGACACGCGCGCAGCAGTAACCGGCGTACCTCACAGCAGGGCTGTTCGAACAACCCGCCGCTTCCCCGCCCCTGACGCTCCAGGTGTCGTCTTCCGAAAAGGACGTCCCGTTGTCCGAGCCCCGATTCCCTCCGGTGGGCCCAGTGAAGCCTGGCGGATGAGCCGTTCCACCTGGGGGGATCTGCCGATCGCCCGGCAGATCTCCGCCCGCGCGGACACGAGCAGCCCACCCGCCCAGTGGTCGGCGTACTTCACCCCCGGCGTCCCCGGCGAGTCCGTGGCCGACTTCCTCGCCGCGCTCGATGCCCGCGTCAGCGCTGTCCGTGAGATGACGGAGTTCTTGTCTCGGCGAGATTGGAGTCGATCATTCGGCTGCGACCGGAGTACCCGGAGCAGACGCTGCAGGGGATCGGCGAGTTCTCTCACCTCCAGGTCACGTGGTTCTTCAACTTCGGCTATCCCGACGATGTCGCCCTCCACGCGCGCAGCCCGCGCGACAACCCGGCGTGGCCGGCCACGGGCACCTTCGTGCACCACAACCACCGGCGCCCGGCCCGGCCCGGCTCGCGACTTCGTTTCCCCGGCTGCTCCGTGTCGATGGGCGGGACCTGCACGTCACCGACCTCGACGCCGACGACGGCACCCTGGTGGTGGACCTGGTGGCGGTCTTCGAGGAGTTCCTGCCGCGCGGCACCCTCAGCCAGCCCGCATGGCCCAGCGAGATGCTGAGGGACTACTGGAGGGACACCGCCGAGCGCTGATTCGGGGCATCCTCCGGAACTGAGAGTGCGGCCGCCTCGGTGCGCGGGCGGCGCCACCGTTGCCGTTCTCGGGGGGTGCCCCTATGCCTTGGTCAAGGGAAACGGGGGTGCGTTGGGCCAGGGAGCCGGGCAGCATGGCGCCGTGGCCGATCTGCTGTGGGATGACGTGAGCTGTTTCTTCGACCCAGACTTGATGGGGTCGCTGCCGGACGTGCGTGTCCCGAACGCCTCGGTGGAGGACTGGCAGGCCGTCCTCGATCTTGTCTCGGAGAGGGGCTGGAGGTACCGGTACTCCGAAGGCGAGGCGGTGCTTCCGGTGCCCCGGGCGGAGGACGTGCTGTCCCGCCCGGCGGATGCCGAGTGCCCTGATTTGCGGGTCTGGCCGACTGCCGATGTGTTGGCCATCTTCCGGTTTCATGCAGACGACGAAATCGACTTCGACATCGACCTGCGGGAGTTGCAGGGCCAGGACCGGCTTGATGTGTTCTGCGGCTTCCTTCGGAAGATCGGGCGGCGGCTGGGCAAGCCGGTGCTGATGGACGCGGAGGGCGACTACGGCCATCCGGTGCTCGGCTTCGACGTTGAGGCCGATCGAGTCGTTCTCCTCGCAGACCCGCAGGTCAGGTGACCGCGGCCATTGGCTGCGGTTCGTGGAACGTCTCGTCGCGGAGCATCGCGAAAAGGACGTCGGCCCGGCGTCGGGCGAGGCAGAGCAGGGCCTGGGTGTGGTGCTTGCCCTGGGCGATTTTCTTGTCGTAGTAGGCCCGGGACGTCGGGTCACCCAGAGCGGCGAACGCGGAGAGGGAGAAGGCGCGTGCGAGCTGTCTGTTCCCTCTCCGGGAAGGCTGTTCGCCGCGGATCGATGAGCTCGAGCTCCGGGTCGCCGGAGCGAGACCCGCATAGGCGGCGAGATGGCCGGCGATCGGGAAAGTGCTGCCGTCACCGACCTCGATCAGGATCCTGGCTCCGGTCCTGACTCCGACTCCCGGCATCGAGGTCAAGACCTCGCGAAGGCTCCGTGGACCAGTACGAACGTCGGTATCTGTGCGCCATGAGCGAGCGCAACTCGGTGGCGTCTGGAGTGGAAATCAGGGAGGCTCGCGCGCATGGTCTCGGTAGTGCAGAACGTGGCGATTGACTGTGTGGATGCCTACGAGCTGGCCCGGTTCTGGAGCAGGGTGACCGGCCGTCCGCTGCATCCGGAGGACAAACCGGGTGATCCGGAGGTTCAGGTGCTGCTGGCGGAGGGCCCAGTGCTGTACTTCAACCAGGTGCCCGAGGCTAAGACGACCAAGAACCGGATCCATCTGTGTTTGCGCCCGGAGGCATCGCGTGAGCAGGAGGTTGACAGGCTGCTGGGCCTCGGCGCCACCCTTGTGGCTGATCTCCGGAATCCCGATGGCTCTGGCTGGGCGGTGCTTGCCGATCCCGAAGGCAACGAGTTCTGTGTTCTGCGCAGCGAGTCCGACCGGGCCGCCATGACTTCCTGATACACCTGCGGCCATCCTGGCCGGTTTCGGATGAATGCTGGTCACAGCCACTCGTTGATGGCTGTGACCAGCATGGTCGCCTCAAAGCGGACCGCGAGCTGGTCGTACCGCGTGGCGACGGCGCGGCTCCTCTTGAGGCGGTTGGTCCCGCACTCGACCGCGTGCCGCTCGCGACAGTCGATCGCGTCGAAACCCGGCGGACGGCCGCCACGGGAGCCGGGTTTCCGGCGGTTGCGCGCCTCGTCGGTCTTATCCGGGAGCGCGGCGCTACTCACGTACGCGGGCGCCGCCGAGTACGGCGATGTCGTCACCTGCGGCGGCTACGCGGTCCGACAGCGAGGAGTTCCTGCCGCGGGGCGCCGTCGGCCGGCCCGCATGGCCCCGCGAGATGCTGGAGGACTACCGGAGGGACGGTCGGCGAGCGGGAGCCACGTTCATCGGTGGTGGCTCGGCGCCGTCGCGCACGTCGTCTGGTCCAGAAAAGCGCAGTTCAGTGCCCGGTAAGCGGCGCTGGCGCTACGTGGCGGTGCGGGAGGCGATGCTCAAGCCGATGCCGAGGAGTTTGCGCAACGCGATCACCGCGGCCGCGAGGACGATGCCGTCCCAGGAGAGGTCGCCGGAGAGGCGGATGAGACCGGCGGCGGTCAGGAAGTCGAGCAGTACGGATAGGGCCGGACGGAGCGTGTGCGTTAGGCGGTAGGCGGAGACGGCCGAGACGAGCCCGGCCGCGGTGATCAGTACGGCCGCGGCCTCCAGCCAGGGCTTCACGTCGGCAGGCCCTTGGCGCTGTGCCGCTGGTGCGGTGCGTCATGCTGTTCGAGCTCTGCCCGCTCCTGGGCGATCTCCCGGCCGAGGAAGTAGTTCAGCGCGGTCCGGATCGCCGCGATGGCCGCCAGCTGCCCGATTTCGGTGAAACTGGGCGCGACCGCGGTGCGCAGAACGTCTCCCGCGAGCTGGAACTCCAGGCCGAGTACGAGGAAGCGGCCCAGACTCAGGCGGATGCGGTTGAAGCCGGCCACCCGGCCCCGTGCCCGGACTCCGGCCCGCACGAACTGGACGAAGGCCCAGACCGCACCGATGAAGATGATCAGAGCGCCGGCGGACTCGATCAGCCGCACGAGCAGGCCGATCACGTCGCGCAGTGTCGACTCGGGCAGCGGTTCCACCGACAAGACCATGGCTCAGCCGGTACCCCGCCACCCTTCCGGTGATGCCCGGCATACCCCGAGCGGCCCAGTCGGCGACGCGGTGCCCCGACGCGGCGCGGCGGGTACGCGGGTGAGCGGTCACCCTCGGCAGGCCTGGCGTGCGAGGTCCTCGAACGCCTCTCGGGTCATGGCGCCTTGGCCGGTCAGCACCTCTCCGGCCGGCAGCCCCGCGAGCTCCCGGGCGTCGAACGTCACCGAGGCGGTGTAGACGTAGGAGTCGTCGGGATCGGCGAACGCGAGCTCATACGAGTAACCCGGTTGCAGGCTCTGCGGACCACGGGTCTCGGCCGCCCATGACGAGGGCGGGGCGAACAGGGGGAAGTCGGCAGCCTTGTGCGGCCCAGGGGTGTCCCAACCGATCCAGGAGTCCTCCGCCAGGGGTTCCGCCGGTGCGCTGCCCCGCGCCTCGTCCGGTGCGGCCCCTTCCGTACCCCGCGCGAGGGTGCCGCGCAGCCCGGGCCCGCGCACCCGGCCGTCGTCGTCGCACGACCTCAGCAGCGCGTACGGGGCACCCCGCTGGTCCGCGTACACCGCCACCAGCGGACGCTGCTCCGGCGAGCACCCCGTCAGAGAAAGAAGGAGCGCCCCCGTGAGCACCGGAACCAGCCCCACCCGCATGCTCACGCTCTTCAACACACCCACCAGTCGCCCCCCCCCACGAGCACCCGCGTGGCGCGCAGTCTCGCACAGCGCGATTCCCCAGGGCCACGAGCGTGGCTCCCGACAGGCACATCACCTCTCGCCGACCGGTCGCCGACATGCCGTTGCGCTCCCTGCGTTCCGGCGCTTCGGACTCCAGCCGTTCTCCGTGGGCGTCGCCGATGCATCTGGGTATCCCGTGGGGAGAGATGGGGTCCTGATGCCGATGAACCCGCCTCGGCGCCACCGCAGACTGCTTGCATGCCCCACGAACGTGACAGAACCAGCCTACGGGTCCACTCGGGGGCCGCCCCGACCACAGGTGCCGATGTCCTGCCACGTATCGAAGGCGGCCTTCTTGCGGCGAGCAGCCGTCAACTGCTTGAAAAGCGTGTTCTTGACATTGCTCTGGCCCTGTCGGCGCTGATCCTGCTGTGGCCGGTCTTTCTGGCGGCGGCGTGCGCCATCAAGCTGTCTTCCGCGGGGCCGGTCTTTTACCTGCAAGAGCGTGTCGGCCGCGACGGGCGGCCTTTCATCATGTTCAAGTTCCGGTCGATGTGTGTGGATGCGGAGTCTCAGCGGTCGGAGTATCTGAACCTGAACGAATGCGCTGGGCCCCTCTTCAAGATTCGTCGCGATCCGAGGGTCACCCCGGTGGGACGCGTTCTTCGCAAGTGGAGCATCGACGAGCTGCCACAGCTGCTGAACGTCCTCCACGGCGAGATGAGTCTGGTCGGGCCGCGACCCCCTCTTCCGGAGGAGTGCGAGCGTTACGGTCCGCTGGAGCGGCAGCGATTGCTCGTGAAGCCCGGTATCACCTGCGTCTGGCAAGTCAGCGGCCGTTCCGACGTCGAGTTCGACGAGCAAGTGCGGATGGATCTGCACTACATCGCCCACTGGAGCTTCGCGATGGACATCCGGCTCCTGGTCAGGACGGTACCGGCCGTGCTCGAGCACCGAGGCGCCTACTAGTGGCCACCTCCTCGTAGCCATGCGCTTGCGCCGGTTGGCCTTTGCCGGTCCGTCAGTCGGCCGCTCACACCAGTCTGCCGCTCACACCAACAGCTGCGAGGCCATGGCGAACAAATGAGCCTGGTCGGCGCTGCGCGAGTAACCGCGAGCGCGGGAGTGCAGGAGCAGCGCTTGGTGGGCGAACATCGCACACCAGACGTTGGCGATGTCCTGGTCACCCGAGAAGAGCACGCCTCCGTCCGGCCGTACGAAGCCGAGCAGCGCCCGCGTCAGCGCCTCCAGACGTCCGGCCCAGTGGTCCTCCCGCAGGTATCCGCGGCCGCGCAGCAGGAGGCCGATGCGCAGGGCCTGGGCAAGCACGTCGGAGCGTACGATCCCGCCTCCCGTGGTCTCCGCAAGGGCTCCGTCGGCCTTTTGGAGCTCCATCAGGCGGGTGTAGATCCTTTCGGCGGCTCCCAGGGCCCCGGCTTCCGGGGACGCCCCGATGAGCAGGCCCTCGATCGCGTAGAGGAGCGGGTGCAGTTCACGGCACGGCCAGGTTTCCTGGAGCACCGCCTTCCAGTGCTCACAGGTCCGGTGGCCGATGCGCCGGAGAGGTGTCCCGAGGACGTCCTCGGGGATCCCGAGCAGCGCGGCTGCCGCCTTCAGGTGGTGCGGACCCGGCTGTGTCGACCAGCGGGAGGGAAGGGTCGCGCCGGCGACCGCGTCATGGGATCGCAGGACGTCGGCTCCCGCGCAGATGCCGTCGATGATGCCGCAGAGGCCGGCGGCCGGCTTCCGCCACGCGCCGTGCCGGGCGACGTCGCCGAAGCCGGCGGCTCCCCGCGCCGCCATCGCCAGGTCGAACGTGAACACCGCGTCGTTCCGCCAGTCGGAGCGACCGGTCGACAGGTACAGCCGCGTCGGCGGCACTCCCTGTTCCGTCCAGGAGCGGCTGATCCAGTCCAACGCCCGCCGGCCGTTCCGGAGTGCCTCGGCTGCCCGCTCCGGAGAGCTCGCGGCGCCCGAGGCCAACCAGGCCATCGCGGTCAGGTAATAGCCGGTGATCTCGAGGTAGACGAACTCCGCTCGTCCCTCCCGGTCCAGCCATCCGGCGACCGCTCCGCGCTCGTCGCCGTCCTCGATCTGCACGCCGCTGCGCAGCAGCCAGCGTTCGATGTCCCGGGCGGCCCCCGCCGTCTCGGCGGACAACCGCGTACCGGCGATCGCGTACGCCGCCGTCATCGCGGGAACTCCGTTCCCACCGAGGGCGCGATCACGTCAGCGAGGGTCTTTACGATCCGCTCGCCGGCGAGGCCGTCCCCATAGGGGTCGTGGCGCGTGGCCATGCGCGCGTAGTGGGCGGGGTCGTCGAGCAGGGTGGCCACCGCCGTGACGATGTCCTTCGGGTCGGTTCCGACGAGGTTGGACGTCCCGGCCCTGAGGGGCTCCTCGCGTGCCGTGCGGCGGTTGACCACGAGGAGCGGTTTGCCCAGGGCGGGCGCTTCCTCCTGGATGCCGCCCGAATCCGTCACGATCGCGTACGAGTCGGCGAGCATGTGCATGAACGGTACGTAACTGCAGGGCGCCAGCACCTCGACGTTCTCCGGACGGTTCCCGTCCATGCTCTGCTGGAGCATCCGTTTGACCGGCGGAGACGGATGGCTCACCCACTGGAAGCGCACGTCCGGGTAGAGGCCCGCCAGCTCGCGGACAGCGCTGAACACGGATCTGATCCCGTCGGGAATGCTCTCGCGCCGGTGCGCCGTGATGACGATGCGGCGCTGCCCTCCGGGGGGCGCAGCCGTCTTGCGCGGACGTGAGAGGGCCCAGTGGAGCGCGTCGATCCCGGTGTTCCCCGTGAGGAACACCCGGTCCGGATCCACGCCTTCGCGTACGAGGTTCGCCGCGGCCATCTCGCTGGGAGCGAAGTGCAGATCGGCGATCGCGCCGAGGATCCGCCGGTGGCCCTCCTCGGGCCACGGGGCGCTGTTGTCATAGGTTCGCAGTCCGGCTTCGATGTGGGCCACGCGTGTGGAGGAGTGAAAGGCCGCGACACCGGCGGCCATGGTGGTCGTGGTGTCCCCCTGCACCATGACGACGTCCGGATGGACGCGGTCACAGATGTCGGCGGCCCACTGCCCCACTCTCCACGCCACCTCGGCGGGTCGCTGGTTCTTCCGCATCACCGCCAACTCGTGGTCGACGCTCATCCCGAAGGTCGTGAGGGCGTCGGACAACAGCTCCGCGTGCTGCCCGCTGGAGCACACGGTCGTCTCGAAGACCGAATCCAGATCGCGTAGTACCCGTACGGGCGAATACATCTTGATGACCTCGGGCCGTGTGCCCAGGAACGTGACCACGCGGATGCGCCTCGCCATGTGACACTCTCCTACGTCCGGCGCCGCCAAGGGATGCCGCGGACTTGTTCCGCCTTCCCCGCGCGCCCGAGGCGGTCCGGGCCTCCGGGCTCACGGTGGGACCAGTCTGCGGTGGCCCGGGAGCGGGTTCATCGGTCGCCGGAGCCGATTTCTTCACGGCGGGATACCCAGATTCGGCGGGTGGCCGCGACGGCACGGCGGGTGTTCGCCGCTCACCTCGACGCGTCGTCGTCGAGTGCGATGGCGGCCTGCTCGCGAGTGTGGACGCCGAGTTTCGCGAGCACGGCGGCCACGTGGTGTCCGGCGGTCTTGGGGGAGATGTAGAGCCGGGCGGCGATCTCCCGGTTGGTGAGTCCCTCGCACAGCAGGCGCTGGACCTCCCGCTCCCGCTCGGTCAGGCCGTACGGGTTGGCGGACGTGGAGGCGCGCTTGCCGTACGGGGAGCGCCGCACCCCGGCCGCCCGCAGGCGTTCCCGGGCGCGGTCCGCTGCGGGGCGGGCCCCCAGGGAGCGGAACGTCTCCAGCGCCTGCCGCATGGCGGGCACATCACCGTCGAGGCCGGCCAGCGCCGCGTCGTACGGGCAGCCGAGCCCGTCCCACACGCGCACCGCGTCGCGCCACCGCCCGGCCAGCTCCAGGGCGTACGGCTCCGCCACGCGCGTCTGCGGGGGGTCGCCGCCCGCCAGCCGGGACCAGCGCAGCATTCCGCCGACGAGCCAGGGGTCACTGTCCATGGTGACCGCCTTCAGGCCGTGCTCGGCCTCCGCCACGGCGAGGCCGTCGTCCCCTTCGAGCCAGGCCGCCTCGGCGCGGGCCGCCCACACCGGGCCCGCCAGGAAGAGGTCCCCCTCCTCGCCGTACGAAAGTGCCTCGTCCAGCAGCGGCCACACCCCCGGTTCACCCCGGCGCGCCCTGACCAGGGCCGACGTCACCAAGGGCAGCAGCCGGTGCAGCGGTTGCGGGTTCCGGCCCAGCACGTCGCCCGCCTTCTGGGCGGCCCGCGTCCAGTGGCCCCGGTGCAGCATGCCCAGACCGGCCGCTCCGAGGGCCAGCACGAGGAACGTCGGGAGTTCCCGTTCGCGGCAGTACGCGCAGGTGCGGACGGTGAGCCGGTCGAGGCGCGGCAGGTCGTGGTGGAGCGCCGCGGTCCAGCAGGCCACCGCCCCCATCTCGCAGGCGTCCTCCGCCATGCCGTCCTCGGCCATGGCCGCCTGCCAGGCGTCCTCGAACATCTCCCAGCCCTCCCCGCGGCAGGCCACGCGCACCAGGGCCTCGCAGAGGCGCGCGTGCGTCGTCAGAGCGGGCTCGTCCAGGCCCAGCCCCACTTCGGCGGCGCTGCCCGCGTAGTCGGCCGTCGTCGCGGGGTCGTAGCCGAGGCAGGCCAGCTGGGCGAGGTTGGCGTAGGCCCAGGCGAGTTCCCGGGTCGGGCCCTCCCCCTCCAGCACGCGAACGGCGTCCAGGCCCACCCGCCGGGCGTCCGTCGCGTGGACCGCGAGCCAGTGCAGGTGGGAGAGCCTGCGCAGGTCCTCCGCCTCGCGGCGCCGGTCGCCCTGCTCGTGGCGCAGCCGGACCGCTTCCCGCCAGGCGTCGATCGCCTCCGGCAGGCTCCCGGTCACGTAGTTCTCGTACGCCTGGGCTTCGAGCAGACCGACGCGCCGCGCGGGGGGCCCGGCGGCCGGGTTGCGCACGGCCCGCCCGTACAGTTCGGCGGCCTCCCGGTGGGCGCCGAGCGCCGCGGCGTACGCGGCCGCCCTCGGGGCGTACTCGGCCACGGCCGCCTCGTCACCGGCCTGCTCGGCGTGGAAGGCGAGTTGGGCGAGGTCGCCCGGGTCGACCGGCCGCGAGCGCAGGGCCGCCAGGGCGCGGCCGTGCAGCCTGGCGCGCCGGTAGACCGGGAGCGACTCCCAGACGGCCCGGCGTGCCAGCTCGTTGCGGAAGTACAGCACCGGACCGTCCGGGCGCAGCACTCCGGACGCCAGGCAGTCCTCGAGGGCCGGGGCCGCGTCCGGTGACACGGCGGCGATCAGCGGCTCGGTGGCACGGGGCCCGATGACGGCCACCGTCTCCACCACCTCCCGCGCCCGCCCGGGGAGCCGCGCCATGCGGCCCAGCACCGCTTCGCGGACCGTGGTGGGGACGCCGGAGGTGCGGGCCGCCAGGACCTCCGTGACGTAGAACGGGTTTCCGTGCGTGTTGCTGTACAGCTCGTGGGCGTCGACCGGGTCCCCGGCCGCGGCCGTCAGATCGGCGACCGCCCGGCGGCTCAGCGGCTCCAGCGTGCGGCGCCGCACCGCGGTGAACGCGGCGAGGTCGCCCAGGACCACCGCCAGGGGGTGGGCGGGTCCGATCTCGTCGTCGCGATAGGTGGCCAGCAGCAGGAGGGGGATCCGGTCGATCCGCCGGGCCAGGTAGCGCACCAGGTCCAGGGTGGCCTGATCGGCCCAGTTGAGGTCCTCGATCACCAGCAGGCTCGGCTGCCCCCCGGTCCGGCCGCCGAGCGCGGCGAGCACGCCGCCGAAGATCCCGCCCGGGTCGCTGCGCCGCCGCAACCCCGCCTCCAGGGCCTGGGACGCCGGCGGACCGAGCATTCCGGCGACGTCCATCAGGGGGCCGAGGGGGCGCGGCGCGGAGAGCGGGTCGCAGGCCCCGACCAGAACCCGGGCACGGCCCGCACCGCCCGTCTCCTCCGCGAAGCGCCGCACGACCGCGGTCTTGCCGATGCCGGCCTCACCGCGCACCAGCACCAGCTGTCCATGGCCGTGTGCGGCCCGCTCCAGGCAGTCCGCGAGGTCCCGCAGTACGGCGCCGCGTTCCAGCAGATCGGTCACGGCCGTCCCCAGCGTGGTGAGTCTCGGCAGCGTGTGCACCTCCAGTCTAGGAATCCTCGGGCGCGACCGCCGCACGCCGGAGCCACGGCCGGGCCCGGGTGCCACGGCCACCCCGGTCCGGCAGGGGCTCCGCGTGACGGCCCCGTCGCTCGCCGTATCTGGGTATCCCACGGCGAAAACCTCGGGTTCGGCGGCCGATGAACGCGCCACGGCGCCACCGCAGACTTCTTGCATGCGTCCCGAACGCCACACCTCGTCCGCGCATCCCGAGATCCACCTGTTCGAACCATCGGGATACGCCGGGGTCTTCCAGCACGCCTGCCGCCTCGGCCAGCTCCTCGGCCGGTCCGGTCGGCGCGTGGTGCTCCACACCGGGCACGAGCACGAGGAGGTGCGCCTCGAGGGCGTCGAGCTGTGCCCGTGCTCCTGGTGGCCACGCCACGGTCAGGCCGGCGCTCGCCGCTCCGGTGCCATCGCCGGCAGGTTCGTCAGCCGTACGCTGCCGCACCTGCACGCCGCGGTGCCACCCGGCGCGGTCCTGCACGTGCAGGGGATCGCCGCCGCCGGGGCACTGACCTTTCTCGCACTGGGCGTCGCGCGGTTCAGGGATCGCCTGGTGATCTACTCACCACACGACACGTTCTCGCGACGAGGCCGTGTGGACGGCGCGTTGCTGCGGCTCGCCCTTCGGGTCCCGCACGCGATCATCGTCTACTCCGACGCGGACGTCGACGTTCTGCGCCGCCGCGGTCTCACCGCGCACCGTTCTCCGCTCGTCCAGCTCGTGCCCGAGGCACCGGACGAGGAGCGGCGCAGGTGGCGCGAGACGTGGCGGGCCGGTACGGACGTGTCCGTGGTCCTCTTCGCGGGCTGCATCCGGCCCGAGAAGCGGCTCGACGTGCTCATCGAGGGCGCCCGCCACTGGCCCGCGAACCGGCGGTTGGCCGTCGTGGGCGAGGACCGTGGCGACTGGCCCCGGTGCGCGGAACTCGCGAGGGCCTACGGCGTCGACGTCGCCGCACGCGTGGAGTTCCTGGAGCTGGAGGAGTTCGCGGCGGCGATCGCGGCGGCCGATCTCGTCGTCCTGCCGTACGACAAGGCGAGCCAGAGCGGGGTGCTCGCGGTCGCCCGTCAACTGGGCACGCCGACCGCCGCGGCGAACGTGGGCGGCCTCGGAGAACTCGCCTCACAGACCTTCCGGGCAGGGGATCCGCACGATCTCAACCGTGCCATCGACGCGCAACTGGGCCGTCCGGTGGCACCCGATCCGTCCCTCGACGAGAACCTGGCGGTCGACGTGCACCTTCTCGCGTATGGGCAGCAGACATGACAAGGGACCCGAACCGACACGTCCCCGGGGCCGCCACGGCGACGGACGGCACGCGGCCCGCGCCGCACCGCAGGAACGGCGGTGCGGGTGCCGACGCGGCCCGCGGCGTCGTGCGGTGGTGGCCACTGGTGGTGCTCACCACGATCGCCGCCCTGGTGGCGAGCATGGTGGCCGTGGGCCCACGGGCCCCTTCCTACACCGCGACCACGAGGATGCCGGTGACGCCGCTCGCGCAATCGGACGAGACGTTCGTCGGAACCAGCCTCGTCCGGGACGCGGGCGATGCCACCCGTACCTCCGCCATGGTCGCGCAACTGGTGGACACCCACCGCGTCGCGGTCGAGACCGCCCGGTCCGTCGGAGGCCGTTGGACGCCCGGCTCGGTCCGCGCCGCCGTCGACGTCAAACCGGTCGGGGAAACGAACCTGATCGGGGTCACCGCCCGAGCGGCCGACCCGGGCGAGGCGGTCCGCCTGGCGCAGACGTTCGCCGAAACCGCTCTCGAGGACCGCTGGCAGACGATCTCCGCCGAACTGGAGCGCCGCATCGACTTCTCGGCCAGGAACACCGCCGACGACCCGAACACCGGGGAAGAGTCCCGGAGGCTGCAACTTCTCAGGTTCGTCCGCGATTCCGGTGTGGACCCCACCCTGGGGATCGAGTCGACCAGCCCCCCGGCGCGCGTCAAGGAGATGCCCGCGGCCGTGACGCACGGCATGGCGGCGGTCGGTGGGCTCTTCGTCGGCGTTCTCGCGGCCGTCGCGATCGAGCGGCTCAGGCGCCGCGCGCCGCGGAGCGACGACGTCGCGGCCGACGGACGCGAGCTCCCGGTGGCCCCACCGGAAATCCTGCGGAGGTGAGCCCCATGCTGCCGCCTGCTCCCGGATCGTCCCCGCCGCGGAGAATCCGCCGCCTCATGGGCATGCCCCTCCACGCGGTGACGCTGGACGAGGCCGTCGGTCAGGTCTTCGACAGCCTGGCGGACGGTCGGGGCGGACAGGTGCTGACGCCGAACATCGACATCCTGCGGCAGTACCGGCGCTCACCGAAGCTGCGGCGGACGCTCGAGCACACCGAGCTCGTCGTCACCGACGGAATGCCGCTGGTGGTCGCGCTGCGGATCCAGAAAACTCCGGTGCCCCAGCAGATCACGGGCACGGACATGCTCCGGGCACTGGCCGCCGGAGCGGCCGTGCGGGGGCGCTCCGTCCTGCTCGCGGGGGGCCGTCCCGGCGAGGCACAGCGGGCCGCCGACCGCCTCACCCGGGCGAACCCGGGGCTGCGCGCCGAAACCCGCCCCTGCTACGTCCGGCCCGAGACCATGGCCACGGAGCTGGCGGCCCTCTCGCGCACCCTGATCGCCGCGTCCCCGGACATCGTGTTCCTCGGCCTGCCCTTCGCGACCCAGACATCGGTCATGACCGCACTGCGCTCCGCCCTGCCGGGCACCTGGTTCGTGGGCGTGGGATCGAGCTTCGATTTCATCAACGGCGATCGCACCCGCCCCCCGGACCTCGTACAGCGGCTCTGCCTCGAATGGGCCTGGCGGCTCACCAGGCAGCCCTGGCTCTGGCGCCGCTACCTGGTGCAGGGGCTTCCCACCGCCGCCCACCTGGCCGTCGGCGCCCTGCGCGTACGGTGGCGGCGCGGCGGGTCATCGGCGACGTCGGCGCGCAGCCCGGCAGTCCCGTGAGCGTCCGCACCAAGACGGCCACGAGGCCGCGCGAGCTGACCGGGCGCGGCCTGATCGCCTCCGCTTCGTGGATGACCGGCAGCCACCTGGTCGCCCAGGCCTTCGCCTACGGATCGCTCATCTTCCTCGCACGACGCCTGCCGCCCGCGAGCTTCGGGACCGTGGCGGTCGGAACAGCCGTCGTCTACATCGCCACCCTGCTGGTGGAACGCGGCACCTACGGCGCCATCATGGTGCACCCGTCGCTCACCCGCGGCTATCTCGTACGCGCCTTCTGGTGCTGCTTCCTCATCGGCGCGGTGCTCGCCGCGGCGATGGCGGCGGTCGCGGGCCCCCTGGTCGGCACCTTCGCGGGCGGTGGCGACGCGGCCGCCGTCGCGCTGCTCGCGGTCTGCCTGCCCCTGCACGCGATCTCCGTCATCCCCACGGCGCTGCTGCACAAGTCGATGCGGTTCCGGCGGCTCGCCGGGGCGACGGCCGCCGCCAACATCGCGTCGGCGGCGGTCGCCGTGGCCGCGGTCCTGGCCGGCGCGGGCGTCTGGTCGCTGGTGATGCGCCAAGTGGTGCTCTTCGGTCTGCTGGCGGTGCTCACCTCCGCGCTGTGTCTGCCCGGTCTTCGCCATCACCCGGCGGCGCTGTACGCCTCCGGTGCCCGGGAACACGGGCGCACCGGCGATCGGTGGTTCTTCCTGTTCGGCGTCACCATGATGCTGGCCGCCAACATCGACTACCTGATCGTCGGCCTCTCCAGCGACGCGCATCTCGTCGGCCTCTACGCCCTGGCCTTCACCATCGCCATGGCGCCATCGACGCAGTTCTCCGAGCAGGTCGGAAAGGTGCTCTTCGCCGCCGCCGCCTCCAGCCCGGAAACCAGCGGGGAGCGGACGGTGCAGTCCGTCCGCCTGATGTCGGCGCTCCTGCTGCCGCTGCTGCCGGCCGGCATCCTGCTGGCCCCCGTGGTGCTGCCGGCAGTGCTGGGGCCCGAATGGGCGGGCATGGTGACGGCCTTCCAGGTGCTGTGGGTGGCAGGCATCGGTTACGCCATCGACAACTGCATCGGCGAGGCGCTCTCCGGGATCGGGCACATCGCCTTCCGCGCCAAAGTCATGGCCGTCCGCTGCGTCGCCACGGCCTTCGCCCTGTGGATCCTCGTGTCGGTCGACGGCATCCGCGGGGCCGCACTCGCGCACCTCGTGGTCTTCATCCCGTACGTGGCGGTGTACGCCACCGTCGGCGCGCGGCTCGCCGGGACCACACCCCGGGACCTCTGGCACGCCGTGCGCCCCATCGTGGCCGCGGTGGCGGGGCAGGTCGCGGTCACCTTCGCCGTGCTCGCGTCCCTCAGGGCATCGGGGGCGTCCGAGGGCGTCGCCGTCTGCGCCGCGGGCGCCGCCGGGCTGGCGGCCTCCGGGGCCGTGCTGCTGCGGCCCCTCGTCCGGAGGCGATCGCCGTGACCTGGGCGGCCGCCGGACGGAACCGGGCGTCATCACCGCCGCCGCTCGTGGCCCGACCGGACCGTCGCGCCCTGGGCACGGCGTGTGTCGCCGTGCTGTCGGCCTTCGCGTTCGGGATCCTCCTGCCCGGTGACCCGCTCGCGGCCGTCGCCGCGCTCGTGGTGATCCCGCTCGCGTTCGCGGCTCCGGCCGCCGCCCTCGCCACGCTCGTCGCCCTCACGGTGCTCGTGCCCTTCCAGGTACAGGACCGGTTCTCCGTCGTCGGCGGATCCGGCCGGCCCGGGCTGCTGCTCGTCGACGTCCTCCTCGTCCTCGGGCTGTGCCGGGTCGGCTGGCTGGTCCTGACCCGCCGGCAGCGGATCGACGCGCCGCTCCTCGCCGCGGTCGCCGTCGCCGTGGTACTCGCCGGGGCCCTGGCCTGGGGAATCGCCCACGGAGCCGCCGTGAGCGAGGCGGGCCATGAAGCCCGGCGTGTGCTGCTCGGCGTGGGTGCGTTCGTGCTGGCGTGGCCGGTGATCCGCGACAAGGCGGCCCGCCGACGTCTCCAGGACGCGCTGATCGCCATCGGGTTGGCTCTGGGCGCCTGGGGCCTGATCCAGTGGGGCTTCTCCATCAGCTACACGACCTCGGCCGATATCGGGGTACGCCGCGGTGTGGACCTCACGTCATCGGGCCGCGGCTCACTGCAGGGCGGGCTGTACACCTACCCGGTCGCCGTGACCCTGGCCTGGGCCGCGCTGGTGTCCGGCCGCGTACGGTCGGCCCCGACGCGGTGGCTGCTGGCGGCGATCGTGTGCCTGAACGCGCTCTGCGCCTGGCTGACGTACGAGCGGACCTTCTGGGTCGCCACGGCGGTGGCCTGCGCCGTCGTGCTGATGATGTCGGGTGCCCAGGCACGCCGGATCGCGGCGAGGTGGGCACCGCTCGGCGGCGTGTCGCTGCTGGTGTGCCTCTTCGTGCTCGCACCCGGCGAGGTCCGTACGGCCGTGGAACGCCTTGTCTCTGTCACCCGGCTCGAGGTCGACAGGTCCTACGAGTACCGGGTGATCGAATCGAAGATCGTCCTGGGGGAGATCAGCGGCCGGCCCCTGACCGGCTCGGGCTTCGGCGCCACCATCACCTGGGGCAAGGACGACACGTTCGACACCCTCACCACCCCCTTCGCCCACAACGGGTACCTCTGGCTGGCATGGAAGATCGGGATACCGGCGGCCGCCTTCCTCGTGCTGGTGATCGTGGCGGCGGTCGTACGGCGGGGCCCGCCCGCGGAGGAGTGGCGGCCGCACACCCTGCGGATCGGCAGCCGGGCGGCGCTGCTCGCCCTTCTCCTCATCAGCGTGACCTTCCCGGCCTTCGACGCCCTCGGCGTCACCGCGGTGATGGGGTTGCTCGTCGCCGTCTGCTTCTACCGCGGCGACAGGGCCACTCCGGGGGGATCGCCGTCGCCGCCCGGCACCGGCGCGTCCGCGCGGGCCCGGCCGCGCGCGCGGCGAGGGTGAGGAGGCGATGCCTTCATGCCGGCCATCAGGCGTTCTCCCGGCAAGGGCGTTGGCCCGCATGGTGCGTTGAGGCGCCACGCCCGGTGCCTCGCCGCCGCCGTGCTGAGCATCCTGCTCGTCGCCATGGCGACGTCCGCGTCCGCCGGTCCCCCAGGGCCCGGTCCGGCGCGGGAACGGCAGCACGGTTTCGCCCTGCCCGCGTACTCCCGCGACGGCTACGACGATGCGCGGGGACTCGATAACGATCTCCGCCACATCGCCGACGTCGGCGCGGGATGGGTCCAGATCGTACCCGTGTGGTACCAGGCCGGTCCGGACGCCGACGAGATCACCCGGGCGCCCGCAGGCGCGGCATGGCAGACACCCGACGACGCCGGAGTGCGCAAGGTGATCGCCCTGGCCCATCAGCGCGGACTGAAGGTCCTGCTCAAACCGCACGTCGATCTGCCGGGCGCCGAGAACCGGGGCCACATCCGGCCACCCATCCCCGAGGTGTGGTTCGCCTCCTACACCGCCTTCATCACCCACTACGCGGACCTCGCCGCGCGGGCCGGGGTGGAGCAGTTCGCCGTGGGGACCGAACTCAAGGGGGTCTCGGGGGACAGGGACAACTGGCTGGCGGTCATCCGGGCGGTGCGCGACCGCTATCCGGGGCAGTTGGTGTACGCGGCCAACTACGACGAATACGACCGGGTCGCGTTCTGGGACGCCGTGGACCTGATCGGCGTCGACGCCTACTGGCCCCTGAGCACGCGGCCCACCCGCGATGTCCGGGCGCTGACGCGCACCTGGAAACCCATCCGGGAGAAGCTGGCGGCGTTCGCGGCCGAACGCGGTCGCCGGATCCTGTTCACCGAAGCCGGCTATGCCAGCCAGAGCGGGTCCACCACCGCCCCGTACTCCTGGACGACCAGCAAGACGCCGGACGAGGCGGAGCAGGCGGCCGCCTACGAGGCGCTGCTCGCGAGCTTCCGCGGCCGGCCCTGGTGGGCCGGTGTCTTCTGGTGGGTCTGGGACGTGACGCCGCACGGCAGCCTGGACGACGCACTCGACTTCACGCCGCGCGGCAAGGACGCGGAGGAGGTGGTACGCCGCTGGTGGACGTGACCGCGCCGCGAGCGGCCGCGGCGGCCGCGCGACCGGCCTCCTGCGTCCCCCAACGGCCCTCGCGGAGCTTTCGACCCGGGTTTCGACATGAACGACAGGGCAGGCCGACGCCGCCCGCGCGCATCCGCCCCCGCAGCGGACCCGCCGCCGGCGCGCTGCCCGGGAGGTGCGTGATGGGACAGGACGCGACGAGCGCCGAGACCGGCGTGGTCGAGGCGGTGCGGAGAGCCCTGGGACCACGGGGCCGCCGAGCGGCGCGGTACGCCGTCGACGCGGTCGCCGGCCCTTGGCTCGGCTCGGTCCGGTGTGTGCGGACGAACCTCCCCTACGTCGCCGTGACGTTCGACGACGGACCCGACCGCACGTGGACCCCCCGGGTGCTCGACGTCCTCACCGGCACCGCGAGCCACGCCACGTTCTTCATGCTGCTGAACAACGCCCGCCCGCACCCCGAACTCGTCCGCCGGGTGGTCGCCGAGGGCCATGAGGTCGCCCTGCACGGACCCGATCACCAGAGCCTCGTCCACTTCTCACGCCGGGCGGTACGGGCGCGCCTCGCGTCGGCGGCAGCGGAACTCGCGGCGATCGCCGGAGCCCCGGTCGAGCTGTTCCGGCCCCCGTACGGAGCCCAGACGCTGCGGAGCCGTCTCGGCGTACGGGACGCCGGCCTCGACTGCGTCGTCTGGGACCTGGACAGCCTCGACTGGCGCGGCGGCGACGAGCACGAAGTCGCGGACGGCGTCACCGCCCAGGTCACCGAGGGCGCCATCGTCCTCGCGCACGACGGCCGCGCGGGCCTCGACGAGCCGGGCAGCGGCTCCACCCCTCCGCAACCTCCGTTCGACCGCGCCAGGATGACCGGACTCCTCATCGGCGGACTGGCGCAGCGCGGGCTGCGCGCCATCACCGTGTCGGACCTGCTCGCCCTCGGGGACGCGCACCGCACGGTCTGGATCTCCCATTACGCACCCCCCGGGGACACACCGGGGAGGCGGACATGAAGGCGGACATGAAGGCGGACAGGATGGCGGACACACAGGGACGAGGACGAGACACCGAGCTGGACGTCGTCATCGCGACCCGCGACCGCCCGGCCCACAAGCTGGCGGCCTGTCTCGACGCCCTCTGGCACCAGGGTTTCGCGCTTTTCGGCGTGATCCTGGTCGATGACGGCGGCCGGGACCCGGTGGCGCGCCACGTCGAGGCGTCCCACCCCACCCGCCCGGTCCGGGTCATCCGCAACGAGCGGTCCATGGGGCCCGCCGCGAGCCGCAACCGGGGCGTGGCCCTGTCGGACGCGCCCTACGTGCTGTTCATCGACGACGACTGCATCTCCCACCCGGAGCTGGTCGCCCGCCACCACGCCGCACTGAGCCGCGCCGCCGGACCCGTGGTGTCCCTCGGCCCGATCCTCTCCCCGCCCGGGCGGCGCCTGCCGCCCTGGACGCACTGGGACGCCGACCGTCTCGGACGGGAATACGCCCGGCTGAGCCGCGGCGAGACCACCCCGGCGTGGACCCACTGCTACACCGGCAACCTCGCGGTCCGCCGCGCGGACTTCCGCGCCATCGGCGGGTTCGACGAACGCCTGGCCCGACAGGAGGACGTCGAACTCGGCTTCCGGCTCTCCCGCCTGGGCTGCCGGTTCGCGTTCGACCCCGGCGCCCTCGTCTGGCACGACAGCGACCGCACCCTTCGGACCTGGACCCGCATCCCGGCCCGCAGCGCCCACTTCGACGTCCTCATCGACCAACTCGTCCCCGACTCCCAGCGCCTGTCGTCGGTGCGCGAGAGCCTGCACCACCGGCACTGGCTCCTGCGCCTCGCCCGCCGCCTCTGCCGGCCACCGGCGGCCCGCCGCTGCGCCGTCGCCGGTGCGATCGGAGCGGGATGCCTGCTGCACGCCCTCCACGCCGACCGCCTCTCGCTGGCGGCCTTCAGCCTGGTCTGGGACCTCGAATACACCCGCGCCCTGGCGGAGGCGACATCCGCCGAGGCGGAGCGCCGTCGGCGGCAGCCGGCGTAGTGGAGCCGGGGGCCCGCCCAGGTCAGACCGGAGCGCCCCACGCGGTCGTGAGGCCGTCCAGCCACGCCGGCGGCAGTTCGGCGGCGTCCCACTCCTCCCGCAGTTCCGACGGCGCCGTGGCGAGCCGTTCCAGCACGGCGATGCTGGTGGGGGAGTGGACGAGGGAGTAGCGGCCGTGGATGGCGATGGTGCTGCCGGGGCCGTACTGGGCGTACAGCTGTTCCAGGCGTACGCGGTGGACGGAGGCGAACTCGGCCAGCCGCCCCGCGTACCCGGCCCGCTCGCGGGAGTTCATGGTGCCGAGGACGGCCGTGAGCACCTGTTCGGAGACCTCGGGGTCGAGGTCGGAGACGTCGGTGAAGGAGAGGTAGAGAGGCATGACCGCCACCTTCGCCCGCTCCACCTGCATCTTCCTGACGGGAGGCCGGTCGTCCGGAGGGGAGGCGGACGGCCCCGGGGCGACGGCCTGCCGCAGCGCCCGGTCGGCGAGGTCGCCGAGTCCGTCGGTGACCGCCTGGGCGCCGTCGAGCCAGCCCGTCTCGTACAGCTCTCCCTTCCCGCCCGGAGCGCTCCGCCCGATCTCGCCGATGTTCCGGTACGCGACGGCGAGGGCTCCAGCCTCGACGAGCCCGATCAACTCCTCGGCATCGCCCGAGAAGACCCCCGCCCGGGCGAGCAGCTGGAGCAGCGTCTGCTTCGCGTTCAGTACGCTCGCGGCGTCCAACTGCTGCCGTCCTTCGTCGGCGGTGTCCATGAAGTCCTCCTCATCCTCCTCATCGCGTGAGTGGTGCGGCACTCCGCACCATCTTCTCAGCACCACCCCGGTCAGCCCCGACACCTGCTCAGGTGTTCCCGGAACGCCCGCCGTCCGCTGTTACCGATGCTTATGGTGTGATCATGAAAGCGATGGCACTGCAGCAGTACGGCGGCCCGGAGCGGCTCGCCCTCGTCGAGCTGCCCGAGCCCAAGGTGGCGCCCGGCGAAGTCCTGGTCCGGGTGAAGGCGGCGGGGGTCAATCCGGTCGACTGGAAGATCGCCGAGGGACTCCTCGACGGACTCATGGAGGCCCACTTCCCCATGATCCCCGGCTGGGACGTGGCGGGCGTCGTGGAGCGCGTGGGCCTGGACGCCGGGGAGTTCTCCGTCGGTGACGAGGTGTACGGGTACGTCCGCAAGGACGAGGTCCAGCACGGCGCGTACGCGCAACTGGTGTCCGCGAACGTCCGCATGCTCGCGCGCAAGCCGGCCGCGCTGAGCTGGGAGGAGGCCGCCGGGGTGCCACTCGCGGGCCTGACGGCGTACCAGTCGCTCAAGCGCGTCGGCGTACGCGAGGGCGACACGGTCCTCGTCCACGCTGCGGCCGGCGGGGTGGGGTCCCTCTGCACCCAGATCGCGGTGGCCCTGGGCGCCCGCGTCATCGGTACCGCCAGCCCCCGCAACCACGACTTCCTGCGCTCCCTCGGGGCCGAGCCGGTCGCCTACGGCGAAGGGCTCGCCGACCGGGTCAGGGAGCTCGCGCCCGAGGGCGTGGACGCGGCGCTCGATTTCGTCGGGGAGGGCGCGGTGGACGTCTCCCGGGAGCTGCTGAAGAGCCCCGAGCGCCTGGCGTCCATCGTGGACGCGGACGCCTTGGCGAAGGGCGGCCACTACGTGTGGGTACGCCCCGACAGCGACGGCCTCGCGGCCCTCGCCGCCTTCGCCGACGAAGGGCGCCTCACGGTCCACGTGGAGCGCGTCCTGCCGCTCGACCAGGCCGCGGAGGCGTGGAACCTCAGCCGCTCGGGCCGTACCCGCGGAAAGCTGGTGCTCAGCGTCGATGGAATGGAGGACTCGAACTGACCTATACGGTTCCTACGGTCAGTCCATGACCACTTCATCGCAGAGCCCCGCCTCCCCTCTCCCGGGCGAGCGCGGCAAGTTGCTGCGCGCCCTCGCCGAGCAGCGGGAGCTGCTGCTCATCACCGTCCGCGGCATCACCGACGCGCAGGCCGCGCGGCGCACGACCGTCAGTGAGCTCACGCTGGGCGGGATCGTCAAGCACATGGCCAGTGGCGAGCGGGTGTGGGCGCGGATCATGGCCAAGGGGGACGGGGAGGTCCCGGACGGCATGCTCGACACCGGGCAGTACCGCATGAGCGAGGAGGACACGCTCCCCGCGCTGCTGGAGACCTACGAGACCGCGTCGCGCACGCTCGAAGAAGCTGTGATCGCCCTGCCGGACCTGGACCGGAGCGTCCCCCTTCCCAGGACTCCCTGGTCCCCGCCGGAGACCGTCTACTGGTCGGCGCGGCGGATCCTGCTCCACCTGATCCGGGAGACGGCCCATCACTCCGGCCACGCCGACATCATCCGGGAAGCGTTGGACGGGGCCAGCACCACCGCTCAGCGGTAAGCGTTGTCACCGGCCCCGTGCGGCGGGGCCGGCCGCCGCCTCACGGCCGCACGGGGTGCAGCGACCGCACCTCGAAGCCGCCGTGGCCGTCGAACCGCACTTCCCGTACGTCGTCGAACCCGTCCGACCGCGACGGCCTGCGCAGCCGCTTGAGCGTGGCCAGGACGCCGACGTCCGGGACGCGGTCGCCGGCCTCGCGGGCGGCGTTGCGGCGGAGCGAGCCCGCCACGTCCGGTGGGAACCAGTACGCCGTCACCGTCGCCCCCTCGGCGTGGGCCAGCTCCACCAGCGGCTCCCACTCCTGCGGCGACGGATTGGTGTTGTCCACCGCCACCGGCCGCCCGGCGGCCAGGTGCTCCCGCACCAGCCGCATCTGCCGCGCCTGCTTGTGGCGGGCCTTCCGCGGCATCAGGTCCTTGCTCACGAGCGCGTACCGGTCCGACAGGCAGCGTGCGTAGAAGGTGGACTTCCCGGACGCCTGCAACCCGACCAGTACGGCGACGTCCTTGCCCGTCGGCGATCCCATACGACCACGATGGCACGCCCGGGCCCGCCGTGAACATGACGCCCGCGCACTGCGTACTACCGGCTACCTGCGCCCTGCCAGGTGCGGCGACACGTCTCTGCCTCGACGACAGGCTCGACGACAGGAGCGATATGACCGATCGCAGTGAACCGATGATGCAAGGGCTCCCGGGCGGCGGCGCCGAGCTCTCCGTGGTGCTCAGCCTCGGCTGGGACGACGTGGCGGCCCTCGGCCGCGAGGCCAGCCGGCTGGCCGAGCAGCGCGGCGGGCCCGTCACCCTCGACGAGGCCGCCAGCCACCGCCTGCGCACCTGGTCCTCGGTGGCGAACGGACCCGACGAGCGGCACAGGGCCGCACCGCCCCCGCCCCTCCCCGACACCGCGGCAGCCGACCGGGCCCGGCCGCAGGTGACCCGGCTGAGCGAGACGGCGCAGGTCGCCACGCTCCCGCCGCACACCCCCACCCCCCAGCACGCCCAGGTCCGCCGCACCGGCTGACGGACGACACCCGAAAGGTAACGAACGCATCGTGATAGCCCAGCGCACCGGCCGTCGTACGACCCGCCGTACCGCACGTCTCACCACGCTCATCGCCCTGCCCGCCGCCCTCGCGCTCGCGGCGGCCGCCTCGCCCTCCGCCACGGCCGACGACCACGGCGGCGGACGGACCGGCGGTCAGGCCGGCGGTCAGACCGCCGAAGGGTCGGCGTTCCAGATCGACCTGGACCCGCTGAACGACTCCGGCGCGAACGGCACGGTGATGCTCAGCCTCGACGGCACCCGGCTGACCGTGAAGATCGAGTCCGAGGGGCTCACACCGGGACAGCCCCACGCGCAGCACATCCACGGCTCCACCGACGGCCACGACTTCCGCTGCCCGGACGCGAGCGCCGACAAGGACGGCGACGGGATCGTCACCACCAGCGAGGGCGTGCCCATCTACGGCGACATCAACATCTCCCTCACCACGGAGGGCGACACCACACCCGACAGCGGGCTCGCCGTCGACCGCATGCCGGTCGCCGACAAGGACGGCAAGCTGTCCTACGAACGGACCATCGACGTCTCCCAGGACGTCGCCGACCACATCAAGGACCTGCACGTCGTCCAGCACGGCATCGACCCGAACGGCAACGAGGAGTACGACTTCGGCGTCGGCAAGAGCGACCTCGACCCCAAGCTCCCGCAGGAGGCCACCGCTCCCGCCACCTGCGGCCTGGTGGAAGGCGCGGCCGTCGGCTCCATCCCGGTCGGCGGCGTCGAGACCGGCGGCGGCACCGCCGCGACGGCGCAGACCAGCGCCGCACTGCTCGGCGCCGGAGCCGCGGGCGTGGCGGCGGTGGCCGGCGCGTTCGTACGGGTCCGGGGGCGCGCACGCGCCGGGTACGGCAGGAGCGCCGCGTGAGGGGCCGCGCCGCGGCGGCGGGCGTCATGACGGCGGGCCTCCTGCTCGCCGGGTGCGGGGGCGGGGAGCAGGCACCGCAGTCGGCCTCCGTACAGCAGCCCCCGCAGCAGCAGCCGGGACAGCAACCGCCGGGACAGCAGCAGCCGGGACAGCAGGCACAGCAGCAGCCCGCGGCGAACGGGAAGCCCACCCCCCGGAGCCTGTCCATCCCCTCCATCGGCGTCACCTCCACCCTGGAGCGGCTCGGGCAGAACAAGGACGGGGCCATGGAGACCCCCAAGGACCCCGCCAAGGCGGGGTGGTACGTCCCCGGCCCCACCCCCGGTGACAAGGGCCCGGCCGTGATCGCGGGCCACGTCACCTGGAACGGCGCGCCCTCCGTCTTCCACCGGCTCACCTCGCTCAAGGCCGGTGACCCCATCGAGGTCGAGCGCGAGGACGGCAAGAAGGCCACGTTCGAGGTCGAGCGCGTCGCGCAGTACCCGAAGAACCGCTTCCCCACGGTCGAGGTCTACAAGAACATCGACCACGCGGGCCTGCGCCTGATCACCTGCGGCGGCCAGTACGACGAGTCGCAGCGCTACTACTCCGACAACGTGGTGGTCTTCGCCCGGCTCAGCGGAACCGGCAGCTGACCCGCACCGCGTACGCGAAGAGGCCGGCGCCCGGGAGCGGACGCCGGCCTCTTCGCCGTACCCTCGCCGCCTACTGGATCGTGGTCGTGTACGACGACCACACCTCCAGGGGCAGTTCCTCACCACCCGTCAGCGGCAGCAGACCGTCCTTGCCGGGCTCCGCGCGGAACACGGTCACGGCGGTCGACATCTCCTCCGTCGCGCCCACGAACCAGGCGGCGGGCAGCCGGTCCCCGGCGTCGGTGCGGCCCGCGGCGACCGGGCCGACCGTGCGCAGGGTACCGGGGTCCAGCGCGTTCACGGCCACGTCCCGCATCTCCTCCACGACCTCCTCCGCCACGCCCCCGTCCAGCACCTGCCGCCCGCCCGGCCGCCCCAGGCCGTCCAGGGGATCGCCCTGGTAGGTGATCGCGGTGACGGCGTACAGGTCGGCGTGCCGGCCGCCGTTGGCGAAGGTGGCGTACGCGTCCGCCATCCGCACGGCACTGGGGGTCGACGTGCCGGAGGTGAAGGACCGGTCCAAGGGGGCCATGCTCTGCGGCAGCAGCCCCGCGCCGACCGCCACGTCCCGCGCGGTACCCGGTTCCACGTCCCGCGGGTCCACGTCCTCCACGCCGTCCGGGCCGCCGCCGTCGCGCACCGCGGCCGCCAGGACGAACGGCCGGAACGCGGACCCCACCGGCACGCCCGAGGTGTCGGCGTTGTTGGCGAAGTGCTCGGTCGCGTCGGGCCCGCCGTACACGGCCAGTACGGCCCCGTCGTCCGGGCGTACGGACGCGGCGCCGACCTGGAGGCCCCGGACGCCCCCGCCGGCTCCGGCCGACCGGGCGGTGACGTCCTCCACGGTCCGTTCGAGCTGCTCCACCAGGGCCCGGTCGAAGGTCGTACGGATGCGGTAGCCGCCGCGGCCCAGGTCCTCGGCGGTCAGTCCGGTCCGCCGCTCGATGTACTTGTTCGCCACGTCCACCAGGTAACCGGTCTGGCCGGACAGGCTGGTGGGCAGGGACGCCGACCGCGGGCGCGGCTCGGGGAAGACGGTGTACCTCGCCCGTTCCTCCTTCGACATGAACCCCAGCTCCACCTGCCGGTCCAGCACGTACCGCCAGCGTGCCTCCGCACGCCGGTGGTGGGCCTCGCTCAGGGAGGGGTCGTACAGATCCCCGCCCTTGAGCAGCGCGGCCAGCAGGGCCCCGCGGGCCGGATCGAGCTCCTTGGCGTCGACGCCGTAGTACGCCACCGACGCCGCCTGCACCCCGTAGGCGTTGCGCCCGAACCAGCTGGTGTTGAAGTAGCCCTGGAGGATGTCCTGCTTCGACAGGTTCCTGGACAGCTTCACCGCCAGGCACAGCTCCCGCAGCTTGCGGTCCAGGGTCTGCTCCTGCGTCAGGTACGTGTTCTTCACGTACTGCTGCGTGATGGTGGAGCCGCCCTGGATCTCCTCCCCCTGCGCCATGTTGGACACCGCCCGGGCGAGGCCGCGGACCGAGAAGCCGGGGTCGGTGTAGAAGCCGGCGTTCTCGGTCGCGATCACGGCGTTCTGGAGGGAGACCGGGATGTCGGACAGGGGCACGTTCTGCCGGTTGACCGCCCCGACGCTGACCATCTGGGTGCCGTCCGCCCAGTAGTAGACGGTGGCCTCCGTGCGGGCCGAGGCGTTCACGTCCACGATCCGCACCGTGGAGTAGACGTAACCGACCAGCGCGGCCAGCGCGCCGCAGCAGAGCAGCGCCAGGCCCAGCACCTGGCGCCAGGACGGCAGGAACCGCCGCAGCCCGCTGCGGCCCCGGCGCGGGTAGTCGACGCGGAGCCGCACCCTCGCCCTCACCCCCGCCCGATGGATGCGAGGAATCACGGATGATCGCCCCCTTTTCGTACGGTCGCTTCGTCCCGTACTACGCGGGGTGCCGGTGGGGCGTTCAGGCGGCGGTGTGCCGCGCGTGCACCACCTCCCCGCCGACCACGACCGTCTCCGCCACGGTCCCGGGGATGTCCGCGGGGTCGCAGCGCAGGATGTCACGCGAGAGCACGACGAAGTCGGCGAGCTTGCCCACGGTCAGCGAACCGAGGTCGTCCTCCAGGAAGTTGGCGTACGCGGAGCCCATCGTGTAGCCGTGCACGGCGGTCTCGACGTCCACCGTCTCCTGCGGCATCCACGGCTCGCCGCCACCGCCGAGCGGGCGGCGGGTGACCGCCGTGTACAGGCCCACCATGGGGTCCATCTCGGCGACGTTCCAGTCGCTGGAGAAGGCCAGGACCGCGCCGGCGTCCCGCAGGCTGCGCATCGGCCACGCCTTGTGCCAGCGGCCGGCCCCGACGTTCTCCGCCCAGTCCTGCCCCGGGCCGGCGATCTCCGGCGCGCAGTGGCGCGGCTGCATGCACGCCACCACGCCGAGCTCCGCGAAGCGCGGCACGTCCGCCGGGTCCAGGCACTCCACGTGCACCACCTGGTGGCGGGCGTCGCGCGGGCCGTTGACGGCGCGGGCGTGCGCGACCGCGTCGAGGACCGTGCGGATGCCCCGGTCGCCGGTGGCGTGCACGAAGCACTGGAAGCCGCGCGCGTCGAGCCGGGCCAGCAGCTCCGCGAACTCCTCCGGCGGGTAGAACGTGTCGCCGCGGTGCTGCCCGCAGCCCGCGTACGGTTCCAGGAGGGCGGCGGTGCGCGGCTCGACGACGTCGTCGATGTACAGCTTCAGCGGTCCCACGCGCAGCCGGTCGTCGTCGTAGCGGCGGGCCGCCGCGGCGAACGCGTCCAGGTCGGCGTCGCCCGTGCCGCGCGGGTGGAACAGGGCGGCGACGAGACGGCTGCGCAACCGCCCCTCGGCGCGGGCGCGCTCGAAGAGGGCGAGGTCGTCGAGGGAGTTCTGCGGCTCGACGACGGTGGTGATGCCGAACCGGACCGCGTCGTCGAGGCTCTTCGCGAGGCGCCCGTACTGCCGGTCGGGCGAGGCCCACGGCACGCCCAGCTCGCGCAGCGCCCGGTGGCCGTCCCGGGACAGGCCCTTGATGGCGAAGTTCCTGATGAAGCCGGTCGGTTCGCCGGTGAGGGGATCGGTCTCGGCGTCACCGAAGGGCAGGTCCGTACGCCGGCTGTCGATGCCCAGCCGGCGCAGGGCCGCCGTGTTGAGCCAGGCGGTGTGGACGTCGTAACTGAGGACGAAGGCGGGGCGGTCGCCGGTGACCGGATCGAGGTCGCGGGCATGTGGCATGCGGCCGCCCGGGATGGCCGAGTAGTCGAACGCCTCCGCCTCGATCCACTCGGCGTCCGGGTGGGCCTCGGCCCAGGCGCGTATGCGCGCGTGGATCCCGTCGAGCGTGGAGACGCCCGCCAGCTGGACGCAGGCGTCGTCGGAGCCCAGGCGTACGTGGTTGTGCGCGTCGATGAAGCCGGGCAGGACCAGCCGTCCGGCGGCGTCGATCACGCGGGTGCCGGGGCCGGTCCACGCGGCGGCGTCCGCGTCGGCGCCGAGCCAGACGATCCGCCCGTCGCGTACGGCGAGGGCCTCGGCGTGCGGCAGGCGCGGGTCGACGGTGTGGACGCGGGCGCCGCGCAGGACCAGGTCGGCGGGGGTGGGTGACATGCGGTGGTGCTCCTGAAAGGTCTTAGACGGCAGAAGTGGGGGTGGGAGTGGGGGTGCGGCGGCTCAGCGCCCAGTAGGTGAGGCCCGCGACGACCGAGCCCAGCAGGGTCAGGTCGGCGCCGCCGAGGGGCGCGACCAGCGGGCCGGTCCACAGCTCCGAGTCGCAGGTGAGCAGCGCGAAGACGAGCCCGGTGAGCAGCGCCGCCATGCCGGCCGGGCTGAAGCCCGCGCGGTACCAGTAGGCGCCGGCGCGGCCGGCGTGCAGGGCGTGGGCGTCGTACCGGCAGCGGCGCAGCAGCATGTCGGCGAGGAACACGCCGCTCCACGGCGCGAACACGATGATCAGCAGCGACAGGAAGGAGAGGAGGGAGGAGGTGAAGTCGGTGAGGAAGAGCGCGGCGAGCGAGCCGGCGGCCGTGACGGCCGCGCTGATGACGATGGTCCTGGCACGGCTCCACGGGATGCCCAGGACCTGGAGGTTGAGGCTGGAGGAGTAGAGCGTGATGATCGAGTTGGTGACCGAGCCGCCGAGCACCAGGACGAGGAAGAGCGGCTGGAACCAGCCGGGCAGCAGGGACTCCGCACCCGCCACCGCGTCCGTCATGTCCGTCTGCGTCGCGGCGGCCACCCCGCCGACGCCGAGCGCCACGGAGGACAGGAACCCGCCGAGCGCCCCGCTCCAGGTGATGGCGCGCAGCGAGGTCTCCTTGGGGAGGTAGCGCGTGTAGTCGGCGGGCATGGGGAGGTACGAGAACGGGCTGGAGAGCGCGACGACCAGCGCCCAGCTCCACGCGGACGCGGCGGCGACGCCCGCGGCGGCGGGGGCGCCGAAGTCGGCCTGCGGGACGGTGAAGACGAGGAACGCGCCGAAGCCCGCGGCGAGGACGTAGGCGAGCCACTGCTCGGCCACCTGCACCGTGGCGTGGCCCCACATGGCCACCACGAAGGTGAGCGCGAGGGTGACCAGGAGCGCGAGGGCGCGTCCGCCGTCGCCGGGCGAGGCCCAGCCGAGGTCGGTGAGGAAGGCTTCGAGGGCGAGGGTGCCGACCACCGTGTTGACGACGGTGTAGCCGATGCTGACCACCCAGTTGAGGACTCCGGCGGGCAGGTTGCCGCGGTGGCCGAAGGCGGCGCGCGAGATGACCAGCGTCGCGGTGCCGGTGCGGATGCCGCTCAGGCCCGCGGCGCTGACGACGAAGAAGGCGAGGCCGCCGATGACGACGACGGCCGCCGCCTGCCAGAAGGAGAGCCCGAACGCGACGGCGAGGGCGCCGTTGATGACGTACGTGAAGGTGAGGTTGGAGCCGAACCAGAGCCAGAAGAGGTCCTTGGGACTGCCGTGGCGGTCCTCGTCGGGGATGGTGTCGATGCCGTGGGTCTCGACCCGGAAGACCTCGTCGCTCTCCACACCGGTGCCGTGCACAACCATCCGGACCCCTCTCCTGTACTTTGAATGCCGTTCTAGAAGTTAGAACGGCATTCAAGATGTGGCACATGTTCGCGCCCGTCAAGACCCCGAACCGAATCCGCGGGATAAGGTCACGACGGACAGCACGACGAGGTCGGCCGACTGGAGGAATGGGCGCGTGGCGGCAACGGCGCGGCGGCGGGACGGGCGCATCGCGCAGGAGCGGATGCTCGAAGAGGCCATGACGGTCATCGCCGAGGACGGCCTGGCCTCGCTCACCATGGCGTCCCTCGCCGAACGCCTCGGCACCAGCGGCGGCCACATCCTGTACTACTTCGGCAGCAAGGACCGGCTGCTGCTGGAGGCCCTGCGCTGGAGCGAGACCGCGCTCGGCGAGGAGCGGCGGGCCCTGCTCACGCGCCGCACCACGGCCGAGCGCAAACTGGACCTGTTCCTCGGGATGTACCTGCCCCGCGGACCCCGCGACCCGCGCTGGACGCTGTGGATCGAGCTCTGGGCCCGTACGACGGGGGAGGGCCCGCTGCGGGACGCGCAGGAGGAGATGGACCGCGGCTGGCAGACCGACCTGGAGGCGCTCCTCGCCAAGGGCGTCGCCCAGGGGCGTTTCGGGATCACGCGCGACCAGGTCGCCGAGCGGGCCGACCTGCTGCTCGCGCTCCTCGACGGGCTCAGCACCCGTGTCGTCCTCAGCCAGCGCGGCACCGACCGCGCGGCGGCCCTGACGGCGGCGCGGGCCGCCGCCGAGCGGCTGGTCGTACGGGGCGACCACTGACCGTCAGGTCCGGCTCCGTGCCCGGCTCGGTACCGTCCCGCTCCGTACCGCCACCGCCGCCGTGAAGTCCTCGGGGACCACCACGTCGTGGACCCTCCACCCCGGTGGGCCGTCCGCCGGGTCCGGGCCCGTGCCCACGTAGTCGAGCGACGGGGAGCGGGCCAGGCCCGTGCCGATGCCCTTCAGGTACGCCTCCTTGCGCACCCACGCCCGCGCGAACGCCGCCGGCCGCTCCCCTTCCGGCAGCGCGGCCAACTCCCGCACCTCCGCCGGGTGCAGAGCGGACCGGGCGTCGGCCACCGCCTCGTACCCCGGCCCCTTCTGCACGTCCACGCCCACCGGCACGGCGGCGAACGCGAGCAGCACCAGGTCGTCGCTGTGCGAGAGGGAGAAGTGCACGCCCCTGTCGTCCTCCGCCGCCGGCCGCCCGTGCGGGCCGCCGCAGCGCGGGCAGGGGTCCCGCACCAGCCGTACCCGGTGCGGCGCCACCCCCAGACACGCCCCGAGGAGCAGCCGCAGCGCCACATGGGCGACGGCGTAGCTGCGGTGGTCCGCGCGCCGCCGGAAGGCGGCCGCCCGCCGCAGTTCCGCCGCGTCCAGGACCGCGGGGGCGAGCCGTACGCCCCGCTCGCCCTGCCGCCCCGCGTCCACCATCCACAGGGCGGGTCCGTCGGTGGACGTGGGCCGGGCCACGCTCTGGGGGTGCTCGCCCAGCACGAACTCCGCCGGAACGTACCGCCTGCGCCGCCGGCCGCCCACGCCCGGCCGCTCACGCCCGGTCGCGGTCGAGCAGACCGGACGTGACGTCACGGACCGACGCGCACCCGGTGAGGGCCAGCGCCAGGTCCAGCTCGGCGAGCAGGCACCGCAGGACGTGCGCGACACCCCGCCGGCCGTCCAGCGCCAGCCCGTACAGGTACGGCCTGCCGTACAGCACCGCGTCGGCGCCGAGCGCGAGCGCCTTGACGACGTCGGCGGCGGTGCGCACGCCCGAGTCCAGCAGCACGGGGACCGACGGGCCGACGGCGGCACGCACCGCCGGGAGGGCGTCCAGGGACGCCACGGAGCCGTCGAGTTGGCGCCCGCCGTGGTTCGACACGACCAGCCCGTCCGCACCGTACTCCAGCGCCCGGCGGGCGTCGTCCGGGTGCAGGACGCCCTTGAGCAGGAGGGGCAGCCGGGTCTGCTCGCGCAGCCACGGCAGGTCGTCCCAGCACAGGGCGGGGTGGGCGAAGACCCGCGCCCAGTGCGCGGTGACCGCCTCGTCCTCCGGGTCCGGGCCGAGCCCCTCCCGGAACGCCGGGTCGCTGGTGAAGTTGGCGATGCCCACGCCGTGCAGAAACGGCAGGTACCCCCCGTCGAGGTCCGCCGGACGGTATCCGAACGAGGGCGCGTCGACCGTCACGACCAGCGCCGTGTACCCGCTCTCCTCGGCCCGCCGCACGAACGACCGCGCCACCGCCCGGTCCGACGGCCAGTACAGCTGGAACCAGCGCGGCAGGTCCCCGGCCGCCTCCGCCACCTCCTCCAGCGGGTGCGAGGAGAGCGTCGACAGCACGAACGGCACCCCGGCCTCGCGCGCGCCCCGCACGGCGGCCCGCTCGCCCTCCGGGTGCACCACGGTCTGCGCGGCCACCGGCGCCAGCAGCACCGGCGCCGGCAGCCGCCGCCCGAACAGCTCCACGCCCAGGTCGCGCGCGGCGGCGCAGCCGCGCAGCATCCGCGGCACCAGCCGCCACCGGTCGAACGCCTCACGGTTCGCCCGGGCGGTCGCGCCGACACCCGCGTTGCCCGCCACGTACCCGTACGCGGTCGGCGCCAGCACCTCGCGCGCCGCCGCCTCCAGGGCCGTCAGGTCCGTGGACAGCGCGGGCCGTTCGCCGTCGCGGCCCGCGAGGTAGATGTCGCGCACCAGGTCGGCGGCGGCGACGGCGGTCTCCATAGCGGGTCCCCTCACGGCAGGTCGTCGCGGATGTAGCGGGTGAGCAGGGGAGCGGCGCCCGCGTGCCGGTCCGTCAGCCAGAAGTGGCCGCCGGGCAGCACGTCCAGCGTGAAGTCGCCGGTGGTGTGCCGCCGCCAGCCCCGCACCTGCTCGACGGTGTTCTTGGGGTCCGACACGCCGAGCAGCACGGTCGCGGAGGCCGCGACGGCCGCGTCCGGCGGACAGCGGTAGCGGCGCAGCGAACGGTGGTCGGCGCGCAGCAGCCGCAGCGCCTCCCGCACGGACTCCTCGTCCTGCAGGAGCGCCTCGGGCACCCCGCCCAAGCGCCGCAGCTCCGCCACCAGCTCGTCGTCGCCGCACGCGTCCAGGTCGAGCTCCTCCCAGTCCTGCGACGGCGGCCGGGCGGCGGACGCGAACAGCCGGACCACGGTGCCCCGCTGTTCGAGCAGCCGGGCGGTCTCGAACGCCACCAGCGCGCCCATGCTGTGCCCGAGGAGGAACAGCGGCCGCTGCGCGTACGGCACCAGCGCCCGCGCCGACTCCTCGGCGAGGGCGCCGATCTCCTCGGCGTACGGTTCCGCGCGCCGCTCCTGGCGTCCGGGGTACTGGACCGCGAGGAGCTCGATGTCGTCCGGCAGCGCCGCCGACAGCGGGCGGAAGGCGCTCGCGCAGCCGCCCGCGTGCGGGAAGCACACCAGCCGGGCGGCGCACGCTTCCTTCCCGTCGTACGTACGGATCATGACGTCTGCTCCCGCAGGTGGGCCACCAGATCGGCAGGGGTCGGCCAGTCGTACAGGAACGTGGCGGGCAGGCGTACGCCGGTGGCCTTGGCGAGCCGGTTGCGCAGCTCGACGGCGGTCAGCGAGTCGAGGCCGATCTGGTCGAAGACGCTGTCCGGTTCGACGGCCGTGCCGGCGGCGTGACCGAGGACGGCGGCGGTCTCGCGGCAGACGGTGCCCAGCAGGTCGTCGGGGGCCGCGGGGGCTGCGGGGGCTGCGGGGGCCTCCGGGGCCGGGGAGGCTTCCGTACCGGCGGCAGCCGGCCCGGACGCGGACACCAGGTCCCTCAGCGGCGGCGGTACGGGGCCCCCGGCGCCCAGTCCGTCGAGGTGCCACCGCGCCGCCACGGCGACCGGCTCGTCGCGGCGGACGGCCGCGTCGAGGAGCCGCAGGCCCTGCTCGACGCCGAGCGGCACGACGCCCGACCGCGCGATGCGGGCGGTGTCGGCGGCGGTCAGCCCGGCGCCCATGCCCGCGCCCTCCCACAGGCCCCACACCACCGAGACGCCCGGCCGCCCCACCGTGCGCCGGTGCTCCACCAGCCCGTCGAGGAAGGCGTTGCCCGCCGCGTACCCGGCCTGTCCGGCGGAGCCGAGCGTCCCGGCGACCGACGAGAAGGCCACGAAGGCGGAGAGGTCCAGGTCGCCGGTGAGCTCGTGCAGGTGGAGGGCCGCGTCCACCTTGGGCCGCAGGCTCCGGTCCAGTTGCTCGGGCGTGAGCGCGGTGAGCACGCCGTTGTCGAGGACGCCCGCCGCGTGGACGACGCCGCCGACGCGTACGCCGTCGGCGGCGAGCCCGGCCAGGGCGGTGGCCAGTGCGTCCCGGTCCGCCGCGTCGCATGCCACCGCGCGGACGTCGGCGCCCAGACGGCTCAGCTCGGCGCCGGCGTCCTCCTGCACGCGGCGGCCCATCAGGACCAGCCGCCGCACGCCGTGTTCGGTGACCAGGTGCCGGGCCACGAGCCGGCCCAGCCAGCCGAAGCCGCCCGTGATCAGCACGGCGCGGTCGCGGTCCCACGGCTCCCCGTCGTCCGGCAGGTCGAGGACCACCTTCCCGACGTGCCGTGCCTCGGCCAGGTACCGGAAGGCCTCCGGGGCTCGGCCGACGGGCCACGACGACACCGGCGGCGGCTTCAGGGCACCTCCGGCGAAGAGCTCCACGAGGGCGGTGAGCATCTCCCGGATGCGGTCCGGACCCGGTTCGCGCACGTCGTAGGCGCGGTACACCACGCCCGGGTGGCTTGCGGCCACCTCGCCGGCGTCGCGCCGGTCGGTCTTGCCCATCTCCAGGAACCGGCCGCCGTGCGACAGCAGACGCAGCGACGCGTCCGTGTACTCCCCGGCCAGGCAGTTGAGCACCACGTCCACGCCCCGGCCCTCGGTGGCGTCGCGGAACCGCCGCTCGAAGTCGAGCGTGCGCGAGGACGCGATCCGCTCGTCCGGCAGGCCGGCCGCGCGCAGCGCGTCCCACTTCGCCGGGCTCGCCGTGGCGTACCTCTCGGCGCCCAGGTGACGGGCGAGTTGCAGCGCGGCGGTGCCGACGCCGCCGGTGCCCGCGTGGACCAGGACCGCCTCTCCCGGGCGCAGACCCGCCAGGTCCACCAGTCCGTAGTACGCCGTGAGGTAGGCCACCGGTACCGCCGCCGCCTGCCGGAACGACCAGCCGTCGGGGATCGGGCACACCAGCCGGTGGTCGGTCACCGTGACCGGGCCCACGCCCGAGAACAGGCCCATCACCCGGTCGCCGGGGCGCAGCCCCGTCACGCCCGGGCCGACCTCGGTCACCACGCCCGCGCCCTCGCCGCCCTGGCCCGGGCCGCCCGCGTCCGGGTCGACGGAGGGCGGGATCATGCCCAGGGCGAGCAGCACGTCACGGAAGTTGAGCCCGGCGGCCCGCAGCCGTACCCGGACCTGGCCGTCGGCGAGCGGGGCGCCTGCCTCCGGCCAGGGCACGAGGGCCAGGTCGTCGAAGGACTCCCTGGCGACGTAGTCCAGCCGCCAGTCCGGTGCGTCGGCGGGCGGACGCAGCCGGGCAGCCGCGCCGTCGGGGGAGAGGGTGGGGCGGTGGGCGGTGCCGCCGCGCAGGGCGAGCTGCGGCTCACCGCAGGCCACCGCCGCCGCGAGTGCCCGGCGGGAGGTGGACGTCCCGTCCGTGTCGATCAGCGTGAACCGGTCCGGGTGCTCGCTCTGCGCCGCGCGCACCAGGCCCCACACGGCCCGGTGCGCCACACCGTCGGCCGGCCGGTCGCCGCCCGCGGCGCCCCCCACGGCGAACGCGCCGCGCGTGAGCACCACGAGCCGCGCGCCCGCCAGCCGTTCGTCGCCCACGAACCGCTGGGCGACGCCGAGGACGCGGTGCAGCAGCTCCCGTACGGAGCCGGCGCCGGGAGCCGTACCGGCGCAGGGGAGCAGGATCACGTCCGGGACCGGCCCACCGGAGGCGAGCGCGCCGGTCAGGGAGTCCCAGTCGGGGTGGACGTACAGCGCCTCCGTACCGAACTCCTCCGTTCCGGACCCCTCGGCGCTGTCGCCCAGCAGGGCCCAGGTCTCCTCCCGCACGGCCGGTGCCTCCGGCAGCGCGGGAAGGGGGGTCCAGGACGGCACGAACAGCCCGTCCCGGACCTCCTCGGCCCGGCTGCCCGGAAGGGGCCGCAGCGCCAGCGAGGCGACCGACACCACCGGACGCCCCTCGCCGTCGGACACGTCGACCGCCACCGCGCGCGTGCCCGCCGGGACCAGCCGCACCCGCAGCCGGGCCTCGGCGCCGCCGTGGAACCGCACCCCGGACCACACGTACGGGACGAGACCGTGGCCCGCGTCGTACGGGAGGGGGTGCAGGGCCGCGTCCAGCAGCGCCGGGTGCACCCCGTACGACTCCCAGCCGGACGGCCGCTCGTCCCCGAGCGCCACCTCGGCGAACAGCTCCTGGCCGCGCCGCCACAGTGCCCGTACGGAACGGAACTCGGGCCCGTACTCCAGGCCCCGGGCGGCGAGGTCCTCGTAGAACCGGTCGATCGGTACGGGCGCGGCGCCGGGCGGCGGCCACTCCGCCAGGGCGACCGGTGCCGGTGCGCCGGGGACGGAGCGGCCGACCGTACCGTGGGCGTTGCCCACCCACGCACCGGCCGTCCGGGAGTGGACGGTGACCGCGCGGCGGCCCGAGACGTCGGCCGCCGCCACGAACACCCGCAGCTCGGCCTCGCCCTCCTCCGGTACGACCAGGGGTGCCTGCAGGACCAGCTCCTCCACCAGGTCGCAGCCCGCCTCGTGGCCCGCCCGCGCCACCAGGTCCAGCAGCGCCGTACCGGGCAGCAGCACCTCGCCCGCCACTCGGTGGCCGGTCACCCACGGGTGCGTCCCGGCCGACAGCCGCCCGGTCAGCAGCAGCCCTTCCGGCTCCGGGACTTCGGTGGCGTCCGTCAGCAGCGGATGGTCCAGGGCTCCGGGGAGCGCGGCGGAAGGACGCGGCGTGTCCGCCGGCCGGGGGCCACCGCCGTCCATCCAGTACGTCTCCCGCTGGAAGGGGTACGTCGGCAGCTCGACGCGCCGGGCCCCGCGCCCGGCGAACACCGCGGCCCAGTCGACCTCGGCGCCGCACGCGTACAGCCGGGAGACGGCGGTCAGCACGGACACGGCTTCCGGCCCGCCGGGCGGCGCGGCGGCGACCAGCTCCCGCCGGGCCTCACCGGCATCGCCGAGGCAGTCGGCGGCCATGGCCGTCAGGACCGCCGCCGGACCGATCTCCAGGAACCGCGTGCAGCCGAGCTCCGCGAGGGTGCGCACCCCGTCCCGGAAGCGCACGGCGTGGCGGGCGTGGCGCACCCAGTACTCCGGGTCAGCGAGCTCGTCCTGCTCCACGGGCCGCCCGGTGTGGTCCGACACGACGGTGAAGCGCGGGGGCCGGCAGGTCACGCCCGAGGCGACCGTACGGAGCCGGTCCAGCGCCGGCTCCATGAGCGGCGAGTGGAACGCGTGGCTGACGCGCAGCCACACCGCCTTGCCCCCGCCCGCCTCGAAGCGTTCGACGACGGCGGCGAGCGCCTCCCGGTCGCCGGACAGGACGGTCGCGGCGGGACCGTTCACCGCCGCCACCGACAGCCGGCCCGCGTACTCCCCGGCGCCGGCCAGCAGCCCGGCGGCCTCCTCCTCCGAGGCGCGCAGCGCCACCATGGCCCCGCCGGGCGGGAGCTCCTGCATGATCCGCCCCCGGGTCGCCACCAGCGCGGCGGCGTCCTCCAAGGACAGCACCCCGGCCACGTGGACGGCGGCCAGCGCGCCGACGGAGTGGCCCAGCACCGCGTCCGGCCGTACGCCCCAGGACTCCAGGAGGCGGAACAGCGCCACCTCGTACGCGAACAGCGCGGGCTGCGTGTACTCCGTACGGTCCAGCAGCCCCGCCTCGGCGGAACCCTCCGGAGCGAACACCACCTCCCGCAGCGGGCGGTCCAGGTGCCCGTCCAGCGCCCCGCTGACGGCGTCGAAGGCGGCCGCGTACGCCGGGAACGCCGCGTACAGGTCCTGGCCCATCCGCGCGTGCTGGGCGCCCTGCCCGGTGAAGAGGAACGCGGTCCTGCCGTCACCCGCCCTGCCCCGGACCAGACCGGGCCGCTCGTCGGCACCGCCGGACAGGGCGTTGAGCCCGTCGAGGAGACCGTCCCGGCCCTCCGCCACCAGCACCGCGCGGTGCGGCAGCCGGGCGCGGGTCGTGGCCAGGGAGAACCCGACGTCGGTGAGGTCCGCTCCCGGGTCGGCGGACAGGTGCCGGTAGAGGCGGGCCGCCTGTTCGCGCAGGGCGGGCTCGCCGCTCGCGGACAGCAGGCACGGCACGGCGGGCAGCGGCGCGCGCTCCCGCTGCACATCCGGTACGGGCTCCGGGGCCTGCTCCAGGATGACGTGCGCGTTCGTGCCGCTGATGCCGAACGACGACACCGCCGCCCGCCGCGGCCGCCCCCGCTCCGGCCACGGGGCCGCCTCGCTCAGCAGCGCCACCGCGCCGCTCGACCAGTCCACGTGCGGGGACGGCTCCTCGGCGTGCAGGGTCCGGGGCAGGACACCGTGGCGCATCGCCATCACCGTCTTGATGATGCCGCCGACCCCGGCCGCCGCCTGCGCGTGGCCGATGTTCGACTTCAACGAGCCCAGCAGCAGCGGCCGGTCGGCCGGACGGGTGCTGCCGTACGTCGCCAGGAGCGCCTGCGCCTCGATCGGGTCGCCCAGCGGCGTGCCCGTGCCGTGCGCCTCGACGGCGTCGACCTCGTCCGGCGCGACGCCCGCCGCGGCGAGCGCCTCCCGGATCAGCTCCTCCTGGGCGGGACCGCTGGGCGAGGTCAGGCCGTTGCTCGCGCCGTCCTGGTTGACCGCCGAGCCCCGCACCACGGCGAGGACGGGATGGCCCAGGCGGCGGGCGTCCGACAGCCGCTCCACCACCAGCAGGCCGGCGCCCTCGGACCAGCCGGTGCCGTCCGCCTCCGCCGAGAAGGACTTGCACCGGCCGTCGGGCGCCAGCCCGCGCTGCCTGCTGAACTCCACGAACGGCATCGGCGTCGCCATCACCGTCGCCCCGCCCGCGAGCGCCAGCGCGCACTCCCGCCGCCGCAGCGACGCGCACGCCAGGTGCAGCGCCACCAGCGACGACGAACACGCCGTGTTGACGGTGACGGCCGGGCCCTGGAGGCCCAGGGTGTACGCGATCCGGCCGGACGCCACACTGCCGGTGCTGCCCGTCAGCAGGTACCCCTCGAACTCCTCCGGCGCGGGGGACAGGCGCGCGCCGTAGTCGTCGTACATGGTGCCCACGAACACGCCGGTACGGCTGCCGCGCAGCGACGCCGGGTCCACGCCCGCGTGCTCGAACGCCTCCCACGCCGTCTCCAGCAGCAGCCGCTGCTGCGGGTCGACCGCCTGCGCCTCGCGCGGCGAGATGCCGAAGAAGCCCGCGTCGAACAGGGCGGCGTCGTACAGGAACCCGCCCTCCTTGGCGTACGACGTACCCGGCTTGTCGGGGTCCGGGTCGTACAGGGCGGCCAGGTCCCAGCCCCGGTCCGTGGGGAACGGGCCGACGGCGTCCACCTCGTCGAGGACGAGCTGCCACAGGTCCTGCGGGGACCGCACCCCGCCCGGGAAGCGGCAGGCCATCCCGACGATCGCGACGGGCTCGTCGCCGCCTCCCGCGAGGCGCGCGTTCTCGCCCCGGAGCCGCTCGTTCTCCTTCAGGGCGGCCCGCAGGGCCTCGACGATCTGTTCGGGGGATGTGGGTGCCATCGCTTCTCTCCGTAGCTCCGGGGCTCCGTGGGCCGGGCTCCGTGGGTCAGTTCTCGCCGTCGCTGCCGTCGCCGCCGTCGTCGCCCAGTGCCGCGCGCACCAGATGCTCGACGTCCATCGAATCGAAGTCGGCCGGGTCGGAACCGGGGTCGGAACCCGAGTCGGAACCCGGATCGGAAACCGACCCGGCGGAAGGGGCGAGTTCGGTACGCAGCCGGTCCGCCAGCGCGCCCGGGGTGGGGTGGTCGAAGACCAGCGTGGGCGGCAGCTTCACGCCGGTCGCCGCCGTCAGCCGGTTGCGCAGCTCCACCGCGGTGAGCGAGTCGAACCCGAGGTCCTGGAACCGGCGGTCCGCCGTCACCCTGTCCGGCGTGCCGTGCCCCAGCGCGGCCGCGGCCTCCGCCCGGACGGCCTCCAGCAGGATGTGGCGGTGCTCCCCTTCCGGAGCCTGCGCCAGCCGCTGCCGCAGCGCCGCCGTCCGCTCCTCGGCGGCTCCCGGCGCCGCCACCGGGGTGGCACCACCTGACGCGGGGACGAGCCCGCGCAGCAGGGGCGGCGCCGTGGCGGCGTCCAGGGAGCGCGCGTCCAGGCGGGCGGCCGCCAGTACGGGTACGCCGGCGGCGCAGCCCGCGTCGAAGAGGGCCAGGGCCTCCGCGTCGGACAGCGGCGCGAGGCCCGCGCGCGCCAGGCGGTTGAGGTTGGTCTCGCCCGCCTGCCCGGCCATGCCGCCCTCGGCGGCCCAGGGCCCCCACGCGAGTGACACGGCGGGCAGCCCCTCGGCGTGGCGCAGGCGCGCCAGGCCGTCCAGGAAGGCGTTGGCGGCCGCGTAGTTGCCCTGGCCGCCGTTGCCCAGCAGGCCGATGACGGACGAGAAGAGCATGAACGCCGACAGACCGAGCCCGCGGGTCAGCTCGTGGAGGTGGACGGCCGCGTCCGCCTTGGGCCGCAGCACCCGGTCCACGCGCTCGGGGGTGAGCGCGTCCACGAGGGCGTCGTCCAGCACGCCCGCCGCGTGCACCACGCCCGTCAGCGGGTGTCCGGGGTCCACGGCGGCGAGCAGGGCGGCCAGGGCCTCGCGGTCGGCCACGTCGCAGGCGGCGACGGTCACCTGGGCGCCCGCCGCGCGCAGCTCGGCGGTGAACTCGGCGGCGCCGGGGGTGTGCTCGCCGCGCCGCCCGGTCAGCAGCAGCCGTCGTACGCCGTGCCGGTCCACCAGGTGCCGGGCGACCAGACGGCCCAGCGCGCCCAGACCGCCGGTGATCAGCACGTGGCCGTCCTCGCCGAACGGCGGCGGCGCCGACGGTCCCTGGGGCTGCGGCCTGCACCGGTGCAACGCCGGCACCGACACCCTGCCCGCGCGGACCGCGAGCTGCGGTTCGTCCGTTGCCGCCGCGCGGACCACCGTGCGGGCGGAGTCCGGGTGCCCGTCGGTGTCCAGCAGGGCGAAACGGCCCGGGTGTTCGAACTGGGCGGCCCGGACGAGCCCCCACACCGGCGCCTGGGCCGGGTCGGGCGCCTCGTCGTCGGCCACCGCGACGGCGCCGGTGGTGGCGAGGACCAGCCGGGAGTCGGCGAGGCGCGGCTCCGCCAGCCAGTGCTGGACGAGCGCCAGGGCCGTGTGGCTCACCTGGGCCGCGGCCGCGGCCGGAGAGGCCGATCCGCGGGTGTCCGGCGCCGTGGCGATGACGACGGAGGGCACCCCTGCACCCGGCTCGGAGCTGTCCAGGGCACGCCGCAGCGCCTCCAGGTCCTCGTACGCGTGCACCGTCGCACCCGACGCCCGTACGGCGTCCGCCAGGCCCGTACGGTCGCCGACGACCGCCCACACGCCGGACGGATCGGTTTCCGGCTGGGTGTCCGGCTCGGTCCACTCCACGGTGAACAGTCCGTCGGGAGCGGTCGCGGCCCTCTCCCGCAGCACCAGTCCTTCGGCGCTGAGCAGGGGCGTCCCGTCCCCGTCCGCGATCAGGAGCGCGTAGGTGCCCGGTCCGGCCGTGCCCGCTTCCGCCCCGCGCGGGACGAACCGTACGCGCAGGGGGCCGCTCGCCCGGACCGGAACCGTGTGCGCGGTCAGGCCCGTCCACGCGAACGGCACCAGGAAGCGTTCCTCCTCGCCCAGCAGCGCGTGCAACGCGGCGTCCAGGGCGGCGGGATGCAACAGGAAACCGTTTCCCTCGGCGTCCGTCCCGGCGACCTCCGCGTACAGGGCGGTCCCCTGGCGCCATACCGCGCGCAGGTTGCGGAAGGCGGGCCCGTACGCGTAACCCCGCTCCGCCAGGCGCGGGTAGAGGCCGTCGAGGGGGACGGGTGACGAGCCCTGCGGAGGCCACTCGGCGAGTCCCGTGGCGTCGGCCGTCCCCGTACCCAGCGTGCCCGTGGCGTGCCGGGTCCACCCGGCGCCCGGTACGCCCGCGGGCCGGGCGTACAGCGCCACGGTACGGGCCCGGTCCCGGGCCGCGGCGCCCACCAGGAGCTGGATCTCCACGGCCTCCGTCGCGGAGAGCGCCAACGGCGCTTCCAGCGTCAGGTCGGACACGTGGTCCCCGCCCGTCCGGCGTGCCGCGTACAGCGCCAGCTCGGCGACGGCCACGCCGGGCAGCAGCGGCTCGTCCCCGATCGTGTGGTCCAGGAGCCAGGGGGCGGCCGCCGGGTCCAGCCGTCCGGTGAACACCCACCCGCCGCCTTCGGCCAGTTCCGCGCCGCCGTCCAGGAACGGGTGACCCGCCGCGCCGGAGCCCGGTGCGGGGCGCGCGGACGGAACCGGCAGCCAGAAGCGCTCCCGCTGGTACGGGTACGTGGGCAGCGGAACGCTCCGCCCGCCCGGGAAGAACCCGCTCCAGTCGACGTCCACGCCGTTGACGTACGCCCGCGCCAGCCCCTCCACGAACGTCCGTGCCTCGGGCCGTCCGTGACGCAGCAGCGGCACGGCGACCACGTCCGCGTCGTGCTCCCTGGTCAGGTTCGTACCGACGAGGGCGGAGAGGATCCCGTCCGGGCCAAGCTCGAGGAATGTGGTGACCCCGTCGTCCTCCAGGGACCGCACCCCGTCGGCGAAGCGGACGGCCTCCCGCAGCTGCCGCACCCAGTAGTCGGGGTCCGTCAGCTGTTCGGCGGTGGCGGGCCGTCCGGTGACGTTGGAGACGACGGGAAGGGAGGGCGGCGCGAAGGACACGCTCGTCGCCACCTCGCGGAACGCGTCGAGGACCTCGTCCATGTGCGGCGAGTGGAAGGCGTGGCTGACGCGGAGGCGCGTGGTGTGCCGCCCGGCGTCCCGCCAGTGGGACTCGACCTCCGCCACGGCCCGTTCGTCACCGGAGACCACCACCGAACGGGGCCCGTTGACGGCGGCGACGACCACCTGCCCGCCGTGTGCCGCGAGCGTCGGACGGACCTCGTCCTCGGTGGCCTGAAGGGCCGCCATGGCGCCGCCCGCCCGCGCGGACTGCATCAGCCGTCCGCGCGCGGCGACGAGCGCACAGGCGTCGTCCAGGGTCAGGACGCCCGCGACGTGCGCCGCCGCGAGCTCGCCGACCGAGTGCCCCAGCAGGTGGTCCGGCACCACCCCGAACCCCTCCACCAGCCGGTACAGCGCCACCTCCAGGGCGAACAGCGCGGGCTGGGTGTAGCGGGTCTCGTCCAGCAGGTGTCCGAGATGGCCCTCGTCGTCCAGGACCAGGTCCTTGAGCGGGACGTCCAGGTGCGGGTCCATCGTGGCGCAGAGGTCGTCGAAGGCCTCGGCGAACGCCGGGTACGTGTCGTACAGCTCCCGGCCCATGCCGGGCCGCTGGCTGCCCTGCCCGGTGAAGAGGAAGGCGGCCTTGCCGCCCGCGCCCGCCCGGCCCGTCACGACGTTCGCCGCGTGTCCCGAGGTGGACGCCTCGCCGCGCGCGAGCGCGTCCAGCCCGGCGAGCAGCCCGTCGTACGCCTCGGCACCGGTCACGCCCTCGCCGAGGACGACGGCGCGATCGGTGAGCGCCGGGCGGGTGGTCGCCAGCGAGAAGCCGACGTCCGCCACGGACCACGGCTCCAGGGTCTCCGCCGCCGGCCGCCGCAGCTGCCCGGCCCGCGCGCGCAGCGCCTCCCCGCCCCGCGCCGAGAGCACCCACGGGACCGGACCCGCCAGGGTCTCGGGGACGCGCGGCGGTTCGGCGCGGTCGTCGGCGGGCGCCTGCTCCAGGACGACATGGGCGTTGGTCCCGCTGATGCCGAACGACGAGACGCCCGCCCGGCGCGGACGGTCGCGCTCCGGCCACGGACGCGCCTCCGTCAGGAGCGCCACCGCCCCCGCGCTCCAGTCGATGCGCGTGGACGGCCGGTCGACGTGCAGGGTGCGCGGCAGCAGCCCGTGCCGCATGGCCAGCACCATCTTGATCACGCCGCCGACCCCGGCGGCCGCCTGCGTGTGCCCGATGTTGGACTTCAGCGACCCCAGGTACAGAGGCTGTTCGGCGGGGCGGTCATGCCCGTACGTGGCCAGCAGCGCCTGCGCCTCGACCGGGTCGCCCAGACGCGTGCCGGTGCCGTGCGCCTCGACGGCGTCGACGTCCGCGCCGGACAGGCCCGCCACGGCGAGGGCCCGCCGGATCACCCGCTCCTGGGAGGGGCCGTTGGGGGCGGTCAGGCCGTTGCTGGCGCCGTCCTGGTTGACCGCCGAACCCCGGACCAGGGCCAGGACCTCATGGCCGTTGCGGCGGGCGTCGGAGAGCCGCTCCAGGAGCAGCACGCCCACGCCCTCGCCCCACCCCGTACCGTCGGCCGCGTCCGCGAACGCCCTGCAGCGGCCGCTCGGCGACAGCCCGCCCTGCCGGCCGAACTCGACGAACATGCCGGGGCTCGCCATCACCGTCACCCCGCCCGCCAGCGCGAGGTCGCACTCGCCCGCGCGCAGCGCCTGCGCGGCTAGGTGCACGGCGACGAGAGACGAGGAGCACGCGGTGTCGACGGTGACGGCCGGGCCCTGGAGGCCGAAGGTGTAGGCCACGCGGCCCGAGATCACGCTGGTGGAGCTGCCGGTGAGCAGATGGCCGCCGCTGTGGTCGTCGGCCTCGTGCAGCCGGGGGCCGTAATCCTGCGCCATGGCGCCCATGTAGACGCCGGTGCCGCTGTCGCGCAGCGCCTCCGGGTCGATGCCGGCCCGCTCGACGGCCTCCCACACGGTCTCCAGCAGCAGCCGCTGCTGCGGGTCCATGCCGGTGGCCTCGCGGGGGCTGATGCCGAAGAACTCCGCGTCGAACAGGTCGGCGTCGTGGAGGAAACCGCCCTCCCACGGGGAGTCGCCGGCCCAGCCGCGGTTGGCGGGGGAGGGGGACACGGCGTCCCGCTCGTCCAGCAGCAGCCGCCACAGCTCCTCGGGGGACGACACACCGCCGGGGAAGCGGCACGCCATCGACACGATCGCCACCGGGTCGCCGGCCGAGGGGGCGGGCGTCGCCGCCGACCGCGCCGGTACGGGCTCGGCTGCGACACCGACGGCGGCCTCGGACCCTCCCGCGGCTCCGTCGGCTCCGTCGGCTCCGGCCGCCTCGGACTGTCCGTCGGCCCCGGCGGCTTCGGAGACGAGGTGGGCGGCGAGCCGCTGCGGCGACGGATGGTCGTAGATCAGCGTCTCGGGCAGGGACAGCCCGGTGGCGGCCGCGAGCCTCTTCGAGAGCTCCACCCCCGTCACGGAGTCGAAGCCCAGCTCCTGGAAAGGCGCGGCCGGATCGACGGTGTCGGCCGGGTCGAGGCCCAGGACCGCGGCCACCTCGGAGGCCACCAGCCGGAGGGCGAGGCGCGACGCCTCCTCGGGGGAGTGACCGCGCAGGCCCGGGAACGCCGTCTGCGGCCCGGCGGCCGATGTGGGACCGGCTTCCTCCGCGGCCGCCTCACCGATCCAGCAGCGGCGGCGCTGGAAGGCGTACGTCGGCAGGTCGACCCTCGCGGCGTCGCGCGGGAACACCGGCCCCCAGTCCACCGCCGCGCCGCCCGCGTACAGCCCGGCCAGGGCCCTCAGGAAGCCCTGAGGGCGGTCCTCCTCGCCACGGCGCAGCGACTCCAGCGTGACGGCGGCCGAGCCCGTGCCCTCCAGCGCCTCCCGTACGGCCGCGAGCAGCACCGGCTCCGGGCCGACGTCGATGAACACGTCGTGGTCCGCGAGCGCACGCACGGCACGGCGGAACTCCGCCGCCCCCGGGTCCCCGCCCGGGCCCGCGTGGCGGTGTTCGGCGACAGCGCGGACGGCGTCCTCCAGGGACAGCGCGCCGGTGACGTACCGGGCGGCGAGCTCTCCTTCGCCGTGGCCCACGGCGGCGGCCGGCCGCACCCCGAAGGACCGCCACAGATCGGCGAGACCCACCATGACGGCGAACAGCGCGGGCGCGCCGGGAACCCCGGCCGTGCCGCGCAGCACCTCCTCAAGCGGCCGGTCCAGATACGGCGCGCACGCGCGGGCGCACGCGCCGACGCTCTCGCGGAAGACGTCCGAGGCGTCGAGGAGTCCGGCGACCGGGCCGGGGTCCCACCCTCCGGCGACGTCCAGCCCGGGGAAGGCGAACACGACCCGCTCCAGCGGCCGGGCCACCCCGGCGAGGTACGACGACGGCGCGCCCTCCGCGAGGGCGGCGAGCTCGGCGGCGAACGCCTCCCGCGTGCCGGCCAGCACGACGGCCCGGTGCCGGAACGCGGTCCGCGACACCGCGAGGGAGTGCCCGATGTCGGTGAGGGCGTCCTCGGTACGGGACGCGTACACGCGCAGCCGGTCCGCCTGCGCGCGCAGGGCCGCCTCGCTCTGCCCGGACACCACCCACGGCAGCACGGCGCTCCGGAAGGCGGCCGGTCCCGGCTCCCGCACGCCTCGCGCACCGGGCGGCGGCGCGGACACGACGATGTGGCAGTTCGTGCCGCCGATGCCGAACGCCGAGACACCCGCGACCGGTTCCTCCGGGCGCGGCCAGGGGCTCAGCGTGTCGTTCACCCGCATCCGGAGGCCGGAGAGCGGGATGCGCGGGTTCGGCGTGGCGTAGTTCAGGCTCGGCGGCAGCCGGCCGTGGTCGATGGAGAGCACCACCTTGAGGAGCCCGGCCACACCCGCCGCCGCCCCCAGGTGCCCCAGGTTTGTCTTGGCCGAGCCGACCAGCAGGCTTCCGCCGTCCGCCGCCCCTGCGCGCGCGGCGCCGAACACCGCCCCCAGGGCGGCCGCCTCGACCGGATCGCCGACCGCCGTGCCCGTACCGTGCAACTCGACGTACTGCACGTCCGCCGGATCCGTCCCGGCCCGCTCGCACGCGCGCCGCAACAGGTCGCGCTGCGCCTCCTCCCGGGGGACGGTCAGCCCGTCACCGCCCCCGTCGTTGTTGACGGCGCTGCCGCGCAGGACGGCGAGTACCCGGTCGCCGTCGGCCAGCGCGCGGGAGAGCCGCTTGAGGACGACGACGGCGCCGCCCTCGCCCCGTACGAAACCGTTGGCACGCGCGTCGAACGTGAAGCACCGTCCGTCCGGCGACAGCCCGCCGAACCTCTCGACCAGGGCGGCGCTCTCGGGCGCGAGAGCGAGTTCCACACCACCCGCCAGCGCGACCTCGCACTCCCCGGCCCGCAGGCTCTGGCACGCCGTGTGCACCGCGACCAGCGAGGACGCCTGCGCGGCGTCCACCGTCAGGCTCGGGCCGCGCAGGCCGAGGACGTACGAGAGGCGGTTGGCGATCAGGCCGCGGCTCAGCCCGGTGAAGGAGTGGTGCGTGACGGCGGAGGAGCCCTCGTCGCCCGGCCGGTGCACGAGGTGGGCGTAGTCGCCCGTCATCGCGCCGATGAAGACGCCCGTGTCCCCGTCCCGCAGCGCGGCGGGGACGATGCCCGCGTGCTCCAGCGCCTCCCAGCCCAGCTCCAGCACCAGCCGCTGCTGCGGGTCCGTCATCGCGGCCTCCCGCGGGGCGATGCCGAAGAAGGCCGGGTCGAAGCGGTCGACGGCGTCGAGGAACCCGCCCCTGTCGCCGCACACGACCCCGTCCGGCCGGTCGGCGGGGGGCCCGTCGGCCACGGCGCTGCGCCCCTCCGAGAGCAACCGCCAGTAGGCGTCGGGGTCCTCGGCGCCGGGGAAGCGGCAGGACAGGCCGACGACGGCTACGGGTTCGTCCACGGGTCCGCCTACGGGTTCGCCACGCATGCGTTGCGGTTCCTTTCCGCTGCTCACCACTCCACCAGCAGCCGTGACAGCCCACGTGTGAGCAGGCCGTCCTTCCAGACCACCGGTTCCGGCGGCCCGGCGGCGGGCCGCAGCTCCGGGAACCGGCGCAGCAGGCGCTCCAGGACGATCTGCACCTGGAGCTTGGCCAGCGGCGCGCCCAGGCACCGGTGCACCCCGTGACCGAAGGTCAGGTGGACGGCGTCACGCCCCTCCGGCACCAGGTGCTCGGGTTCCGCGAAGACCTTGCCGTCCCGGTTCCCGTGCAGCAGGGAGACGACGACTGCCTCACCCGCCGCGATGGTGACCCCGTCCAAGGGGACCGGTTCCACCGCCACGCGCGTGAAGCTCACCGGGGTGGCGGGGGTGAGCCGCAGGAACTCCTCCACCGCGGAGGGCAGCGCCTCCGGACGCCCGCGCAACTCCTTGTACGCATCCGGGTCCGACAGCAGCGCGAGCGCGGACAGGCCGATCTGGCCGACCGTCGTCTCATAGCCGGCCATCAGCAGCGTGAGCCCCATGGTGACCAGCTCGGCCATGGACATCTCGCCCTGGTCGTGCACCCGGATCATGGCGGTGAGCAGGTCGTCCTCGGGCCGCTCCCGTTTGCGTTCGAGCAACCCGGCCATGTAGTCGACCAGTTCGACGCGGCGCCGGGACTTCTCCTTCGGGGTGCTGGCCGTGATGTCGAACAGCACCTCCACCAGGTCCCGGAACCGGTCGCCGTCCTGTGCCGGAACGCCCAGCAGCGAGCAGAGCACGGCACGCGGCAGGGGCAGCGCCAGTTCCTCCACGAGGTCCCCGGGCGGCCCCGCCTCCACCAGCCGGTCGAGGCGCTCGTCGGCCATCCGCTCGATGGCGGGCGCCAGGGCCGCCATCCGGCGGCCGGTGAACGCGCCGGTCACCACGCGCCGCAGCCGGGCGTGTTCCGCCCCGTCCATGCTCATCATCGAGTCGGGCACCGGCTGGGCGTCGTTGAACTTCGGCACGTGCGGCTTGACCGCCTCCGCCCGGCTGAACCTCTTGTCGGTCAGCACCAGGCGCCCCAGCTCGTAGTCGCGCACCAGCCACACCATGTCGCCGGTCGGCGCGGCGACCGGGACGACGGCCTCCTCGCCGTGCGCCATGAACGCCGGGAGCGGGCCCAGCCGTTCCAGCCCGATCCCGTAGCGCGCGGGGCTCATCCGCGTACCTCCGCGCGCAGCAGCCGCTCCCGGTCCGGTGCGCCGGGCCCGGTGCCGGCCTCCGTACGGACGACCAGGTCGTCCACGATGCCGTGCGCGACGCCTCCGTCGCCGTCCGAGAGCGGCTCCGCCTGCCGTCCCGCGGCGGCGCGCTGCCGCTGCGCACCCGTACCGTGCTTCGCGAGCCGCCGCAGGAAGTCCTCGACCGTCTCCAGGTCGCCGTACGCCTCCAGCGCCGGCCGTACGTCCTCGACGAGCCGCTCGGCCTGCACCGAGGACGGCACGATCTCACCCGTCAGCGCGCACACCCCGTCCCCCGGCCAGCCGTCGCGCGCCGCGCGCCAGTACGCCGCGCGCAGCAGCTCGCTGCACGGCTCCGGGCCGGGGTCGCCGCGCCGCGCGCGGTCGACCGCGGTGGCCACGAGCGCCCTGACCAGCAGGGCGAGCGCCGCCGAGTCGTCCACGTCCACCGGGACGTCCATGGCCCGCACCTCCAGGGTCGGGAAGCGCGCGTGCGGCCGCAGGTCCCAGTAGGCGTACGCGGCGTCCGGCATCGCGTCCACGTCCTGCATGGCGGTGGCCAGCCGCCGGTAGTGCTCCAGGGAGTCGGCGTACGGAGGCGGGCCCCAGCACGGGAACTGGCCGCGCACCATGGAGCGCCAGCTCTCGTAACCGGTGTCACGGCCGTCGCAGTACGGGGAGTTGGCGCTCATCGCCACCAGCAGCGGCAGCCACGGCCGGACGTGGTTGGCGGCCAGGACCGCCAGCTCGCGGTCGTCGACCCGCACATGGACGTGGAGGGCGCAGACCTCGAAGTCCTCGAGGGCGCTGCGGTACTGGCCGAGGGCCTTCTGGTAGCGCGGATTCGCGCCGATGTCCGAGGGGCCGCCGTTCCTGAGGACGGGTGTGCCGGAGGCGCACAGGCGCAGGCCCTCCTCGCGGGCGGCCGCGGCGGCACCGGCGCGCAGCCGGGCCAGCTCCGCCCGCAGTTGCGCGCCGTCCGAGCAGGGCGGGGTCTTCACCTCGATCTGGCACTGGGTGTACTCGCCGGAGACCAGGTCGCCCAGCACCGGCGTGGCACGGGCGACGACGCGGGGGCCCGCGGACTCGACGGCCCGGCTGCCGGGATGGACGAGGAAGTGCTCCTCCTCGACGCCCACGGTCGGTGCCTGGCCGTCGCCGGCCGTGAGGTGATCGACCTGACCCTGAATGCTCATGTCGACATAATCATCCATATGTCCACTGATGTCGCATCGCTGTCAGCCGGTGAACCGCCCTCGGTCACCACGTGGACGGGCCACCCCGGGGCGAGGCCCGCTCGGGCTCGGTAGGCCGAGTGGGGGTACGCCCCCGAGAAGATCTGGAGACACGTGTGCAGGAGCAACACCGTCACCGCGCGAACCGCGACCACGATCGCGACGACGACCACGACCGCGACCACGACCATGACCACCACGAGGACCGCACCCGCCTCCGCGACCGCGACCGTGCCCGGCGGCCGCGGACGCGGAGGGCGCACCGGACGCGAATACGCGGCGGCGGACCGGCCCTTGGCGCGGTGCTCACCGGCACGGTGGCGGCAGCGGCCGCCACCGTCGTCGCCATGACCGTGGGCACCGCCCGCCCGGACGGCGACACGCAAGCCGTCGAAGCCGGAGTGGGCGGCCGGCCCGCGCACCCCCGGGCAGCCGCGGACGTGCCCCGGTCCGGCGTGGACAGGGCCCTCGGCAAGGCGGCCACGTACGCCGATCAGGTGGTCGCCCTCGCCAACTCCGAGCGGCGGAAGGCCGGCTGTTCCGCCCTGCGCGTCAACAGCCGGCTGAGGGCCGCCGCCCAGGGGCACGCCGACGACATGGCCGCCCGCGGTTACTACCGCCACGACACGCCCGAGGGCCGGGACGCCGGCGAGCGGATGGAGGCCGCCGGCTACAGCTGGAGGACCTGGGGCGAGAACATCCACCGCGGGCCGAGGAGCCCGGCGCGGGCCGTGCGCGACTGGATGAAGAGCCCCGAGCACCGCAAGAACGTCCTGAACTGCGCCTTCAAGGACATCGGCGTCGGCGTGAACCTCCGCTCCAACGGCCCGTGGTGGGTCCAGAACTTCGGCGTCCCGGACTGACGGCCGGCCCTTCCGGCGGCGTCCGCGACGGTGCGGGAGCCGCGCCCTCAACGGCGCTGGATACGGGCCGCCCTGGCCGCGATGTCGGGCAGCTTCGCGTACAGGGCGGCGCCCGGGCACCGGGTGGGATAGCCGTCCGCGTGCCCGCCGACCACCGGCAGCAGGGCCTTCGCGCCCTTCGGGTACCGGGCCTCGTCGTTGGTGGAGACCAGGGCGACGCTGCCGCGCGGGTCCGGCCCGAGGGGGTCGAGCTTCCAGGCGACCAGCCGGGCGATGGCGGCGAGCATCGGCTCCGGGACCGTCTCGCCGCCGTCGAACGTGCCGATCGCCGCGATGCCGACCGTCCCCTCGTTGAACCCCCGCGTGTGCGCCCCCACGACGGCCCGGTCGACCCCGCCCGCCCGGCCCTCGTAGACGGTGCCGCAGGCGTCGACGAGGAAGTTGTAGCCGATGTCGTCCCAGTGCCGCCCGTACGCGTGCCCGGCGTACAGATCACGCAGCGTGCGCGGCACACTCGCGCAGTCGTAGCCGTTCGGCGTGCTCGTGTGGTGGATGACGGCGGCCCGCACGGCGGGCGCGTACCGGACGTCCGGCGGGGCCGTGCCCACGGAGTCGGCCTGCCACGCGGCCCGGAGCACGATCGCGGGCCGGGGCCCCGGATGGCGGCCGCTCCCGGACGGCGCGCGCGCCTGGGCGACGTCCGCACCGGGCGGTGGGGCGGCGGACGGCGTGAGCCACGGCGAGGCGGCGGCGAACCCCGCGAGCACGGCGACGGAGACGGCGGTTCGCGACCGGCGCCTCCTCGGCTCACGCAGGCTCACCCATGCTCCTCGCTCCTCGCTCCCCGCCGGCCCGATCGGCCCCGCCGGTCCATCGTCACCACCCCGGCCCCCGTCGCGCCCGCCGGACTGCTCCGACCGGGATCCGGGCCGATTGTCAGTGGCGGCTTCTACTGTTCGGGAAGTGGGACCCGGGGACACGCCGCCGGGCCTGACCTGGGGAGAGGTCTGCCATGTCGAAGACGTATCTGGAGCTGTCGCAGGACGGTGGCGGTGCGCACAAGTTCTACGAAGTGACGGTGGCGGGGCAGGTCGTGACCGTGCGGTACGGCCGCATCGGCGCCGCCGGGCAGACACAGACGTCGACGTTCCCCACCGCCGAGAAGGCCCAGGCGGCGGCCGCCAAGAAGATAGGCGAGAAGGTCCGCAAGGGGTACGCCCCGGCCGTGCAGGGCCAGCGCGCGCCCCGCTCGGTGACGCGCCGCCAGGTGACGTCCGCGCCCTCCACGGCCCATCGGGTCGCGCCGGTGCTGTGGCGGTTCCGCACCGGCTCCGCGGCCTTCGGCATCCACATCGACGACGAGCGCTGCTGGGTGGGCAACCAGGCCGGAGACGTCTACACCCTCGCGCACGGCGGCGACGTCCTCGCCCGCTACCAGCTGCCGGACGGCGTCAAGTGCCTGGTCGCCGACGACTTCTGGATCTACGCCGGCTGCGACGACGGCCGCGTGTACGACCTGTCGTCGAAGCTGCCCTTCGCGGCGTACGACATCGCCGCCGACGTCGACATCTTCTGGCTCGACATCCACCAGGGCGTGCTCAACGTCGCGGACCGCGCCGGACGGCTCACCGTCATCGACCACGAGGACGAGCACCAGTGGTCGCGCGGCGGCCGGGGTGAGCACGCCTGGATGGTGCGCGCCGACGACCGGGCCGTCTACCACGGGCACACGCACGGCGTGACGGCGCACGCCCCGGACGGCGGCGCCGAGTTGTGGCACACGCCCACGCGCGGCGCGGTGCTCTTCGGCTGGCAGGAGGACGACGCCGTGTACGCGGGCACGGGGCAGCGCGTCGTACAGCGGCTGTCGAAGGCCACCGGCGTCATCGAGGCGACGTACGGCTGCGACAGTGCGGTGTACTCCTGCGCCACCTCGCCCGGCGGCCGGTTCGTCTTCGCCGGGGACGGCGCGTCGTCGGTGTACTGCTTCGACCGGGACGGCACACGGCTGTGGAAGCTCGGCACGGGCAGCGGCTCGGCCCTGTCCATGCAGTACCGCGACGAACGGCTGTACCTGGTCACCACGGACGGCTCGCTGGTCTGCGTGGACGCGAGCGAGGCGGCGATCGCGGCCGCCCAGCAGGGCACGGTGCCGGTGGCCCGCGACGTGAAGCTCGCCGCCGCCCTGCCCACCTACGCCCCGGCCACCGCCGCCGCCTCGGTGACGACGGTGACGGCGGCCCCCGCGGGCGCCGTGGTCGTCGAGTGCGTACAGGAGGGCGGCCGGACGCGGGTCCACGTGGTGTCGGACGGGTACGAGCGGTCGTGGAACGTCCAGTTCCCGCGCGCGATACGCGAGCCCGGCGCGCGGTACGTCGTCGACGCGCTGCACGCCGCGTCGGGCGGCTTCTACCGGGTGCGTGGTGACATCAGGCGGCTCCGGTGACCGGCGCGGGGTTCGAGGCCGCCACGGGCGACGGCCCCGCACCGGCGGACGGGACCCCTGCAGACGGGATCCCGGCGGACGGGACCCCTGCAGACGAGGCCTCGGCGCAGCGCCGCGCTGCCGAGGTGCGGGTCGCGTTCGAGGGGATGCTCCAGATCCGGCGGCTGACCGGCTCCCCGGGCGGCGACCCCGGGGCCGTGCCCGCCGCCTGGGAGCTGAACCAGCCCGTACGGGCCGTGGCGCTGGCCCTGGAGGCCGCCGGGATCACGCCCTCGGCCGTCGACGCGGAGGGCCGGCGCGTCAGGACGGGGTACCGCGTCACGGCGGGGGAGCGGCCCGGGACGGCGCGGGTGGAATGGCTCGGCCCGCCCGGCGGCAAGGCGGCCCGGGAGGAGGAGGCCGCCCTGTCCGCGTGCGCCCGGGCGCTGGACCCGCTGGGCTGGGAAGCGCTGCTCTACCGGGGCCCGCGCAAACGGCGCTTCCTGGAGGTGGAGCCGCCCCACGGCCACGGCCCGGCGTGATCCGGAACCCGGTTCCTAGGAGGTGTCTTGCCGATCTCCTAGGCGATCGACGCCGAGATGATGGCCGACACCGCGAGGTTGCACGACACCGTCACCCACACCGCCGGGTGCGGCTCCGGCTCGACCAGCGTGGCACCCAGCCGGCCCGGGGTGATCAGGTCCACGACCCAGAAGGCGACGGCCATCATCACCAGCCCCAGCAGGCCGAAGGCCGCCGTGGACACCAGCCCCTTGCCGAAGTCCGTGTACGTCGTCCAGATGGAGGTGAAGACGATCCCGCCGATACCGAGCAGGGCCGAGCTCAGCAGCAGGGCCGCGTTGCGGTTGCGCTGCTCCCAGATCTGCCGGCCGAGCTTTCCGGGCGTCAGCAGGTCCACCAGGACGATGCCGAGAATCAGCAGGACCACGCCCAGGGCTCCGTAGGCGGTGGCCCGGCCAAGTCCGTTGACGATGTCGCTCATTGAGATGCCGGCTCCGTATCGATGAAAAGATCGTGGTGATCGCGGTCAAGGGCGCGCAAAATGTAGCGCACCAGTTCGGTGCCGTGATCCGGCGGCCATGACCCGGACGGCCCAGCAACGGGGCGACTCGGGCCCGTACGGCGGCCAGAGTGGAGGCGTACGCCCCGCCCGCACGCCCCCGGGAGACCTCCATGGACCGCACCATCCGACGCGACCTCGGCCTGTTCCTCCTGCGGGCCGGCACCGGAGCGGTACTCGCCGCGCACGGCAGCCAGAAGCTGTTCGGCTGGTTCGGCGGCGGAGGCATCGCGGGCACGTCCAAGGCCATGGAGGCGATGGGCTTCCGCCCCGGCCGGCAGAGCGCGATCGCCGCCGGGCTCGGTGAGGCGGGCGGCGGAACGCTCCTCGCGCTGGGATTCGCCACGCCCGCCGCCGGAGCCATCGCGGCCGGTGCCATGGCCGGGGCGGTTGCGGTGCACGCCCCCGCGGGGTTCTTCAACCAGTCCGGTGGCTTCGAGTACCCGGCCTTCCTCGGCTTCACCGCCGCCGCCCTCGGTATGGCGGGCGCGGGCCGTTTCTCCCTCGACCACGCCACCGGCCACCACTTCGACCAGCCCTGGACCCTGGCGGCCGCCTTCGTCGGCAGCGCGCTCGCCGCGGCCGCCGTCATCGGCAAGCGCGTCATCGACCAGGTGAGCGAGGAGGGCAGCGAGGACGGCGCCCCCGGGAACGGCACCGCCTGACCCGTGCCTCACCGGTCGGCCGTGACCCCGCCCGCCGCCGTCCGGCCCTGCTGCTGGGCCCGGCAGTACGTGTCGCGTGTCGTGCGGTAGCCCGGGGCCTCCACCACGGCCAGCATCGACGCCCACTGCGCCGCGTTCGTCTCGATGGCGTCGGCCACGCGGGCGCGGGCGGCGGGGTCCCGGGCCTCCTCGGCGTCGCCGAGCTGCTCGGCGTAGGACCAGGCGCGCTGGCGCCACAGGCTGAACAGCCCGTGCGCCGTGTAACCGGCGATCGGGTTCCACCGGTCGTCGGCGAGCGCGACCAACGGGTCGTACCGCCGGGCGACTTCCCGTACGGCAGGGCCGTACGCGCGGTCCACCACCGCCTGGAAGCGGTCGTAGTCGCGCTTGCGGCTGGTGCCGTCGGCGCGGGTGAGGCCCAGCGCGGCGAGGACGTACGGCATGTCCCGCTGGATGTGCGCGTTGGCGCCCAGCAGGACGTCCTGACCGGCGTTCACATCGGAGGTGCGGGCCGCGTCGAAGGCGATCCGCCAGGCCCGCGGAACCGGACGGCCGGCGTCGTCGGCGCGGTAGGCGTCCAGGTACAGGTTGAGGAAACCGGTGTTCAGGTCGCCCGCCAGCCACTGCGGTTCGTCGAAGGAGCCCGGCCGCCGGACGGTGTCCTCCAGCGACTGCTGCAGATGCGTGTAGACGGACGGGAACGGGGCCCGGTGGTCGCACCCCAGACCGTCGCGGAGCCGCGCCAGTACGCGCTTCGCGTCGCGTACGCAGTCGAGCGCGGGGCCGTCACACGTCAGGCCCGGCGGCCGCGGCGCGGGCGCCGGTGCGGCCCCGGCGGGCGCCACCGCCGTCGCACACAGCGCACCCGAGAGCGCGAGCGCGCCCATCGCCCTTGCGACCCTGTTCCTCCACCACATCCTGCGGCCTCCCATCGCCCCGGTCGCTGCCCGGCGGCAGCAACGGGACAACGAAGCCCGCGCGTACGGGGTCACGAAGCGGAGGAGTCGGCGAAGGGCGGTCCCGGCTCCGCCATGGAAGGCCCCGGAGGGGACCGCCAGACGGTTCGTCAGGCCCGTGTGGCAGGGAAAGCGGAGACGCGTCGGCGGTCTGCCGGTCGGTGTGGCCCGTCGTGGCCGGCCGGGTGAGCGGGGCTGCCCCCGCCGAGGGTGCTCCGACCGGCGGCCGGGACGGCGTCGCCCCTGCCCGGCCCGTGGCTCTGCCCGAGCCGACGGGCCGTCCCCGCCGAGGCGCCCGGGCACCCTGGGCTCGTCCCCGGCCCCCCGGCCCTCGGCCCCCGGCCCCCGTCCCCGTCCCGTGTCATCGTGGTGTCATGACCATCGAGGTTCGCCCGGCGTCGGTCTTCGAGGACGTCCGTACCGTGCTCGGCCCGAAGTCACCCGGCGCCAACGTCTGCTGGTGCCTGAGCTACCGGATCCCGTCCAAGCTCAACAACGAGCTCCGCGGGCCCGCCCGGGGGGAGTACGTCGCCGGGCTGTGCCGTGACGATCCCCCTCCCGGGGTGATCGCGTACGACGACGGCGAGCCGGTCGGCTGGGCGGCCGTGGCACCCCGCTCGGACACCTCCTTCGCCCGCAACCGCAAGATCCCGCACGTCGACGACCTGCCGGTCTGGTCGCTGTGGTGCATCCGGGTACGCCCCGGATACCGCAAGCGGGGGATCTCCCACGCCCTCATCGCCGGAGCGGTGGAGTTCGCCCGCGCCCACGGCGCACCGGCGGTCGAGGCGTATCCCCTCGACAACTCCGCCGCCGGCGGTGCCAAGGTCGACCTGACGATGGCGTACGCCGGGATCCGGAAGAACTTCGAGCGCGCCGGGTTCGTCCACGCCGCCGACACCACCTCGGTGCTGGCCGGCCACCCCCGGGTGCTGATGCGGCTGGACCTTCGCACGGCGGCGGGACACCGGGGCGGCACACGGAAAGCCCCGTCAGCCGGGGGCTGACGGGGCTGTGACGCCCGGGGGTCAGGCGTGGGTGCGTCGACGGGCCCACATGGGGCTGACGACGCCGATCAGGAGAGCCGCGATACCCACCTGGAAGATGTGGCGGATCCAGTCGATGCCGCCCGTCTCCCGCACTCCGAAAGCGGAGGCCAGCGCGTTTCCCACGACCGCGCCGACGATACCGAGGAGGACCGTCAGCCACAGGGGGATGGGCTGGCGTCCGGGGAGGACCAGCTTGGCCACGAGACCAATGATCAGACCCGCGATGATGGCCCAGAGGAAAGTCACAGCGTCTCCTTCCGTTCTCTGCCCGACCTTCGGGTAACACTCCGCGTGCCCGCCCTCCGCCGCCCTATGCGTACGCCGTCGGACCAGCCCCGGTTGCGGGCCGGTGAGCGTGGATGTCCGATGAGCGGGTAACCGCTTCGCACATGTCCGACCGGGCGACCCTCCGCCGGCCCGGGCACGGGGCCGCGCGGGAGGCGACATGGCACGACGGTGGCACGGGCCCGGCATCGCCGCTGTGGCGGTGGTCGTCACGGTCGCGGTCACCTCGTGCGGCACGCTTCCCGAGCGGCGCGACCGCGCCACGGCGGAGGCCGTCCAATTCGAACGGGCGCTGGACGCCGGGCGGCACGAGCGCCTGTGCGCCGCCCTCGCGCCGTCCACCAGGGAGGAACTGGAGCAGTCGGCGGGACGGCGGTGCGAGCGGGCGATCGGCGAGGAGGACCTGCCGCGCGGCGGCGGCGTACGGGGCGTGGACGTGTACGGCGACCAGGCCCGGGTGGTCCTGGAGCACGACACCCTCTTCCTGGCGCGGTTTCCCGGGGGCTGGAAGGTGACCGCAGCCGGCTGCGTGCCGCGTCCCCAGCGGCCGTACCAGTGCGAGATCAAGGGCGGGTGAGGCACATGAGGACGTTGTTCGCGGGAACGCTGCTGGTGATAGTCGCCGGGCTGGCGTACTTCATGACGCTGGGGCTGACGCACCGATGAGCACGCCACCGGCACCCGGCCGGCCCGCCGCCGCGGACAGGCACCCGCAGGGGCACCGTGCGCGGCGCTTTCTGCGCGACAACAGCCTGGGACTCTTCTTCCTGGCGACGTTCCTGCTCGCCCTCGCGGGCCAGACCGTCGCGGGATACGCGGAGTTCGACAACCAGCTCGTATCCGACGGGATGGCCCCCATCGGCTTCGGCGCCTACCTGGCCTCGTCGGACTTCGCCGTCGACGTCACGGAGAACTGGCAGTCGGAGTACCTGCAGTTCTTCCTCTACATCTTCGCCACCGTCTGGCTGCTGCAACGCGGCTCACCCGAGTCCAAGGAGCTCGACAAGGCCGGCACCGAGTCCGACGAGGACCAGATGGTCGGCGAGCACGCCAGGAGGGACTCGCCGCGCTGGGCCGCGGCCACGGACTGGCGCGGATTCGTCTTCTCCCGCTCCCTCGGCCTGGTCATGGGCGCCATCTTCCTGCTCTCCTGGCTGACCCAGTCCCTCACGGGCGTCGCCGCCTACAACGAACAGCAGCTGCGCCGGCTCCAGGCGCCCAGCACCTGGACGGAGTACCTCTCCTCGGCGGACTTCTGGAGCCGCACCCTGCAGAACTGGCAGTCCGAGCTCCTGGCCGTCGCCTCCATGGCCATCTTCGCGATCTACCTCAGGCAGCGCGGCTCCCCGGAGTCCAAGCCCGTCGGGGCACCCCACTCCGCCACCGGCGTCGAAGGCTGAACCCCCCCGCCATGGCTGAGCCCCCGCCACGAGGCGGGGGCTCACGCGGGGACCTGCCCGGGGACGCCGCCGGGGACGGCGTGGCCGGCTCAGCCGGCGAGCAGGGACTCCTCCTGCGACGCCTTGCCGAGCAGCTGGTGGCGCGCGGCGGCCAGGGCGGACTCGCCGTCCTGCGTGCCGGTGGACACGCACAGCGTGTACGTGACGTCTTCGAGGCGCTGCTGCACCGCCGGGCCGCCGGCCTCCGCGCGGAGGGCCTTGAGGGTCTCGTACTCCTCGATCAGCTTCGACAGAACGGCCGGGTGAGCCATCAGCACAACAGATCTCCTTTCGTCTCCCGGCAGGCGCCGTACGCCCCGGGTGACAGCGCTGGTTCCCCGCGCGCGCCACTCCATGCGGGCCCGGCCGGGACGATGGCCGGAAACCGCCGGAGCGGCACTTCGCCGTCCCGAGATGCGTAAATTCCCCAATGGGGTGAACTGGTGTAGAAGTGCACGAAGGGCGGCGAGGGGGTCGATCATGGGCGACCGGAGCAGCGTCACCGTGGGAGTCCTCGGTTCCTACGGGGGCCGGAACGTGGGCGATGAGGCGATCCTCACCGCCATGCTGGACCGCATCAGGGCCGGGCGCCCCGACGCCCACCTCGTGGTCTTCTCCCGCCATCCCGACCGCAGCCGCCTCCTCCATCCCGACGTGGAGGTGGTCGGCTGGGAAGGCGTGAACAGGGAGCGGATCTCCGAGCACCTGCGCCGGCTGAGCGTGCTCGTGCTCGGCGGCGGCGGCATCCTTTACAACACCGAGGCCCGCCGCTACCTGCGACTGGCCGGGACCGCCCAGGAGCACGGCGTTCCCGTCTTCACGTACGCCGTCGGCGCCGGACCCCTCAGCGACGAGACCGACTGCGCGTGGGTCCGTACGGCGCTCTCCGGCGCGGCCGAGGTGACGGTCCGCGACGAGGAGTCGAAGCTGGTCCTGGAGGAGGCCGGGCTGAACCGGCCGGTCACGGTCACCGCCGACCCGGCGCTGCTCCTCGAACCCGGCGACGGCGGCGGCGCGCTCCTCCGGGCCGAGGCCGTGCCCAGCGGGGTGCGCCTCGTGGGCATGAGCGTACGGGAGCCCGGCCGGGCGGCCGAGCACCTCGACGAGGACGGCTACCACCAACTCCTCGCCAGCGTCGGCGACTTCCTCGTCCACCGGCTGGACGCCCACGTCGTCTTCGTACCGATGGAGCGCGACGACATCCGGCACGCGCACGCCGTGGTCGCCCACATGATCGAGGCCGAGCGCTGCCGGGTGCTGCACGGCAGCTACCGGCCGCAGGAGGTGCTCGACATCGTCAAGCAGCTGGACCTCGCCATCGGCATGAGGCTGCACTTCCTGATCTTCGCCGCGCTCGCGGGGGTCCCGCTGCTGCCCCTGCCGTACGCGGGGAAGGTCTTCGACTTCGCGCAGGAGATCGGCGCTCCGGCCCTGCGCGGCGTGGTCAGGGAGGCCGCGGGCCCCCTCCTGGCCGAGGTGGACCGCCTCTGGGACGAGCGGTCGGCCCGCGCGGCGCACACGGCCGCCCGGACGGCGGCGATGAAGGTGCGGGCCGCCGAGACCGCCGACCGGCTCCTCGCCTACCTGGACCGCATCGCTCCCCGCCCCCTCGTCCACGACGCTGCGTCGGCCACGGCCGCGGTCGGCTGACCGTACGCACCCTCGGCTCCCCAGGGAGGAACCGTGACCCATCTGATGCCGCCCCGGGTCCCCCGGAGCGTGACGCTGCCCCCGCGCCAGGCGCTGCACGCGGGCGCCACGCAGGTCCTGGTGATCGGGGGCGGACCGGCCGGCATCGGGGCGGCCATCGGAGCGGCGAACGCGGGCGCCGAGGTCGTCCTCGTCGAGCGGTACGGGTTCCTCGGCGGCAACGCCACCGCGGCGCTGGTCATGCCGTTGATGAGCTTCCACAACGAGGTCAAGCAGGCCGTCGTCGGCGACCCGTCCCGGCTGCTGCCGCCCGACCACGGCGAGGGCGAGCCGGTCGTCGGCGGTGTGCTGCGGACACTGCTCGACCGGCTGGTGAGCGCCGGGGCGGCGATCCGCCCCTCACTGGAGACCGGCTACACGGTCCCCTTCGACCCGGAGCTGTTCAAGCTCGTGCTGTACGAGCTGCTGGAGGTCCACGAGGTCCGCACGCTGCTGCACGCCTTCGCCTCCGGCGTCGTCGACCTCCCCGACCGCGCGCGTGCCGTGTTCGAGACCAAGTCGGGGCCGCTGGTCATGGACGCGGACGTGATCGTCGACTGCACCGGCGACGGTGACATCGCCGCCGCGGCGGGCGCCTCGTACGACATCGGCCGGCCGGAGGACGGCTGGACGCAGCCCATGACGCTGATGTTCCGGATGGCCCGCTTCGACCACGAGCGGTTCGCCGCGTACGCCCGCGCCAACCCGGACCAGTGGAAGGGCGTGCACGGGCTGTGGGACCTGGTCCGCGCCGCCACCGACGCCGGAGAACTCGACCTGCCCCGCGAGGACGTGCTCTTCTTCGCCACCCCCAACACCGGCGAGGTCGCGGTCAACTCCACCCGCGTCACCGAGGTCCTCGGCACCAGCGTCTGGGACCTCACCCGCGCCGAGTTCACCGCGCACCGCCAGATGGCGCAGATCGCCCGCTTCCTGAAGGACCGGGTGCCCGGTTTCGCCGACTCGTACGTCGTGCAGAGCGGCGTCCAGATCGGCGTCCGCGAGACCCGCCGCATCACGGGTGAGTACCAGCTGACGGGCGAGGACGTGCTGACCGCCCGCACGTTCGACGACGCCATCGCCCGCGGCGCGTACCCCGTCGACATCCACAACCCCAGCGGCCGCGGCACCACCCTCAAACGACTCCCGCGCGGCCGGTCCTACGACATCCCGCTGCGCTGCCTCTTCCCCCGTGACGTGGACCGGGTCCTGGTCGCCGGCCGCTGCATCTCCGGCGACCACGTCGCCCACTCCTCCTACCGCGTCATGCCGATCGCCATGGCCACCGGGCAGGCGGCGGGCGTCTGCGCGGCCCTCGCCGCCACCCAGGGCACACGCCCGCAGGACGTCCCCGCGACGGCGGTCCAGCGCGAGCTGCGGGCGCAGGGGGCGAGCCTGCACTGAGGTTCCTCACCGGGACGCCCGCCGAAGTGGCATGCCCCAAAGAGGAGTTCTCCCGCCGGACGGTGCGGCGGAGACTGGTGCCGGGTGCCGGGCCGACGCGTGACCCGGCCCCGCCCTCCGCCCCACCCCCTGCCCTGACCCCGGGAGACTCCGTGCACCCTCCGGCAACCGGCGACGAACCGGCGACCGCGCCTTCCCAGCAGCTGATGGACCTGGCCCGGCTGCACGGGATCGACACCGCGTACCGGGCCGAGGACGGATCCCGGGTGCGCACGCCCGCGCGCACCCTCGTGGCGGTCCTGCGCGCGCTGGGCGTCGACGCCACCACACCGGGCGCCGTCGCCGCGGCACTCGCGGCGCACCGGCGGCGCACCGCGGAACGCCTGCTTCCCGGGGACTGCGTCGTGGCGAGGCAGGGGCGTGCCGCCGCCCTCGGCGTGCCCGCGGCCGCGGACGTGTGGATCGAGCTGGAGGACGGCGGCAGGATCGGCCTCCCCGCCGGTCCGGACGGCGGGCCGCCGACGCGCGTCCTCGACGGCGTACCGCTCGGCTACCACCGCGTCCACGCCCGCCTCGGCAACCGTCACGACACCGCCTCCCTCATCGTGTGCCCCGAGCGGATCGCGCAGCCGGAGCGGCGGCTGTGGGGGTACGCGGCCCACCTGTACGCACTGCTCTCCGAGCGTTCCTGGGGCATGGGGGACCTGACCGACCTGGCGGACCTCGCAGGGTGGTCGGCGCGCGCACACGACGCGGGCTTCGTCGTCGTCAACCCGCTCCACGCGATGATGCCCGCGGCCCTCGCCGATCACTCGCCCTACTGGCCGTCCGACCGCTGCTTCCCCGACCCGGTGCACGTCAGGGTGGAGGACGTGCCGGAGTACGAGGCGCTCGACGCCCCGGCCCGCCGCGTGGTGGACGAGGTGGCCGCCGCCGCGGCCGCACTGCGGCAGGACGTGCTGAGCGGGCGGGAGCTCGTGGACCGGGACCGGGTCTGGGACCTCAAGCGGCGCGCGCTGCGTACCGTCCACCAGGCGGGGCTGAGGCCCGAGCGGGCCGTCGCCTACACGTCGTTCCTGGAACGGGAGGGGGAGCGGCTCGACCTGCACGCCACCTGGTGTGCCCTCGCCGACCTGCACGGCCCCGACTGGCGGACCTGGCCCGAGGGCCTCCGCGACCCGGCGAGCCCCGAGGTGGCGCGGGCGCGCGAGCGGTACGCGGACGAGGTGGACTTCCGCCGCTGGCTGGCGTGGATCACCGACGAGCAGATGGCGGGCGTGCAGCGGGCGGCGCTCGACGCCGGCATGCCGATCGGAGTGATCCACGACCTGTCCGTCGGCGTCCACCCCGGTGGGGCCGAGTCATGGGCCCTGCGGCACTGCCTCGCCCCCGGCATCACGGTCGGCGCGCCCCCCGACGTCTTCAACGCGCGGGGGCAGGACTGGTGCCTCCCGCCCTGGCGCCCCGACGCGCTCGCCGCACAGGGGTACGAGCCGTACGCCCGTGTGCTGCGGGGCGTGCTGCGGCACGCCGGAGCGCTGCGCCTCGACCACGCCATGGGGCTCTTCCGGCTGTGGTGGGTGCCCGAGGGGTTCCCCGTCGGTGACGGCACGTACGTGCGCTACGACCACGAGGCCATGCTCGCCGTCCTGACCCTGGAGGCGCACCGGGCGGGCGTCCCCGTGATCGGGGAGGACCTCGGCACCGTGGAGCCCGAGGTGCGCACGGAGCTGAGCGACCGGGGCATCCTGGGGACGTCCATGCTCTGGATGGAGCGGAGCGACGACGGCGCCGGGGGCTCGGTCCCCCGGCCGGCGGGGGAGTGGCGCGCGGGCTGCCTGGCGGCGCTCACCAACCACGATCTGCCCAGTACGGCCGCCCGGCTGACCGGGCGCCACGTCGACGTCCGGGCCCGGCACGGGATGCTCGCCGGCTCCGCCGAGCGGGAGCGGGCCGCCGCGGCCGCAGAGATCGCCGAGTGGCGGGAGGCGCTGCGCCGCGAGGGCCTGGCCCCGGCCGACGCGGAGGACCCGGTCGCGCTCACCACGAGCCTCTACCGCTACCTCCTGCGCACACCGGCGCGCCTGGTGTGCCTGTGGCTGCCCGACGGGGTGGGCGACGTGCGCTCCCCGAACCTCCCGGGCGTCTTCGGTGCCTACCCCAACTGGCGGCTCCCGCTGGCCGACGAGGAGTCCGTGCCGCTGTCCCTGGAGCGGCTGAAGGGTTCGGCGCGGCTGGACGCACTGGCGGACGTCCTGCGCGCGGGCTGAGGGCGTCCTGCGCGTGGGCCGCGGCCGGGCTGAGGGCGCATCACCGGGCGCGACCTCGCCCTCACGCCGCTCCCTCCGCCGCTCCTTCCGTCCTCTTCCCCTCCGCTTTCTCCAGCAGCCCGGTGAGCACGCGCTGTGCTCGCAGGCCGTCCTCGAAGCCGGCCAGCCGGTCGCTCTCCTTGCCGTGGACGACGGCGTCGACCCACTCACCGAGCTGACGGTGGAAGGAGCCGGCCCAGCCCGGCACCTCGCCGACCGGATCGGCGAAGGGACCCGGTGCGGCCAGGGACTCGCGGTGCCACTCGGTACCCGGCCGCACCAGCAGCGTCCCGCCCTGCCGTGAGTGGTAGGAGAACTCCCCGCCCGTACAAACGACTTCGAGGGAGAGGCCGGTCTCCTCCGGCAGCGAGGCCTTGGAGGCGGTGAGATGGAAGTACACCCCGTTGCCGAGGCGTCCCGCGACGAAGGCGTCGTCGTCGACGTCGACCGCGCGCCCCTGCTTCTCCGGTACGTGCGTGCGCAGGCGCGTCACGCACGACGCCGTGTCCACCTCGGCGCGGAACAGGTAGTGCAGCAGGTCGATGAGGTGGATCCCCAGATCTCCCAGCGCGCCGCTCGTCGAGCGGCCGAGGCCGCTGTCGCGCCAGGTGAACGTGGAACGGGTCAGCGCGCTGCCGCGCCGGAACGCGGCCTCCACCATCAGCGGCCTGCCCAGCTCCCGGGAGGAGATCAGCTGACGCATCCGCTCGACCTCGTCCAGGAAGCGGTAGTTGAAACCGACGCAGCATGTCAGGCCCGTGCCGCGGACGGCCCGTGCCATGGCCGCGGCCTCGGCGACCGACACCGCCATCGGCTTCTCGCAGAGCACGTGCTTGCCCCGGCGCACGGCCTCGGTGGCGAGGGTGTGATGGGTGTGGTTCGGGGCGGCGACGATCACCGCGTCGACGTCCCGGTACAGGCTCGCGGCGGAGGAGAAGGCGCGGCAGCCGAAGGCGTCCGCGGTCGTCCGGGCCCGGTCGGCGGCGACGTCGTGGAGGCCCACGAGCTCCGCCCCGGCGGTGGCGCGGACCGCTCGCAGGTGTGCGGTGGCGATGTTGCCCGCGCCCATGATCCCTATGCGCATCGAATCCCCGCCCCTTCCCGCGACCGGCCGCGGGTCTCCTCGATCGCGTGCCGGACGGCGGCGGCGTACGGGTGCGGTGACGTCCGGGGGTGCGCCGCCCGTGCCTCGGCGGTCGCGTTCGCCACGAGGTACCCGCGCCGCACACCCCGGAGCATGCCGAGGTCGTTGCCGCTGTCCCCGAAGGCGAGCGAGTCCGCCGCCGCGAACCGTTCGACCAGGTACGCGACGACGGCCCGCTTGCCTCCGGTGCGGGGCAGGACATCGACGTCGTAGGCGCCGTCGGGGTCACCCGCCCCCGGGTTGCACCGGTTGGTGCTGACGCCGAGCCCGGCGCGGGCGCAGGCCGCCTCGATGCGCCGCAGAGCCGCGCGGTCGGCGTCGTCGCCGCGCGACGTGTAGTAGTAGCTGTCCAGGAACTCGGCCTCCTCCCCGCCGCCCTGGGGGCGCAGCGGGATCCCCTCCCCGGCGAGCTCGGCGACCACACCGCCGACCGCGGCCTTGTCGTAGCCGCTGTCCCGGAGCCGCCGGTGCCATCGCTCGTCCCGCCGGGGGCCGTCGGCGGTGAAGTACGTCAGGTCCGTCCCCAAGGAGGCGGCGAGGAAGTGCGGCAGGACGCGCAGCCGGTGGCGGTCGGCCTTGGCCAGCACGCTGCCGGGCGAACTCCCGGTGACCCAGCCGAACAGCAGACCGCCGCGCGCGGCCTCCTCGACGAGCAGGTCCTCCAGGTCCACCAGGTCCTGGCGTTGCCGCGGGCTCGGGTGGTGCGCCAGGTACGTCTCGTCGAAGTCGCAGAAGACGGCGAGTTGTACGCCGCCGGGGCGGGGCGGGGGAAGCGGGGCCGGCCGGCTAGCGGGCACGGGATGCGCAGTCATGGAGGGCCTCGATGGTGCGGTTCTGCTCGGCGATCGACAGGGCGTTGTGCAAGGGCAGGTGCAGGACGCGGGAGTGGAGGTGTTCCGTGCGGGGGAGCCGGCGCGACGGCGGCAGGACCGTGTCCGACAGCGGCCGTTGCTCATGCGTCAGCACCGGGTAGTACACGTCCGTCTCGACGCGGTGCTCGGCCCAGAGGCGGTCGCGCAGCGCGTCGCGTGCGCCGGCGGCCGGCTCGACCTGGACCGGGAAGAGGTGCCAGGCGTGGTCGGCGGTGAATTCCGGCAGGCGGAGCGCTCCCGCCGCGGCGAGGTCCGCCAGGCCGTCCAGGTAGCGGGCGGCGAGGAACGCGCGCCGGTAGTTGGCGAGGGTCAGGTACGGCAGGAGGCCGAGCGCGATCTCGGCCTGCGTGTTGTCGATGCCGGCGTTGTACCCGAAGGGCTCGGACTTCACGTTCTTCCTGCCGGGTGAGAAGCCGTGATAGCTCACCGCCCGGCAGCGCTCCGCCAGTTCGGGTGCCCTGGTGACGACGGCCCCCGCCTTCCCGCAGAGGCCGAAGTTCTTGTACGGGTTGAAGCTCAGCGCCGCCGCGTCCGCGTGCTGCCCGACCTCCGTGACGCCGATGGCCTGGCAGGCGTCCTCGACGAGGGCGAGCCCGTACCGGTCGCAGACCGCGCGCAGCCGGGGCAGGTCGGCGAGCTTCCCGTGCAGATGCACCGGGAGGACGGCCCGGGTGCGCCCGGTGACCCGCTCGGCCACGGCGTCCGGGTCGAGGGTGTAGTCGTCCCCCACATCCGCGAGTACGGGCCGTGCTCCGCAGGCCAGTACGGCGTTCTCGGTGGCGGCGAAACTGTTCGCGGGCATGATGACCTCGTCGCCGTGGCCGACGCCCACGGCGCGCAGCGCGATGATCAGCGCGTCCGTCCCGCTGCTCGTGGCTACCACGTGAGGGACGCGCAGGAACTCGGCCAGCGCCGCCTCGAACCGGCTCACCCCGGGACCGCTGGTGAAGGCCCCCGTGTCCAGCACACCGGTGAACGCCCGTACCGCCGCCGCGCGTTCCGCCGCGGACAGCAGCCGGTCCCGGGGCAGGAACCGCACCTCGCCGGGGAGCGGGTCGTCCCAGGTGAAGACCGAGCCGCTCGGCGCGGGTGCCAACCGGGGCCCGCCCCGCTCCAGCGCCCGGGCCAGCTCCCGGTTGGCGAGAGCCGGGCCGCCGCGCACCCCGGTGACGTCGCGGCCCGCGCGGACGTCGCGCACCAGGCGGAACAGGCTGCGGCTGTCGCCGGACACCGTCGCCTGCCCGGCCTCTCCCGGCGCGGCCCGCGCCCCGGCTCCCGGCACTTCGGATACGGAGTGATGGTCCCTCGGCATGTGGATGGCTCCTGGGTATCGGCGGGCCGCGCCGGCTGCGTGGCGCGACGGGCAGCGTACGGCGGGCCGCGCCCGCGCGGGACCCCGCGCCGACCCGCCGTCCCGATGCCGTGCCACGGCGCTGAGCTGCGAAGACACCCACGCGACGGGATCTCGGTGCGGGCGCCAAGGCGCGCTCGCAGAGGTGGACAAGCGGCTATGCCCGAAGCGGCTCCTTGTCGGCCTTCCGCGCTCGTCGGTAGCGTCGTCGGCGGCCCTGCCGGTCGTGCCGACCACTCTCTGGGCAGACATTTCCGGCGGTGTTCCTCCCACGGCGAAGGCTGTGCCGAGACGGCTGCCATGACGACACGACACGACGCGCCGACACCGAGGTGGGGACAGCGATGACAGGCCCGGACTTCGCCGACGCGAGCTGCTACCACGCGGCCTTCGCCGTCCTGCTCACATCGATGGACGAGCCGGCCGACCCGGTGGCCGTGCTCGGCGCCAACGCGACCACGGGCGCGCGCCTCGACGAGGACGGCCTGCTCGTCTTCGACGACCCGCTGGAGATCCTCTCCCTCGTCCTCGCCCGCGCGGAGCGTCCGCTCGTGCGGCACAGGGTCGACGGCGCGCCCTCTTGGGCGGCCGCCGAACGCGCCCTGGCGGCCGGCCGGCCGGTCGCCGCCGCCGCGGACCCCTTCCACCTGCGCTACTTCTGGCCCGCGTACGGACAGAGCCACGACCTGCACACCGTCGTGCTGCGGGACCCCGACGCCGCGACGGACACCATCCGGCTGCTCGACGCGGGGGAGGAGGTCTTCTTCGACGGCCGGGTCCCCCTCGCGGAGGTGAGGAAAGCCATGTACGCCGAGGATCGGGGTCAGTCGTGGGTGGAGGCGGCGTGGGACCCCCGGCCCCCCGCCATCTCCACCGGTACGGCCGCCGACGGTCAACTGGGACGGATAGCCCAGGAGTTGACCGGAGACCCGGGGCGGTGGCTCACCGGCCGCGGCCTCGTCGAGGCCCTCACCGAGCGCCTCGACGACTACCTTCGGGCCGTGCGCGAGCGGCCCCGCCCCCGGGAGGAGGGGCCGGCCCCCGGGCTCGGCCGCACGCTGCCCCTCGGCCTGCTCTGGTACCACCACACGCTGCGCTGGCTCGCGCGGTGGCTCGCGCTGCCGGGCAGGCCCGGCACCGCGGCCGAGACCGCCGAGCGGGCGGCCCGGGACCTCGCCGTCGCCAACGGCCTCATGATGCGGCTCGGCGTTCTCGCGCCCGACAGCCCCCGGGCGGCGGCGTTCCGGACGGAGCTCGACTCCCGGCTCGCCTCCCTGGCCCGCGATGTGGCGGCGATCGGTGACGCGCTGGCCCGCGATGTGGCGGTGACCGGCGACGCGCCGGCCCGTGGTGCGGCGGCGACCAGCGACGCGCCGGCCCGTGGTGCGGCGGCGACCAGCGACGCGCCGGCCCGTGGTGCGGGAGGGGCCGCGTGACCGCGCCGCACGAGCCGGTGACCGGCCTGCCACTCGATCTGTCGGCGCACCGGAACAACACGGCCTGCTGGGCACCCGGCGCCGTACCGGTCGAGGGCTTCGGAGGCTTCGACGGCTTCGGACGCGCCCTCCCCGCCCCCGCCCTGTCGCCGCGCGCCGATGAGTTGCGGCTGCCCGCGGGCTTCGGCCGGGGCGCCGCGGACAACGTGACCTGCGAAGGGCAGGTGCTGACCGTGGACGGCGGCCCGCTGCGCGCGCTCGCCCTGCACCTCGTCGGCGCCGGGACCCAGGGCACCGTCCGCGAGACGTTCCGCCTCCGCACAGGCTCCGGCGACGTCACGGACGTCGACGTCCGGCTGGGCGACTTCCTGACCCGGGGAGCCGTCCCCGGAGCACGGTGCTACCTGGAGGCCGACTTCCTGTACGACACCGGGGGCCGACCGGAGCCGAGCGTCCGGCCCCGCCTGTGGCACGCCGTCGCCGCACTGCCGGGGCCGACGCCGTGCACCGGTCTCGCACTCCCTTTCAACCCCGACCTGCACCTGTTCGGCGTGTGGCTGAGCCCGGCCGACGACCGGGAGGAGCGGCCGTGAAGTGCCTCTATCTGACCCAGGAGCTGGCGCCCCACTTCGTGGAGGGTGGCCTCGGGCAGGCGTCGCGGGCGCTGTCCGCCGCGCTGCAACGCGGGTACGGCCTCCGCCACGACCTCTTCCTGCCGTACTACCCCCGCCTCGTACGGGAACGAGGGCTGCGCACCGAAGCGGTGCTGGCACTGCCCTCGGCCACGGTCGGCGGCGTCACCGCGCGACCCGTCGTCCACCGGCTGCTCGGCACCGGCGACGGACCCGAGGTGTTCCTGCTCAGGGCCGACGAGTGGTACGACCGCGAGGGCATCTACCGCGACGGGCGGTACGTCGAGTTCACCGACGCCGCCGAACGTGCCGCCTTCTACGGTCTGTGCGCCGCCCGTTGGGCCCGCACGAGCGGACGCGCCTACGACCTGGTCCACGCAAACGACTGGCAGTCGGGAGCCGCCCTCGCCCACCTGAGGGCGCGCCGCGCCGCGGCGACCTCGCCCGCCCTGCTGCTCAACATCCACAGCGCCCACTACTGGGGCGGGTTCCCGGCCGACCGGCTCCCTCTCCTCGGGCTCCCCGAGCGGTGCGCCGAGGAGCTCGCCGCGCGCTCCGCCGGACGACCCAGCCTGCTGCACCTCGGCATGCTGGCCGCGGACGCGGCGACCACCGGGAGCCCCGGCTACGCGCGGGAGCTGACGGACGACCTGGCCGGCACCCCGCTGGCCGGAGCCCTCGGCGCGCTCGAACTGACCGGGATCGTCGCCGGAGTCGACGCCGACGTGTGGGACCCGACCGCTCCCGGACGGACCTCGGCCCCGTACGACGCCGCATCCGTGGAAGAGGGCAAGAGCGCCAACAAGCGGGCCCTGCAACAGCGGCTCGGTCTGACCGTCGACCCCGCGCTGCCGCTGTTCGGTGTGTGCACCCGGCTGGTGGACGAGAAGGGCAGCGACCTGCTGCTCGACGGCCTGGGCCCGCTGCTCGTCGCCGGACGGGCACAACTCGTGGTCGTCGGGCCGGGGGACGACCGGTACCGTACGTCCCTCGCCGCTCTCGCCACCGCGGCCCCGGGCGCCGTACACCACAGCCCCGACTTCGACCAGGACCTGGCCTGGCTGGTGTACGCGGGCGCCGACTTCTCCCCGATGCCGTCCCGCGTGGAACCCTGCGGGCTCAACCAGCTGATCTCCATGGCCTACGGCACCCTCCCCCTCACCACTCCGGTCGGCGGCCTGCGCGACACGGTCACCGATCTGTCCGCCGACCCGCGGCGGGGCACCGGCCTGGTCATCGCCGATCACACCGCGCGGGCCGTACGGGACACCGCCGAGCGAGCGGTGCGCCTCCTCGCCGGTGACCGCTCCCACCTCACCGACCTGCGGCGAAGGCTGATGGCGCAGGACTGGTCGTGGGACCGCACCGCTCGGGAGACGGCGGCCCTCTACACCGGCCTGGTGGCGGCCGTCCGCCGACCCCGGCAGCTCACCGTCCCCTTCGAAGAACAGGCACCTTGACCATGGGAAACAACGGCGAACGCCGCACCGAGAGCGACGTCCGTGACTACGTACGAGGACTCCTGCGGGCCATCGACGCCCTCTCGCTGCGCGACGTGACGACGATGGCGCACCTGCTGGAAGAGGCCTATGACGCCGGGCGCACTGTCTTCACCTGCGGCAACGGCGGCAGTGCCGCGACGGCCTCCCACCTCGCGATCGACCTGGCCAAGAACACCCGGTGCGACGGCGCCCCGCCCCTGCGGGCGCACTCCCTGGTCGACCACGTACCCGCCCTCACCGCATGGGCCAACGACGTCGGCTACGACGCGGTCTTCAGCGGCCAGCTCGAAGGGTTCGCCGAGCCGGGCGACATCGTCGTCGGCATCAGCACGAGCGGCGACTCGCCGAACGTCCTCAACGCCCTGCGCACCGCCCGTAAGCTCGGCGCACGCCCCGTCGGCCTGCTGGGCCCCACCGGCGGCCAGGCCGCGGAGCTGTGCGACCACTGGATCGCGGCTCCGGCCGACTCGATCGAGGAGCAGGAGGACATCCACATGTCCCTGGCGCACATCCTGACCCGCCACATGCGCACCCATGTGCGGACCAGGGCGTCGGTGCGCTCCGCGACCGGGGGCGTACCGCGGTGACCGGTCGCCCCGCCGTCCTCCTCGACCGGGACGGCACGCTGACCGAACCCCGGCACTACCCGAGCCGGCCCGACGACCTCGTCCTGAGACCCGGAGTGGGAGCACCCCTGCGCTCGCTGACCGGGCTCGGAGTGGCCCTGGTCGTCGTGACCAACCAGTCCGGCATGGCCAGGGGCCTGTTCGGACGGGCCGAACTCGACGCCATGCACGAGAGGCTGACCGGCCTCCTCGCCGCGCAGGGGGTCCGTCTCGACGGCATCCTGGACTGCCCCCACCATCCGGACGGTGTCGTACCCGGACTGTCGGTGGGCTGTGCCTGCCGCAAACCCGAGCCCGGCATGCTGCTGCGCGCCGCGCAACACCACCACCTCGACCTCACGTCCTCGTGGATGGTCGGCGATTTCGACAGCGACGTGGAGGCGGGACGCCGGGCGGGCTGCCGCACGGCTCTCGTACGGGCGGCCGCCGACGAAGGATCCGCACCGCCGCCGACCGCCACCCCGGATCTGCGCACGGCCACCACCGAGCAGGCGCTGCGCCACATCCTCGGGTGGTACACGGCGGGAGAACGCCCGTGACGCGCACAGCCGGTTCCTTCACCCGGGCCGACGGGCGCCGGGTGCGTCTGTACGCGGACGGCCGTCGCGCCCCGGCCTCGTACGACGTGACGGACCCACCCGGCCGCACGAGCCCCGCGAGCGGGTCGCGGCTGCGCTGGGACGCGCTCGCCGAGGAGTGGGTGGTGATGGCCGCCCACCGGCTCAAGCGGCCCTTCTCCGCCGACACGACCGTGTGCCCGCTGTGCCCCGGCACGGGGGTGGAGCACGAGATCCCGGGCGGCGGGTACGACGTCGCCGTCTTCGGCAACCGCTACCCGGCGCTCGGCGCCCCCGGCCCGCAGGCCGCCCCGCCCGCCGCCCCGGGGCCGTTCACCGATGTCCCGGCCGCGGGGGTCTGCGAGGTCGTGTCGTTCGGCAGCTGCCACACGACGACCCTCGCCGAACAGCCGGTGCCCCGCGTGCGCACCGTGATCGAGGCGTGGGCCGACCGGACCCGCGCGCTCAACTCCCGTCCCGACGTGGCGCAGGTGGTCTGCTTCGAGAACCACGGCACGGCGGCCGGCGCCTCGCTCGCCCACCCGCACGGTCAGATCTACGGCTATCCGTTCGTGCCACCGCTCCTCGCCCGCGGCCGGGACGCGGCGCGCCGAGCCCGCCGCACGGGCGGCGGCTGCCTGTTCTGCGACACCGTCGCGGCGGAGGAGACCGCGGCCGTACGCGTGGTCGTGGCCGGGCGCCACTGGACCGCGGTGGTGCCCTACGCCGCCCGCTGGCCGTTCGAAGTGCACCTCTACGCGCGGCGCCACGTACCGGACCTGCCCGCGCTCGACGAGGAGGAGCGGGCGGAACTGGCGCTCGTCTACCGCTCGGTGCTGCGCCGGTTCGCGGCCGTCGCCGAGACCCCGCTGCCGTACATGGCCCTGTGGGTGCAGGCTCCGGCCCGCGAGGACCGCGACCTGGCCCATCTGCACGCCCGGCTGTTCTCCGCGCACGGCACCGACGGACACGTCAAGCGGCTCGCGGCGGGCGAACTGGGCACCGGAGCCTGGGTCAGCGAGGCCGACCCCGAGGGGGCCGCGGCGGCGCTGCGGGCGGCCGACACCCAGGAGGCGGGCGAGCGTACGACGGCAGCCGCGACCGGCGCGGCACGACAGGGAAGGGGAACGTCACCGTGTGGGTGAGCAGCGCGCCACTGAGGATCTCACTGGCCGGCGGCGGCACGGACCTGCCCAGCTACGCCGGCCGTTTCGGCGGCACGGTGCTGGGCGCGGCCATCGACCTCCGCGTCACCGTCGTGGGCCGGGACCGGCCCGCCGAGGCGCTGCCCGGCGCGGGCCCGCGCGTCTGCCTCGACTCGTGCGGGCGCCCCGAGGGCACGCACCAGGTGGCCAACCCGTTCGCGCGGGAGGCCCTGCGGCGCCACGCGCGCGACGGCGACGTGGACCTGGTCTCCTTCGGCGACGTGCCCGGCGGAACGGGTCTCGGCAGCTCCGCCGCGTTCTGCGTGGCGCTCACGGCCGGCCTCGCCGGACCGGGAACCTCCGGCGCGGCCCTCGCGGAGGCGGCCGGCGACATCGAGATGACGGGGCTGGGCCGCCCCGTCGGCCGGCAGGACCACTACCTCGCCGCGCTCGGCGGATTCCGGCTGCTGCACTTCGGCCGGGACGGCGGCGTCGACGTCGAGGACGTCCCCGTCGACGCCGCCACACGACGCCGTCTCGACGACGAGCTGCTGCTGTTCTTCACCGGAACCGTCCGCGACACCGGAGCCGTCCTCGCCGACCAGCACGCCCGGGTGACCCGGGGGGACGCCGACGCCGAACGGCGGCTGCACGAGATCAAGGAACTGACCGCACCCGCGCTGACCGCCCTGCGGGACGGCGACCCGGCCGCCCTCGGGCGGCTGCTGGGGCGTCACTGGGAACTCAAGCGAGGACTCGGGAGCCGGGTGACGCTGCCCGGCATCGACCACGCCTACCGCACCGCGATCGCCGCCGGCGCGACCGGCGGCAAACTGCTCGGCGCGGGCGGCGGCGGCTTTCTGCTGCTGCACGCCGACGCGCACAGCCGCCCCGACGTGCGGGCCGCGATGGCCGAGCTGGGCCTCGCCGAGCAGCCCTTCCACTTCGACACCGCCGGGGCCGGCCTGACGCTGCTCCCGCCGTCGACCAACTGAGGAGACAATCACTTGTTCGCGCCGTACCGCCGTCTGTTCGCCCCTCCGGGCACCATCGCGTTCACCCTGGCCGGGTTCTCCGGGCGCCTCGCCCTGGCCATGTACGGCGTCAGCACCGTCATGCTGGTGGCAGCCCAGCGTGACTCGTACTCGCTGGCCGGCGCCGTCGGCGGTGTCTCGCTGGCGATGACCCTGATCACCGTGCCCCGGATCAGCCGGCTCATCGACCGGTACGGACAGAGCAAGGTCGCCGTGCCCGCCGCCGCCATTTCGGCGCTCGGGTCGCTCGCCCTCGTGCTGTGCGCCCACTACGGCGCGCCGGTGTGGACCCTGTTCGTGACGGCGTCGCTGTCCACCGCGCCCAACGCCGGCGGTCTGGTGCGGGCCCGGTGGGCCGAGATCTACCGCGACGACGAGAAATCGCTGCACGTGGCCAACTCCTTCGAGCAGGTCCTCGACGAGATCTGCTTCATCGTCGGACCCATCGTGACCGTGGCCCTGTGCACCAGCGTCTTCCCCGAGGCCGGACGCCTGGTGGCGGGCGCCCTCACCCTCGGCGGCACGCTGCTGCTCGTGGCGCAGAAGTCCAGCGAACCCCCGGTCCAGGAACCGGAGCCGGCCGCCGCGTCGCCGCTCCGCAACCGCGGGCTGCGGGTCATCCTGCTGACCCTGCTGCTGACCGGTACCATCTTCGGCTCCCTGGAGATCGTGACCCTCGCGTACACCGAGCAGCTCGGCCATGCCTCCACGGCGGGTGTGGTGATCGGACTCCAGGCCGTGGGCTCCGCGATCGCCGGCGTCCTCTTCGGCATGGTGACACCCAAGGGGCGGATGACGACGCGCCTGCTCGTCTGCCTGTTCGGGATGGGTGTCCTGATGCTGCCGCTGCAGTTCGCCGGCAACCTGCCCGCCCTGTGCGTGCTGATGTTCGTCGCCGGAATGGCGAACACGCCGACGATGGTCACGAGCATGACGATGGTGCAGGAGCTGGTACCCCGCTCGCAGATCAACGAGGCCATGGCGCTCGCCGTCACCAGCATCCTCGGCGGTACGTCGCTGGGCTCGGCGATCGCGGGCCAGGTCGTCGACCGGGTGGACCCCGCGGCCGGTTACTGGATGGCACCCGGCGCCGCGGCGCTGGCGCTCCTCGTCGTGGGGATCGGGGCCCGCAGGATCACGGCCGCGGTGCCGTCCACCCCGGCGGCGGCGCGGGCGGCGACTGCCGCCGACGGCTGAGGAATCCTCTCCGGGGAGCCGGCCCGGCCGGGCCGGGCGCGACCGCGCCGGGCCCGGAAGCTCCGGGCCCGACAGCGGCCCGCCCGGCGCGGGTCCGTCAGACCAGCCCTTCCTGCAGGGCCGTGATGACCGCCGACGTGCGGTTGGGGGAGCCCAGCTTCAGCAGGATCGAGCCCACCAGACGCTTGGCGCCGTGGGTGGATATCCCGAGGACCCGGGCGACCTGCTTGTTGCTCATGCCCTTTGCCAGCAGCGCGAGCGTCTCCGTCTCCCGGGGGGTCAGGAACACGTTGCGGGGGCCCTGCCCCAGCGCCCGGGTGCGGGTGTGGCTGCCGGACAGCAGGCGACGGGCCAGCGTGGTCGGCATGGGCATCTCACCGGCGAGGGCGCGTCGCAGGGTGTCGTCGAGCGACGGTGCGGTCAGTTCGCTCAGGGCGAGGAAGCCGTCGACCGGGAGGGAGACGAAGAGTTCGCTGTAGCGGTCGTACGGCGCCTCACCCAGGACCAGGACGGTCGGCAGCGGCCGGCGGTCCCCTTCGCCGCGGGTGCCGAGCAGTTCCCACTGCTCCAGGGTGACGATGAGGACGTGGAAGTCGCCCGAGTCGACGGCCCGGGACCACGTGGCGGCGGACGCCGCTAACACCGTGCCGACGCGCGGCAGTCGGCGCATCACGCTCTCCAGGCCGGCGGCCACCACCGGATTGTCGACGAGCAGCAGCACATTGCAGGTCTCTGCTCCGGTGCCGGGCTCGGTTCTTGCGGCTGAGACGTCCTCGGTTCGAGTCACAGTTGCCCTCACATCGCGCACATCGGCGCCTTCGCGCACTGCCGGCCGTCCTGCCGCCAGTGAATGAATCACCACATCGGGCGCGGTGTCGCCGCCCCGTCGGTTCCAGGGGATCTTATGTTTCGGCCAAAGGGGTAGCAACGCCTTTCAAGTTCTTTCAGAATTTTTGCGGTTCGGGGGGCCGACCGATCCGAAAGACCTGAGTCGCGCTCAGGGCGGGATCACCGGGGCGGATGTGCAGCTCACGGCGCGACGGCACCATGACCACCGCGGCGACGGTCCGTTCGGCCCGGATGTCACCCCGGTCCGGCACGCGGATCGGGCGGGCGGACAGCAGCGCGAAGTGCCCCTCCGGCCCCGCGGACGGCGGAAGCCGGCGCAGGCCCTCGCGCGCCGCCTCGAGGCGGCGCAGGGAGGACCTGCGCGCGAAGGGGTTGAGCGCGTCGCCCGGGGCGAGACCGGGGTGCAGGAAGTGGTTGGTGTGGACGACGCGGCCGTCCTCGGCGGGGACGACCGCGAGATCGCCGCCGCGGAACTCCACGTACGCGGCCCTCCGCGGATCGCAGAAGGTGAAGGAGCGTGAGCTCGCCAGCGGCAGCAGGCGCCCGAGCTCCTCGACGGCGCTGTCGACGTCCGACGCCGTGTCCAGCAGGTGGCGTACGGCGAGATAGGGGGGAAGCCCCGGCTCCCAGTCGCCCCCGAGCACGAGGTTGATGCCCACCGCGAGGCCCTCGCTGTTGATGCCGAGGTAGCCGAGCAGCCCGCCGAAGCTCAGCAGGAGACTCCTGCGTCCGGTATCCGTCCGGCCGACGTCGAGGACGCAGATCTGATCGTCGAGGTGTCCGTTCAGGTCGACCGTCTGCGCCAGCACGGACGGGCCGGCCCCGGCGGACGGCGTGACGGCGTACGTCGTGCAGTCCCCGGCCGCCGGCACCCGGCGGTACCCCATGATCTCGCGGCGTATCTGCAGCAGTAGCGCCTCGTCGGGGGTGAGGCCCGCGCCGTGTGCCAACCCCCGTACCTCGTCGAGCACGTCCGGCACCGCGGCCCCGATCGCCGCGCGGTGGGCGGCGACGCGCGGACCCAGCTCGGCCTCCGTGACCGGCCGGGGCAGGAGGTGGTTCAGCCGCGCGAGACCGTCGTCCAGGAAGGCGCGCAGGGCCTTCGCCCGGGACGTGCCGTGCCGCACGCCCAGGGCGAAGGGACTGCCGGTGGCCCGCACGTACGGCAGGGGGAGGCCACCCGTGCGCATCAGGCCGCCCCCGGCACGGACGGTGGCCTGCTCGCCGCCAGATGGGCCTTCACCGCCGGCCACTCGGAGCGGATGACGCTGTAGAACACCGCGTCGCGGCGGCGTCCGTCCGGCATCGGGTTGAAGCTGCGCAGGGTGCCCTCCTCCCGCGCGCCGATGTTCCGCAGGCCCTTGCGGGCGCGCGAGTTGAGCTCGTCCGTCTTGAACTCGACGCGTTCGGCGCCGAGGCGCTCGAAGGCGTGCTCCAGGAGGAGGTACTTCGCCCAGTTGTTGACGCCGGCGCCCTGGAAGTCGACGCCCAGCCACGACCAGCCGATCTCGATGCGCCGGTCGGCCTCGGCGAGGTTGCCGAAGCTCATGCTGCCCGCCGTGCGCCCCGACCGCCTGTCGGTGATCACGTACACGGCCCGGCGGCCCGCCTCCTGGTCCGCCAACATCGCGGCGAAGAAGCGCTCGAAGTCGTCGTCCGACTCCACGCGCGAGACGAAGTACCGCCAGATGCTCGGTTCGAGGGCGATGGCGTGCAGCGCCTCGCGGTCCGACGGGGCCACCGGGCGGAGCAGTACATGCTCGTTCTCCAGAGGCGTCTGCAGCAGGTCGTTCCAGTTCATGTCGCGGGTTCAGCCTTTCGGTGCTGTGTCCGGCGGGGCAGCGGGGACACCGGTGGTGCCGTCGTGGATCTCGGCGCGATAGGTGTCGAGGATGCGGCCGCGCCGCGGTTTGTACTGAGAGGTGAGCAGGCCGTTGTCGATGGCGAACGGCGGGTCGGCCACCACCGCCCGCTTGATCCGGGCGTCCTCCCCGAAGCGGGCGTTGGCCGCCGCGAGACGCTCGGCGATCGCCCGTTCGTCGACGGGCCGGTCCGGCGGCGGCGACACCACGGCGACGAGGGCCGCCCGGTTCGGACAGAACAGCACGCACTCCTCGATGGCGGGACCCTCGCGCAGGAACTCCTCCACCGGACGCACGTCGATCTTCCGGCCGTTGCCGAGCACCAGCACGTCGTCGCCCCGGCCCCGTACGAAGAGGAACCCGTCCTCGTCGACGTACCCGAGGTCGCCGGTCCTGACCAGGCCGCCGGGGCCGAACACCCGCTCCGACTCGCCGGGCGCCGCATAGGCGTACGCCACGTTCACCGGGTGGGCGCTGCGGACGGTGATGAAGCCGTCCGCGTCGATGACGACCTCCTTTCCGGGCACCACGCGACCGACGCTGCCCTCCCGGTGGGCGCCCGGGTGGTTCTTCGCCACGATGCAGGTCTCGTTGAGGCCGTACCCCTCGAACAGGGGCAGCCCGGCGTCGGCGTAGAACCGCAGCATCGCCGGGTCGGCGGGCGCCGACCCCGTCCACAGGTACCGGATCCGGTCCCCGAACACCGCGGCGGCCCCCCGCGCCTCGACGGCGCGCCGCGCCAGCTGGAAGAAGGCGGGCACCCCCATGACGACGGTGGGCCGGGCCCGGCGCAGCGCCGGAAAGACGTCCGCGTACGTCGTCAGGGTGACGTCGTGTCCGAAGCACAGGGCCGAGTAGATCCAGTACCGCTGCTGGAGCAGGGACAGCGGGAGGAAGACGAAGAGATGGTCCCCCGGTCCGTGCGCGAACATCGCTTGCACGGCGCGCAGCGAGCTGTCGATGCTGCCGACCGTGGCCGCGAGCGCCTTGGGTTCACCCGTGCTCCCGGAGGTGAACTTGAGGGTGGTGACGTCCCGCTCGTCGTACACGACGGGTGCCGGAACGTCACCGGGCCGCGGATCGGCGGCCGCCCGCGCGACCTCGTCGATACCGCGCACACCGGGCACCCCCGGGGCCCCGGGCTCGTGCGACGGCTCGTCGGTGAACAGGACGGTGAGGTCGTAGCGGTCCAGGAGGCCCGCCGTGGCCTCGAACTTCCCCGGTTCCAGGCCGGCGGTGACGGCGCCGATCCGCAACGCGGCGAGATCCAGCAGCACCCACTCGAGGCAGTTGGCCGCGAGGACACCGACGCGGTCGCCGCGTCGCACCCCGAGGCCGGTCAGAAACCGCGCCACACGCCCGGACTGCTCGTACAGCTCGGTCAGTTCGAGGGAACGCGTCATCCCCGGCCGGTACAGCGTGATGCGGTGTCCGCCGGTGGGCGGCTCGGAGACGACCCGGTTGACCACGGACCCGGACAGCACGGTGCTCACGCGGCGCCCTCCCCGAGCGCTTCCCCGAGGACCTCTTCGGGTGACTCGCTGAAGAAGACTTCCCGGGCGAGGCGGACACGGCGGCCCGGCGGCAGCAGTTCCACGTGGTCCGGCCACACCGCGGGCACCGGATCGCCGAGAGCCGCGGCGAGCCGGGCGGCGAAGCGGGGCATCAGCGGGGCGGCGCCCCGGGCGAGCAACCGGGCGGCGGCCAGTTCCAGGGCGGTGGCCGTGCGCGCCTCGGAGCTCCACGGACCGTGCGTGAGCGCGCCGGGGTGCTCGGTGCGGGTGAAGCGGACGGTGTCCCGCACGATGCCGTCGAGGGCGGCCGCCGCCGCGTTGAGGGAGAATCCGTCCTTCCCGAGGCTCGCCGTCAGCTCGGCCAGACGTCCCGAGAGGCGGTGGAGGAAGGCGTTGTGCTGCGGCGTCCAGCGGCCCGCGTCCGGGGCCAGCCCCGCGTGGTCCTCCTCCACCCGGCGGCCGAGATCGCCGAGCCAGGCCTGCCAGCCGCCGATGAGCGTGTCGCGCAGGACCGTCTCGTACGCCCGGCGGCTGAAGTCGGTGCGGCGCCCCTCGGGCCGGGTGAGGCAGAGGTGGAAACGGACCGCGTCCACGCTCTCCGGGGTCAGGATGTCCTTGCCCCAGATGGCGTGCCGGCGGCTGGTGGAGAACTTCTCCCCTTCGAGAAGGTAGAACTCGTTGACGTGGTAGTCGATCCGCGGCGTCCAGGACGGGTGCGCGAGCCGGTAGAGCGCCGGGTAGAGGATCGCGTGGTAGAAGCTGTTGTCGTACCCGAAGAAGTGCACCAACTGCCAGTCGTCGCTGGGCCGCCGAGCCTCCCAGTCCCTGCCGAGCCCGCGTCCGAGGAGCTCGATGCCGTGCAGGAATCCGTACGCCATCTCCGGCCACACCCAGATCACCTGGCCCGGGGCGCCCGCCTCGGCGGGTGCCACGCCCCACGACGACGGGTGGGTCAGAGGCACGTCCAGGGTCCCGCGCCCGAGGACCCGTTCGGTGAGCTCCCGCAGCCGGGCGGGTACGCGCCCCGAGCGGTGGTGCTCGGCGATGTCCGGCCGCAGCGTGTGCAGCGGCAGGGAGTAGCGGGTGACGGAACCGACGGCGGGCGGGACCGCCGACCGCGAGGCGCGCGGGTCGACGAGATCGGCGCAGGCGTTCGGCTCGCCGCACTCCTCGCAGATGTTGCCGCCCGCCGGCGCCAGGCAGGACGGGCAGCCGCCGCTCACATCGACCTCGTAGAGGTAGCGGCCGCTCTCCGCGTCCAGCAGCGCGGGCCCCTCGGCCGGGGCCACCGCGCCCGAGGCGACGAGGCGGGAGAAGAAGGCCCGCAGGCCCTCCGGGTAGGAGCCGTCCCGACTGGTGGCCGTGTACTGGTCGGGCTCGATGTCCATCAGGGCGAGCGTCGCGGCGATCTCGGCACCGTAGTGCGCCGCCGCCTCGCGGGGCGTACGGCCCTCACGCCGTGCCACGTCGACGACATAGCTCTGGAAGTCGTCACTCCCGGTGAGATGGTAGGCCTCGACGCCGTTGAGCCGCTGGAATCGCACGAAGGCGTCCGCGCCCAGGTACGGGCCGGACAGATGCCCCAGATGCAGGTCGCCGTTGGGGGTGGGCGGTGTCGAGAAGACGAACACGGGGCGGTTCGCGTCGGCGGCGTACGCCTGACGCGAGGGGTCGGCCGCCGCGCGTGCGCTGCGCTCGGCGTCGCGCCCGTACAGCGTGAGGAAGACGAGATCCTCGTCGGACGTGTTCTCGACGGCGTGGGTCTCGAACGGGGCGAAGGAGACGACGGTCCCCGCGGACACGGGGTGCCGTTCGCCGTCCACGACGACCGCGCCCTCGCCGGAGACGACGACGAACATCTCGCTCTCGTCGTGCCGGTCGCTCTCGGAGCGGGCCCCCGGTGCGACCCTGACCCACCCGGCGCCCACCCCGAGTCTCTCCACCGTGGCCATGTCCATGCCCGCCATGGGGCGCAGGGCGTCGGGTCGGTAGCTGCTGACGATCACGAATCGCTCCTCGGTGCGGTGGGTAGGGCCAGCTCGTCGGCGACTCGCGCGGCGATGGCGGGTCCGAGCCGGTAGCCGGAGCCGTTCGCGGCGCCGGCGAACAGAAGGCGGCCGTCGCCCCCCAGGTCCCTGACCTCGGGCTCCCGGCCGACGCTGTAGGCGTCGCAGAAGACCCGGCCCGCCATCGGCCCGTCCGCCAGCCGGGGCGCGTAGCGGCGCAGGACGACCTCCGCCTCGCTCAGATCGTGGGCGGTCAGCCCGGCGGGGGAGGCGTCGGGGTCCACGTCCCACTGCCGGCACGTATAGCTGAACAGCCACCGGCCGCGTTCGCGCAGCGGCAGCAGGAAGGCGTCCTCGTCCTCGAACACGATGACCGGTGCGTCGCTCGCCGGCCGGCCGCCCACGTGGAGGGCCACCACCTTCTTGACGCGCGCGCCGAGGGGCGCCACCAGCTCGCGCCACGCGGGGTCCGCAAGCCACGGGCCCGGTGCCAGCACCACGCGACCGGCGGCGAGTTCCTCCCCGTCGCCGAGTCCGAGGCGCACCTCCGGCGTACGACCGTGCTCCACGGTGGTGACCCGGACGCCTTCCCGGACCCGGACCCGGTCGGGCAGGGCGTCGGCGAGCGCCCGCGCGAGCGCGTTGACGTCGGCGTACTGGCAGCCCTGGGCCCGCCACACCCGCGCGTGCGCGGGCAACGGGCCGAGGAAGTCCGGCACGCCGGGGAAGCCGGTGAACCCGGGCGCCTCGGCCAGGGCGGCGCTGTCCAGGTAGTGCTCCCGCAGCAGCGCCGTCCGCTCGGCGGACGCGACGACCGCCATCGGCAGGGGGTGGATCGGCAGCGGATGGACGAAGCGCTCCCCCCGGCCCGGTGACGTCCCGTCCGTCTCCGCCCGGCCCGTTTCCGCCCGGCCCGTCTCCGCTCCGTACGGCGACGCGTCGCCCGTCCCCGGCCAGTCCTCGGCGAGCCGCCGGTAGTACGTCTCGCTGTACCGGGTCATCGCGCGGACCCGCTCGCTCGCCCCGCGCGGGAAGTGCAGTCCCGCCGAGCGCCGGCTCGCCCCGCTGCCGACGGCGTCCCGCTCGACGAGCACGACCGACGCCCCCGGGGCCCGCTGGGATATCTCCCGCGCGACGAGCACTCCCACGATGCCGCCGCCCACCACGGCGAAGTCCACTCGCTCCCCGCTCATCGCGCGCCCGGCCCGTCCGCCGCCGACCACTCGATGAACGACGGCAGTTGCGCGTCGCCGCTCGTGCCGGTGATCCGGTCCAGGATGCGCCGGCTGCGCCAGGCGTTCAGGCTCAGATTGGGGTCGGCCAGGCCCCGCTGACGGCGGGCGGCGTTCTGCAGGAAGACGTTCCGGTCCGGCGGGCCGTCCCAGCGCACCGCGAAGTCGGCGTCGATCCGGAACTCCGGCCCCTCGCGCTCCAGCCGTGCGGCGATCGGGTCCAGGAAGTCGAGGGGAGCCTGCGAGAAACCGGTGGCCCACACGACGGCGTCGGCCGTGACCGTCTCCCGGGCACCCGGCTCTTCCCGGTGCGCGAGGGTGAGGTCCCAGCCGCGCTGGTCGTCGCCCGTCGCGGCGATCACCTCCCGGCCGGGGAGCAGGCACGTCGCGTCCTTCGCCCGCGTCAGGAACCGCAGCACGTAGACCTGCTGGTAGATGGCGCGCAGCGTCGATTCGGAGATGCCGTCGCTGCTCAGGACGTGCCGGGTGACGAAATCCTCGCGCGTCTCGCGCGGCAGCCGGAAGAAGTGGTCCGCGTGCGACGGCGTGTAGTAGTCGTTGGTGAACGGCGAGTCGTCGATGGGGAAGAAGTTGGATCTGCGGGACACCCATGTGACACGGCGCGGCCGCTCCTCCTCCGGACGGGAGATCAGATCGAGGAAGGCCTCCGCACCGGACTGCCCGCCGCCCACCACGCACACCCGCTTGTCGCGCAGCCCCCGGGCGCGGTCCATGAACGCGGCGACGTGGAACTGGCTCTCGCCCCGCAGCCCCCGCGCCTGAGCAGGCAGCCACGGCACCCTCCCGACGCCCACGACGACGTTGTCCGCGGTGACGACCTGGCCGGTGGAGTGCACGACGAACCGGTCGCCGGCGAACTCCACCCGCTCCACCCGCTCCCCGAACATGACATGCGGGTTCCGGCGCCCCGCCCAGTCCAGGTAATCCCGGAACTCCTGCCGGGGCACCTCGCTGAACTGCGCGTTGATGAAGTGGTGGATCCGTCCCTGCTCGTGCAGGTAGGAGAGGAAGGAGTACGGGTTCGTCGGGTCGGCGAGCGTCACCAGGTCCTTGAACAGCGCCACCTGGAGCGACGATCCGGCGATCTGCTGGCCGTCGTGCCAGCTGAACGCACACTTCGCGTCGAGGAAGAGGTGCGGCAGCGAGGGGTGCCGGTGCAGCAGTGAGGCCAGGCTGAGATTGGCGGGCCCGGCCCCGATGCCGACGCACGTGTAGTGCGGCCGGTCGGCGCCGCCGCCGGCCCGTTCACCGACCGGGTCCGGGAGTCGAGGATTCATCCGCCCCAGCCTTCAACACCGGTCCGCGCGGCGGCAGCCCCTCCTTGGGCTATGCCTGTTGCGCCAGCTCCCTGGAGCGTCCTTCCGAGCCTTGCCGGACCCGCGGGCACTCGACAGCCTGAAGAAGGTCGCCGTACCCCGGCCGTGGACCGGGCGGGCGACCGCCCATGCCGACCGTAAGAAGGGCACGCAGGTGAGCGCAGGACCCGGTTCCCAGGGAAGCCGTGATGTGACCGCGGAGGTGACGGGGACACTGGCGCGCATGGTGGGACGCGCCCCCGACAGCCTTCCGCCGACCACCCGCCTCGTCCAGGACCTGGACTTCGACTCCACCAGCGTCCTCGAACTGCTGATGCTGCTGGAGGCGGACCTGGGCGTCGAATTCGACCCGGACACCTTCGGACCCGGCTCCTTCGAGACGGTCGAAAGCGTCGCCGCCTACGTACGCCGGCACCTCGACGACACTCTCTAGGGGGTGTCGTGCCGATCTTGCCGGGCTCGCGACGCCTGGCACCGCTCCCCCAGAGCCTCGCCTGGGGGTGCCCCCACGCCGCGTTGTCGTCGGTCGCCACTGCTCCGCAGTGGCTCCCTCCTCCGCCTTGCGATCCGTCCCCTCGGCCCCAAGGGGCCTGGGGAGACCCCATGCACCAGACCCCGCTCACTGATCCGGCCTGATCGACAAGACACCCCCTAGGAGCTCCCGATGCGCCCCCGCACCACGGCGGACCTGCCGCGCCTCGTGTACGAGAGGGCGCGCGACGCCGGCCCGCGCGAGGCCCTGGCGGTTCAGCACGGCGCGCCGGACGAGGGCGGCCCTCCGGTCACCGGGCCCGGCGGGCACGCCATGACGCCACTGGACTTCCCGCTGCCCGCCGGGGCCCGGGTGCTGACGGCACCGATCCCCGCGCGTCTCGGCGTCGCCGTATGGCGCCACGACCCGCCGAACGGCGCGGCGGCGGCCGACTACGGCGGCTGGTGCGAGGCGCTCACCTGGCTTCGGCTCGGCCTGTGCGACCGCCTGCTCGACACCGTCCTGGCCCATCTCTCCGGCCGGACGTTCGGCGGTGAACCACTGCTGCGCCGGCAGCTGTTGAAGGGCGCCCTGGCCGACGTGGAGATCGAGCGGCACGAACTGCGCGCCCTGCTCGCGGCGGGCCCGAACACGGCCGGCGGGCCGTGCGTCACCGCCCTGGCCGACCTGCACGAACGCATCACGGACATGGAGCGCGCGCTGTTGCGGCTGAGCGGCGCGCACGGATTCACCGAGGACGGACCGGGGGCCCTGGCCCATACGTCCGAACTCCTGGGAGACGTGTACGTCGGCGGGGGAGCGGACGTGGCCGCATGAACCTTCCGCACGACTCGGACGAGCGCCTGGCGGCACTCCGTCGGCAGGCCGCCGCATGGGCGGCGGAACTCCGCTCGCACGCCCTGGCCTGGGAACACGCGCAACAAGCGGCGCCTGCCACGGCTGCGCGGCCGCCGGAGCTGGAGCTGCTCACCGCGCTCTGTCACCTCTCCCTCCCCGAACGGTACGACGCGCCGCCGGTGCACGCGCACGGCCATCGCTTCACGACCCCCACCGCTCTGGAACGCGTCGTTCTCACCGAGGAGGCCGCGTACGGCGACGCGGCCCTCCTCATGGCCGCACCGGGCGCGCTGACGGCGGGCCCCGTCGTCGAGGCGCTCGGCAGTACCGACCAGCAGGACTGGTTCTACGGCCGCCTGGCGGGCACGACCGGCTGGACCTCCCTGGCCATGACCGAAGCGGAGCACGGCTCGGACGCCGCGGGAATGCGCAGCGCACTGACCCGTCCGGAGCGGGAGGCGGGCACAGGCGCGTTCACGACCGACGAGTACGCCCTGACCGGGGCCAAGACGTACATCGGCAACGCCGCACGCGCCCACACGGCCGTCGTCTTCGCCCGGACGGGCGAAGGGCCGCTGGATCTGCGCGCGGCCCTCGTGGACCTGCGCGCGGCGGGCGTCACGGCGGCGCCGCTGCCGACGATCGGCCTCGCCGGAGCCCTCGGCACCCTCGGCTTCGACGCCGTCGGAATCGGTGACGACCGCCTCCTGGGCCGGCACCTGTCGCCGGTTAGGCGGGGCATGTGGGGCTGGCTGCGCGCCTTCAACCAGCTGCGGACGGCGGCCGCGGCCATGGGCGTGGGCATCGCCCGCGCCGCCCACGACTACGTCCGGGAGCACCGCAGGGCCCTGACGGCGGACGGGAAGGCCCGCCTGGAGGACACCGCCCGACGCATCGCCGCCGTCCGGGAGCTGACCTACCGGGCCGCCGGCGAGATCGAGGCGCATCCCGATCGGGGGCACCTCCCCTCCGTGGCCAAGGTCAGCGCCTCCCGCCTCGCCGAACGCACCACGCGAGACGCCCTCCGCTTCTTCGGCCCCGGAGCGCGCCTGGACCATCCCCTGCTCGACAAGTGGGCCAGGGACGCCCGGGGAGTCGAGTACCTGGAGGGCACGTCCGGCATCCAGCGGCTGCAGATCTACAACACGCTCGCACGGGGCGGACCCGCCGCCGGCCCGCCCACGGGTCCGGGGGCGTGACCGATGGACATCGCCCCCGACCACGTACACGTGTGGTGGATCGGCCTCGACGGCCACGACGCGGACCAGCTGGCCGCCCTCTACCGGGACCTCGGTCCGGCCGAGCGGCGGCGCCACGCCGACCTGCCCCGGCGGCTACCCCGCGCCCGCTACACGGTCGCGCACGCCGCACTCCGCCGCATCCTCGCGCGCTACGCCGGCACGGAGCCGGCCGGTCTGCGCATGAGCCGGAACCGCTGGGGCAAGCCCGCGCTCGACACGGGCGTACCGGCACCGCACTTCAGCCTCTCCCACGTCGAGGGGACCGCCGTCGTCGTCGTCACCCGTTCCCGTGCAGCCGGGGTCGACATCGAGCGCCGCCGTGCGGACGCCTTCACGGCCGCCGTGGCGGCACGCCACTTTCCCCCCGGCGAGGCCCGGTTGCTGGCCCGGTTGACGCCGGCCCGGCGCGGTGCCGTCTTCCTGCGGCTGTGGACCCGCAAGGAGGCGAGCGTCAAGGCGGTCGGTGGGCGGCTGGCCGACGGCCTGTCACTGCCGGTCGCGGGCGGGGGGCGCGGTCTCGTCCTGCCCTGCCCGTCGGGCGGAGGCGGCCTCCTGCGGGCACGGGACCTGCGCGCTCCGCGGAACCACGCGGCGGCCGTCGTGCTGACCGGTGCGGACCCCTTCCGGGTCGTGCACCGGTACTGGCACCCGTAGTCCACCGAACCGGCCGGCGCCGCCCAGGGCCCCGGCCCGCACACGACAAGGGTGATGAACCGACATGATCGTCATGGGCCTCAGCGGCCTCCCCAACGCGCAGGACCGGCTGGCCAGGGACACACCCGGCCTGCACCCGCTCGACGAGCGCAACTGCCAAGGTCTGGACAGCGCGGCCGCGCTGGTCGTCGACGGCCGGATCGTGGCCGCCGCGGCCGAGGAACGCTTCAACGGCGACAAGGGAACCGGACGGCTGCCGGTCCACGCGATCGACTACTGCCTGAAGGCGGCGGGGATCGGGCCCCAGGACGTGGACGTCATCGCGCACGGCTTCGACTACGACCGGCGGCGCAGGGTGTTCGCGGGCTCCCTCGACCACTTCGACGCGGTGCTGTCGGGGCGCACCGTCGTCGACGGCCTGACCGCCCACGGCTGGACCGGCGTGGCCGACCGCTTCCGGCAGGTGGACCACCATCTCGCCCATGCCGCCTCCGCGTACCTGCCCAGCGGCTTCGAGTCCGCGCTGTGCGTGGTGTCCGACGGCATGGGCGAGACGGAGTCGCTCACCGTGTACCACGCGCGCGACGGGCACCTGGAGAAGCTGCACTCCCAGCCGATCTCCCAGTCGCTCGGCTTCCTGTACTCGATCTGCACCCGCTACCTGGGCTTCGCCTCCAACTCCGACGAGTACAAGGTGATGGGTCTCGCCGCCTACGGCGACCCCGCCGCCTACCGCCCCCTGTTCCGGGAACTCGTCCGGTTCGACGCGCAGAGCGGCGGCGTACGGGTCGACTGGCCGCGCGGCAGCATGGGATCGCCCGAGCTGGGCTACCCGAAGGCGCTGGCGTTCCTCGCGGGCAAGGCGTTCCCGGTCGGCGACCAGACCGAGGGCCACCTGCCGGAGCACGCGGACTTCGCCGCCGCGCTGCAGGAACGGCTGACCGAGGTGCTGACGGAACTGGTGTCCCACTGGCTGGCCCGGACGGGCGAGTCGTCCCTCTGCCTGGCCGGCGGCACCTTCCTCAACTGCAAGGCCAATCAGGCGCTGTGTGACCTGCCCGGCGTGGACCGCGTCTTCGTGCAGCCGGCCGCGGGCGACGACGGCACGTCGCTCGGCGCCGCACTGTACGCCTCCCACGAGCGCGGTGCGCCCTACGCCGGCCCGCCCGCGGGCTTCGACCCGTACACCGGCCCGTCCTACGGCGAGTCCGAGGTCCGCGCCGAACTGGAACGGGCCGCCGCGTCCGGCGCGCTGCGCTGGCGTCACACCGGCTTCGGCGACGCGTACTTCTCCGCCGCGGCCGCCGACCTCGCCGCCGACCGCATCATCGGCTGGTTCCACGGCCGCATGGAGTTCGGCCCGCGCGCCCTCGGAAACCGCTCGATCCTGGGGCTGCCGGCGGGGCGGCGCATCAAGGAACGCATCAACGGCATGGTCAAGTTCCGCGAGCCCTTCCGTCCCTTCGCCCCCGCCGTCCTGGACGAGGACCGCGACACCCTCTTCGAGACGCGCGGGCTCTCCCCGACCGCGTACATGCTGTGCACGGCCCAGGTGCGCGAGCGGCACCGGGCGGATGTCCCCGGCATCGTGCACGAGGACGGCTCGGCCCGGATCCAGGTGGTGCGTGAGGAGGCCAACGAGGTCTTCTGGAGGCTGCTGCGCGAGGTCAAGCGGCGTACCGGATTCGGCTGCGTGGTGAACACCTCCTTCAACGTCAAGGGGCAGCCGCTCATCATGTCCCCGTCCGTGGCCCTCGAGACCTTCCTGAAGACGTCCATGGACCGGCTCTACATCGAGGGCTTCATCGTGGAGAGGGTGACGGACGGGCGGTAGGCCCCCGGACTCCCGAGCCGGCCGTCACCCGGCCGCCACGGGCAGCTCCAGGTGGGACCCGCGGAAGCGTTCCCGGAGGAGCCGGTCGTGGGTGACGACGACCAGGGTGCCGGTGTAGGGGGCCAGGGCCGCCTCGATCTCCTCCACCAGGGCGGGGGCCAGGTGGTTCGTCGGCTCGTCCAGCAGCAGGAGGTCGAGCGGGCCGGCCGTCACCAGCCGGGCCAGTTCGAGCTTGCGGCGCTGCCCGACCGACAGCTCCCGCAGCGGGACGGCGAGGTCGGCGGCGTGGAACAGGCCCAGGGCGAGGAGTGCGTCGGCGTGCTCGTCCGGCTGCCCCGCCCTGCCGGCCGCGAACGCCGCCAGCAGCGGCCGGTCGTCGAAGGCGGCACCGGGCGCGCCCTGCTGGCGGAGGAACCCCACCCGCGGCGGTCGGCGCACGGTGCCCGTGCCGGGCGTCAGCTCCCCGGCCAGCACCTGGAGGAGGGTGCTCTTGCCGGCGCCGTTGGGACCGGTGACGAGGAGCCGTTCGCCCGGGGCGAGTGTCAGGGACGGAACGTACAGCCGCCCCTCGACCGCGACGTCTTCCAGGTGCACCGCCGTCGACGCAACCCCCTCGCCCGCCGTGCCCTCGACGCGCCCGGTGAACCGCAGCGGCTGCGGAGGCGGCGGTACGGGGTGCTCCCGGAGCCGCTGCAGCCGCTCGCGGGCGTTGCGGATGCGGCTCTGGGCGCCGTGTGCCCGCGAGCGCGCCCGGAAGGCACCGGCGCCGCTGAACGCCCTCGGCCCCGTGCGGGGGATCTCGGCCAGGCGCCCGATGCCCGAGTCGGCGAGCTGTTCCTGCCGGGCGACCTCGTTGCGCCACCGCTCGTGCTCCCAGGCCCACCGGGCGCGGGCCGCCGCCTTGGCGGCGAGGAAGCCGGCGTATCCGTCGCCGTAGCGCCGCACCGTGTGCCGGTCGTGGTCCACTTCCAGGACGGTGGAGGTGACGCGGTCCAGGAACGCCCGGTCATGCGTGGCCACGACCACCGTGCCCCGGTGGCGGCGCAGATGGTTCTCGAGCCATGCCACGGCCTCGTCGTCCAGATCGTTGGTCGGCTCGTCGAGCAGGAGCAGCTCGGGGGAGGAGGCCAGGGTCGAGGCGAGCGCGAGCCGGGAGCGCTGTCCTCCGGAGAGGGTGCCCAGCGGACGCGTACGGTCCAGGGGCGCGTGCTCGCCGAGTCGGCGCAGGGTCACCTCGACGCGGCGGTCCGCTCCGTGTCCGCCGCGCGCCTCGAACGCGGCCACCAGGGCGGCGTAGTGCTCGAACTCGTCGGGGCCGGCGGTGCCCAGCGCGGCCTCCGCGCCGCGGATGCGGCGCTCCAGGTCACGCAGTTCGCCGAGCGCGTGGTCCACGGCGTCGCCCACGCGCGCCGAACCGGGCAGGTCGAGCGTCTGGCGGTGGTAGCCGATGCCGCCCGGCGCCGTGACGGTCAGGCTGCCGTTGTCGGCCGGCTCCCGCCCGGCGAGCAGCCGTAGCAGCGTGGACTTCCCGGAGCCGTTGTCCCCGACGATCCCGACCTTCTCGCCCGGTCGGATCGTGAAGGAGACGCGGTCCAGCACGGTGCGGTCGCCGTAGCGCTTGGTCACCCCGGCGAGAGCCAGCTGGGACGTGCCGGGAGAGGAGGCGGGAGGGGTGGTGGTGCCGGAGGGAGCAGGGTGCAAGAGCAGTCCTTTCCTGGGGGAACAGGGTGGTGCGGCAAGGCGGAACGAGGAACGGCCGCCGACCGATGGGCAAGAATCTAGACGAGACGTTCCGTCTCGTCAAGCGATGTGGATGTGCGTGGTGCGGTGCAGCGGGTTGACGCGGGAGCTCTCGCGCCCGTTAACTTCCGGAAGAGAAACAGAGTTTCTCCACTCGAAACGCCACACTGGTCATCGTCCCAGGATCGAGGTCCCGATGGCGCAAACCTCCCTCCGGCGAGGTCTCTTCGCCGGACTGCTGAGCTTCGCCCTGCTGGCGGCGGTCGGCGGCCACGCCGAGGCCCGTCAGACCGTGACGCCCGAGAAGCCGACGACCTTCCCCACCGGCTCGTACGCCACCAAGGTCGGCGCCGACGCCGCCGACGTGTACTACCCGGCGACCACGAGCCGCGGCCTGCCGGTGGCGCTGCTCCTCCAGGGCGCCAACGTCGACAAGGCCCACTACGAGGGCTTCGCGCGTACCGTCGCGGCCTTCGGCTTCGTGGTCGTCGTGCCCAACCACATACGTCCGGTGTTCGGGGTGCCGGGCCTGTGGGCCTCCTCGGACCAGACCCTGGGCGCGGTGGCGTGGGCGTCGGCGGAGAACGGCCGGGACGGCAGCCCGCTCGCCGGCCGCATCGACACCGGCACGCTGACCCTGCTCGGCCACTCCTTCGGCGGGGCCGCCGGGCTGACCGCCCTGCAGGGGCTGTGTGTGCCGCCCTTCTGCGCGGGGCTGCCGCCCGGCGCCGTCAAACCGGCGCAGCTGAAGGCGGCCGCCTTCTTCGGCACCAACAGCGTGCCGCCGGGCGGCGGGCCCGTCGGCCCCATCGACAACACCGGCGTACCGGTCGCCCTGGTCCAGGGTGACGCGGACGGCGTCGCCGCGCCCGCGGCCGCGCGCGACACCTACCGGGCGCTGACCGCCAAGCCCAAGGCGCTCGTCGGCCTGCACGGTGCCAACCACTTCGGGATCACCGACGTCCAGAACCCGCCGGGCGCGGCCCCGGACGCCTCTCCCCAGAGCCTGGACCAGACCGAGTCCATACGGGCCGCCGGCCGCTGGTCGGCCCTGTTCCTCAAGGCGTCCCTGGGCGACCCCGTCGCCGCCTCCTACGTGCGGTACTGGGGCGACGCCACGGACCGGACCGTCACCGTGGAGCAGGCGTACTGAGCGCACCGCGGCGGCGCTCCGCCCTGAGCTCGCGGAGGTAGGCGAGGGCGTCGACCTGGATCGTGTGACGTGAGGACGCGACGTACCGCCGTGCCGTACGGGCCCGGTACGTCGCGATCTCGCGCCGCATCGCCGCGCGCCCGGGCAGTGCGCACCTCCCCTCGAGGAGGTCGGCCACCCAGTGCGACTGGGCTTCCGCCAGCGGCATGATCGCGCCCAGCGGCTGGACCAGCCCGATGAAGTAGAGGCCCGGGTGATCGGGGTGCACCACCCGGTGGTAGAGCCCGATGTCGTTGCCGGCCGGGTCGACGATCTCGCGGCCGAGGAAGGGGAAGCTGATGGCGTACCCCGTGCAGTAGACGATCGCGTCGACGGTCTCGCGCGACCCGTCGGTGAACACCGCCTCCTTGCCGTCCAGGCGCTCGATCATCGGCTTCACGGTGATCTCGCCGTGCCCCAGCCGGGACAGCAGGTCGTCGGAGATCGTCGGGTGCGCGGCCAGCACCCTGTGGGCGGGCACGGGCAGGCCGTAGTCGCTCAACCGGCCGCGGCTGAGCCGCAGCAGCAGTTGGAGCCCCCGGTCCTGGACGGCGAGCGGCGCGCGGGCCAGCCAGGAGCCGGTGAGATGGTCCGTGGGTATCCCGAAGAGGTACTTGGGCAGGATGTGTGCGCCGCGCCGCATCGCGAGGAAGGTCCGCCGGGACACCCGGGAGGTCTCCACGGCGATGTCGCACGCCGAGTTGCCGATCCCGAGGACGAGGACCCGCTGGTCGGCGAACGGGTCGGGCGTCCTGTAGTGGTGCGAGTGCGTCTGCGTACCGGCGAAGGACTCCGAGCCGGGCAGCGGGGGGTCGGGCCAGCGCGGCTGCCAGTGGTGGCCGTTGGCGACGAGCACCGCGTCGTACGAGCGGACGGTCTCGTCCCCGCCGTCGCGGTGCCGCGTCGTGACGGACCAGCTCCGTCCGTCGGGGGACGGCTCGACGCGTATGACCTCCGTCCGGAAGGTGATGGACGGGCGCAGGCCGAAGTGGTCGACGAACTCGTCGAAGTACCGCGCGATGTGGAAGTGGCTCGGGTAGACGGGATACGCCTCCGACATGGGGAAGCAGGCGTACTCCATGACCTGCCGGGAGGTGTTGATGTGCAGGGAGCGGTACGCCGAGGACATGCCGTTGTCGTTGAGGTAGCGCCAGTTGCCGCCCACCTCCGAGCCGGCCTCGAAGCAGTCGTACGGGATCTTCCGCTCCGCGAGCACCTGGCAGGCGGCGATGCCCGAGGATCCCGCTCCTATGACGCAGACGCGTTTCATCACGAGCCTTCCGACGAGAGACGGACGGGGGTGACCACCCGGTCACATGACCGGTCGGTCACAGGGTGGGGCCGCACCTGACGGCTTGTCAACAGTCCTGTGCTACGCGGGGATTGACGTCGAACCGGTGCGTTCGCGACGATGACCGAGCGGTCACATGACCGCCCGGTCATACAGCGGGAGCACTCATGCCCACCTCCACCTGGACACACCTCTCGCCCGCGCGGCGCGAACGGGTCCTGGTCGCCGCGATGGACGAGTTCGGCACGCACGGCTACTCCACGGGAAGCCTCAACGTCATCGCCCGCGAAGCGGGAGTGGCCAAGGGATCCCTCTTCCAGTACTTCGCGGGCAAGCTCGACCTCTTCACGTACGTCGCCGAACAGACCTCGCTGCGCATCTACGCGGCGATGCGGCCGTGGCTCGACGGATACGACGGCGGCAAGGAGTTCACCACCCACCTCACCGACGCGCTGGAAGCGTGGCTCGACTACTTCGCCACCCACCCCCTGGAGCGCGGCGTCACCGCCGCCACCAACATGGAGATGGACCCGGCCGTCAGGGAAGCCGTGCGCGCCCCCGTCCACGGGCTCTACCTCGCCGGGCTGCGGCCCCTCGTCCAGCGGGCCGTCGAGGTCGGCGACATCCGCGAGGACGCGGACACCGACGCCCTGCTCTCCCTGCTGCTCCTGCTCCTGCCGCACCTGGCGCTCGCCCCCTTCACCCCGGGGCTCGCCGGACCCGTCGCCTTCGCCGAGGACCGGCCCGGGGCCCGGCGCACCGCGATCGAGCGGCTGGTGATCCCCCTCCTGGCCGGATTCGTCACGGAGGAACGCCCATGACCGCGACGGCCTTCGACTACGACGTCCTCGTCGTCGGCTCCGGGTTCGGCGGCAGCGTCACCGCCCTGCGGCTGACCGAGAAGGGCTACCGCGTCGGCGTCCTGGAGGCCGGGCGCCGCTTCGACGACGCCGACCTCCCGCGGACGTCGTGGCACGTGCGCGACTACCTCTTCGCGCCCCGGCTCGGCTGCACCGGCATCCTGCGCATGACCCTCCTCGGTGATGTGCTCGTCCTCACCGGCGCGGGCGTCGGAGGGGGCTCCCTCGGCTACGCGAACACCCTGTACGAGCCGCCCGCCGCCTTCTACGAGGGCTCGCACTGGGCCTCCCTGACCGACTGGCGCACCGAACTCGCCCCGTACTTCGACCAGGCCCGCCGCATGCTCGGCGTCACCCCCAACCCGCTGGTCACCGCCTCCGACGAGGTGCTGCGGGCGACCGCCCGCGACCTCGGCCGCGAGGACACCTTCCGCCCCACCCCGGTGGGCGTGCACTTCGGGCCGCCCGGCACCGCGCCCGGCACCGTCGTACCCGACCCCTACTTCGGGGGCGCCGGACCCGCCCGCGCCGCCTGCCTGCACTGCGGCGCCTGCATGACCGGCTGCCGCCACAACGCCAAGAACACCCTCCCCAAGAACTACCTGGGCCTCGCCGAGCGCGCCGGGGCCACGGTGCACGCCGAACGCACCGTCACCGACGTCCGCGCCCTCGGCGAGGGATGGGCCGTCACCTCCGTACACACCGGCCGGACCCTGCGCCGACGGACGCGGACCCTCACCGCGCGGCACGTCGTCTTCGCCGCCGGCGCCCTGGGCACCCAGCGCCTCCTGCACCGACTGCGCGACACCGGAGCGCTCCCCGGCCTCTCCCCGCGCCTCGGGCGCCTCACCCGCACCAACTCCGAGGCGATCCTCGCCGCCCGCTCCCGCGACCGGAACGCGGACTTCACCCGCGGTGTCGCCATCACCTCCTCCATCCACCTCGACGACACCACGCACGTGGAACCGGTCCGCTACGGACGCGGCAGCAACCTCCTCGGCCTGCTCGGCGCCCTCCTCGTGGACCCCGTGCCGGGCCGCCCCCGGCTGCTGCTGGGCCTGGCCGCCATGGCGAGGAACCTGCGCGACCTGCCCGCCCTGCACACCCCGCGCCGCTGGGCCCGGCAGTCCCTCGTCCTCCTCGTGATGCAGAGCCTCGACAACTCGGTCACCACCTACACGCGACGCGGTCTCCTCGGACGCCGGCTCACCAGCCGGCCCGGCGAGGGCGACCCCAACCCCACCTGGATACCGGCTGGACACCGGGCCGCGCGACACGCCGCCCGCCACATCGACGGCATACCCTGCGGCACGTGGGCCGACCTCTTCGACATCCCCACCACCGGCCACCTCATCGGCGGCTGCACCATCGGCGACACGGGCGAGACGGGCGTCGTCGACCCCTACCACCGGGTGCACGGCCACCCCGGCCTGCACATCGTCGACGGCTCCACCATCTCCGCCAACCTCGGCGTCAACCCCTCCCTCACCATCACCGCCCTCGCCGAACGCGCCACCGCCCTGTGGCCCAACAAGGGCGACCCCGACCCCCGGCCCGCCCCCGGCGAGCCCTACCGCACCCTGGCACCCGTCCCGCCGCGCACGCCGGCCGTGCCCGCCACCGCCCCCGCCGCGCTGCGGCCGGGACGAGCCGCCCCCAGGAAGGACACACCGTGACGGCCTACCCGCCCGAACCCTGGCACCTCGCCGGGCAGATGTACCTCTCCCTCTGGCTCGTACCGCGCCACGCGCTGCCGCCGGGCCTGCCGCCCGGCACCCGGCCGGTCACCGTCGCCGGACGCGGCGTGGCCGGTCTCGCGTGGATCGTGTACGAGCAGGACAGCGTGCTCCACTACAACGAGCTCCTCGCCGCCGTCCTCGTACGCGACGGTGCCCGCCCACGCGTCACCGTCACCGACATCTGGGTCGACAGCCCCGCCTCCCTGGCCGGCGGCCGGGAACTGTGGGGCATCCCGAAGGACCCGGCCTCCTTCGACCTCGACCGTCCGGCAGGAGGAGGCCTGCGCGCCACCGCCAAGGCCGACCACGGCACCCTGGCCTCCGCCGAGTTCGCAGGCGCCCGCCGCCTGCCGGGCCGCTGGCCCCTCACCTACCACGTCGCCCAGACCCTCCACGGGCGCCTCAAGACCAGCCCGGTCCGCACCCGGACCGGTGTCGCCCTCGCGAGCGGTGCGCGCTGGTCGGTACCCGACGACAGCCCGCTGAGCCGCTTCACCCGCCGGGCACCGCTGCTCAGCCTGGTGCTGCGGGACTTCCGCCTGCGGTTCGGCGCAGCCTCCTGACCCCATCCCACACCGAGGAGCCGTCATGCCCGACGCCGCGACCCTCTGCGAGACCTTCCAGCGCACCGCCGCCACCCGGCCCCAGGCACCCGCCCTCCACACCGTCCAGGGCGACGTGCTGACCTGGGCCCAGTACGCCGAGCGCGTCGCCTCGGTCGCCGCCGGGCTGCACGGCCTGGGCGTCCGGCACGGCGACACCGTGGCCCTGATGCTCACCAACCGGCCCGAGTTCCACGTGGCCGACTGCGCCGCCTTCCACCTCGGCGCCATACCGTTCTCGCTCTACAACACCCTGCCCCCGGACCAGCTCACCGACGTACTCGCCCGGGCGCGGGCACGCGTCCTCGTCACCGAGCGGCGCTTCCTGCCCGTGCTCCGGCGGTCCCTCGCCGGTACGGACGTCGCCCACCTCGTCACCGTGGACGGGCCGGCCGAAGGGGCCACCGAGCTGGCCGCGGTGGAGGCCGCCGCACCGGCGGACTTCGACGTCGCGGCGGCCTGGCGGCGCGTACGGCCCGGTGACGTCCTCACGCTCATCCACACGTCAGGAACCACCGGCCGCTCCAAGGCCGTGGAGGTCACCCACGCCGGCATGACGGCCCAGCTGGACGCCACGGAGCAGCTCCTCGCCATCACGCACGAGGACAGCCACCTGTCCTTCCTGCCCGCCGCGCACATCGCCGACCGCTGGGCCTCGCACTACACGAACATCCGCTTCGGCACCCGCCTGACCTGCGTACCCGACCTCAAGGAGCTGCCCGACGCCCTCACGTCCGTACGCCCCACCCTCTTCGGCGCGGTGCCCGTCGTCTGGCAGCGGCTGAAAGCCGGGCTGGACGCGGCCCTCGCCGCGGCCGACCCGGGACTGCGGACCCTGGTGGAGGGCTGCGTCGACACCGCACGCCGCCTCGGCCCCGGCCGGCGCGCCGGAACACTGACGGCCGAACAGGCCGAGGAACTCGACGCGGCCGAACCGGTCCTCGCCGAACTGCGCAAGAGGATCGGCCTCGACCGCGCCCGGATCTGCGTCACCGGAGCCGCCCCCGCGCCGCCGGAACTGGTGGAGTACTTCCACGCCCTCGGCGTGCCCCTCGGCGACGCCTGGGGCATGTCCGAGCTCTCCGGCATGGCCCTGATGAACCCGCCCGGCGACCCCCGGCCCGGCACCGTCGGCCGGCCCGTGCCGGGCGCCCGCATACGGGTCGCCGAGGACGGCGAACTGCTGGTGAAGGCGCCCTTCCTGATGCGCGGCTACCGCGACGAGCCCGACCTCACCGCACAGGCCGTCGACCCGGACGGCTGGCTTCACACCGGCGACCTCGTCACCGTCGACGGCGAAGGCAACGTCACCATCGTCGACCGCAAGAAGGACATCATCATCAACACGGGCGGCAAGAACATGTCGCCCACCCGCATCGAGGGTGTCCTGCGGGGCGCCTCACCCCTGATCGCACACGCCGTGGTCGTCGGCGACGGCCGCCCCTGCAACGTCGCCCTCATCGTCCTGGACCGCGAGGCCGTCGCCGCCCGGTCCACGGCCGACGTCGAGCGTGAGATCGCCGCCGCCGTCGAGGACGCCAACACCCGGCTCTCCCGCCCCGAACGCGTCCGCGCCCACGCCATCCTGCGCGACACGTGGGAACCCGGCGGGCCCGAGCTCACCGTGACGCTCAAGGTGCGCCGAGCGGCGGTGGAGCAGCGGTACGCGCAGCTCATCGAGTCGCTCTACACCCACTGAGCCGGGGGCACACGGTGTTCTCCCCGGCCCTCGCGCTGCTCGCCGCCGTGCAACTGGCGCTCGCCGCCGTCGCCCTGCGCGGCCCGCGCCCCGGAGCGTGGACCGCGCTGCTCGGCTGCGCCCTCGCGTACGACTCGGCCGTCGTCGCCGCCGGTACGGCGCTGGGCCCCGGCGCGCTCCTGGAGACGCTCAGCACCGGCCGGTACGTCCTCCACGCCCTGCTCACGCCGCTGGTGGTGCCCTGCGCGGCGATGCTGGTGCGCGGCGGGCGCGCGGTGGTGGCCGGGGCGTGGGGCACGGCGTGCGTGCTCGCCGCCGCCGGGGCCCGGGCCACCCTGCCGGGCCTGGACCTCGTACCGCGGCGGTGGGCGGACACCCTGCGGTACGCGGACGCGGAGCCCGGCAGGGTGCCGGTGGCCGCGGTCGCGGCGATGCTGCTGCTGCTCGGGGCGGGCGTGGTGCTCTGGCGGCGCCGGCGCGTGCCGTGGGTCGCCGCGGGGGCGGTGGCCGTGTTCGCCGCCTCGGCGGCGGCCGTGGCCGTGCCGCCGCTCGGCAACGCGGGCGAGGCGCTCATGCTGGCCGGGCTGGTCGCCGCACCGCGCGAGGACCGCGCAGGCGCCGGCTCAGTGGTCGCGCAGGAGTGACCCGGCGCCGTACACCTTGTCCTCGATGCCGTTGTCGCGCAGCGCCATCCACCACGTGGCGGCGTTGATGGCGATCACCGGAAGGCCGAGCCACCGTTCGGCCTCGTCGGCCAGCGCCACCATGGACAGGTTCGTCCCGCACTGGACGAGGGCGTCCACCCCGTCGAGCGCGGCAAGACCGGTCAGCGCCTCCCGCAGCCGCTCCTCCCCGACGTGGGCGATGGAGACGGCCGTCGGGCAGCGCAGGCCGGTCACCCCGGCGACGTCGAAGCCCAGTTCGCCGAAGAACCGCCGTACGTTCGCGTCCCCGACCGGCTGGTACGGCGTCACCACGCCGATGCGCCGGGCGCCGTACAGGCGCAGCGCGCGCTCGCACGCCTCCGCTCCGGTGGCCACCTGGAGCCCGGTGATGTCGTGGATCTGCTGCACGAAGGCCCGGTTGCCCGCCACCCCGCCCCAGAAGGTCTCGGCGGACATGCCCATCACCATGTAGTCGGGCTCGCAGGTCAGCACCCGCTCGCAGGCGGCGCCGATCTCGTCGCGTATCTGCTCCAGCAGCCGCTCCATGCCCGCGTCGCCCGCCATGTTCTGGTCGCGGATGTGGATGCGCGAGACGTGGGCGGTCACACCGGGCACCGCCATCCGGTAGAAGTCGGGCTCGACGATCGTGTTCGTACTGGGTGCGATGACGCCGAACGTGCGGCGCCAGCCGAGGGCGTCGGTCACAGGGGCACCTTCCGGAAGGAGGAGGCGGGGGCGGACAGGCGCCAGGCCGCGTACACGAGGGCGGCCTGCGTGAGGGTGTTGCAGGACTGCTCCACCCACTGCAGTGGAACGCTCTGGTCGGGCCGGGCGGCGAGCGGGCCGAGCGCGTACGTGCCCAGCAGCCACACACCGGTGGCCGCGGCCGCGCGGGGCTCCCCGGCCGCGCGCGCCAGCAGGATCAGCCGTACGCCGCAGACCGTCACCGCCGCGATCGTGAGCACCATCAGCGGCATCGTCGTGCGGAGCGCGAGGGAGCCGGTGGCGGCCGCCGCCCACGTCACGGCGAAGCCCCACAGCGGGGGAGTCCGGGAGGCCTGCGGACCCCCGGCCACGGGCACGCTGAGCAGCGCGTGCGCCAGGAGCAGGAACCCCAGCGCGAGGAGCGGGAAGAGCGCCTTGTTGAGGGGCTGGACGTCCGGCCCGTCCAGCGCCACGGTGAGTTTCCAGCCGGCCTTCGACAGGCCCCCGGCGAAGACCAGGGCGGCGCCGGCGGCCGCGACGGTACGGGCGCGGGGGACGGCACGGCCGACCGGCCGCACGAGCCGCGCGGCCGCCACACCGGTCAGCACCACCGGGACGAAGTCCTCCAGGGCGAGCGCGACGGGGTAGTCCACGGCGCTCACCGCTCCGGGACCGTCGCCGGGAGCACGTTCCTGCTCCGGAAAGCCGCGGCGGCGAACCGGGCGGCCGCCTTGCGGCGGGTCAGCCACGCCACGCGGCCCCCGTTGCGGGTGCGGTCGGCGAGGATCCGGTCCGCGAGCCACGGGGTCACCGTCTCCACCCGGTCGGCCAGGACGTCGAGGACCTTGCGCGCCTTCGCGTACTGCTCCGGGGTGTAGCCGTGGACCAGCAGGTCGGTCACGAGCATCCCGGGGGACAGCCGCAGCGCCCGCACATCGTGCGGGCGGCTCCCGGCCCGTTCGTCGAGGTCGGCGGCCACGGCCCGCGTCAGGTACGCGACCGCGCTCTTCGTGGCGCCGTACGCGCCGAGGCCGGGCAGCACGCGCCCGTCGGAGCCGAAGCCCTCCATGTTCCACAGCCGCCCCCGCCCCTGGGCGAGGAAGCCGGTCACCGCGACCGCCGAACCGTGCGCGGTGCCCAGCAGGTTCGCCGCCGTCACCGCCTCGACGTCCCCCGCGGTCAGTTCCCACAGCGGGCGGCGGGGAGCGGCGGCACCCGCGTTGTTGATCCAGACGTCGACCCGCCCGTAGCGGTCGTACGCGGCGTCCCACAGTGCCTGCACCTGTGCCCGGTCGGTGACGTCCGCCACCCGGCCCAGCACCCGGTCCGGGGGGCCGGGCGGCTCGCCCTCCCGGCGGCCGCACAGCGCCACGCGGCAGCCGCGCGCCAGGAACGCCCGTACGAGCCCCTCGCCGATCCCGCGCGTGCCACCCGTCACCACCACGACGGTGCCGCCGCCGACGGCTCGGCCGCTCACGACTCCGCCTCCCAGGTCAGCACGCCGTGCAGGACACCCGTGAGGACGTTGCCGCCGAACAGCTCGTACGTGACGGCCAGCCGCCCGCCCGCCGACATGCCGGCCGTGGCGTCCAGGGCGAACTCCCGCGCCCGCACCCGGTGGACGTCGCCGTCCGTGAAGTGCCACAGCGGGAAGTTCGCCCGGCCGAACGCCTGGGCGCCGCCCCAGGCGTCGGGCCCCTCCCAGAACTCCCGCGTCCCGTCCCGCCGCCGCACCACGGTGAAGGCCCGGTCGAGCCCGCCGCCCGTCCAGGTGACCCGGTGCTCGGCGCGCAACAGGTCCAGCGGGGTGAGCCGGTGGACGACCCGGACCGTGCCCAGTGGCTTCTGGTCCGCGCCCCACAGCTCGCAGTCGCCCGCGAACCTCCCCGCCTGCTTGGTCGGCAGGATCCACGGCACGGGGCCGTTGGCGGTCTCGGCGTCCCGGTGCGCGGCGACGGCCCGCCGGGTGGCGGGGTCGGTGTCGTGGTCCGTGGTCCTGACGTACAGGCCGTTGAAGCAGCCGACGACGGTCCAGCCCTGGTACAGGACCGAGGAGTAGACCTGGGTGGCGCCGTCGGGCAGGACGTGGTTCCAGGTGTTCAGGCCCACCTGCCAGCCGGGGCCGTAGTAGTGGGCGTCGACGAAGGAGCCGTACGGCTGCCCGCTGCCGTGGAAGTCGGGCCCCTGGTAGAGGCGGTTGTCGTCGGCGTCGCCCACGGTGAACGCGAAGGGCGCGGCGAGGCGGAACCGCCCGGCGAGCGGCCCGCCGCCCGTGAGGCCGCCGTCCATGCGGTAGACGGTGGCGCCGTCCTCCGCATCGGACGAGCGGCGGATGTCCTCGTAGCCGCACCAGGTGCCGTGGGCGTCGAAGAGGGACGGGCGGCCGTGCCACTCGCCCGCGATGCGCTGCTGCCAGGCGCTGGGGGAGGACGGGCTCATCGCGTCCCCTCCGGCCGTCCGGTGATCAGCAGGTGCCGCAGGCGGTCCGTCGTCGCGGGGCCGAGCAGCCGGTCGACCCGGTTCCACACCGGGTCGATCTCCCGGCTGAACAGCGCGGACCGCAGCCGCCGGTCCCGTACGGTCAGGTCGGTGCCGGCGAGTTCACCGGCCGCCTCGGCGGGCATCGCGGCGGCGAGCGACAGCCAGTGGTCCGCGTACTCCTCCACGATCGGGCCCACCGCGCGCAGGGCCGCCTCGTCGGCGCGGTGCACCAGCATCCACGGGGACATCAGGGACCGCTGGCGCGGACCGACGGCCGCCGCGGTGAGTCCGGGTATCTCGGCGGCGCGGGCGTGTGGCTTGGTGAGCGGCCCGTACACGGTGTCGGTGTACACCGGATGGGCGGCGAGGTCGGCCCGCTGCACCAGGTCCAGGTGGAAGGCGTAACCGCCGCCCGCGTACACCGAGTCGAGCGTGAAGTGGGGCAGTGGGCCGTCGTCCGCGCCGAAGGCGAACACCATGTGGCTGTCCAGCCCCGCCGCGGGCAGCACCAGCCCGATGTACACCACCGACGCGACGGACCCGCCGGGGTCGCCGGTGAAGTACCGTACGCGGCCGACCGGTTCGGGGAAGGAGGGGCCGCGCAGGGCCGCCCACTCGGTGGGCCGCTCCACCACCCCCGTTCCGGCGACGAGCCGGTCGAGGACCAGGGCCGACAGCTCGGCGGACGGGGACAGCGCCGTTTCCGACATGATCACTCGCTCTCGACGGTGGGGTGGCCGGCGGTGGGGTGGAAGCCGTGCGCCTTCTGTTCCCAGGCGCGGGCGAACTCGGGGACGTCACGCCGCCCCGGTGAGGGGATCACGGTGGCGGTGCGTGCCGGGACGTCGCCCGTGATGCGGTCGGCCGCACCGACCATCCACCCCTTCGCGGCCAGTTCCTGACGCTTGCGGCGGTACGCGACCGAGATCAGGTCCGACCGCAGGTGCAGCTCCGCGCCCAGGTCGGCGGGGAGCAGCTCGGGGCGGGTGCCGTCCACGACCGGGGCGTCCTGGCCGAAGATCTTCATGACGCGCTTGCGGGTGTTGCCGTCGGCCCACGCACCGGTGAAGAAGTCCCGCAGCGCCACCCACTTCACCAGGGTCGTCGTCTCGTCCACCGGGATGTTGGTGTCGTAGATGACCATGCTGCCCAGCGGCAGCCGCACATGGAGCTTGATCAGGTTCGGCAGCATCCAGCCGGCCGTGGTCACCACCGGCGGCCGGTCCTTCGCCCGCGCCCTGCGGTCGGCGTACAGCCGCGCCCACAGCCCCTTGGCGGTGGGCGGGTGGAGGGCGACCGTCGCGAAGGCCGACCACTCGTCGGGCTGCTCCAGCGTGTACTCCTCGACCTCCGGCCGGTCGGGGTTCCCGAAGGAACCCGCGTGGACGAAGGGGGTGTGCGCGATGTCGCAGCCGTTCTCCAGCACCCGCTCGTAGTTGGAGCGCCACAGGTACTCGCCCCGGACCGCCTTGAACCGGCCCCCGTTCTCGACCAGTTCGTCGAACTCGGGCCACACCGGGACCGGGGGCCGCTCCTCCGGAGGCAGGTCGCCGAGGAACACCCACACGAAGCCGTACTTCTCCTGGACGGGGTAGGCGTCCACCCGCGCCTTCTTCGGGATGCCCCGCCCCGGCTGGTTGGCCGGGATGAGCGTGCACGCCCCGTCCGCGTCGAACCGCCACCCGTGGTACGGGCAGACCACGCAGTCACCCGCCAGGGTGCCGGCGGACAGGGCCGCGCCCCGGTGCGCGCACAGGTCGGACAGGGCGACGGGGCGGCCGGCGCCGGTGCGGTACAGCACGAGCGACTGGCCCAGGCACACCACCTTCCGGGGCGTGCGCCCGACGCGGTCGGCGAACTCGACCGCGTACCAGAAATTCTTGAGCATCCGTGCCGCTCCTCATCGTTGGAGTGGGGAAGTCAGCGGCGACGCACCAGGGCGAGGCCGGGGTGGGGCGGGGCGAGCAGCGACGCGAGCGCGCCGTGGGCCGCGGCGTCGCCGCGCAGGTGGGCGGTGCAGAACAGCGTGACGAGCCGGGCCAGCAGGGCCCGTGCCGAGCGCTGGGCCCCACCGGGCCGCTCCAGGAACCCGCGGGCCGAGGTGGGGTCGTGCGGGTCGCACGGAGTGAAGTGCCCCGCGCCGGTGAGCCGCGCCCAGACGTGCGCGCCGTCCGCGTCCCGCAGCGCCTCGGCGAAGGTGCGCTCCACCGGATCGGACGCGCCCTCACCGCCGTACCGGTCCGTGCTCGCGGCGATCACGCCGTCCGTCTCGCCGGACAGCAGCAGGACCGGCGCGGTGCCGCTCACCGGCAGCACCGTGCCGGGCGGCCAGCCCAGCATCGAGGCGACCAGCGTATGGGCGCCGTACGTGAAGACGGCGCGGACGCCCGGCGTGAACCCGGCGGACTGCAGCGCCACGGTGCCGCCCGCCGAGTGCCCGCCCAGCGCGACGCGGTCCAGGTCGAGCAGGCCCGCCAGGGGTGACCGGCCCGCCGGCTCCCCCAGCGCGGTGAGCAGCGCCCCGATGAGCGGGGTGGTGGGCCGGGAGCCGTACCCGGCGGGGGACGCGGCGTCGAGGTCGACGGCCGGGGTCAGGCCGTGGCTGCCGGCGAACAGCTCACCCACCAGGTCCGCCGTGACCGTCACCAGGCCCCTCTCGGCGAGGGCGATGGCGAGCCAGCGGTACGCGTCCTGCCCGACGTTGATGCCGGGCAGGAGCAGCACGACAGGGTACGGGGCGCGGGACGGATCGGCCGGCACCTCGCCCGTCAGGCGTTCGGCGTCGGAACCCGTGTGCCGGGCGGGGTAGAACACGCGCAGGTGGGCCGTGTCGAACGGCTCCTTGAGACCGGGCACGCGGGTGGCCCACCACAGGGACCGCACCTGGCTCATGACGCGGGCCCGCCGTACCGGGGCAGTTCACGGTCCCCGCCCCACAGGGCGCGCACCAGCCGGCCGGTGGTCTCCTCGCCGAAGTACCGCACGCCCATGACGTTGGCGGGGTCGCGTTCGGCGATGTTGCGGCGGCTCGCCAGGTCGGCGGCGGCGAGCGCGGCCCGCTGCTCCTCCGGTACGGGCTCCGCCTCGTCCACCCACCCCAGCCAGCGGTCCACGTGCGCGTGCGTCAGCCGCCGCACGAGCGCGACGTGGTGCTCGTCGCGGGGCATCGCGTAGCAGTACGCGGTGGGGGAGAGGCTCGCCCGGATGAAGCCGGCGCGGCTGGTGAACCACGACAGCTCCGGGTTCTCCTCGCGTACGGACAGCCACTCCCGGGCGACGGGCTCGTAGTAGCGGTCGTAGTAGTCGCCGTCGGCGAGCAGGTTCGTACGCGGTACGGAGTCGAGGTAGAACCAGCCGCCGGGCCAGCAGAGCAGGGCGATGCCCAGGTGCGGGACGCGGATGTGCGGGCCCAGCCAGACCGTCAGGTGGAGGTTGGCGAAGCCGCGCGTGGGGTTGCCCAGCCACGAGTGCACCATCCAGTCGACCTCCGGGCCGGTGTACGCGGCCAGCGAGCCACCGGGGCTCGTGGGCGGTGAACCGTAGCTCTCCAGGTCCTTGGTGGACGGGTCCCGGTGGAGCTCGAAGCGGGCGTCGATCTTCTCCTTGAGCTCGATGAGCAGGGCCCGCCACTGCTCGAAGGTGTCGGTCACGTCGGTGACCGGGGCTTCGTCCGTCATGTCCTGGACGGCCTTGAGGGTGTCGCTCACGGTGCTCCTCCTGGGCGTGCGGCCGCGACGAGGGCCCCGGCGAGGTGCCAGGGCCGTCCGTCGACGAGGTCGGTTCCGCGCGAGACGAGACGGCGGGCGGCCTGGCCCGGCCGGATGGGGGCGAGGGTGAGGCGGCCGTCCGCCGGGGTGGTGTCGGGGTGGCTGATCCGGCCGTCGAAGGGCGCCGCCCCACGGGCCTGCCACAGGCCGAAGCCCCGCGGCAGGCGGTGGATCGCGCCGGTGGCGTGACCGGCCGCCACCACGTTCACGCGGTTCTCGGCGCTGCGCTCCGGGAGCCCGAGGGCGCTCTCCCAGCCCTCCGTCCCGGTGAAGCAGACGGCGGCCGTGTCCGCTCCGGCGAGCGCGGCGAGCCGGAAGGTCTCCGGGTACAGGCCGTCGTCGCCGACGACCACCGCCACCCTGCCCCACGGGGCGTCGTACGTGTGGAGCCGCGACCCGGGCGGACCGTCGGCCCAGGCCGCGTGCCGCGTACTGCGGTGCAGCTGGGACTGTACGAGGACGGGGCCGTCGGCACGGAGCAGGTAACCGGTGTGGACGCGCTCGTGGGGCAGGGTGCAGGCGAGGTACGTGTCGGTGCCGGCGAGCGCGCCGGTCAGCGCGGCCACTGCCTCCTTGGCCAGTGCCTCCTTGGCCGGGGCCGCGCCGGCCGCGGGGTCGACGACTCCGCCGGGGAAGCAGAACAGCTCCGGCACCACGACCAGCGACGCGCCCAGGGCGGCCGCCCGGGCGGTCAGCTCCGCCGCCTCGGCCACCGCGTCGCGCGGGTCCCCGGCCCCGGGGCGTACGACGGCGGCCGTCACCTCGTCGGCCCGCCGCCCCGCGAAGGGCGGCGCCGGGTGGGGCGGCGCCGCGAGGGGGGCGTACAGCTCGGGCCGGCGGGCGGCGAAGACGTCGGTGCCGTCCGGGCGCCGCTTGTCGTCGGCCCGCGCCGGCTCGATGTCGGCGACGACGACCGCCTCGCCCGTGCGCGGGGCCCGGGCGACCACGGTGCCGTCGGGCGCGACGATCTGGCTCTCCCCGGCCCCGTGGAGCGCTTCCCGGGGAACCCCCAGCCCGGCGGCGACGGCGTCGACGTGCTCGTCGGGCAGCAGGGGGCCGACCTTGTTGGCGGCGACGACCCAGACTCTGTTCTCCGCCGCCCGCACCGGGATGTGCAGCGACGCCTCGTCCAGGGCGAAGGAGTTGAGGCTGTTGAGGAGGACCTGGGCGCCGCGCACGGCGAGCCCCCGGCACACCTCGCTGATGACGCCCTCCATGCACGAGTACAGCCCGATCCTGCCGACCGCCGTGTCGACGACCGGCCCCGGGGTGAGGGCCGGGTCGAGGTGGTCCCGCTCGCTGCCCATCAGGACCTGTTTGTCCGCGTGGGCGAGGAGCGCGCCGTCGGGGCCGTACAGGAGACCGGCCGCGGTCACCCGGTCCCCGCCGGGTGCGGCCAGGGTGACGTGGGTCTTGACGAACACGCGGTGCCGCGCCGCCGCGGCGGCCAGCGGCGCCAGGAAGTCGTCACCGGGCCGGCACGCCCTGCGCAGCGCGTGCGCCCGGTCGTCGTACCAGGACAGGTGGTTGCAGAACTCCGGCAGCACCACCAGGCGGGCGCCGCGCCGCGCGGCCGCGTCGATCGCGCGGAGGCATGCGGCCAGGTTGGCGCGGCGGTCGCGGCCCACGGCGAACTGGGCCGCGGCGACGCGCACGGTGGAGCCTTCGGCCATGACAGCCTCCCGTGGTCACTGGTTCCCCTAGCGGAACAGTGTTTCCCCAACATACACTCGGCTGCCACCCCGCGACAGGGGTGGGAAGCGACGACCGACCGGAGGTTGTGCCGTGCTCGTCCATGTCGTCCTGATGAGGTTCACCGACCCCGCCGACGCCCCCGAGGCGAAGAGGAGGCTGGAGGAACTGCCCCCGCTCGTCGGCGAGATCGCGTCCATGCGCGTGGGCCTCGACGTCACCGGGTCGGCCGTCTCGTACGACCTGTGCATGACCACCCGGCACACCTCGGCCACCGCGCTCGCCGCCTACCAGCGTCACCCAGCGCATCGCGCGCTGGGTGACTGGCTGCGCCCGCGGCTCGCGGACCGGGCGACGGTCGACTACGTCGACTCAGGAGACTCCGGGAGGCCCTGGGACTCCGGAGGCTCCGGCGATGACGGCCGGTCGCGCCACTAGGAAGTGCGGCCGGGCAGCGTCTGGATGGTGCCCGCGGCGAGCAGGGACGCGTAGTACGCGCCACCGGGGTAGAGGTCCGCGGTGCGCGTCCCGTCGAAGGCGTCCTTCGCCCAGCCGACCGCGAGGGTCTGCAGCGCGGAGACGTTCTTCTGCTGCGGCGTGCCGCACAGCAGCGTGCCCGCGTTGTCGGTGGTGGAGCCCTCCGCGTCCGTGTGGGCGCCCGACGTCAGGCGTACGCCGACGAACGGGCGGGGCAGCAGCTGCTGGAGCGCGGCGGTGCCGCTGCCGCTGTTGTTGCAGCTGTAGCCGGGGGCGGAGACGGTCAGGATGGGCAGGGACGTCGTCGCCAGCTGGGTGAGCGAGGCGTCGGTGTTGTTCCCGATGAACGACTTCACCGGGTCCAGCAGGACCAGGCCGCGCACCTTGGCGAACGCGGCCGGGTGGTCGGCCCGCAGTCTCTGCGCCACGTACTCCGCCGCCTCGCCGCCCGCCGAGTGGCCGGCGAAGACGAACGCGGACGGCAGCGCGCCCAGATCGATGCGCCCGGCCTCGCTCTTGGCCGACGCGTAACTGCGGGCCAGTGGGGACGAGCCGCTGCCGGCGGAGGCGAACCAGGTCGCCACGTTGTCGAGGAACGGCTTGTTGTTCCCGATGTTCTGCAGCGTGCAGCCGAACATGTCCGCGCTGCGCAGGGTCGGGGCGAACACCAGGTATCCGGCGGCGGCGTAGCGGCCGGCCAGGTCCGTCATGTGGTCGTTGGCGCGGGCGAAGCCGTGCTGGAGCCAGACCAGGCCCTTCGGGGTGCCGGACGGGAAGTACCAGTCGGCGGGCTGGCGGTAGGTGAAGACCGCGCACGACACGTCGACGGTGGTGGACGCCTTGGTGACGGCGGACGCGGCGGTGGTGGCGGGCGCGGAATGGGCGGTGGTGGCCGGGACGGCGCCGAGGAGCAGGGCGGCAAGTGCCGGAACGGTCACCTTGCGCAGGGCGGGCAGGTGCATGCGATCCTCCGAGAGCGGGCAGCCGTTTCCGAGAAGGAAACTGAGTTTCTGCACGCGATACGGGGATGACAGCGGAGGAGGCCGGGCCTGTCAATACCCGCCGTCGAAGCGGAGGCGGACGCACCGCTACGGGACGGCGCTTACGCCGGGCCCGGGTACGCGCCGGGAGGCATCCCCGGACCGCCCGCCCGGAAGGCCGCGGGCGCGTGCGTGACACACGGCTGCGTGTAGCCGTACAGCCCCTCGGCGCCGTACTCCCGCCCGTGCCCGCTGCGCTTGACGCCGCCGAAGGGCGCCCGCAGCGACATCCCCGTGCGGTTGTGCGTGTTGACGAAGCGGAAACCGGCCTCCAGCCGCTGTGCGAAGGCGAACGCCCGGTCCTCGTCGGCGCTCCACACCGAAGCGCCGAGGCCGTACTCGGTGGCGTTGACGCGGGCCACCACCTCGTCCTCGCCGTCGTACGGCAGCACCGGGACCACCGGGCCGAACTGCTCCTCCCGCACCACGGGCGCACCGTCGTCCAGGCCCAGCAGCAGCACCGGCCGCACGAAGTGCCCGGCGGCGAGGTCCGTGTCCGGACACACCCCGCCCAGCTCGACGGCGCGTCCGCCCCGGTCCCGGGCGTCGGCGACGAGCCGCCGGACGCGGTCCGCCGCCTCGGCACTGATCACCGGGCCCACCGTCGTGGCGGGACGCAGCGGGTCGCCGAGCAGCAGCGCGCGCTCGGCCGCCGCGACGTACTCCGCCACGAACCGCTCGTACCGCCGCCGTGGCACGTAGATCCGCTTGACCGCCATGCACACCTGCCCGGCGGTGGCGAAACTCGCGAGCACCAGCCGTTCCAGGTCGCTCCGCGCCAGCCGCGCGTCGTCCAGGAGCACGGCGGCGTCGTTGCCGCCCAGCTCCATGGTGGTCGGCGTCAGCGCGGCCGCGGCGACCGCGCCCACGGCACGCCCCGCCTCCGGCCCGCCCGTGAAGGAGACCTTCCGGATGTCCGCGTGCCCGGCGAGGGCCCGCGCCGTCGCCGCGTATCCGTGGACGACGTGCACCAGCCCCGGCGGCACGTGCCGCGCGCACGCCTCCAGGACCAGCGACACCGCCAGCGGGGCCAGCGGCGAGGGCTTGACCACCACGGCGTTGCCCGCCGCCAGCGCGGGCGCCAGCTTCAAGACCGTGAGCACCACGGGCGCGTTCCACGGCGTGAGCGCCGCGACCGCGCCGAAGGGCCGGTGGCTCACCGTCAGCCGCCCTGCCGCGTCGTCGGTGACCCGGTCGGCGAGCAGCCCGGGCGCGTGCTCGCCGTACCAGCGCAGGACGGCCCCGGAGAAGCGGATCTCGCCCGCGCAGTCCGCCACCGGCTTGCCCGACTCGCGCGCCAGCAACGGCGCGGCCTCGCCCGCCACCTCGTCGAGCGCGGCGGCCGCGCGCACCAGCGCACCGGCCCGCTCCTCCGCCGGCTCCCCGGCCCAGGAGCGGGCGGCCGCCTCCGCCGCCGCGACCGCCCGGTCCACCACCGCGCCCCCGGCCACCGGCACGCTCCCCACGACCTCGTCCACCCGCGCCGGGTTCCGGCGGACGACGAACTCAGCGGACACGCACGCCCTCCTCCGTACCACCGGCCGGCCGCAGTGAGGCGATCATCGAACTGCGCAGCAGCGCCTCCCTCGCCCTGACCGGGTCCGCCGCCACGGCCCGCAACTCCTCGCGCACCGCCGCCCGGGTGGCCTCGTCACGCGCGCGCAGCCGTTCCCAGTTGCGATGCGTCTCGGCCCCGACGTACGTCAGGGCACAGCGGCGGCGCCCCTCGGCGGCCCGGGTCAGCTCCGCGTCCGGGGCCGCACCGGCGATCACGGCGGCGAGCGCGGTGCCCATGAGGACGGCGTCGTGGATGCCGCTGTTCATGCCCATGCCCCCCAGCGGGTTGTTGACGTGCGCGGCGTCCCCGCACAGCAGCACCCGGCCGTACCGGAAGCCGTCCGCCACCCGCTGGTGGACCCGGTACAGGCTGGCGTGCGCGACGCGCCACGGCCGGGCACCCGGGCACACGCCCCGGAGCCGCTCCGGGAGCCGCGCCGATTCGGCCGCGTCCGGTGTGCCGTCCGGCGTGGGCAGCAGCACCCGCCAGTGGTCGGGCGTGCGCAGCAGCACCAGCCACTCGTCCGGATCGAGGACGTACGCGATCGGCGCCAGGTCCGGCATCGCCGCCGTCAGGTCCTCGTCCAGCGAGGCGACGAGGAAGCGCTCGGGATACGTCACCCCCGCGAAGCCCGCGCCCACGGCCCGTCGTACGGCCGAGTGCGCCCCGTCCGCGCCGATCAGCCAGTCACCGCCGACCCGCGAGCCGTCCTCGAGCACCACCGTCACCGAACGGCCGTCCCGCACCACGTCCCGTACCGCGCGGCCGAAGCGCACCTCTGCCGCGGGGTGCCGGCCCAGCGCGTCGAGCAGGATCGGCGTCAGCTTGCTCTGCTCGCACTGCACGCGGTACGGGTACGGCGTGTCGTCCGCCAGCACCGCCAGGTCCAGCTCGGCGACCGGCTGCCCGGTACGGCGCTCGCGGTACTGGAAGGTGCGGGCGACCAGCCCCCGGTCGAGCAGGGCCCCGACGACCCCCAGCCCGTCGAGCATCTCCAGGGTCGGCGGATGGAACGTCGACGCCCGCGACTCCGTCGCGAGGCCCGCCCCCTGTTCCAGCACCGTCACCGCAATGCCGCGCCGGGCCAGGACGAGCGCGGCGGTCAGCCCCACGGGCCCCGCGCCCGCCACCAGGACACGGCTCACGACGCGCCCCCGGGGCGTGTGTGCAGTGCGAAGGCGCCCTCCACGCCGGTGACCCGGGCACCGGTGAAGTGCAGGACCGTCTCGTCCGTGCCCTCGTCCACGAGTCCGGACAAGCCCCACGCGGGGCGGGGCGTGTCGGGGTGCAGGCTCAGCAGGGACGAACCGTTGACCTTCACCTCGCCCGCCCGCACGCGCCGTGCGACGGCCAGCGCGGCCGTCTCGTCGGTGCCCACCACGTACCCCTCCAGCCCGTACCCGGTGGAGTTCGCCAGGGCCACGGCCTCACGCACGTCGGCGTACGGGTGCACGGTGGCCACCGGCCCGAAGACCTCCTCGCGCGTCGCCGCCTCCGGCGCGCCGGTCACCAGCAGGGGCGCCAGGTAGGTGCCCCGCTCCGGAACGCGGGCGAGGGCATGGGCCTGCGCCCCCGCACCGGTGAGCGCCTCGACCGCCGCCAGCGCCCGCGCACGGTGGCGCGAGTGCGCCAGCGGCCCGTACTCGGTGGCCGGGTCGAGCGGAGCGCCCACCCGCAGCCCGGCGAGCGCCGCCGCCGTCGCGTCGAGAACGTCCGCGAGCAGCGGCGCCGGCACGACGAGCCGGCCCAGCGCACGGCACCACTGGCCGTTCAGCGTGGTGAGCAGCTCGGCGGCGACGCGGCCGGCGACCTCCACGTCCGCGTCCGGCAGCACGACCAGCGGGTTGTTCCCGCCGAGTTCGAGCTGGACGGGCTTCAGCGCCCGCCCGCACACGGCGGCGACCTCGCGGCCCGCCGCCGTGCCTCCCGTGAACGACACCACCCGGATCCTGTCGTCCGCCACCAGCCGCGCCCCCGTGGCGCCGTCGCCGTGCAGCAGCTGTAGCACGGCCGGCGGCGCCCCGGCGGCGGCCAGCCCCTCGGCCGCCGCCTCGACCAGCAACCGCGTACCGTACGGGGCCAGTTCCGGCGCCTTGACGACGACCGGGCAGCCGGCGGCCAGCGCGCTCGCCGCCTTGTGGGCGGCCATGGGCGCGGGCGCGTTGTACGGCACGACGCACAGGGCGGGCCCGAGCGGCGCGCGGCGCACCTCGACCACCCGGCCGTCCGGCCGTACGGAGCGGGCGTGCAGCAGCCCGGCGCGCAGGCGCGCGGCGGCCAGGCGGAAGGCCCCTCCGACGATGACGCCGAGACCCGACGTCTGGGCCAGCGGGACGCCGGTGGCGTACGCCTCGGCCCGCACGATCTCCGGGACGCGGGCCTCGACGGCGGCGGCCGCCGCCTCCAGCGCGTCCGCCCGCTCCTCGTCGGCGAGCCCGCCCCAGCCCTCGTCCGCGTGGAGCGCCGCCGCGGCGGCGAGGGCGCGCTCGACGCGTTCGGGGGAGCTCGCGGCCGCCCGCCGTACGGGCTCACCGGTGGCCGGGTCCTCCAGCATCACGTCGAGTTCCAGGGCACACGGCTGCCGGTCACCGTCCACCAGGTCGGCGATCGGGTCGGTCGGTCTCACCGGTCGGCCTCCACGGTCGCGAACAGGGCGTTCTCCCGCGCCTCCGTGGCGATGCCGGCCACTTCGAGCCGGCCGCGTTCCGCCGGGAACGTCATCACCAGGCCCATGGCCAGGTCGCGCAGCGCACGGCCCACCGGCCCGTCCATCGTGGCCCCCGACGTGCCGCAGGCCTTCAACGCGCCCAGTGCCACCTCGAAGCACGCCTCGGTCACCGACCCCTTGCCGAGCCGCCAGTGCGTGAACACCTCGGACTTGGGCCGCACCGGCGGCTCGGACGTCTCCAGCTCCAACTGGCGCCGCAGCCACAGGTAGGCGGTCTGGAGGCGCTGCGTCATGTCACCGATGAGCACCTGGTGCACGGGGCTGGACGCGATGGGCCTGCCCGTGTCGGCGAACGTGCGACGCGTGAGGGTCTCCAGCGTGTGGTCGTACACCGCCTGCGCCGCGCCCGTGTAGACGGCGGCGATGGCGAGCTGGTTGCCGACGAAGCTGCCCCGGCTGACCTGGAGCATGCGGGTGAACGCGCCGGGGAGGGTGAGTGCGTGGTCCTCCGGGACGAAGACGCCGTCGAGCCGGATGCCGTGGTTGGCGCTGGCGCGCATGCCGAGGCCGTTCCACGGCTCGCGGGAGGCGACACCGGGCGCGGTGCGCGGCACGAGGAAGAGAGCGAGCGCGTCGGGCCCTTCCTTCCCCTCCAGCTTCGCGGTGACGAGGTAGGTGTCGGCGACGCCGGTGGCGCAGCCGAAGGACTTCTCGCCGGACAGCAGCCAGCCGCCGGGGGCCGGTTCGGCGGTGGTGGCGATGGAGATGTTCGCCCCCGCGCTCTTGGCCGACTCACTGGCGAAGTTGGCGAGCCACCGCCCGGAGGCCATCGTCGTCAGCACCCGCTCGGCGAAGGCGGTCACGTCGCCGGTCTCCTCCGGGGTGAAGAGCCCGGCCCGGACGGCTTCGAGGGGCAACAGCCCGCGCGAGGCGCTGGTGTTGTGGAAGAAGTAGGCGAGCGCGGTGGACGGGCAGGCGGTGCCCATGGCGTACGTCGCCGCCGCCAGGTCCCGCAGCGTTCCGCCGAGTCCGCCGTACTCCTCCGGGACGACCAGGCCCAGGAGCCCGGCCTCGCGCAGCAGCGCCACGTGCCCCGCGGGGAAGGCGGCCTCGGCGTCCGCCCGGGCGGCGGCGGCCCTCAGGGCGGGCAGGACGGCCTCGACGCGTTCGGCCCGGGCGCGTTCGGCCGGGGTCATGGCGTCGAGGAGGCGTTCGGCGGTCAGGCGGGGGGCGGTGGGTGGTGGGGACGCTGATGGCATGGGTGCGGCTCCTCACTGGCTTCGGGTGCCTGGGGTGGGGCGTACGGCGCGCTGCCGGTACGGGGCACGGTGCACGATCGGTACGGTGCGCGGCGCGCGGTGGCGCAGGCCCGCGGAGTGCGGGCGTGGTGCTGGGCGTGCGGTCGGCGCGCGGAGCGCGGGCGTGGTGCTCGGCGTACGGGCTCTCGGCGCGCGGGTGCGACGGTGGGTCCGGTGCGCGCCGGCGTGCCCTCACCCGGCGGCGTACCGTCACGAGCCGGCGGCCGGGCGCACCGGACCGCCTCGCCGCCGCCCGTACCCCAGGGCGTGCAGCTCGTTCAGGCAGGGGCGCAGGGCTTCCCGTTCCACCGGCGCCTCGACGCCGAGCCGCGCACACAGCAGCAGCAGGCGCTCGGTGGGCAGCAGCCCGCCGCAGCCGGCCAGACCGGTGTCGAAGTCCCGGACGCCGTTCTTCATCGCGGTGAGGGCGTTGACCAGCCCGAGGCCGTGATGGTCGCGCAGCGCCAGCCGCAGGAGGGCGTCTCCCGCCTGCGGTACGGCGTCCTGGAGGAGTCTGCGCAGATGGCGCGGGGAGCCGTCGTCGTGCTCCTCACCGCCCCGGGGCCCGGCTTCGTCCAGCGCGATCTCCCCGCACCCCGCCTCCCGCAGCGCTGCGACGGTCTGCAGAACGGCCCGTCCGCGCGCGGGGTCGAGGGCGTCGTCGACGCGCCCCACGACCGTGGCACCGGAGCCGGCCACCGCGGCGACGACGGAGGCGGCCGCGGCAGCGACGCCGTCCGCCGCGACGGTCACCTCCACCACCCCGCACCCGGCGGCCGTCGCCTCCGCCGCCTCGGCGGCGTCCCTCACCCGCACCGAGACGCGCTCCGGCAGGGCGGGCGAGCGGCGCAGCTCCTCGCGCGGCAGCCGTACCCGGACACCGGCGGCGCGGACGGCGGCCGCCAGCCGCGCCACGCGCCGCCGGTTCCCCGCCTCCGCCGCCAGCGTGCGGGCCAGGCCCGTGTCGGCGACGGCGACCTTCTCCGGGAGCGGGTCGGCGAGCTGGCCCCAGGAGCGGGAGTGGAACAGCAGCGGGGAGGTGATGCGGGGCACTCCGGCCGCGATCACCTCGCCCACGAAGATGGTGTGGTCCCCACCGGGGTAGACATGGCGTACCCGGCAGTCCACCCAGGCGGCGGCGTCGGTGAGTACGGGACTGCCGGTGGCGCCCGGCAGCCAGTCGCCCTCTGCGAACCGGTCGGTGACGCCCGGCGTCAGCCCGGCGAACCGGCGGCCGAGCCCGATGTGGTCGCGCCCCAGCACGTTCACGGCGAACACGCCGTTGCGCGTGACGAGTTCATGGGAGCGGATGCGGCGGTCGAGGCAGACCAGGACGAGCGGAGGGCGCAGACTGACGCTGCTGAAGGAACTCGCCGTCATCCCGTGGCGGCGGCCGTCGGGCCCGGCGGTGGTGATGATGCCGACTCCGCTCGGCCAGCGGGCCAGCACCCGGCGGAAGGTGGTCTCGTCCACGGCGGTACCGGTGTCCATCGCCACATCCGCCCCCACGTCGTTGTCTGCATCGTTTCCTGATGCGAAACAGTGTCACGCACACCGTAACGAGGCGCATGAGTGGGCGTCAAGGGACTGTGATACGTGGCCGGGGGAGTGTTTCCCATGGGGAAATCGCGCCCTATGCTGGGGCGTGGTCGGCGCCCGTCGCCCCGGCCGGCTCAGCACGCCCGCACCACACCGGGGGACACCGTGACCGACGAGAACAGCAGCGAGAGCGGCAGCGAGAACAGCAGCAGGTCCATCGCCGCGGTCGAGCGCGCCATGGACGTGCTCCTCCTCTTCGGCCGCGCCGGACGCCCCGATCTGGGCGTCACCGAGATCGCCCAGGAGCTGGGCATCACCAAGGCGGCCGTGCACCGCATCCTCACCGCCCTGCGCAACCGCGACCTGATCATCACCGACTCCGTCACCCGCCGGTACGCGCTCGGCCCCGCGGCCATCTCGCTCGGCCGCGCCTACCTGGCCCGTACCGACCTGCGCATCCTCGCCGCGCCCGAGCTGCGGCGCCTGGCGGACCAGTGCGGCGAGACGGCCACCCTCTCCATCCGGCGCGGTGACACCCGGCTGTACGTCGACCAGGTCGTGCCCGTCCAGGAGCTGCGGATGGAGGTCGCCCTCGGCATCCCCTTCCCCCTGCACGCGGGCAGTTCGTCCAAGGCCATGCTGGCCTTCCTGCCGGAGGCCGAGATCGACGCGTACCTCGACCGGCACGCGCTGGAGCCACTGACCGACCGGACCATCACCGACCCCGCCAAGCTCCGCAAGGAGCTCGCCGCCATCCGGCGCCGGGGCTACGCGACGTCCGTCGGGGAGCGCGAGGCCGGGTCCGCCTCCCTGGCGGCCCCCGTCCTCGGGCACGACGGCCATGTCATCGCCGTCCTGAGCGTCGCCGGCCCGCAGACCCGCTTCAAGCCCCGCATGGGCGAGTGCGCGCCCCTGCTGCTCGAGGCGGCCGAGCGGCTGTCGGCCGAGTTCGGCCACCGGCCCACCGCCGACTGACCGACGGGCGGGCCCGTGCCGCGCTCACAGGCTCGCTCCCGGTTTCAGTACGCCCAGCACCGCCGCGCCCAGGACGCAGCACCAGATGGTCGCCACGTACGGGACGCAGCCGTCCACCGCCCGCCGCAGCGCCCGCTCGGTCCCCGGCGTCGAGCCCTCCGCGCCGAGGGCCGCGAAGGCCGGGCCGAACGGCCGCAGGGTGAGCCGGATGCCGAGCCCGCACGCGAGGGCGACGGCGTACAGCGCGACCTTCGCGCCGAGCCAGCGCGGCTCCGTGGTCACCCCGAAGGGTTCGTCGGCGGCGAGCGTGTACGCCGCCACGCCGAGCAGCACCGCCGTCGCGGCGATGCGGACGGTCCAGTCGGCGCGCCGCACCCAGGGGCGCCGGCCCGGGCGGTGATGGTCCGCGACCGTCAGCCACAGCCAGCAGACGGCCCCGGCCCAGGTGGCCGTCACCGTCCAGCCGTTCAGGACGGCTTCGGCCCCGTGCGGCTCCAGCGCCATCAGCGTGACGCCGCTGGGCAGGAACAGCACCAGGCACACCTTCGGGCCGAGGTCGAGGATCCCCATGATGCGCAGGGCGGTGGCGCGGGCCGCGAACGGCAGCTCCGCACGCAGGACGTAGCGGCTGGAGACGTACACGCCCAGGTCGCCGCCGAGCCAGAACACGAACAGGACGAGGTGGAGCAGGATCCACCAGCCGTGCGGATGCGCGCCCATGGTGCCCTCCCTCACGCCCGGCCGTCGGTCTGGGCCGGGGAAGGGGTCGGGGCCGGGGTCGGGATCGGGGCCGTGGCCGGGAAGCCGCCGGCCCGCCCGAGCAGCGCGGGCGCCTCCCGGCCCAGCAGCGTGCCCAGCCACGTACCCGCGCCGGAGGCGGCGTCCAGGTCGATCCCCGTGCGCGTCCCCATCCGCTCCAGCAGGTAGACGAGGTCCTCCGTCGCGATGTTGCCGGTCGCCGCCGGGGCTAAGGGGCAGCCGCCGAAGCCGCCCAGGGACGCGTCCAGCCACGTGGTGCCCGCCGCCACTGAGGCCACGGCGTTCGCGTAACCGGTGTTGCGCGTGTTGTGGAAATGGCAGCGCAGCGGAACGCCGGGCGCGGCCTCCCGCACCGCGTGCAGCAGCCGGCCCACCGCGTCCGGCGCGGCGACGCCGATCGTGTCCGCGAGGGCGATCTCGGCGGCCCCGGTCGCCGCCCCGCGGCGCGCGATCTCCACGACGCGCTCCTCGGGCACCTCGCCCTCGAAGGGGCAGCCGAACGCGGCCGCGATCGTCAGCGTCGGAGGGGCGCCGGCCGCGTGCGCGGCCTTCGCGATGCTGGCCCACGCGCCGAGAGCCTCCTCCGTGTCCACCCCCTGGTTGCGGCGGCAGAACGTGTCCGTGGCCACCACCACGCAGTTGACCTCGTGCACCCCGGCGTCCACCGCCCGCGCCAGCCCCCGCTCGTTGAGGACGAGACCGCTGTAGCGCACCCCGTCCGGACGCGGCAGGAGCGCCATGACGTCCTCGGCGCCCGCCATCTGCGGCACCCGGTCGGGGCGGACGAACGCCACCGCCTCGATCCGCCGCGCGCCCGCCGCCACGGCGCGCCGTACCAGCTCGGCGCGCGACTCGGGGGTGAGGACGGTGCTTTCGTTCTGCAGGCCGTCGCGCGGTGCGACCTCCACCACGCCGACGGAGGCGGAGGGCGCGTGAGTCACTGACTTCCCCATCGAGTTCTCCATGCGCCGCATTCTGCCCTGCCGGTTCCTCTAGCGAAACGGCGTTTCCCAAAACTACACTCGCGGCCATGACTGGACCTCTGTCCGACATCCGTGTCCTGGAGACCGGCACCCTGCTCGCCGGCCCTTTCTGCGGCCAACTCCTCGGCGACCACGGCGCCGAGGTCATCAAGCTCGAAGACCCCGGCCGAGGCGACCCCATGCGCCAGTGGGGGCGTGAACGCCCCTACGGGAAATCGCTGTGGTGGCCCGTCGTCGCCCGCAACAAGAAGTCGGTCACCTGCAACCTGCGCCACCCCGAGGGGCAGGCCCTCGCCCGCGAACTCGCCGCGCGCGCCGACGTCCTGGTCGAGAACTTCCGCCCCGGCACCCTGGAACGCTGGGGCCTCGGCTACGCCGAGCTCGCCGCCCTCAACCCCCGCCTCGTCCTCGTCCGCGTCACCGGGTACGGGCAGAGCGGACCGTACGCGCCCCGTGCCGGCTTCGGCTCGATCGGCGAAGCCATGGGCGGCATCCGGCACATCACCGGCGAGCCCGACCGGCCCCCGTCCCGGACCGGCGTCTCCCTCGGCGACGCGCTCGCCGGCACGATGGCCGCGTACGGAGCCGTCATGGCGCTGCACGCCCGGGAGCGCACGGGCAGGGGGCAGGTCGTCGACTCCGCGCTGTACGAAGCCGTCCTCGCCTACATGGAGTCGCTGCTCCCCGAGTGGGAGATCGGCGGCTACCAGCGCGAACGCACCGGCGCCGTCCTCCCCAACGTCGCCCCCAGCAACGCCTATCCGACCGCCGACGGCGCCACCGTCCTCATCGCCGCCAACCAGGACACCGTCTTCCGGCGCCTGGCCGAGGTGATGGGCCGCGAAGACCTCAGCGACAGCCCCCACTACGCCACCCACACGGCGCGCGGGGCGCACCAGCGCGCACTGGACGACCTCATCACCGAGTGGACCGCGCGGCAGCACTCCGAGGACCTGCTCGCGGCCCTGCACGCGGCCGGGGTCCCGGCCGGCAAGACCTACACCGCCGCCGACATGCTCGCCGACCCGCACTTCGCCGCCCGCCGGGCCATCGTGCGCCTACCGCACCCGGACTTCGGCGAGATCCCCATGCAGAACGTCGTCCCCCGCCTCTCGGAAACCCCGGGAGCCGTCCGCTGGGCCGGCCCGGCCCTCGGCGAGCACAACGACGAGATCTACGGAAAGCTGCTCGGCCTCACCGACGAGCGGCGCGACGAACTGGCCGCGGAAGGGGTGATCTGACGTGTCCGCCGCGTCCGACGGCCTGGACGAGGACTACCGGGCCGCCGGATTCGGCCGCCGCGTCGGCTGGGGGCGGCGGCCGGCCGTCCTGCTGGTCGATCCGGTACGGGCCTACGCCGACCCCGACTCCCCGCTCTTCCTGCGGACGGCGGCCGACGCCCTCGCCGCCATGGCACGCCTGGCCCGCGCCGCCCGCCGGGCCGGCCTGCCGGTGGTGTTCACCGCCGTGCGCTACGCCCGCGAACCGGCCCTCCACGTACCGCACTTCCACCGCAAGGTCCCGGGCCTCGACGCGTTCCGCGCGGACAGCCCGCACGGCCGCTTCACCGCGGTGTGCCCGCCCGCCCCCGGGGACGACACGGTGTACAAGCACTACCCGAGCGCCTTCTTCCGCACCGGCCTGCACGACCGGCTGACGTCGTACGGCGTGGACACCGTCGTCATCGGCGGCTTCTCCACCAGCGGTTGCGTCCGCGCCAGCGCCCTCGACGCCCTCCAGCACGGCTTCCGGCCCCTCGTCGTACGCGAAGCCGTGGCCGACCGCGATGCCGCACCGCACGAGGCGAACCTCTTCGACCTCGATGCCAAGTACGCCGACGTCGTGAGCCTCGGCGAAGCCTGCGCCGCACTCGGCGGCGGCGGGTAGCGGACACGCGGACAGCCGAAGACGGGATGGGTGCCGGGCACCGGTTCACCGAACCGGTGCCCGGCACGCACGGTCTCAGTGCCGGGCGGCCTGTCGCCGGCGCGCCACGAACATCCCCCCGGCGCCGAGCACGACCAAGGCGCCGCCGATCAGCGCCACGGGGACCGTGTCGCCGGGACCGGTCTTCGGGAGGCTGGGCGTGGTGGCGCTGCTCGACGGCCGGGGAGCACCGGGGGAGGGAGCGCCACCGCCGCCCGTGCCACCCGTACCGCCACCGGTGCCGCCCGTGCCGCCGCCCGCGCCGACCGTCAGCGGCACCTGTGCCAGTTCCCTGGTCGCCGTGATGGAGACGGCGATGACGCAGGCACCCGCCTTCGCGGTGCAGTCGACCCCACCCACCTTCCCCTTGACGGTGATCCGCGCGGTGGTGCCGTTGGAGGACGCGCTGTGCCAGACACCGGACGCGTCGGTCCTCCCGATGACCGAGGACTCCGGTGCGGTGTCGCAGTCCGTCGGCTTGGCCGGGTTCGGCGTGCAGAGCCCGATCGGAACGAACGGCTGGTTGGGGCTGAGCCCCTTCGCGGAGACGGTGACCTTGTCACCGGGTGCCAGGCCGGTGGACTTGCTCACGGTCAGCGAGGGCGCCGCCGCGGCCGGGGCGGCGAGCGCCGTGACCGCGAGGGCCGCTCCCGCCGCGAGGGCGGCGGTGCGACGGGACGGACGCAGGGACGTCATGGTGTACCTCCGGTATCGGTGTGAGGGAAACGGGATCGACCACGTCGTGAGAGGACAAGGGACGAGACGGCGCACAGCACGGTCACGCCGGTGGAAGCGGCCCACAGGGCGGTGGACGGCCCGCCCCAGCGCCCGCCCCAGCGCCCGTCCGGCGCGGAGGAGGAGCCGGGGCCGGTGGCGGCGCTGCCGGTGCCCGAAGGCTCGCCCGGTACGGCGCCGCCGCGGAAACCCACGGGGATGTCGACGGTGTTGGCGGCACGCACGGCGGCGGGGGCCGCGGACGGCAGCGGGGAGACGCCCACCACGCAGGCGGTGGTCCGGCAGTCGACGCCGAGGAACCTGGCCCGGACGGTGAGTCTGACCGTGGGCAGCCGCCCGGAGCCGTCGATGTTGACCAGCGTGGCGCCGCCGCCCAGGTCGCAGTCGCCGATGCCGGTGTAACCCTCCCGGCAGAGACCGACCGCGACGGAGGGGAGACCCGGCCGGAAGCCCCGACCGGTGACGGTGACCTCCTGACCGTCGGTCAGCCCGACGGCCGCGGACACCTTCGCCGTCGCCGGTCCGTCCGCCGCCGCGGCGCTCGTGGCGCCGCCGACGCCGCCGCACAGGCAGAGGGCCGCGCACACCGCCGCGACGGCCGAGGCCCGTCCGGACGAACCGGACCGGGCCGACGCGGATCGTGTCATGAGGATGCCTTCCTGTCCTGCCGTACGCGCCGGGCGGGCGCGTGCGGCGCGTACGCCACGGCCGCGCCCACCGGCCACAGAGCGACCACCACCAGAGCGTCGGCGGCCGTGACCAGCCGCCCCGCCGCCTCCCAGAGCCCCGCACCGGCAACGGCCCCGCACAGCCCCCACGCGGCGTACCGGCCGGGCAGCAGGCGGGCGCACCCGGCCGCCACCGCGAGGACGCCCGCGAGCGCGAGGGTGAGCTGCCAGGCACTCGCCGCCACCGCGCAGGCGGTCACCGCCGCGCCCAGGGCGAGCAGGAGCAGGGGCGGCCTCGCGGCGGGAAGGCCGCGCCACCTGGGGCTGACCAGTGCCCCGGTCGCGAAGAAGCCCACGGCCACGCCCGCCGCGCCGGCCGTGAACAGGGCGAGCGATCCGCCCAGAAGCTCGAACCGGAAGACGGAGAAGTCCTGTGCGGCCGACAGGGCGGCCGCCGTGCCCGCCCCGACCGCCGCCCACGCGCCCCGCCGTGCGGGCGCCGCACCCCCGGCAGGGGCCGTCCCGCCGCCGGCCGCCGCCGGAATCAGCAGGACGGCCCCGGCGCAGCCACACGCGGCGAGCGCCGTGCCGGGCCGGTCCGCGAGCACTCCGGTCACCGCCCCCGCCGCGCCGAAGCCGGCCAGGACGCCCGCGTACCACGGCGTCGTACCGGGCTGCCGGGACAGCGCGGGGACCCCGAGGACGGCCGCGGCCGCCACCGCCGTACAGAACACCGCCGCCGACGGCCACACCCCCGCGACAGCCGTCAGCAGGCAGGCCACCGCGGCGTACCGGGCGGCGACCGCGGCCGAGAGGGACCCCGCCCGCCGGCGCCGCCGGGCGGCCGCAACCGCCGTGAGGCCGCTCAGCAGTCCCGCCGAGAGCAGCACGTAACGGAGGGCGGTGCCCGGCATCCCGACGACACCGCCGAGCAGCGGAGCGCCCACCAGCAGGGAGCCGGGTACGAGTCCGGCGGCGGCACCGGTGAACGCGTCCACGACGCGGGGCCGGCGTGGCTCGGCGGTCATGGGGTGCTCCTTCCGGAGCAGGAGGAAAGGGACGGACAATCGTTTCCAACAGGGAAACGCTGTTGCCTATCAGGCCCCCTATACAGCCCGTGCCGGGTCTCGCTGTCAAGGGTTGGAACGGGAAACGCTGGATCTGCATGCGAAACACCAACAGAGAAGCCTGCCTTGACCTCCGGAATCGGGCGCCGCTACGGTTGCCGCCGCTCGTTCCCCACCCCCGCCCGGCTTCCGCCGCGGTGTGCGTCGGCGTGCGTCGCCGAGGGGCGACCGCGCCCGAGGACGGATGGAGTGACCGTGACCCCGCGCTCTTGGCTGTACGTGCCCGGCGACCGGCCCGCGCTGCTGGGCAAGGCCCTCACCCGGGGCGCCGACGCCGTCATCGTCGACCTCGAAGACGCCGTACCGGTGTCCGCGAAGGAATCCGCCCGCGACCAGGCCGCCCGCTGGGCCGCCGCGCAGCGACCCGGCGGGCCGTGCTCCCTCTGGGTGCGGATCAACCCCGGCGAGGCCGGTCACGCCGACGCCCGGACGGTCGCGGCCCCGGCCCTGGACGGCGTGATCATGGCCAAGTGCGCCGGGCCCGACGACGTCCGCGCGCTGGACGCCGTCCTCACGGAACGCGAGCGCGAGGCGGGCGTCGCCGCGGGCCGGATCGCGGTGTCGCCGCTCCTGGAGGACGCCGCGGCGGTGCTGGCGGCACCCGCCATCGCCGCCGCCTCGCCACGCGTCGTACAACTCCAGATGGGTGAGGCAGACCTGTGCGCCGAGCTCGGCATGGAACCGGGGGAGGACGAGCGCGAACTGCTGGCCCTGCGCACCCACGTCCTGCTGGCGTCCGCCGCCGCCGGTATCCGCCCACCCGTCGGTCCGGTCTTCACCGACTACCGCGACGCGGACGCCCTGCGGCGCTCCACGCAAGCGCTGCGACGACTCGGCTACCGGTCCCGCGCCTGCATCCACCCGGCCCAACTTCCCGTCGTCCACGACGTGTTCACGCCCACGCCCGCCGAGGTGGAGCGGGCCAGGCGGCTGGTCGACCGGTACGAGGAGGCCGTACGCGCCGGGCAGGCGGTGCTGACCGACGACGGCCGGATGGTCGACGAGGCGGTCGTACGCGGTGCCCGCCGCGTCCTCGCGGCGGGCGGAACCGCATGACGGCGCCTCCTACCCGGTCCGCCCGCCCCGCGTGGGCAGCAGCCCGCGCAGGTCGCCGCGGCCGGGCAGCGCCCGTATCCGGGCGGCCAGCGCCGTGGCCTCCTCCTCCGGCAGCACGCGTGCCGCGTTGAGCCGGTACTTCGTCTCGAGCTCGTCCAGCGTGAGCGGGTTCCCCGGCCCGCCGCGCGAGGAGCGCACCCGGTGTTCCCAGCGCCGGCCGTCGTACGTCCGTACCCGTAGCACCGCGCCGAAGGACCGGGGGAACTCCTCGTCGCACCGCTCGTCCACGACCACGCCCACCTTCTCCGCCAGCGCCAGGCGCCGCTGGTCCCCGAACGCCTCCGGCGAGAAGTCGTCGAGGTGCAGGCCGAGCCCACCGCCCCCGATCAGTGCGGAGGCGACGGTGTACGGGCCGGAGAACTTCGCGTGGTACGGCATCGTGGGCCGGACCTTGAGCGCGCGCGGCTCGCCGATGGTCCGCAACGGCGCGGCGGCGACCCCGAGTTCGGCGGACTCCACAGCGTCCGGGTCCAGCCCGGCGGCACGCAGGGCCAGCGCGCAGTCGATCCCCGGGTGGGTGAAGTGGTTCGAGGGATACGGCTTGAACACGGTCCGCGGCAGCTCCCACGCACCGTCCAGGTCCATCCGGTCCAGGCCCGCGAGGAAGGGTCCCGCGTGCCAGGCGTCGTCCAGATAGGCGCGGAAGAACCCGAAGCGCCCCTCCAGTACGGTGGGCGGCCCGGTGATCCCCTCGGCGGCCAGCTGCGCGGCGCTGACACCGGCGTGCGCCGCCCATCCGCAGTGGACGCGCTTGACGGTCCCGCCCGTGCGGTTCGCCTCGACGATCCCCCCGCCGAGGGAGCACGCGATGCCGAGGGCGTCGGCGAGCCGGTCGCCGCCGAGGCCGTAGAGCAGCCCGGCGGCGACGGCGGCGCCCACGGTCCCGCAGATCGACGTGGCGTGCAGGCCCTTCTCGAAGAACACCGAGTTGCGCAGGGCCGCGTCGTACGAGGCGAGCCCGAGGCGTACGCAGACCTCGCCGCCGGCGGCCACGGCCGCGATCAGCTCGCGGCCCGACGCGCCCGCCGCCTCGCCCGCGGCGAGGGCGGCGGGCACCACGGACGCCGAGGGGTGCAGCACCGACGGCAGGTGCGTGTCGTCGAAGTCGAGCGCGTGGGCGAGCGTGCCGGTGAGCAGAGCGGCCCGGTCGGCGGGCAGCCGCTCCGCCGAGCCGATCACCGAGGCCTCGGGTACGCCGCCGGCCCGCCGCGCCATGCGCCCCACGGCGGCCTGCGCTTCGGACCCCTCGCCCCCTTCCAGCGCGGCGAGGCAGTTGCCGACGGTGTCGAGGATCCGGCCCACGACATCAGCCGTGACGGCGGGCGGCAGCGGCTCGTCCCGGGCCGCGGTGGCGAAGGCGGCGAGCCGGTGGGCGTACGGCACGGCCGGGGTGCCGGTCGCGTCAGCCACGCTCCACCACCGCCAGCGGACGGGCCGGCGCGCCGGTGGCGCCGACCAGCGGGAGCGGGGCCAGCACGAGGAGGAACTCGCCGGCGCCCGCGTCGGCCAGTTCGTACAGGCGCATGGTCTCCACGATGTGGATGCCCGCCTCCACCAGCAGGATCCGGTGGACCGGGAGGGTGGCGTGGCCCTTGCCGGGCGCGATGTGCTCGAACGCGATGGTCTCGCCGCCGACCAGCCGGACGCCCCGCTCGGCCAGCCAGCGCGCGGCTCCGGGCCCCGGCCCGGGAGCACCGCCGGTCGTGCCAGTGAAGGTGTCGGCGTCGTGCCAGAGCCGTGACCAGCCGGTGCCGACGAGCACGGCGTCACCCGGGCGGACGGCCGCACCCTGGCGGCGTTCGGCGGCGGCGAGTTCGCCGGCCGTCACCTCGTGTCCGGCGGGGAGCACCGGCACGCCGTGCAGCCGCGCGACGTCGAGGAGGACGCCGCGGCCGACGTACGGGGAGAACTCCTCGATGCCCAGCGCGCCGAAGCCCTCGTGGCTCTGCACGTCCCCCGCCCGCTTCCCGCCGTGCAGCCGCCCCTCGTGGGAGACATGGGCGAGCGCGTCGACGTGGGTGCCCACATGCCCGCCCGTGACGATGAGCTCGTTGGCCGCCGAACCGCCGTCCGCCCGCACCATGTCGCCGTGCCGGCGCTCCAGGAGCATCCGGTACGGCGGGTGGTTGGGGGACTGGGGCATGCCGCGGCGCATGGGCTGGGCGAGGTCGAACACCTCGGCCCGGGCGGTGCGTTCCCACAGGCGGCTCGTCGGGGTGGTCAAATGGCACCTTCCTCACGCAGGGCGGCGAGCTCGTCGGCGCCGAGGCCCAGCCGGCCGGCGAAGACCGCGTCGTTGTCGGCCCCGGGGCGGCGCCCGGTCCAGCGGATGGAGCCGGGGGAGTGGGACAGGCGGAACAGGACGTTCTGCATCCGCACCGGCCCCAGGTCTTCGTCCTCGACGGTGGTGAGCGAGTCCAGCGCCCGGTACTGCGGGTCGGCGAAGACGTCGCGGATGTCGTACACGGGCGCCACGGCGGCCTGCGCCTCGCCGAACGCGTCGAGGACGTCCGCGAGGTCCCGGGCCGCGATCCAGTCGCCCACGTACCGGTCGAGGAGGTCGGCGTGCGCGGCACGGCCCGAACCGGTGGCGAACCACGGCTCGGTGGTCACCTCCGGATGGCCGACCAGGGCCAGCACGCGCTCGGCGACCGACTGCGCGGAGGTGCTGACCGCCACCCACCTGCCGTCGCGCGTGCGGTAGGTGTTGCGCGGGGCGTTGTTCACCGACCGGTTGCCCGTGCGCCGCGGCACGACGCCCAGCTGGTCGTACGCCATCGGCTGCGGCCCGAGCAGCGTCAGCAGCGGCTCGATGATGGCCAGGTCGATGACCTGGCCCGGACCGCCGCGCACATCGCGGTGGTACAGCGCCGTCTGTACGGCCCCGGCGAGGGTGAGCGCGGCGACGCCGTCGGCGAGGCCGAAGGGCGGCAGGGTCGGAGGCCCGTCGGGTTCGCCGGTGACGGCGGCGAAGCCGCTCATCGACTCGGCGAGGGTGCCGAACCCGGGGCGCCCGGCGTACGGCCCGAACTGGCCGAAGCCGGTCACCCGGGCGACGATGAGCCGGGGGTTCGCCTCGTGCAGGACGTCCGGCCCGAGGCCCCACCGTTCGAGCGTGCCGGGGCGGAAGTTCTCGATCAGGACGTCCGCCCGCGCGGCCAGCCGGCGCAGCAGGGCCGCGCCCGACGGTGTGCCGAGGTCGATGGTGACTGTGTGCTTGTTGCGGGCCAGCGACTTCCACCACAGGCCGACGCCGTCCTTCGCGGGGCCGTGCGTCCGCGCGGGATCGTGCTTGCGCGGGTGCTCGACCTTGACGACGTCCGCGCCGAAGTCGCCCAGGATCGTCGCGGCCAGGGGCCCGGCGAAGAGCGTCGCGCAGTCGAGGACCGAGACGCCACACAAGGGGCCGTCGGACATGGGCTTTCACCTCCCGGTGCCGTGAGGGAAATCCTGTTCCTCATTGTGGAACGGGAATGCCGAAGTTAGCATGTGCCGTCACGGCCCGACAGGGGAACGCTGTTCCGTTCACCGAAACAGGCGGGGAGGCTTGGGGCTTCCCGGCCGACACCGGTATCCGACTCCGGCATCCGACTCCGTCATCCGACACCGGTATCCGACACCGGTATCCGACTCCGTCATCCGACTCCGGAATTCGTCTTCGGCATCGAAGGGGGTGGGGGCTGCTCTCCGCGGCCCCGAGCCATGACGCGCTACGACCTGCTCATCACGAACGGCACGCTCATCCAGCCCTACGTCGGCGAGGTGCGCGCCGACCTCGCCGTCAAGGACGGCCGCGTCGCCGCCCTGGGGCACGACCTGCCCACCGCCGACGCCGACGAAGTCCTCGACGCCACCGGCCGCGTCGTCCTGCCGGGGGCCGTCGACGCCCACTACCACCTGGGCATCTACCGCGACCTGGCGCTGGACGCGTACGAGGAGACCCGGTCCTCACTGGTCGGCGGCGCCACCACCGTGCTGTCGTACTTCCGCACCGGAGAGCACTACCTCAACCGCGCCGGGAGCTACGAGGACATCTTCCCCGAGGTCCTGCGGGCCGTGGCCGGCCGGGCGTTCACCGACTACGGCTTCCACCTCGCCCCGATGACCACCGGTCAGATCGGCGAGATCCCGCGCCTCATCGCCGAGCACGGCGTGACCTCGTTCAAGTACTACATGTTCTACAAGGGCTTCAACCTCGCCTCCAGCTCCCGCGACGCCCAGGCGTTCCGGATGGCCGACGACGGCCAGGAGTACGACCTCGGGCACCTCTTCGAGCTGATGGAAGGCGTCGCGGCGGCCGCCGCCCCGGGCCGCCCGGGCGGCCGCGTCTCCCTCTCCCTCCACTGCGAACAGTCCGAGCTGATGCGGCTGTTCATCGACCGCGTACGCAAGAACGGCGACCCGCAGACCCTCGCCGCCTACCACGAGGGCCGCCCGCCGCTCACCGAACGCGTCGCCATCGGCGAGGCCGTGACCCTGGCCCACGCCGCCGGCTGCCCGGTCAACCTGCTCCACCTCTCCGGCGCCGACGCGCTGGACGCGGCACGCACCGCCCGGCGCGCCCACCCGGGCCTCGACATACGCACCGAGGTCACCCTCCACCACCTGTGCCTGGACCACGCCTCGCTCGACGCGGCGGGCGCCGGGCTCGGCGCCAAGGTCAACCCGCCCCTGCGCACGCGCCACGACAACGACGCCCTGTGGGCCGGGGTGCTCGACGGTGACGTCGACTGGATCGCCTCCGACCACGCCTGCTGCATGGAGGAGCACAAGGGGGACGACCTGTGGCCCGCCCTGCCCGGGTTCGGCGGCACGGCACTGCTGTACCCGGTGCTGCTCTCCGAGGGCCACCACCGGCGCGGCCTGCCGCTGCACCGGGTGGCCGAGCTGGTGTCCGCCAACCCGGCACGCGCGTACGGCCTGACCCGCAAGGGCTCCCTGCTGGTGGGCGCCGACGCGGACATCGTCGTGGCCGACCTCGACCGACGGCGGACCGTGTCGGCGGAGCTCCTGCTGTCCGGCCAGGACCACTGCCCGTTCGAGGGAGTGGAGCTGCGCGGCTGGCCGGTCACCACCATCGTCGGCGGCCGCGTCGCGTACCGCGACGGCGTCGTGGTGGGCGAGCCCTCGGGCCGGTACGTCCGCCGGGACTGACCCGACGCGTACGTCAGTGCTCACGCAGCAGCGAGCCGGCCCCCTCCACGCGGTCCTCGATGCCGTGCTCGCGCAGCGCGTGCCACAGCGTCGCGCTGTTGATGGCGATCACCGGCTTGCCGAGCTCGGCTTCGAGCGCGTCGGCGAGCGCCACGAACGACAGGTTGGTGCCGACCTGCACGACGGCGTCCACGTCCGTCCCGTCCAGCTCGCCCACCACCCGCCGCAGCCGCTCGTCCGGTACGCGCGCGATGTCCATCGCGGTCGGGCAGCGCAGGCCGGTCACGGCGGTCACGTCGAACCCGGCCTCGGTGAAGAACCGGCCCACCTCCCGGTCCGCCACCGGCTGGTACGGCGAGAACACCGCGATCCGGCGGCAACCCAGCTCCCGCAGGGCCGCCCGGCACGCACTCGCCCCCGTCGTCACGGGCAGGCCCGTACGGTCGCGCAGCCGCCGCTCGAACGCCGCGTTGCCCTCGACCCCGCCCCAGAACGTCTCGGCCGACATCCCCATGACCATCCGGTCCGGCTCGGCCGTCAGCACGTCCCGTACCGCGGTGTCGATGGACGCCCTGATCTGGACCAGCAGCGCCTGGAAACCGCGGTCGTCGCCCATCACCGGATCGGGGATGTGCATCGACCCGGCGCGGTACGCGACGCCGCGGACGCCCGCGGTCCAGTAGTCGTGCTCGACCACGGTGTTGGTACTGGGGACGACCACTCCGAAGACGGCGCGCGGCCCGACGGCGTTGGTCACCGGTCCGCCCTCCCTTCCGCGCGCACCAGCTGCGCGAGCACCTCGTCCACCGTCCGGTGCGCCCTGGTCCGCCCGGTGGGCCGGTCGAGGAGCAGGGCCTCCACCAGCAGCGGCGACGCGATCGCCGCCACGGCGTCCTCGCGCTCCCGCCGGGCGACCCCGGCGGCACGCAGCGCGTCGTGGAACGGGGCCAGCAGGTCGCCGACGTACCGGCGCCGCAGCCCGGCCGTCGCCGGGTCGAGGGACGCCGCGGCGATCAGCGCTTGCAGGAACCCCCCGACGGGCTTGTCGCGCAGCCGGTTGCACAGCAGGTCCACCTCGGCGTGCAGATCGGCGGCGAGGTCGCCCGTCGACTCGCGCGGGGGCAGCGGAGCGACGTCGATGAGCGCCGCCAGCACGGCGTACGGAGTGGGCCAGTGCCGGTAGACGGTCGAACGGGACACCCCCGTCGCGGTGTGCAGGCGCTGCGGCGTAAGTGCCGCGGCCCCCTCCGCGAGGAGCAGCTCCAGGGCGGCGGTCAGCACGACCGTCGTGGTGTCGTCGGTGGGCCCCGCGGGCCGGCCGGGTCGCGTCATGAGATTAACGATACACATTGCACCGGTTATTGATAAGCGGTACGTTCCGTATCGGAAACCTCAGTGAGCCACCGGAGGAGGACCCATGCGCCCACACGTGGAGCTCGTCGACGAGCGCGACCTGATCTGGCACCCCGCCGAGTTCCAGCACGCGACGGGCACCGCCGAACAGCTCAACCTCAGCTACGACGAGGAGGACGGCTCGGCCTCCCTCAAGGTCCGTTTCACCGCCGACTGGTCGCGGCCCGCCGGCGTCCACCACGCGGACACGGAGTGGTACGTCCTCGCGGGCGAGGTCGCGATCGGCGACTCGGTCCTCGGTCCCGAGGGCTACTGGACGGCGCCCGCCGGCGTCCTCACGCCCCCGGTCCGGGCCGCCGCCGGCACCGAGATCCTCCTCTTCCGCGAGTACGGCGACTGGCGCTTCGACCCCGCCGACCGCGATCGGCCGGGCGTGCGCGAGGACCAGAGGCTCGTCGTCCTCCGGACCTCCGACATGCCGTGGATCGACGTCAGGGACGGCAGCCCCATGCGCTTCGACCTCGGCGGCACCCCCGTGCCGGGCCTGTACATCAAGCTCCTGCACCGCGACGAGAAGACCGGCTTCTACACCCGCCTCATCAAGGCCAAGCCGGGCTGGCGCGAGGAACCCCTGGCGCACCACCCGTGCAGCGAGGAGGCGTACTGCCTGGACGGCGCCTTCGAGTACAACTACGGCAAGATGTGGCCCGGCACCTACTTCTGGCGTCCGCCGCTGATCCGCCACGGCGACTTCACGGCCGACGCGGAGAAGGGTTGCACCTGGCTCGTCCGCTCCGACAGCGACCTCGTCGACTGGTACACCGACGACGCGCGCGTGGTCATGACCGGAGAGGCGCTCAACTGGGGCCCCGACCACCCCGACACCGCCCCGCCCCGCTTCATCGAGCCCGTTCGCTCCCGCAGCATCGGCCCGTGGGAGGACCCCTCGCGGCAGTGACGTCGCCCATCCGGCCGCCACCCCCGATGACGGCCGTGCCGGACCGGTTCCCGGGCGTGCCGTGGGCGTGTTGTGGAGGGGGTGTGTGGGGCGAACGACATGTAATCGTTCGTATGTACGGTGCGTGTTAGCCTGCCCGCGCTCATGATCGTATGCACACGGGGGAGGCACGGTGGTCTCTGACGGCTACCAGGTCAAGGCGGGTATGACCGGCCAGGCCCAGCAACTCGACGACGCCGGTACGGAGATGGACGCCGTCAGCGCGGCCGTCAAGCCGCGCACCACCTACTCGTACGGCAACGTCGGCGGCGAAGACGCCGCGTCGGCGCTGAACGCCTTCGTCAAGGCGTGGGAAGCCGAGGCCAAGACGGTGGCGTCCGCGCTGCACGAGCTCGGCGCCAAGGTGCAGCTGGCCAAGAAGGCCTACCGCGGCGCCGACGGCCTGGTGCAGACGCGGGTGGACGGCGTCCCCGCCGGCGGCACGAGCGGCCTCACCGACACATCGACACAGGGCGAGCGGCGCTCCTCGGCCCTCTCGACCTACTGAGGGGCGGACCGGTGTCCTTCTTCTCCTCCCCTTTCGACTCCCCGTCCTTCCGCCTCGACTGGCTCGCCGGGCTGTCCAAGAAGATGCTCGGTGTCGAAAGCAAGAACGAGCTCCTCGACCTGATCGACAACGCCCTCTCGGTGCCCGAACCGGGCGGCGACCGGGCCCTGCTGGAGGGCGTGGCGAGGCTCTACCGCAGCCAGGTCGACCCGGTGGGCACCGTCTTCGACAGGGTCGACCGGGTGGGACGCAAGGGCCTCCCGGAGGTGTGGGTCGGTGACACGAGCGTCCTCGCCTCCGACGCGGTGAACGCCACCGGGCGGTCCGTGACCCAGATGAGCGAGGCGTTCAACGGTTGCGCCACGACCCTGCTGAGGCTGGCCGACGCGATCGACGAAGCGCAGCGCAAGGACCAGGAGGGCCGCGGACAGCTGCTGGAGCAGAAGAAGATGCTCGGCGGCAGGGACGGCTTCTTCGACGACCTGCACGAGGACGACGAGGAGGAGTGGGACCGTCTGAACGCCGCCCACTTCGGCTCCTACGCGGTCGACATGATGCGCGCCGCCGTCTCCCAGGCGCAGGAGGCCTGCCGCAACGCGGCCCGCGAGCTGAACAAGTGGGCCGCCGAAGCGCGGGCCGGCAAGATGGGGACCAGCGAACTCACCGCCGTCGACAAGATCATGCTCGCCGACACCGGCGTCGCGGGCGCCCACACCGAGCTCAACGAGATCCTCACCCCCAGCGACCTGGCGCGCGCGTCGACCCGGATGGACCAGCTGAGCCTGGACGACGCGACGGCCATGGACCGGATGCTGGCGAAGTCGAACAGCCCGGAGGAACGGGCCTACCTGATGAAGGCCCTCGCCGCCGGGCACAGCGTCACCGAGATCGGGAAGTTCCAGGACAAGATCCACGGCAAGGACCCCGAGTGGATGCGCCGGCACCTCTCTCCGGTGGTCACCGGCGCGGACAGCATGAAGGACAGGGGCCTGGAGTCGGACGGCTCGAACGTCAACAAGGAACAGGTGACGTTCAACGGCCAGGGGTGGATCCAGGGCGGCGACGGCTCCGAGGGCACCTGCGTGGCCTCCTCCACCGTCACCTCCCGCGCCATGGTCGACCCGGTGTACGCCCTCCAGCTCACCGGCGGCCCCGACGGGCAGCAGGACGACCCCGTCGCCTTCAGGCAGCGCCTCGTGGCCGAACAGCACCGCCTGCACACCGAGGGCGAAGGCGGCGAGAAGTGGACCGGCATGGGCCCCGAGGGGCAGGAGCGGATCAACGACACCCACGTCGGCAGTGCCACCGGCACCGACTACCAGCGCCAGGACCTGAACAGCGCCGCCGACCGGCGGGCGGTCCTCACCGAGGTCGAGAAGTCGGTGGCCGAGGGGCGGCCGGTGCCGGTCGACGTCTCGGGCAAGGAGGGCGCCCACGCCATGACCATCATCGCCCACGAGGGTGACATGCTGCAGGTGTACAACCCCTGGGGCACGACCACCTGGGTCAGCGAGGACGACTTCATCAACGGCAACATGGGCAAGGCTTCCAGCAGTGATCTCCCCAACGCGTACAGTGTCTACCTTCCGCGCTAGCCGGGGCGGTGCCGCGATCGCGGCGGCCGCGCTCCTCGCTCTCGCCACGGGCTGCGGCCCGGGCGCCGACGACCCCGGCGGCTCCCCTCGTACCGTGAGCCACCCGGTGGAAGACACCAGCATCAGCGCCAAGCCGGGTGAGCGCTTCACGCTCACCGTCCACGAGAACGTCTCCACCCGCGAGTACTGGTACCTGGTCGACCCCCTGCCCGACGGCTCGGTGCTCGTCAGCAGCGACCAGGAGTACGTGTCGGACTCCGGCGACGAGGACGGTGGCGGCGGCCGGCTCACCTTCACCTTCGAGGCGAAGGGCAAGGGCACCACGCACTTCACGCTGCTGCACTGCACCTTCACCACCTGCAAGGGCAACACCTCCAGCGTGCCCCCCGGGGCGACCGGACCCTCCGCCACCCCGACCGCGGGGACGGCCACCCCCTCCCAGGCGCCCGAGCGCATCACCTACACCGTCACCGTCGGCTGAGCCGAGGCGGCCCCAGCCGGACGCGACGAGACACCCGAGGTCCCACCATGAACGACCCGTATCCCCCGGAGCTCACGGACGACGAGCTGGCCGAGCTCGACCTCACCGTCCTGCTGCGTTACGGCCTCCCCGCCGAGCCCGGACCCCGCCGCACCGCCCTGTTCGGCGACGGCGCCGCGGCCGCGGCTGTCCTCCTCGACCGCCTCGCCACCGAGCCGCGTTCGGTCGCCTTCCTCGCCGACACCGTCCGCGCCGGCGGCCTCACCCACGCCGTGGAGCTCCCCGAGCCCCTGCCCCGCCCGGAGGCGGCGGAGCTCGTACGGGAATGGCTGCGGGCCGGCACCGAGATCGCGGGCGGAGCCACCGCCGACGACACCGCGGCCACCTGGCTGCGCGCCGTGGCGACCCTCATCGAGGTGAAGCAGCTGAACCGGGCGCGGGGCCGGAGCACGGGGTCCGCGTAACCGCGCGGCCAGCCACCTCCCGCAGGACCCGGGGAAGAGCGGGAAATGTGCTAGTGTCATGCGTTTGCGTGGTAGTCGCGGTGGGCGATCTGCCTGTTCGGTTCCGCTGGTGCCCGGGCCGTTGATCCCCGCCGGGCCTTCCTCGGTACGTTCCCCTGCGGAAGGCTGTCCATGAAGCATCCCGGTGACTCCGGCACCCCCCACGGCGATGGAGCCCGGTCCCAGGTCACGCCCCCGGCCGCTTCCTTCGCCGGCCTGCCGGTGGAGGTACTGCGGACACTGAACGAACTCGGGGTGCGCGAACCCTTCCCGATCCAGGCCGCCACCCTGCCCGATGCCCTGAAGGGGCGCGATGTCCTGGGGCGCGGACGCACCGGATCGGGCAAGACGCTCGCCTTCGGCCTGCCGCTGCTGACGCGTACGGCCGGGCGGCGCGCCGAACCCAGGCAGCCCCTCGCCCTGATCCTCGTACCCACCCGGGAGCTGGCCCAGCAGGTCACCCAGGCACTGGCGCCGTACGCCGAGGCGCTGGGGCTGCGGATGGCCACGGTCGTCGGCGGTGTCTCGATCGGCCGGCAGGTCGCCGCGCTGCGCCAGGGCGCGGAGGTGGTCGTCGCCACCCCCGGACGCCTGCACGACCTGATCGAGCGCAACGCCTGCCGTCTGGGACGGGTGAGGATCACCGTGCTGGACGAGGCCGACCAGATGTGCGACCTGGGATTCCTGCCGCAGGTCGTCGACCTGCTCGACCAGGTACACCCCGACGGTCAGCGGATGCTGTTCTCGGCCACCCTGGACGGCGACGTCGACCAGCTGGTCCACCGCTACCTCCACGACCCCGTCGTCCACTCGGTCGACCCCTCCGCGGGCGCGGTCTCGGCGATGGAACATCACGTCCTGGTCGTCCACGGCCCCGACCGCTACGCCGTCACCACGGAGATCGCCGCCCGTGACGGCCGCGTCCTGATGTTCCTCGACACCAAGCACGCCGTCGACCAGCTCACCCGGCACCTGCGGGCCGGCGGGGTGCACGCCGGGGCCCTGCACAGCGGCAAGTCCCAGCCGCAGCGCACACGGACCCTGGCGCAGTTCAAGAACGGCCAGATCACCGTCCTGGTGGCGACCAACGTCGCGGCCCGTGGCCTGCACGTCGACGACCTCGACCTCGTGGTCAACGTCGACCCGCCCACCGACCCCAAGGACTACGTGCACCGGGCCGGCCGCACCGCCCGCGCCGGTGAGTCCGGCAGGGTCGTCACACTCGTGCTGTCGGGCCAGCGCCGCGAGACGAGCCGTGTCATGGCCGAGGCCGGCATCGAGCCGACCGTCACCAAGGTGCGCTCGGGCGAAGCCGAACTGAGCCGGATCACCGGCGCCAAGGCTCCTTCCGGCACCCCCCTTGACGGTGGGCCCGCCGTCCCCCGCCCCAAGAACGGCAACGCTCCCTTCCGCGGCCTCGGCACCAGCAAGGACCCCTCCCGCGGCGCCGGCGGCAAGTCCCGCAAGGCCGGCGAGGCTCGCAAGCTGGCCGAGGCCCGCAAGGCGGCCCTCGTGCGTCGCAACGGCTGAGAGCCGCTGGACCTTCTCCGATGAGGCCGCCGGCGCTCGCACTGCGCCCGGCATGACAAGCTGTGCTCGCCCACCCCCGAACCCAGGAGGTCACCATGACCGCAGAGCCCGTTCCTACGGAAGGTTCGGAGCCGGCCGCCCCCGAGACGTCCCCTCTGGCGCCGGACAGCGACGGCACGTACGACCTCAAGCGCAAGTTCCGCGAAGCCCTCGCGCGCAAGCGCGGCGCGCAGGCGGACGCGGCCGACGTCGCCGCCAACCGCGATGCGCCGAAGGTGCGCGCGGCGCACGGCCCCGCCGCGAGCCAGCGGTCGTTCAGGCGCAAGAGCGGCGGCTGACCCGACCGGCCCCGGGCTCCAGCCGCTGCGCCGGCACCCCGAGCCAACCCACTCGCGCTCCCGGCGCAGTGACCCGCCACGCGTACACCTGTGCGCGTGGCGGGCGAGGCGTAGCCGAGGTTCTCGCCGGTGCGGAATGGCCGAGGTGCGGTGGGCGCGGGCGATAGTCCGGACCTCCCCGACCTGACCGCCCAAGACGTCATCTCGTTTGGTGAGTCTGTGCGACGATTCGTCGGCCAGCAGGAAGCCACGAGCGGGGGCGAAGGCCGATGGAATACGTCAATCTCGACGCACAGGTCGGCGACCTGTCTGGGGTCTTGGACCCGGCTCACTACCTGGAGCATCTGCCCTTGATCTCTGGTGATCTGCCGCCGGGTGCCCGGTCCTTCGCCACTGATAGGGATCACTACGACTTCCGCAGCAGGCGATGTGTGAAGGACCTGACGCTTCGGGCCGTCCGGGGTGCCGGCGGTGAGGAGGCCGAGGTCGAGTTCCAGCACAACTGCTGGAAGCACGACCAAGACCTGGTCATCCGCTACACAGGAGTGTCCAGCTTCATCATCGATCCCACCGCCGAGGGCCGCGGGACCAACCTCGGGGCTGTGATGCTCGACGAGATTCTGCCGCACCAAGACGGCTGCACCCACGAGATCGCCTGCTGGGACGGCACACTCACCATTATCTGCCGTGACCTTCGGGCGACCTGGGCTGCGACCGACTGCTCAAGCGAGGTGTAGGCGCGACAGGTCGTAGGCATCGTTGAGCGGCTGGTGCTGGAAGCGCGTCGCGGCCTCAGGGGGGTGGTCGACGTCGGCACGGCGACCGAGAGGTCCTGGCGGCGATCGTGCTCGTGGCCACGTCGGGGCACATGGCTGCAAGTGCCGACAGGGGCGTTTCACCGTGGTGGTCCATTGCCGTTACTCGCCCGTGGCGGTGCGGCGATGCCTAATATGTGTGGTTGTGAACCTTCCAGCACGCGTTCGGCAGGCTCTCAACGAGGCTGTCCATCCGACGGAGTTCGAGCGGTGTGCCTGTGCCCTGTTGCAGTCCCGGTATCCGGGGCTGTCGGCGGTCGAGGGCGGCCACGACTTCGGCCGTGACGCAGATATCTACTTTCCTTCCGGCGGCACAGACTCCCAGGCACGGGGACGTCTTATGGTCACTACCGGTGATCCGGTAGCCAACGTCCGCAATGGTTTGCGGCGAATGCAGCAGGAAGGCTTGCGGGTCGACCTCGTGGTGGTGGCTTGTTCACAGCCCGTCAATGCCCGTACGCGCGAGGCCCTCTACACGCTGTGCTCCGACCGGGGGCTACCTCCTGCGCATATCTATGGCCAGGACTGGTTTGTTCGCGAGCTGGTACAGGACGCAGCCTGGCGCAGAAGTCTCGTGGGGATCGAGGGCCGTCTGGGTGCCCTACTCGAAGCGCCTTTGGACGCGCCGATGGGTAGATGCCTGCCCCCGCTGGTGGGCAGGCATCAGGAGGTTGATGCCCTGTCTGCTGCGGTCGACGCCAGCCGTGACGTGGTGGTCGTCGGAGTCCCGGGGGTGGGGAAAACACGGCTGACCGGTCAGTTGGGTGATAGAGCTGTGTACCTCGAGCCCACGGCGCTGGGCTATTTGCATGACGACCTGCAGCTGACGGCGCCGGACGCAGTGGTCGTGGACGATGCCCATGCTCGCCCTGATGCGGTACGTGCCCTCAGGCATGCGCGTCAACAGACGGGTTTGGCGTTCTCCGTCGTGACGACGACCTGGCCGGACCGGCTTGACGAGGTACGAGGATGGCTGCCTGAAGCGGTAGTCGTCGACGTCGGCCTCCTTGAACGGGCGGAGATGAACGTCCTGGTGACGTCCGCAGGAGTCACCGGGCACCGTTCCCGGACCGCCGTACTCGATCAGGCGGACGGCAGACCGGGCTGGGCGCTGGTGTTGTGCGAGTCGCTGGCCCGCGGCCAAGGCCGGGACGTCTTCAGTGGCAGGGCGCATGTGGCGCACGTCGAGAGGTATCTGCGCGAGGTGACCTCCTCGCACACGGTGCTGGATGCGCTCGCCTGCGTGGCAGCCCTGGGGGGCGCATCGCCGGAGATGCTGTACGCACTCGCACCCTTGGTTGGGGTGGCTCCGGCTGAGCTCTCGGGTATGGTTGAGGGTCTTGCACACAACGGCTTGGTGGAGTGCCGCGACGACATCTGGCACTTGCAGCCGGTCCTGCGAGCGGCCTTGGTGGCACGCTGGTTCTTCACCACACCGGTTCGGCGACCGTGGGCCACGCTGACGGCAGCCTTTCCCGACCATGCGCTGAGCCTGGCGTCGGCGGTGATGTCCGCGGCTGAAGTGTCGTCTTCCCAACGGGCACGGGACCAGGCTGAGGCATGGGTCCGATCGCTGCCAGCCGCCACGTCCTGGGACACCAGCACTTTCGCCGTGGTCGCACAGTACGCACGTCTGGACGCCTCCGCAGCCGAGTTCGCCACCAACGCGGCCTTGGTCGTCCTGGCGGCCCCCCGGGAACCGGACCAGGCATACGGGATGGCCATCGACCCCATCGGTGACGCAGCGGTCCGCCAACTGATCGAGAGCGCGCGCCAGTTCCTACTACCTGAAGCGATCAAGGGCCTGCTGGCCTTGGCCGTGGGTGACAGGCGACGCCGCAACTCAACCCCGGATCATCCGCTCCGGGTGCTCAGCGACTTGGCCGGTGTCATCGATCCCGATTTTGGCACGTCCCTCGCCATCCGTACGCGTCTGCTAGGTGCTGTGCTCGACTGGACCCGCAATCTCTGCAGAACCGAAGAGCAGTGGTGCGTGGCCACCGAAGCCTTGGCCGGTATCTTCAGCGTCGAGGTGTCAGGGAACTGGCAGGACCCCGGCGCGCTGAATACGGTCACCATCGCCAACGGCATCGATGCCGCGGACAATCTATTCGGTCTGCTCCGCTTGTGGGAGCAAGTAGTGCCGCTCTTGACCAGCGATGCGTCCGGCGGCGACAGAGTGCCCTGTCCGCCCCACGCGCTGATCGCGCTACTGGACATGGCGCTGGGGTGGATCCGTCTCGGCCTCGGCGTCGCCCTCAAGGGTCAGACTCCCTCGACCAAGCAGATGCAGTACGGTGCCGAGGGAGGCCGCCGTATTCTGGACACCCTCCATCCACTCCTGCAGCGCAGTGCTGGCACAGCGCTGCGTGCTCACCGAGAACTCACCCACATCCGCAACCGCGCCCGCGCGGCCGGGTATGAGCTGCCCGTCTTCGACATCGATCCCGATCTGCAGTCCTTCTGCGAATGGGGACGCATCGACTTCACAGACGACTACGAGACCGCCGCTGAGCAGGTTTCCTCCCACGCCGCAGCCTTGGCGACAAAGCTGGCGGAACTGGGTCCTGCCGCAGGAGTGGTCCGCTTCGATGTACTGGCTGAACAGGCACGCCTGGTCGGCTACCACACCGGTCATCTGACGGCCGTCCGCTTGGGCGAACTGATGGCTGACCCGGCTGCCTGGTACCGAGAGGCGGCCGCCTCGGGATGCAGGATGCTGCTGAGCGTCGCCTTGACGCGATGGCTCACTACGGACCCCGACGCAGTTCCGTCGGCCGTGTTGCGTGCAGCCTTGGACGACGCTCGCACCCGGCCAGCTGCTATCAGTGCGGTCCTTGTGCGCGGCGTCGTGGACCGGACGGGGGAGCTGGTGATCGAGTCGATGCGGGCCGACGACGCGGCTCATCTGGACAGGCTTTTCCACCGCGAGGCGGATGACGTCATGCATCGGCTGCTTGTCCATGCCGAACCTGCCATCGCCGCGAGCGCAGCGGTCAGCTTCGGCGTGGGCGCACGGCACGGACCCACCCTGCACCCTGACTGGCAGGCTGCGTGGCGCAGCGCCATTCACAGGATGCGCATCGATCACCTGGCGCAGCACAACCAGTGGAGAGCGGGCCAGGTACTCGCCTACATCGCCGAGCATGACGCCGACACCTTCGAAGGATGGTTCTGCCGTCGGCTGCAGGACATGACTGGCCAGGGCTGGTATGCCTCCCCCCTTCCCCATGATGGTGATGGCATCCTGGCCCGCCTACCCCGCCCGCACCGGCTGCGGCTCGCCTCTCGGTGCGTCGGTCTGCCCTGCATCGGCCCCAGTGCCCTGACCCATCTCGTCAACTCGGACATCGAGCTGGCCCGGCAGCTGCTCGACGAGTACGCCGTCACCCCTGACAAGCTGGTCGAGGCCCTATCCGGACAGCACAACACAGCCTTGGAACAGATCGGTCCGCTTCTGCTGGAGCGGGGGGTGCGCGCCGAGAAGATCGCTGCGGCCGCTGGCTGGTACGACACCTGGTGGGGAGATCGCTCACGCGTGCACTCCGAGCTTCTTGAATACTTCACCGCCCTCGCCGACCGTGTCCCAGCGCTGCAGGCGGTGGCAGCAGCGGGCCGCTCACAGCAGCAGGAGCTGCTCCGCGAGGCTGAAGAGCAGGAACGCACAGCGCGCGTCCGCGGCCGGTGACCACAGAGCGTGGGTCGCCGGCCGGCGGCCTGACACAACCGGCAACGCGGCCGTGTACAGACCGATCCGAACGGCCCGGGGCCGCGGGACCGGCACGGAAGCCAACAAGGAGCTGAGCGACACCGATGGATGCAGAAGACCGCGCGGGGCTGATCACCGCAGTCTCCGAGATGGCTGTGCTGCATGCTCTGCAGCTGGCCGGCAAGCGGATCCTGGGCAAGCACGACCGCTCGGTGCGCGGACCGATGAGGTCCGTCGAACCGTGGTCGGTTCACACGCACCTGCGCGTGAACGAGCAAGACATCGCTGCCCTCCTCAAGGACGCCTGGCACATTCCCGTCGCCGTCGGCTTGCCGGACAGTCTCATCGAAGCACTCGACCACCACACCCGCGCCCTGCTGGCAGCCGGCATCGAGTACCGACGCGACGATCTGCTGCTGACGCTTTCCCGGCCTCCTGTTCTGCCTGCTGTGCCTTGGGGGACTCATGGCGCTGATCGCGATGGTGCTTCCTAGCGTGAAGCGATGTCCTCACAACCTTCGAGTCCGACGTGTGCCGGTGTAGAGTGAAGAACGCCCTTGACCTGCAGAAAGCCGGCAGGGAGCCGTCTTTCAGGAGTCCAACATGCTGCGCACCATGTTCAAGTCCAAGATCCACCGCGCCACCGTCACCCAGGCTGACCTGCACTACGTGGGATCGGTCACCGTCGACGCCGACCTGATGGAGGCCGCCGACCTCCTCCCCGGTGAGCTCGTGCACATCGTCGACATCGACAACGGCGCGCGCCTGGAGACGTACGTCATCGAGGGCGAGCGCGGCTCCGGGGTCATCGGGATCAACGGGGCCGCCGCGCACCTCGTGCACCCCGGGGACCTGGTCATTCTGATCAGCTACGCCCAGGTCGACGACGCAGAGGCCCGCTCGCTCGTGCCGCGGGTGGTGCACGTCGACGCCGCGAACCGGATCGTGGAGCTCGGCTCCGACGCCTCCGCGCCCGTGCCCGGGAGCGACACCGCGCGCAGCCCGCACGCCGTTCCCGCCGCGCGGGGCTGAGCGGCCGGACCCGGTGGGGGCGCGCGGCGGCGGTCGCCACCCCGATGAGTGATCCGGGCGCGCCGGGGAAGGCGCAGCGCGAGAGGCTGGACGGGCCCGCCCGATCGGGCCCGCTCGATCACCGAGGGGATGGACGCCATGACCAATCCGCCGACCCCCGACCCCGTACCCCCAACGCCGCCGAGCCCGGTGCCGCCCGACCCGGTGCCGCCGACGCCCGTGCCCCAGCCCGGGCCGACGGGGCCCGAGCCGGGCCCCGCGCCCGGTCCCGTACCGGCTCCGCCGCATCCGGGGCCGCCGCCGCCCGGGCCTGCGCCGGATCCGGTGCCGAAGCCGCCCGGACCCGATCCCGTGCCGGGGCCGGAACCGGAGCCCGGCCCGATGAGCTGACCGGCGGCCGTGCGAGGATGCGGCGGTGCGTGAGCTGCCCGAGTTGATCGACGTCGACGACCCCGCCTGGCCCGAGATCCGGCAGGAGCTGGACTCCAGCCGGGTGCCGGTCGAAGTTGTGCCCGCCGATGGCCGGGCGGGACGCGCCGCGCTCCTGCAGCTGCAGATCACGGCCAGGTCCTACCTGGGTGCCTTCGTCCTGCACTGCGGCGGCCTGGTGCTCGACCACGGCTGGCTGCGCGTCTACGGAAGCCCCGCGCCCGGCAACCCCCGGGGCCTGCCGGCCCTGGCCCGGGTCAACGGCTTCCCCGCGGAGTTCGACGCCGCCTGGCAGGCCGAGGCGGGGCTGGTCATCGCGCACGACGTCCTCGGCGGCGTCTTCGCCGTCAACGGCGCCGCGCCCGAGGAGGCCGGACGGCCCGGGGCACCCGGCGAGGTGGTGTACTTCGCGCCCGACTCCCTCCGCTGGGAGGCACTCGGCGCCGGACACGGGGCATGGCTGTCGTGGATCCTCTCCGGTGCGCTCGAGGAGTTCTACGGGACACTGCGCCGGCCGGACTGGCGCGACGAGGTGCGCGCGCTGACCGCCGGGCAGGGGCTGTCCTTCTTCCCGCCCCTGTGGACGGCCGAGGCCCGGCGCGACCTGTCGGCCGCCAGCAGGCGCGCGGTGCCGATGGCCGAGCTCCTCGGGATGAGCCGCGCCTCCTGCCGGCAGCTCGACGGGGCCGACCCCGGCTTCCTCGGTGCCGTGTAGCCGCCCGCGCGGCGACCACCGCCGACGATGACACAATGGCGGCCGGCGCGAGCACGGTCGGAATACGCGGGGGACGCTGGGGTGGAACACAGGCCTGGAGCGAGCCGCGAGGCCGGGCGGCTGGTGGCATGGGCGGTCGCCGCGGTGGCCGCCGGTACCGTCGGCACCGTCGGGTACGCGCGTACGGGCGCCGAGCCGTCGGCGGTGGTCGTCGACGTGCTGACGGGCCTTACCTACGCGACCGCGGGCCTCATCGCCCTCTGGCGGCGGCCCGCCAACGGCATCGGGCGGCTGATGCTCGCCGAGGGGCTCACCTGGTTCATCGGGAACCTGCAGGGCTTCGACCAGCCGCTGCTGATCGGCATGGGGGCCTGGTGGGAGGCGCTGAACCTCGCCGTACTGGCCCACCTGCTGCTGGCCTTCCCCGAGGGGCGGGTGGCGCCGCGCCGGGCCCGGATCACGGTGGGCGCCGCGTACACGCTGGTGGCGGTGGGCGGACTCGTGCGGGCCCTGAGCTACGACCCGGCGGCCGACCCGGGCAGCTCGTACCTCCTCTGCGACGACTGCCGCGGCAACGCGCTGCTCCTCGTGCGCGACCCCGCCGTGTTCGCCGGCGTCGACCTCGCCTACCGGTGGGTGGGGGCCGCGCTCACGCTGTGGGTGGCGGTGCTGATGGTGAGCCGGTGGCTGGCGGGCAGCCCCGCGTACCGCCGCGTCCTGGTGCCGGTCGCCGTGCCGCTGGCGCTCACGGTCGCCTTCGTCGGCTGGGAGGTGGTGTACGTCCTCCACCCCGGGCTGCTGCGCGGCGGGGAACTGCTGCCCCTGGTGCTGTCGGACCTGGCACAGGTCGCGCTCCCCGTGGCCTTCCTGGTGGGACTGTTCCGGATACGCCTGCGACGTGCCGACGTCGGGAACCTGGTCATCGCCGCCGGGCCCGACCCGACGCCGTCCCAGCTGCAGACGGCGCTGCGTGAGGTACTGGGCGACCCGACGCTGCGGCTCGGGATCCCGCACGCCACCGTGTCCGGCCTGTACACCGACCCCGAAGGGCGCGCGATCGGCGGGCCGGGGTCGCGGGGCCGCCCGGGCGCCGGTGCCGCCGTGACACCGCTCGGACCCGGCTGTACGCCGCCGGCCGTGCTGGTGCACGACCGGGCGCTGGCGCAGGAACCGGAGCTGCTCGAAGCGGTCTCCGCGTCCGTGGGACTGTGCCTGCGCACCATGCAGCTCGCCGAACGGGCCGCACGGAACGCCGAGCGGGCGCGGGAGCTGCAGTTGCGCCTGCTGTCCGCGGAGGAGCAGGAGCGGCGGCGCCTGGAGCGGAACCTGCACGACGGAGCGCAGGGCCGGCTGGTGTTCGCGCTCATGGGGCTCCGCCGGATCGGCACCCAGTGGGGCCGCGACCCGCAGTTGCGCGCCGCGGTCGACGAGACCGAGCAGACGCTGCGCACGGCACTGACGGAGCTGCGGGAGCTGGCCCGGGGGTTGCACCCGGCCGTACTCGCGCGCGAAGGGCTGCGTGCGGCACTGACCGGGCTGGCCGACGAGTCGCCGGTACCGGTGGTGGTGATGGCCGATCCGGTCCGGCTGCCGGAGCTGGTGGAGGCCACGGCGTACTACGTGGTCAGCGAGGCCCTGTCCAATGCGGGCAAGCACTCGGGGGCGCGGGCGGTGACGGTCACCGTGCGCAGGGAAGGGTTGTGGGTGGTGGTCGAGGTGGTGGACGACGGCGTCGGCGGGGCCGATCCGGAGGGCCGCGGCCTGCGCGGGCTGGCGGACCGGGTGGCCGCCGTCGGCGGCAGCCTGCGGGTGAGCTCCCCGGCCGGGGACGGCACGCGGATCGAGGCGGAGCTGCCGTGCGCGTGATTCTCGCCGAGGACTCCGCTCTGCTGCGGCAGGGCCTGGCCCGCCTGATGGAGGACTGCGGCATCACCGTGGTCGCGCAGCTCGGTGACGCCGAGGGGCTCGTGGAGCTCGTGGACGGGACCGGGCCCGACGTGGTGGTCCTCGACATCCGGATGCCGCCGACCCACACCGACGAGGGCCTGCGGGCCGCGCGGGCCATCCGCCTGCGCCGGCCCGGCACAGGGGTGTTGCTGCTGTCCCAGTACGTCGAGACGGGCAGCGTGCTGGAGGAGCTCACCCGCGACGGACAGGGCCTGGGCTATCTGCTGAAGGAACGCGTCACGGACGCGCAGGAGCTCTTCGACGCACTGAAGAGGGTCGCCTGCGGCGAGTGCGTCCTCGATCCGGAGGTCGTGGCACGGCTGATGCGCCGCCCCGGGCCGGCCTGTCTGCTGGACACGCTGACTCCCCGCGAGCGCGAGGTCCTGGCCCTGATGGCCGAGGGGCGCTCCAACGAGGGCATCAGCGCCTGCCTGCACATCGCCGCCAAGACGCTGGAGACCCACGTCCGCAGCATCTTCACCAAGCTCCACCTCGAACCCGACCCGGGCGAGCACCGGCGGGTCCGGGCCGTCCTGGCGTACCTCCAGGCCTGACGAAGCGGCGTGCGGCGGCGCGGGCCGCTGCCCCACGGACGTCGCGGACGCGGCCGGCCGGTGTGACGGGCGTGGGCCCCCGTACCCGCGCCACGCCGTCCGGCCGCGTCCCCCGCCGCCGTACGTGGCCCCCTCACGTACGGTCCCCGGCGCACACGGGAGCGTCAGAGGCGCATCACAGCGCGCGGCAGTTGATCCAGTCGTCGGCCGCCTCGCCGGGGACGAAGCAGGTGACGGTCTTGGACACCTTCTTGCCCTTGTAAATGCCGGTGCCCTTGACCTTCACGTTGCCCTTCCACCACCAGCCATGGACCCAGGTCCAGGCATCCGGGGTGGCGATCCAGCGCGTGGTGACCTTGTCGCCGTGCTGGTTGTACCCCTCGAGCTGGATCTGGTCGGCATAGGTGGTGTGCACCTTGAGCTTGTTGCCGTTGCTGCCGGCGCTGGCGGTCGTGGCGCCCGACAGCGTCACCGCGGCCAGGCCGATGGACGCGATCCCCACGGTGGCGCTGCGCACGAGCTTCCTGGTCCTGTTCATGTGGAGCTTCCCCCAGTTCGTGGTCATCAGCGCGGTCATCGGCGGGCACGCGGCCGCAACACCCTTCCCCCGTCCAGGAGTCGCGACTTCGCGGTGCCCGCCGACCCGCGACACCGAATCTAGGGCTCCGCGCCCCGGGGCACATCAGGGCTAGCCCTGAGCCGGACGGAACCGTTCGGCACGAACGGGTTTTTGAGCGCCCCGCCGTGCCCCGCATGCCCCCTTGTCACCGCCCGTCGCTGCCCATAGCTTGGGCGCCTGCCGCTGTGTGCAAGGCAAGGGGGGAATGGGGACCATGGCCGTACGCGGACGACACCGCCGGTACCAGCCGAGCCGGATCAACCAGGCGTCGCTCACCGTCGCCGCGGGCGGTGCCGGAATGGCGCTCCCGCTCCTCGGGGCGGGCGCGGCGCACGCGGCGTCCGTGGACGTGTGGGAGAAGGTCGCGGCCTGCGAGTCCACCAACAACTGGAAGATCAACACCGGCAACGGCTATTACGGCGGACTGCAGTTCACCCAGTCGACCTGGGAGGCGTACGGCGGCACGCGCTACGCCCCGCGCGCCGACCTCGCCACCAAGGACCAGCAGATCGCCGTCGCCGAGAAGGTGCTCAAGGGGCAGGGCCCGCGCGCCTGGCCCACCTGCTCGGTGAAGGCGGGCCTCACCCGGGGCGGCGAAGCGCCGGACATCAAGCCGCAGGCGAAGGCCGCGGCACCCGCCACGAGCCGCGCCACGCCGCCCGCCAGACCACGCTCCGCCCCCGCGACGCCGACCACCGTGCCCGGGCAGCGCGAGAGTTACACGGTGGCGCGCGGCGACTCGCTCTCCGGCATCGCCGAGGAGCGGAAGGTCAAGGGCGGGTGGCGGGGCCTGTACGCCGCCAACCGCGCGGTCATCGGCGGCGATCCGGACCTCATCATGCCGGGCCAGAAACTGACGCTGCGTACGGCGCCGGCGAAGCCGCCGGCCACCCCGTCCGCGAAGCCGCCGGCCCCGTCGAAACCGGCGGCGAAGAAGCCCGCCGCGAGGCCCGCGCCGCAGCCCGCACCCAAGCCCCCGGCCGCGAAGAAGCCGGCCGCCAAGCCCGCCGCCAAACCGGCCTCCGCCACGAAGCCCCGGAGCGTGGGCTTCAGCGCCCCCGTCGAGGCCAACCCCGGTACCGCGTACCGCAAGGCTGGCTCCTCCTGGTCCAGCGGCTACCACACGGGCGTGGACTTCCCGGTCCCCACCGGCACCGCCGTCATGGCGGTTGCGCCCGGGCGCGTGGTGTCCGCCGGCTGGGGCGGCGCGTACGGCTACGAGGTCGTCATCCGGCACGACGACGGCAGGTACAGCCAGTACGCCCACCTGTCCGCGCTCACCGTCCGCGAAGGGCAGCGCGTCAACAGCGGCCAGCGGATCGCCCGTTCAGGATCGACCGGCAACAGCACCGGACCGCACCTCCACTTCGAGGTGCGGACGGGGCCGGGGTACGGCTCCGACATCGACCCCCTCGCGTACCTCAGGTCGGGTGGCGTACGGCTCTGACCCCCCGCCGGGAACCGTGCTCAGCAGGACGAGGCCGCCCGCCGCCACCACCCCGCACCCCAGCGCCAGCACCGTTCCCGGCACGCCGTACCGGAACTCCTCGCCGAACAGCGTGAGCCCCACGGCGGCGGCCACCACCGGATTGACCACGGTGACCGTCGCCAGGGGTGCCGTCAGCCCCGCGCCCCGGTACGACGCCTGCGACAGCGCCAGCCCGGCCGCGGCGAACACCGCGACGGTCAGCAGGCTCGGCCACTGGCCCAGCGGGTAGCGCGCGACGGAGCCGACCGAGACGAAGCCGGCCGCGACGGCCTTCGTGAACACCGACGCGGTCCCGAACGCCACGCCCGCCCCGGCGGCCAGCAGCACTCCGCGCGCCCCCGGCCGCCGGGCCAGGCCCCGCGCCGCCGCGTACAGCACGGCCACCGTCCCCGCGCCGAGCCCCGCCAGCAGCAGCCGGGCCCCGCCGTCCACCGACGGCGGCCCCGCCCGCCCCGTCAGCGCGAGCAGCCCGGCCAGCCCCGCCGTCGCCATGACCACGCCGCGCCAAGCGGCCGCCCCCGCCCGCCGCCGGGTGAAGAGCGCGGCCAGGGGGAGCGCGAACACGATCGTCAGCGCGCCCAGCGGTTGCACCAGGCTCAGCGGCCCGTACGCCAGCGCCACGACGTGCAGCAGCGCGCCGAGCCCGTTCAGCAGCACCGCCGCCCACCAGGCGGCGCAGCGCGCCGGCGCACCCGGGCGCGCCGCGACGCGCTCCTGCGTGATCGCCCCGGCCGCGTAGGCGACCGCGGAGACCAGCGACAACAGCACCGACAGGGCGAGGAGGCTCATGCCCCCCACGATGGCGCCCGAGATCGTTCCCGTCGTCGTCCCTGAGCACTCCATCGGTCGTACTCCCGATGGAGTACGGGAGTACGAGAGGGCCGTTTGGCGGCGAGGCCCCGCGCTGACGTAAAGTTCGGCTTTTGAAACGTGCCAGACGAGTGATCGAGGAACCGAAGAGGCCATGACGGTGACTGAAGAGAACCAGGCGTACGGGCCGGGCATCGACCCCGAGCGTCTGGCCGTCTGCCTGAGCGTCCTCGAGGAGCTCGACAAGCTGGAGGTCGACCACCCGGACGCGATCGCCGTCCGCCGTGCCACGGCCGGTATCTACCGCACCGTGAAGCAGCGCCGCCGCCAGGAGCGCCGGGCCGCCAAGACCGCCCACGACAAGGCGGTCACCGAGGCCACCGCCACCGGCTCCGCCGAGCGCATCGACGACGAGACGCAGGGCCTGCTGCCCTCCTCCTCGGTGAGCGGCGAGATCGCGGGCATCCTCCAGCGCCCCCGCTCCTGCTACATCTGCAAGACCCGGTACGTCGAGGTCGACGCGTTCTACCACCAGCTGTGCCCGAAGTGCGCCGCCGAGAACCGGGCCCGCCGCGACGCCCGCACCGACCTGACCGGCCGCCGCGCGCTGCTCACCGGCGGCCGCGCCAAGATCGGCATGTACATCGCGCTGCGGCTGCTGCGTGACGGTGCCCACACCACCATCACCACCCGCTTCCCCAAGGACGCCATCCGCCGCTTCAAGGCGATGCCGGACAGCGACGAGTGGATCGGCCGGCTGAAGATCGTCGGCATCGACCTGCGCGACCCGGCCCAGGTCGTCGCGCTCGCCGACTCGGTCGCCGCCGAGGGCCCGCTGGACATCCTGATCAACAACGCCGCGCAGACCGTGCGCCGCTCGCCGGGCGCCTACCGCGAGCTCGTCGCCGCCGAGTCCGCGCCGCTGCCGGCCGGCGAGCTGCCGCCCGCCGAGATCATCGGCACCTTCGGCAGCGGCGCCGTGGAGACGATGGCGGCCCTGCCGTCGTCGCGCAACGGCAGCGGGCTGTCCGCCCAGGAGGTGGCAGAGCTCGCGCTGGTCAGCGGCTCCGCGTCGCTGGAGCGGATCGCCGCGGGCACCGCGATCGACGCGGGCGGCCTGGTGCCCGACCTGGCGGACACCAACAGCTGGATCCAGACGGTTTCCGAGGTCGACCCGGTCGAGCTCCTCGAAGTGCAGCTGTGCAACTCCACCGCGCCCTTCATCCTGATCAGCCGGCTGCGCTCGGCGATGGCGGCCTCCCCGGCCCGGCGTACGTACGTGGTGAACGTCTCCGCGATGGAGGGCGTCTTCAGCCGCGGCTACAAGGGCGCCGGACACCCGCACACCAACATGGCCAAGGCCGCCCTGAACATGCTCACGCGCACCAGCGCCCAGGAGATGTTCGAGTCCGACCGCATCCTGATGACCGCCGTCGACACCGGCTGGATCACCGACGAGCGGCCGCACCCGGACAAGGTCCGGCTCGCCGAGGCGGGCTTCCACGCTCCGCTCGACCTGATCGACGGCGCGGCCCGGGTCTACGACCCGATCGTGCGCGGCGAGGCGGGCGAGGACCTGTACGGCTGCTTCCTCAAGGACTACGCGCCCGCCAACTGGTGAGCCCCGTCCGGTGACCGGATGCTTGCGGAGTGTCCGGAACCTGCCTATGTGACGCGTTCCATCGAGCGCAGGCGTGCTCATTTGGTTAACCTGGAGCGACGGTCGGCCGACAGGGATCCACGAAACCCCCTTCAGGCCGACCCGGGGACAAGGCCTGCCACCAAGGCTGCGGTCCCGCCCCAGTACCGGCGCCACCGCGACCGATCGGCAGCTATGTCCTCATAGGTTCGCGACACGAAGGAGTGCGCGGTGACACCAGAACTGACGAAGCAGGAAGAGCGTTCGGCGAGAGACGGCGACGGGTCCGGTCCATCGGACACGCTCGGCAGCCTCGAAGTGTGGGCCCGTTCGGCCCCCATCCGCCTGGCCGGATACGAGGACGACCTCGCCGAGCCGCACATCCTGCCCGGCATCGACTGAGCCGGATTCCGCTTCACACGCTTCGCCCGCGTGCCCTCCGTCTTCCGCCGGAGGGCACGCGCGTGTCGTCACCGCTCCCGTGCGTCCGCACCGGCGAGCCGCGTCGGCGGCATGAACTCGCGGACGTACGTCCGGTGCCACCAGGCGCCCGTGGCGCGCAGCTCGCCCCAGGTCGTGAACCGGTACCGGTAGAGCCGCGCGCGGACGACCACCGGCGGCCCGTCCGGGAAGGGGTTGCGCCGCAGCAGCCGGAGCGTGTCCCGGTCCCCGTCGAGCAGCCGCTCCACCAGCCCGCCGAACCAGGAGTGGGCGTACGCGGGGGACAGCGCCGCGAACCACATCATCCAGTCCAGCCGCAGGTGGTACGGGGCGAACTGGCGCGGCAGCCGGCGGACGTCGCCGGGCTTGCCCTTGAACTCGTACTCCCGCCACACCGTCCCCGCGTGGAGGACCGGCTCGTCCGTCCCCTCGATGACGATCTCGTGGCGTACGCGGCCGACCGTGCCGAACGCGCCGTAGGTGTTGACCAGGTGCAGCGGGTCGAAGGACATGTTCATCGCCTGGTGGCGGGAGAGCAGGTTGCGCACCGGGCGCCGGCTGAGGAAGAGCACCAGGGCGGTGACGGCGAGGACGAGGATCCCGTACCAGAGCGGGGGAGCGGGCAGCGCGGGCGGGTCGGTGACGAGCGAGCCGTCCACGGCGGAGGCGGCGAGCACGATCGTGATCCAGTTCAGCCAGGAGAAGTTGCCGGAGAGCACGAGCCACAGCTGAGTGGCGATGACCATGCCCGCCGCCACGCTCGCCACCGGCTGCGGCGTGAAGAGCAACACCGGGACGACCAGTTGCGTGACGTGGTTGGCCGCGACCTCCACCCGGTGCAGGGGCCTCGGGAGATGGTGGAAGAACCAGCTCAGCGGCCCGGGCATCGGCTGCGTCTCGTGGTGGTAGTACAGGCAGGTCAGGTCCCGCCAGCAGGGGTCGCCGCGCAGCTTGATCAGCCCGGCCCCGAACTCCACCCGGAACAGCAGCCAGCGCAGCAGGAACAGGATCAGCACGGGCGGCGCGGTGCGTTCGTTGCCGAGGAAGATCGCCAGGAAGCCGGTCTCCAGGAGGAGCGATTCCCAGCCGAAGCCGTACCAGGTCTGTCCGACGTTGACGATGGACAGGTACAGCGCCCACAGCACCGCCCACATCAGCATCGCCACCGCGAGCGGCACCGCGTCGCCCGCCCCCGCGATCAGCGCGGCGGCGAGCGCCGCGCCGCTCCAGGCGCAGAGGGCGAAGAACCGGTCCGAGTAGTGCCAGTGGAAGACGCTCGGCGCGCGGCGCGGCGGCACCCGCCGCAGGTAGGCGGGGACGGGCAGCATGCCCCGCTCGCCGATCAGCGCGCGGAACTGGAGCGCGGCGCAGAGGAAGGCGACCAGGTAGATCCCGGCGAGCGCCCGCTGGAAGACCAGTCTGCTCAGCCAGTAGTCGGACGAGGTGAACCAGAACCACTCCATCGGTTCCAGTATCGGCGGCGGATCATCCCGCCGCGATCTTTCGCAGCGTCCGGCCGAGGCGCCGCGCGTACCAGCGCTGCACCACGGGGACCAGCGGTCCGCCCGCGCGGGTGTACCAGCGGGCGGGCCGGCTGAAGGCCGTGACCGTGAACCACACCGACCCGTCCGCGCGCAGGTCCACGACGAACGACTCCTCGCCGCGCTCCGGGTGGCCCTGCCGGGTGCCGTACGCGAAGCCCGCGCGGTCGTCCTCGTACACCGTCCACACCACCTCGCAGGGCGCGGTGAGGCGCAGCGGGCCCAGGCCCATGGAGACCTCGACGCCGGCGCCGGGCTCCGCGCGCGGCGACTCGGCGCGGATCCGGGCGCCCGCGGCGCGGTGCACGCGCCAGGTGGTGACGGCCGTGCCCGCCGTGCGGAAGACGTCCCGGCCGCGGCCGAGCGGGACCTCCACGCGCAGGTGGTGGTAGCCGGAGGGGAGCGGGCGCGTGCGGGTGGCGCCGGCCTCGGGGTAGCTGAGCGGGGGCGTGCCGGCGGTGGCGAGGCTGCGGATGAGGCGGGTCATGCCACGGGCTCCTTGAGGCGTGTGGCGCGGGCGGGGGGTGCGGCGCGGGCGGGGGGTGCGGCGCCGGCGGGAGGTGTGGTGCGGGCGAGGCGTCGCCAGGCGAGCACCGAGCAGAGGGCGAAGCCGAGGGCGTTGCCGAGGCCGTGGGTGGCGGCCATCCAGGTCAGGCTCGGGTGGGGGAGTCCGGTGGCCTCCCCGAGTGCCCAGCTGAGCGCCAGCAGCATGGTCGCCACGAGGACGGCGGCGGAGACGGCGAGCATCCCTCTCGTGAGCCGGTCGGGCCCGTCGCCCCGGACATCCTGCCAAGTGAGCAGGGCGACGGCCCACATGCCGGCGGTGAGCACGAGTGCCCCGGCCAGTTCGGCCCAGTCGTCCAGGAAGTAGCCGAGCAGCACCAGCAGGGTGCCGAGCGGCACGCTCAGCGCGGCGAAGCGCCCGGCGGGCCGGTCCGTGGCCCGGCAGACGAGACCGGCCACCAGGGCGGCGGCGAAACCGGCGAAGTGGAAGTGCGGCACGGTCAGCGCGAGGATCTCCAGGTCGAAGCCGAACAGCGGGTGCCCGAGGCGCTCCGCGACCAGCGCCACCGCGGCGACCGACGGGCTCACGAGCGCGGTCGCCACGGCGATCCGGACCGGCGGCGCCGACGCGGACGTACGGACCAGGCGGCCCGGCGCGTGCAGCGCCAGGAGCGCGGTGCCGACCGCGTAGCAGCAGGCGAGCGCGGTGGCGGCGATGCCGCGCGGCAACCACAGCGACGCCGCTCCCGGCAGCGCGAACAGTGGCCAGACCGCCCGGACGGCCGCCGTCCCCCCGCCGTCCTCCGGATCGATCAGGCGCAGACCCGCCGGGACGATCACCAGCATGCCGAGGGCCACGATCAGCCCGACGAGCACGGACAACGCACCCACCCCCTTCCTCGCGGTTGAACATGTTCAATTCTCGGGCTGAGCCTAGAGGCTTCATTGAACGCGTTCAAGTCCCATGGAGGGTGGGTGCTTCCGGTTGCGGGGTGAGGGCGGATCCGGCAGACATAGAGGGCAACCAGGGGCAACCCGGGCAAGCAAGGCTGAAGCGAGTGTTGAAAGGCGGGAGGGCCTCCGTGCGTACCACCCCACGTCGTCGCCGGTACGGCGCGCTCGCCACGTTCGCCGCATCCACCGTCACCGCTGGAGTGCTGGCCACCGGCTGCGGTGGCGACGACGACGGCGGCAAACCCCGTGGCGGCGGAGCGGTGGAGGGCCTTCCCGGGCGGGGCGAGGTGCTGCTCCAGCCCGTCTCCGCCCAAGGCCCCGCCCCGTTCACCCCCTCCACGGTCAGGCCCTCACCCGACGCGCCCGGCTCCCCGCCATCGGCCGAGCCCGGCACCGCACCGGCGGCCGGCATCGTCTCCGGCGCCACCCCCGGTCTGTACGGCGGCGCGCGCTCGGTCGCCAGTTGCGACGTGGCCCGCCAGACCCGCCTCCTCACCTCCGACGACGCCAAGGCGGCCGCCTTCGCCCGGGCCGCCGGCGTCGCCCACACCCGGCTCGCCGCCTGGCTGGATGGCCTCACGCCCGTGGTGCTGCGGTCCGACACCCGGGTCACCGGACACGGTTACCGCGACGGCTCGGCCGCCGACTTCCAGGCCGTCCTCCAGGCCGGAACCGCCGTCCTGGTGGACGAGTACGGTGCGCCGCGCGTGCGCTGCGCCTCCGGCAGCCCGCTGCGCTCGCCGGTCCCCGAGGAGGGCGCGGTCGAGCACAAGGGGCAGCCCTGGCCCGGCTTCGACCCCGGACGGGTCGTGACGGTCAACGCCACCCATCACGTCGTGGACAGGCTGTTCATCGTCAGCGTCGTCAGCAACACGCTGATCGAGCGCAAGGCCGGCACCGAGGGAGAGCAGGACCGCGTCGTGACCGACGAAAGCGTCCTCGCGGCCGCGCGCTCCCCCGAATCGGCCACCTCTCCGCCCGCCGCGCCACAGCCCGCCGCGCCGCAGCCCCCGGCCCCCGAGCCCGCCGCCCCGCAGCCCGCGGCGCCCGAACCCCTCGACCCGGGCCCGGAGCCGGAGGCCGAGGCCGAGGTCGAGGCCGAAGCCGAAGCCGAGACCGAGTTCCAGGCCGGCGACGGCGCCCCCCAGGACGCCGGCGAAGACGCAGGCGTACAGGACCAGGAGGCGGACCAGGACCAGGAGGCGGACCAGGACCAGGAGGCGGACCAGGACCAGGGGCAGGGCCACCTCATGGGGCCGGACAACGCGGCCGTCGAGCCGGAGCTCCACGAGGGCTGACGGCCTTCGTGAACGCTCCCCACGCTCTCGCGCGCGGTCGAAAAAGCCGACGAATGATGGCAGAGTGGCCCCATGGTTGATCCGGCAGCGGATGCCCTGTCGCTTCCCGAGGACTGGCCCGCCCGCCCGGATCTGAGTCTGTCCCTCAACCGCATGGGCAGCTTCGACTGGGACCTGGACACCGGGCTGATGCACCTTGACCAGGCCGCCCTCGGCGTGTTCCAGGTGGACGCCGACGAGTACGACGGGCGGCCCGAGAGCCTCGCCCCGCGCGTCCCGCCGAGCGAGGCGATCCGCCTCGACGGCATGGTGACCCAGGCGCTGAAGAGCGGCGGCAGCCACTACGGCGCGTACTTCCGCATCCGCGACCGCGAGGGCAACCTCCGCTGGACCCACACCCAGGGCTTCATCCGGCGCGACGAGACCGGCCGCCCGCGCCGCATCATCGGCATCGTCCGGGACGCCACGCAGGAACTGACCGAGTCCACCGCGCGCATCGAGGTGGACGCCGAGCGGCGCCGCCAGACCAGCGTCGTGGAGTCCACCACCGCGGCCCTCGCGCACGCCCGCACCGTCCAGGACGTCATCGACGTCCTGCGCGACTCGCACGGCCTCGAACACCTCGGCGCGACCAGCGTCGTCATGGGCCTGCTGGAGTCGGGACGCATCCACCTGGTCGCCGACGGCCCGGACGGCTCCTTCGTGCCGGGGACCCGCTACACCCGGGTGGACGAGCAGTACCCGATGAGCGAGGTGATCCGCACCCTCGCGCCGCGGTTCATCGAGTCGCCCGAGGACTTCGCCGACTCGTACCCCATCCTCTGGCCGCACATCAGCGGCCTCGGCATCACCTCCGCCGCCTATCTGCCGCTCATCGCCCAGGCCCGGCCCATCGGCGCGCTCGGGCTGCTCTACAGCGACAAGTACGGCTTCTCCTCCGAGGACCGCAACGTCCTGGTCGCGCTCGGCAGCAGCATCGCCCAGAGCCTCCAGCGCGCCATGCTCTTCGAGCAGGAGCACGACCTCGCCGAGGGCCTCCAGCAGGCGATGCTGCCGCGCCGGATCCCCCAGGTGGCCGGGGCGCACATCGCCGTCCGCTACCGCTCCGCCCGGCTCGGCCGGGACATCGGCGGCGACTGGTACGACGTCATCCCCCTGCCCGGCGGCCGCGTGGGCGCCGTCATCGGCGACGTACAGGGGCACGACACGCACGCGGCCGCCGTGATGGGGCAGCTGCGCATCGTGCTGCGCGCGTACGCGGCCGAGGGGCACACCCCCGCCACCGTGATGGCGCGGGCCTCGGTCTTCCTGCACGAGCTGGACACCGACCGCTTCGCCACCTGCACCTACCTGGAGGCGGACCTGGCGACGGGCGTGGTGCAGATCGTGCGGGCGGGCCACGTCGACCCGCTGCTGAGGGACACCGACGGCAGCTGCCGCCGGGTGCCCGTCCAGGGGGGCATGCCGCTGGGCCTCTCGGCGGAGTTCGGGTGGTTGGACTATCCCGTCTCCATCCTGGAGCTGGACCCGGGCCAGGCCCTGCTGCTGTACACGGACGGGCTCGTCGAGCAGCCCGGTTCCGATCTCGACGAGGGCATGCAGTGGCTGACCGCGGTCGTACGGCACGGGCCGGACGACCTCCAGCTGCTCGCCGACCACCTGTGCGACGTGGTCGACGAGCGCGGCGGCGACGACGACGTGGCGGTCCTGCTGCTGCGCCGCAGGGGCGGCTACACCCCGCAGGCCGGCGGACGGCTCCAGCAGCACGTCGCGCAGAGCGATCCCGAGGCGCTGCGCTCGGCCCGCCACATGATCCGGGCGGCGGTACGCGCCTGGGGCGCGGCGGAACGGGCCGACGAGATCGAGCTCGTCGCCGACGAGCTGATCACCAACGCGCTGCTCCACACCGACGGCGGCGCGATCGTCACCCTGCGGATGCCGGCCGGCCACGAGCGGCGGCTGCGGGTCGAGGTGGAGGACCGCTCCAGCGCGCTGCCGCGCCGCCGTGAGGCGGGGGATTCCGGGGTGTCCGGCCGGGGCCTGCTGCTGGTGGACCGGCTCGCCGACGTCTGGGGGGTGGAGTCCCGCGGCGGCGGCAAGTGCGTGTGGTGCGAGTTCGGGGTGGCGGAACGGCCGGAGGTGCACAGGTCTTCGGTCATAGCGGAAACCCGCCCGACATGATTTGTTAACTGTCTGTAGAGCGATCGTGCTTGACCGTAACCGACCGAAGGCGATTGACTGCCGTTCCGTGGCCCCGCCCTCGACGACCTGGGGATTCCTTGAGCAGCGATCTGCTGGCACCGCTCGATCTGGCCTTCTGGCACCTCGAATCGGCCGGCCACCCCATGCACCTCGGCGCGCTGGCCCGCTTCGACCCCGCACCGGGGCCGGGTGACGCGTCACCCGACTCCGCACCCAGCGGCGCGTCCGTGCTCGCGCTGCTCGCCGAGCGCGCCGCCGCCATCCCGCGCCTGCGGATGCGGGTGCGGGACGTCCTGCTGCCGGTCGGCGGCGCCCGCTGGAGCGTGGACGAGACCTTCGACGTCCACCGGCACGTACGCCACGTCCGGCTCCCCCAAGACCAGGACGGCGACTTCGCCACCGCCGCCACGCGGCTCGCCGGGGAGCTGATGGAGCGCCCGCTCGCCCGCGAGCTGCCGCCGTGGGAGATGTACCTGCTGACCGGGGCCCCCGGCGGGCCCTTCGCCGTACTCGTCAAACTCCACCACGCCCTCGCCGACGGCATGCGCGCCGTCGCCATCGGCGCCGGGATCTTCGACGAGATCGCCGACGCCCGGCCCCGCACCGCCGCCACCACCACCGTCCGCCGTCCGCGCCCGGCGACGCCCCGCTCGTGGCTCCCCGGCCCCTGGCACGTGGCCGGTGTCGCGGGCGCCGTTCGCGGCCGGGCCGAGGAGCTCGGCCGCGCCCTCGGCGTCGGCGCCTCCGTCCTGGGCGCCTCCGCCGTGCGGGCCGGCCGCCACGACCCTCACGGGACCCCGGCGCTCGCCGCGGAATCCAGCGGCACACGACGCCTGGCCACTGCCGAGCTGGACCTGGAGGAGGTGCGCCGGGTACGCCGGGTGACCGGCGGCACCGCCAACGACGTGCTGCTCGCCGTGGTCGCCGGGGCGCTGCGCCACTGGCTGCTGGAACGCGGCGACCCGCTCCCCGCCGCCGACCCGTGCGCGCTGGTGCCCGTCTCGCGGCGCAGGCCCGGTGGCCGTGCGGGTTCCGGTTCCGGCTCGCCGCCCGACTGCGGCAACAGGTTCTCCGCGTACCTCCTCGACCTGCCCCTCGGCGACCCCGACCCGCTGAGCCGCCTCGCCGCCGTACGTCGCGGCATGGACCGCAACAAGGCGGCCGGGCCCTCGCGCGGTCCCGGGGCCGTCGCCGTGCTCGCCGACCAACTGCCGCCGCTCGCCCACCGCTTCGGCACACCGCTGGCCGGGGGCGCGGCCCGCATGCTGTTCGACCTCCTGGTGACCAACGTGCCCCTGCCCCGCTCCACGCTCTCCCTCGCCGGCAGCCCGCTGTGCGCCCTGTACCCGATGGCCCCGCTCGCCCGCGGCCAGGCCCTCGCCGTCGCCATGTCGCCGTACGGCGGACGCGTCCACACCGGACTCGTCGCCGACGGCCGGGCCCTGCCCGACCTGGACCGCATCGCGCACGCCCTGCACACCGAACTCGCCGCGCTGGTCAAGGCCACCGACCGTTCTTCCGGGTCCTGAGGCAAGCTGGAAGCATGCCCGAACTGCCCGAGGTCGAAGCGCTGCGCGAGTTCCTCGACGAGCACCTCGTCGGCAAGGAGATCGCCCGCGCCCTGCCCGTCGCCATCAGCGTGCTGAAGACGTACGACCCGCCGCTCGGCGCCCTCGACGGCGGCGAGGTCACCGGCGTGGCGCGGCACGGGAAGTTCCTCGACATCGCGACGGCCGGGCCGGCCGGAGAGCTGCACCTGGTGGTCCACCTCGCCCGCGCCGGCTGGCTGCAGTGGCGGGACGTCCTGCCCTCCGGCCCGCCCCGCCCCGGCAAGGGGCCGCTGGCGCTGCGCGTCGCGCTCACCGGCGGTGACGGCTTCGACCTCACCGAGGCCGGCACCACCAAGCGCCTCGCCGTCCACCTCGTACGTGATCCGGCCGCGGTGGACGGTGTCGCCCGCCTCGGCCCCGACCCGCTCGCCGACGACTTCGACCGGGACGCCTTCGCGGCGCTCCTCGCCGGGGAACGGCGCCAGATCAAGGGCGCGCTGCGCGACCAGAGCCTCATCGCCGGGATCGGCAACGCCTACAGCGACGAGATCCTCCACGCCGCCCGCATGTCGCCCTTCAAGCCCGTCCGGAACCTCACGCAGGAGGAGACGATCGCGCTGTACGAGGCGATGCGCGCGACCCTGCGGGAGGCGGTGGAGCGCTCGCACGGGCTGGCCGCCGGGCGGCTCAAGGCGGAGAAGAAGAGCGGGCTGCGCGTCCACGGCCGCACCGGGGAGCCCTGCCCGGTCTGCGGCGACACCATCCGCGAGGTCTCCTTCAGCGACTCCTCGCTGCAGTACTGCGCCACCTGCCAGACCGGCGGCAAGCCGCTCGCCGACCGCCGCCTGTCCCGCCTGCTGAAGTAGGTCTACGGCAGCACCGACACCAGCCGCCGCCCCTCGCGGTCGCGCACCTCCAGCCGGGCGATCTCGTCGCGCCGCAGCGCCGTACCGCCCTCGATGACGGGCTCGTCACCGTCCTCGTGACCGTCCACGGGCGTCGCCCAGCTCATCACCGGCCACTCCCGCCCGTCCCTCCCCACCACCACCAGGTCGCAGACGCGGGGCCCCCGCACCCCCGCCACCCGCACGGCCAGCTCCGTGCCCCACGCCCGGTCCCGCAGCGCCAGCGCCGCCGTCACCCCGGTGGCCGGGTCGGTCGCCGCGACCGCGGCCCGCCCCGGTGACGCCGGCTCGTCGCCGGCCACGAGGAGGGCGGCTCCGGGCACGCCGACCGCGAGTGCCGCGGCCGCCGCGACCAGGCGTCCGCGCCACCGGCGTACCCGTGGAAGCCGCGCGGCGCCGCGCCGGTGCCCCTGCCCGCGCCGCGTCCTCCGCCCCGGTCCCCGGCCCCGCCCGGGGCCGGCCACCCGTACCGCCACCCGTCCCGGCCTCGGCGGTTCCCGGCCGGTCAGCTGCGCCAGCGCCGCCACCGTGCCGGTGAGGTCCGCCAGCCGCATGGCGCAGGGCACGCACGCCGCGAGGTGCTCCTCGCAGCGCAGCGCGTCCGCCGGTTCCAGCACGCCCAGCGCATAGGCGGCGACATCGGCGGCACCGGCGGCATCGTGGTGCCGCTCCCGCAGACCCATGGCTGTGCCCCATTCCCCGTATCGTCGTCGTTCGTCAGCGTCCCGTCGGTGCCGGGATCGTCCCGCTGTGCCGTCGTGAACGAGTACGCAGACGAGCGGCTTCTCGCTCAATCACCCCGCGCCTACACTCCGCACCATGCTGCGCGTACTGGCCGTCGACGACGAGAAGCCCGCCCTCGAGGAGCTGCTCTACCTGCTCCGCCGCGACCCCCGGGTGCGCAGCGCGGAAGGCGCCACCGACGCGACCGAGGCCCTGCGCCGCATCGGCCGGGCCCTGGAGGCGGGGCCCGGCGGGGAGGAGGCCATCGACGTCGTCTTCCTGGACATCCACATGGCCGGGCTCACCGGCCTCGACGTCGCCCGGCTGCTGGCCGGCTTCGCCCGGCCGCCGCTGATCGTGTTCGTCACCGCCCACGAGGGCTTCGCCGTCCAGGCCTTCGACCTCAAGGCGGTCGACTACGTCCTCAAGCCGGTCCGCACGGAGCGCCTCGCCGAAGCCGTACGCCGCGTCGCCGACCTCACCGCCCCCGCCGACCGGCCGGGCGTCGCCGCGGCCCCGGAGCAGATACCGGTCGAACTCGGCGGCGTCACCCGCTTCGTACCGGTCGACGCCATCGCCTACGTCGAGGCGCAGGGTGACTACGCGCGCCTGCACACCGACGAGGGCAGCCACCTCGTGCGCATCCCGCTGTCCACGCTGGAGGAGCGGTGGGCGGCGCGCGGCTTCGTACGGATCCACCGCAGCCACCTCGTCGCGCTCGGCCGCATCGACGAACTGCGCCTCGACGCCGGGGCGACCACCGTGCGCGTCGGCAGCGCGGAGCTCGCGGTCAGCCGCCGGCACGCCCGCCAGCTGCGTGAGCTGCTGATGCGGCGCGTCCGGGGCTGAAACCCCCTACCCCGGGCCGGACCTGCTGCGTAGACTCCACAACCCCTGCCCTCGACCCACCAGCCCCGGACGACGATGCCCGCAGAGCAGCCCACCGCGCGCCGCCCGCGCCGCGAGACCGTGACCGGCGTGCCGCGCTCCGCCCGAAGGCCGCCCCGCGCGCCCGGTCACGCCCCGGCCCGCTCCGAGATCAGCGAGCAGACCTCCCTCGGCCACACCTACGTACGCTCCCTGATGCGCAGCCAGCTGCGCGCCGCGCTGTCGGCGCTCGCCACCCTCGCCCTGGTCGTCGGCACCCTGCCGCTGCTGTTCGCGCTGCCCCAGGCCCTCGACTCCACCGCGCCGTCGCCCGCGCCCTTCGTCTGGGCCGCCCTCGGCGTCGGCGTCCACCCCGTCATGTGGCTCGTCGCCCACTGGTACGTGCGCCGCGCGGAGCGCAACGAACGCGACTTCACCGGGCTGCTGGAAGGCCGGTCGGAAGGGCGGTGAACCAGACCTACGCGGTGGCCGCCGTCACCACCGTCGTCCTCGCCACCGTGCTCATCGGCTCCCTCGGCCTGCGCATCTCCCGCACCACCTCCGACTTCTACGTCGCCTCGCGGACCGTGCGCCCGGGCCTCAACGCCGCCGCCATCAGCGGCGAGTACCTCTCCGCCGCCTCCTTCCTCGGCGTGGCCGGACTCGTCCTGCTCCAGGGCCCCGACATGCTCTGGTACCCGGTCGGCTACACCGCCGGGTACCTGGTCCTGCTGGTCCTCGTCGCGGCCCCGCTGCGCCGCTCGGGCGCGTACACCCTCTCCGACTTCGCCGAGGCCCGGCTGGAGTCGCCGCGCGCCCGGCGGCTCGCCAGCCTCCTCGTCGTCGGCATCGGCTGGCTGTACCTGCTGCCGCAACTCCAGGGCGCCGGGCTGACGCTGGAGATCCTCACCGGGGCGCCCGAGTGGGTCGGCGGGCTCGTCGTCGCCGTCGTCGTCACCGGGGCCGTGGCGGCGGGCGGCATGCGCAGCATCACCTTCGTCCAGGCGTTCCAGTACTGGCTCAAGCTCACCGCCCTGCTGGTGCCCGCCCTCTTCCTCGTCACGGCCTGGCTCGGCGACGACGCCCCGCGCGCCCGCTTCGACGCGCCCGCCGTCTTCCGGGAGCACACGCAGGTCCGCGTCGACGACACCGTACGCATCGACGTCGACACCCCGCTCACCCTCACCGTCTCCGGCCGCGTTGACCGGGTCGCGTACGACGGCGGCCGCGTCACCCTCGCCGAGGGCACCCACCACGTCGAGGCCGGCACCACGCTCGGCTTCCCCGAGGGCGCCCGCGTCCCCGAGCGCGCCGCCACCGGGACCGACCCCCTCGGCTGGTCGCAGCCGCTGGCCGGGGGCCGCGACGGCGGCCAGCCGGACGGGCGGCAGCTGTACGCCACGTACGGGCTGATCCTCGCCACCTTCCTCGGGACCATGGGCCTGCCCCACGTCGCCGTCCGCTTCTACACCAGCCCCCACGGCCGCGCCGCGCGCCGCACCACCCTCGTCGTCCTCGGCCTGATCGGGGCGTTCTACCTCCTGCCGCCCGTCTACGGCGCGCTCGGCCGGATCTACGCGCCCGAGCTCGCGCTGACCGGCGCCGCGGACGCCGCCGTCCTCGTGCTGCCCGACCGGCTGGTGGGCGGGCTCACCGGGGACCTGCTCGGCGCGCTGCTCGCGGGCGGGGCCTTCGCGGCGTTCCTGTCGACGGCCTCCGGGCTGACCATGTCGGTGGCCGGGGTGCTCGGCCAGGACGTGCTCCCCTCGCGCGGCGTACGCCACTTCCGGCTCGCCGCACCGCTCGCCATGGCCGTCCCGCTGGGGCTGAGCCTGGTGGCGACGAAGGTGCCGGTGGCGGACGCGGTGGGCCTGGCGTTCGCGGTGTCGGCGTCGTCGCTCTGCCCGCTGCTGGTGCTCGGCATCTGGTGGCGGCGGCTCACCCCGCCCGGCGCCATGGCCGGGCTCGTCACCGGCGGCGGGGCCGCGCTCACCGCCGTCATGGCCACCCGGGCGGGCCTGGCCCCCGAGGGCTGGCCGCACACCCTGATGGCCTGGCCCGCCGTCTGGTCGGTGCCGCTGGGCTTCCTCACCATGGTGGGCGTCTCCCTGGCGACGCCCCGCCACGTGCCCGCCGGGACGCCGGCGATCCTGGCCCGGCTCCACCTGCCGGAGGGGCTCGTCGGCCGCCCCGACCGCGAGGGGGCCGAGCGATGAGCGGTACCCCCGGGACCCTGCTCGCCGCCCTCACCGCCGCCGGGGCCGTGCTCCTCGCCGCCGGGTTCGCGCTCGGCCGGCTCACCGCCCGCCGCGCCGGGCGGGACGTCCTCGACCTCGGCACCCCCGTCGAACGCGCCACCTTCCACACCCTGCACACCGCGTCCCTCGCCGCACCGCCGCTGCGCGCCGGGCTCACCGAGGACACCGCCCGCAAGGCCGCCCGGCGCCTGCGGCCGCTGCTCGGCACCGAGGCGCTCTGCCTCACCGACCGCACCGCCGTCCTCGCCTGGGACGGGCCCGGCGCCGACCACCACCGCGACCAGGTGATGGAACGGGTCGCCGAGCTGCTCGAATCGGGCCGCAGCCAGAGCGTGCGCACCGACTGCGGTGACCTGGACTGCCCGCTGCGCTGGGCGGTCCTCGCCCCGCTCACCGGCGAGGAGGGCGTGCTCGGCGCCCTCGTCGCGTACGGGTCGCGCGAGTCGGCCGTCCTCGTGCGGGCCGCGACCGAGGTGGCCCGCTGGGTCTCCGTACAGCTGGAGCTGGCCGAGCTCGACCTGTCCCGCACCCGGCTCATCGAGGCCGAGATCCGCGCCCTGCGGGCCCAGATCTCCCCGCACTTCATCTACAACTCGCTCGCCGCCATCGCCTCGTTCGTCCGCACCGACCCCGAGCACGCCCGCGAACTCCTCCTGGAGTTCGCCGACTTCACCCGCTACTCCTTCCGGCGGCACGGCGACTTCACCCACCTCGCCGACGAGCTGCGCTCCATCGAGCAGTACCTGGCGCTCGCCGGGGCCCGCTTCGGCGACCGGCTCCAGGTCACCCTGCAGGTGGCGCCGGAGGTGCTGCCGGTGACGCTGCCGTTCCTGTGCCTCCAGCCGCTCGTCGAGAACGCCGTCAAGCACGGCCTGGAGGACTCGCGCACCACCTGCCGGGTGACCATCGCCGCGCGCGACGCGGGCGCCGAGGCGGTCGTCACGATCGAGGACGACGGCGTCGGCATGGACCCCGCCGTCCTGCGGTCCATCCTCGCGGGCGAGCGCCCACGGTCCTCCGGCATCGGGCTGTCCAACGTCGACGAACGGCTGCGCCAGGTGTACGGGGACGACTACGGGCTGGTGGTGGAGACGGCCGTGGGCGCGGGCATGAAGGTGACGGTGCGTGTCCCGAAGTATCACGCGGGTGTGCACCGCACCCCACCCATGCCCGGCCAGGTATGAAAAGTCCCGTTTTGGGGACGCGGGTGCAGGGCGGCGACCGCTCCACGCGATCGCGGCCACCGGGAGGTATCCACCGGAAGGCAGCCACCGGGAGGCAGCCATGCCCATCCATGACCACTACGAGCTGGACTTCGGGCAGGACACAGTGGTGGAGGTGCACCGCACGGACCGCACCGGCGCCGGCGGGCACCCGGTGTACGCCGATGACACGGGAATCGTCCTGGCCGAGATCAGCGACCAGGGCGAAGTGCGGATGATGGCGAGCGGCGGCCACCAGGACCCCGCCGCGAGGGTCCGGGCGCGTCCCGTCCAGCCGCAGTGACATCCGCGCCGACACCCACGTGCCGCGCCCGCGTCCGCGTGCGGCGCATCGCTGACGATCGCCGCCGACGCACGCGTACGCGCATGGTCACGGGCGCGCGCTCAGTACAGGCGCAGCGCCAGGTGCCCGAGGGGCAGGCCCACCTGCCAGGCGGGCAGCCACACGCGTGCCGACTCGTCCACCGCGAGGCCGGCCGCCGGGGCGGCGGACAGCGCGCCCAGGTCCGTGGCCAGTAGCTGCGTGGAGTCCAGCAGGCGCCAGGTCTCGTGCGCGAGCGCGAGCCCCGCGTCCTGCGGGCGCGCGAGCTCCTCGTCCGCCGCGCGCCGCGCGGCGAGTCGGCCGCGGACCCAGGCGTCCCAGGGATGCCCGTACGCGGTGAGCGCGAGCCACTCGTCCAGCCGGGCCTCCGTCCCGGCCTCCGAGGAGACCACGGCGACCCCGTCGCATAGGTAGAACGTGAGCGCGAGCGTCCGGCGGCCCGCCCGGTACTCGAGCGAACCGGGCGCGACCAGTCCGCCCGAGCGCAGCAGCTCATCGGCTAAGTACTCGGCACACAGCCAGGCCATGGGGACCGCCAGCCCGCCCCCGTCGGTGCCGTTCGTGCTCTCGGGCCGCAACGTTCCCACCTTCTTCCGGACGTTCTTCCGTGCGCGGTGCGTGTTTCCAGACGACGAGCCTCCACCGTGGGACACGGCCGGGGGTGCGCTTTTGCCCAACTCGGTGCTGTGGTTTCGAATACGTTCCGGCCGCGGCCGTGACCCACGGGGGCTAGGGGGAACCAGAGCCGTCAGAGGCGTTCGGGGTAGCCCGGCAGGTACCGGCCGAGCGCCCGCAGCGCGTAATGCGAGCGCGACTTGACCGTCCCGGCCGGTATGCCGAGCTCCGCCGCCGCCTCCTTCACCGACAGGCCGTCGAAGTAGATCCGGACCAGCACCGCGCGGTGCTCCGGGCTCAGCTCCCGTACCGCGGCGCGGACGTCGAGGGCCGCCATCGCCGACTCGGTGGCGTCGGCCGGGTCGGGGGTGGCGGCGAGCGCGCCGTCGCCGATCTCGGTGGGGCGGGCCAGACGGGAGCGGCGGGCGTCGATCGCGAGGCGCCGCGCCACCGTGAAGAGCCACGGCCGCATCGACTCGTAGGGCGCCTCGAACGCCTCGGGGTGCTGCCAGGCGCGGACCAGCGTCTCCTGCATCAGGTCCTCGGCGCGCTGCCGGTCACCGTACGTCAGCCCGAGCAGGAAGTTCAGCAGCGCGTTGCCGTGCTCTCGCTGGAGCTCCGCCAGGGTCCGCTCGTCGGTGGTCGGCGTCGCCGTCGCCGTCGTCATCGTTCACATCCCTTCGCGCCGTGCCGCGTCACTCGGTCCGTATCCGAACGCATCCGGGCGCGGAGGGACAGGCGGCGCACCGCGATCTGCGACGAGCGGTCGCACCGAGCGACGAATGGTGCGGCGAACGGTCGGCCGGGGTGCGTTGATGCCCTTGGTCCGGTTCAGGCAATTTGTGTGATTTTCCGACTTAAAGGATTGAATGATTCGTGGATCCCGTAGGGATTTCAGGGAGCCAGCACCTGGTGCACCCCCACCCGAAGCCCTACGGAGCCCGGCCATGACCACCGCCATGACCACCCCGCGCACCCGCCCACGCATCCGACGCAAGACGGTGGCCGCGACCGCCGTACTACTCTCCGTGACGGCGGGCTGTGCGGGCGCACAGCCCGCCGGCGCACCCGCCGCGGCACGGCACGAGACCGGGGCCCACGACCGGTCGGCCGCAGCCGTGCCGTCCTCGGCCGGCGGCGCCGCCGCCCACTCCGAGCGGCGCGGCTTCACGCTCGTCGCCAGCGGCGACGTCCTGCCGCACGCCTCGATCATCCGCCAGTCCCAGGCGGACGCGAACGTGACCGGCGCGGGCGGCGGATACGACTTCGGCCCGATGCTCTCCGGCGCCAAGCCCGTCGTCTCCGCGGCCGACCTCGCCATCTGCCACATGGAGACGGTGTACGGCCCCGAGGGCGGCCCCTACACCGGCTACCCGTCCTTCAAGTCGCCGCCCCAGATCGCCACCGCGCTGCGCGAGACCGGCTACGACTCCTGCTCCACCGCCTCCAACCACACCCTGGACGACGGCCTCGACGGCCTGCGCCGCACCCTGGACGCCCTCGACAAGGCGGGCGTCCGGCACGCGGGGTCCGCCCGCTCCGCCGACGAGGCCGCGCGGCCCACCCTTCTGAAGGCGGGCGGCGCCACCGTCGCCCACCTCGCCTACACCTACGGCACCAACGCCGACCCGCTGCCGCAGGAGCAGTCCTGGGCGGTCAACCTCGTCGACGAGAACAGGATCGTCACGGACGCGCGGGCGGCCCGCGAGGCCGGCGCCGACGTGGTCGTGGTGAGCATGCACTGGGGTACCGAGTGGCAGACGGAAGTCGACCAGCAGCAGCTGAGCCTCGCCCGCTCCCTCACCGCCTCCGGCGCGGGCGGCCGGCCCGACATCGACCTCATCATCGGCACACACGTCCACGCCCCGCAGGCCTACGAGAAGGTGAACGGCACGTGGGTGGTCTACGGCATGGGCGACCAGATCGCCGGTGACATGATCAACAACCAGGGCGCCTTCGACCCGCGCGGCAACCAGGGCACCATCGGCCGCTTCACCTTCGCGCCGCCCGCGAAGCCCGGCGGCCGGTGGGAGGTCCAGAAGGCCGAGTACCTCCCGCACTGGTTCAAGACCGCCACGGGCCGGGTGATCAATGTCAACGCGGCGATCGAGCGGGGCGAGAAGAGCCTCACCGCCGTACGCGACGAGATCCGGCAGGCCGTCCTCAGCCGCGGCGCGGACAAGGACGGCCTGCTGATGGGGCAGTGAGGCAGGAGACAGTGAGGCGGTGAGCGGGAGGGTGGCGGTTACGCCTCCGGCCCGGGCGGCGGCGCCTGCCCCGTCCGGGCCTCGCTCCTCGCCAGGTGGGACCGGCGGTAGGAGTAGCCGAAGTACACCACCAGTCCCAGCAGGAACCAGACGGCGAACCGCGCCCAGGTCTGCCACTGCAGGAACGTGATCAGCCAGAGCGAGAAGACCACGCCGATGGCCGGCACGAACGGCATCCCGGGCGTACGGAAGGTGCGCGGCAGGTCCGGCCGCTTGTAGCGCAGCACGATGACGGCGACGCACACGACCACGAAGGCCAGCAGGATGCCGATGTTGGTCAGCTCGGCCGCCTCGTTGATCGGCAGGAACCCGGCGATCAGCGCCGACGCGATGCCCACGATCCACGTCACCCGGACCGGCACGTGGCGCGTGGGGTGCGTCTTGGCGAACCACTGCGGCAGCAGCCCGTCCCGGGACATGGAGAACCACACACGGGTGCATCCCAGCATGAACGTGAACATCACCGTGAGGATGCCGATGATCGCGCCCACCGCGATGACGTCCGCGAGCGCGTCGAGGCCCACCGACTGGAACGCCGTGGAGAAGCCGCTCTCCTTGTCGATCTCGGAGTACTTCTGCATGCCGGTGAGCACCAGGCAGGCCAGCACGTACAGCACCATCGAGACGGCGAGCGAGTACACGATCGCCTTCGGCATGTGGCGCTGGGCGTCCTTGGACTCCTCGGCCGCCGTCGACATCGCGTCGTAGCCGAACACCGCGAAGAAGACGGTCGCCGCCCCGGTGAACGCCCCGCTCACCCCGAACGGGAAGAACGGGCTGTAGTGCGTGGTCGTGATGTGGAAGAAGCCGACCACGATCACCAGGAGCACCACGAGCACCTTCAGCACCACGACGACCGTCTCGACGCGGGCCGCGTTCTTGATGCCGAGCGTGAGCAGGTACGCGATCAGCAGGCAGAGCAGGGCGGCGAAGAGGTCCACCTTGTGGCCCTCACCCGTGCCCGGAGCGCCCAGCATCCAGGCGGGCAGCTCCGCGCCCACCTCGTCCAGCAGGAAGGTGAAGTAGCCCGAGATGCCGATCGCGACGACCGACACGATCGCGGTGTACTCCAGCAGCAGGTCCCAGCCGATGAACCAGCCGGCGATCTCGCCGAGGACCGCGTAGCCGTACGTGTACGCCGACCCGGCCTTCGGGATGAGCCCGGCGAACTCGGCGTAGCTGAACGCGGCGGCCGCGCTCGCCACCCCCGCGATGAGGAACGAGATCAGCACCGCCGGACCGGCCGTGCCGTTGGCGACGGTGCCGGCGAGGGTGAAGATGCCCGCGCCGATGATGCCGCCCACGCCGATGGCGGTGAGCTGCCACAGGCCCAGTGTCCTGGTGAGGCGTTCCGCCGCCTCGCCCTCTTCGATGTGCTCGATCGGTTTGCGGCGCAGAATCCCCTGCCCCGCGCGGAGTCCGGCCATGGGCGTCACCTCTTTGCATACGGCATCGGCTGACGGCCGATCATGATGGCTCAGCCGCGGGCCGGGCGGAAGACACCACACAGCAGGGGACTCGATTGCGCCACTCGTCCCAACGAGTGCAATCGGAGGCCCCGGCCGGTGTGGGTCAGGGGGAGAGGGCATCCGCCATGCGAGTTATTAATCATGAAAAACGATCAGATGCCCACGGGGCGGCGGATGGTGTTGCGCATCGCCGCCGCGCTCGGGGCCACCACCACCGTCGGGCTCTTCGCATCGGACCGGTTCGGGTCGCCCGGGCGCACCGCCGCCCCGCCCGCCCCGTCCCCCCTCGCCCCGGGCCTCCCGGGTGGCCCCGGCGCCCCCGGTGTCCCCGGCGCCGCCGGCGCTCCGGGGCGGGCCGCCGTCGCGCCGCCCGCGGCCGCCGGGCCCCAGGCACAGGCCCGCGCCCGCCTCGCCCCCTCCGCGTACCGCCTCCAGCCCATGGCCGGGGACAGCCCGGCCCGCTTCCGCCGCGCCCTGCCGCCGGTGCGGCAGCGGCCCTTCCTGCGGATGTCCGGCACCGGCCGCACGATGGTCCTCTCCTTCGACGACGGGCCCGACCCCCGCTACACCCCCGCCGTGCTGCGCACCCTGCGCGCGCACGACGTGCGCGCGATGTTCTTCGTCTGCGGCGAACTGGCCGCCGCACACCCCGACCTGCTGCGCGAGATGACCGCCGACGGCCATGTCGTGGGCAACCACTCCTGGTCGCACCCGAACGTCACCAAGCTGCCCCCCTCGCGCATCCGCGACGAGCTCGGCTCCACCAGCGACGTGATCGCGCGCGTCACCGGCTCCCCGCCCCTGTGGTACCGGGCGCCGTACGGCGCCTGGAACCGGCACTCGTTCGAGATCGGCGCCGAGCTCGGCATGGAGCCGCTCGCCTGGACCGTCGACACCCTGGACTGGACCGAGCCCGGGACCGCGAGCATCGTCAGCCGGGTCCTCGACGGGGCGGGGCCGGGCGTCGTGGTGCTCTCCCACGACGCGGGCGGCGACCGCTCGCAGAGCGTCGCGGCGCTGAAGACCTATCTGCCCCGGCTGCTGGCGGCCGGCTACCACGTGACCGTGCCGCGCAGATGACGGCTGCGTACGGCACCGGCCGCCGGGGCGCGTACCCCGGCGGCCGGTACGTGTGCGGCGGAGCTCAGCGAGCCTGCACCATCCGCGCGAAGACCACCACGTTGCCGTCGTACCCGCCGGCCTTCGAGTAGCCGCCGCCGCAGGTGATCACGCGCAGCTCCGCGTGTCCGGTGTCGCCGTAGACGCGCACGCCGGGGAAGTCCTGCTTGGAGAACACCTCGATGCCGTACACCTCGAAGACCGCCACCCGGCCGTCGTAGCGCGTGACCTCCACCAGCTGGCCGCGCTTGACCGAGCCGAGCCGGTAGAAGACGGCGGGCCCCGACTCGTTGTCGACGTGGCCCACGACGACCGCCGTACCGCGCTGGCCCGGCGAGATGCCGTTCTGGTACCAGCCCGCCAGGTTCGGGTCCTGGGCCGGCGGGGCGTCGATCCAGCCCTCCTTGTCCAGACCCACGTCCATGATCGGGGCGTCGACGTTGACCGCCTCGATCCGGATGCGCGACGCGGGCGCGTATGCCAGTGTCTGCAGCGAGGCCGGCGGCGTGGGGGCCGCGGCGACACCGCGCTCCGAGGGCGTCGCGAGGGCCGCGGGCTGCGGCGGGCCGAGCTGGTCGTCAACGCCGTTCCGCACCATCGCGAGACCGGTGAGCATGACGAGGGCCAGTGCGCCCCACGGCGAGCGTCTCCGCCAGTCGAAGCCGGTGTGGTCCAGACCCATGGTTCTCCCTTCGAGGCGTCTGTACGCACGGTAAGGGCGGCGCAAGGGGCGGGCGATCAGTGAGGCGCGAACGGGTGGCGGGGGTGCCGGACGGGTGATGACCCATACGTGTAGTCGTCCACGACCGGCCTGACGGTCTGTGACCTGCGGCTCCGTCAGCTCCGTCGGCGCGGCGCCGGCGTGTCGCCTCACCGGTGTGGACCAATGCCCAAAATGCGGTGATCCGACTGGCTTGTGATGGTTCGACGTGGAGAGACGTACTCGTCGAATTTCCCGGAGCGCCGCTTCGGGGCGTCTTCCACTGGAGGTTCAACCATGCGTGCTTCACGCGCTCTCGCGGTGGCCGCCACCGCGTTCGCGGCCGTCGGAGTCTGCGCTCCGGCGGCCGTCGCCACCGGTGGTGGTACCGGCGGCAACGGTCCCACCAACGTCACCGTCCGTCCCACGCAGGTGCACCAGGGCGGCCAGCTCGCGGTGAGCGCCTCGGGGTGCAACCGCGGCGGCAGCGTCACGTCCAACGCCTTCCCTCCCACCGCACTGACCCTGAACCGTTCGGGCAACTCCGCCGCCACCCCCCGGATCTACGACCACGCCACGCCCGGCCAGTACAACCTGGCCGTCAAGTGCAACGACAGCGCCCTGGTCGTCACCCGCACCTTCACGGTCATCGCCGGCCGCGGCGCGCAGGGCGGCCTCGGCGGCTCCATGGCCCCGAGCTCCACCGAGATGGCCATCGGCGCCGCGCTCGTCGGCACGGCGGCCCTCGGCGGCGGGCTGTTCATCAGCCGGCGCCGCCGCCTGAGCGGCGGAAAGGTCTGACCGGCCGAACCTCCCGGTCGGCCGAATACGCCCGTCGCCCCGAGTCCTCGCTGAGGGCTCGGGGCGACGGGCTTTCGGGGCGGCGGGCTTCCCGCGGGTGGTTCTTCCTTCGGTGCTTTGGTGCTTCGGTGCTTCGGGTCAGTGGCGGCGGTGGTCGGCCCGGCGGCGCACCACGAAGATGACGCCGGTGGCCGCGGCCACCACCAGGCCCGTACCGAGGGCGAGCTGGCCGGTGTGCCAGCCGCCGATGCTGCCGCCGAGGCCGCCGCGCGCGCCACGGGTGGGTGCGACCGTCGCGGTGGCCGTCCTGGTGACGGTCGGAACGGCGGTGGACTTGGTCGTCGGGGTGGAGGTGGCCATGGCGATCCTGAGGTCCACGGAGCCGGGGCTGCCCCCCGCGCAGGTGAAGTTCACCGTGTAGACGGCGCCGCGCCTGGCGTCCCAGTCGACGGTGGCCGTCGCCGACCCGCCGGCCGGGATGGTCACCGTGTCGAAGACGCCCGCCGACGCCATGGCCGTACCCGGACAGCCGGGGGCGGAGAGCGTGATCCTGCCGCCCGGCTGCACGCTCGTCGGGCTGATGAGGAAGTCGCCCTGCTGCGCGGCGGCGGGAGTGGTGAGGGCGAGAGCGGCCGCTCCCAGCAGAGCGGCGGACGCGGCACGTATCGCGCGCATGGTCGATCCTCCGGGTCCCGAGGGGCAGCTGCGGAACGGATTTCCACAAAGGGTCTGATATGCACCTCGATGCCCGACACGCTAGGAGCGCTGTACCACACCCGCGATCCCAGACGGGCGAATGGGGCACCGGAGTCCCCCGGACGGCGGATGCCCTCAGCTCCGCACGTGCGGGAAGAGGGCGAGGAGCGGGTCGGGTGTCGCCGACACCCCGCGGCCGAACGGCGCGTCGAACGCCCAGATCAGGAACAGCAGGAACGCGATGAGCGCGCTGAAGAGACCGGCCAGCAGCAGCTCGCGGAACGTACGCCGGATCTGGAGCATGAAGATCATGCCGACGGTGACCAGGGCGCCGATGATCAGACCGAACCACACCACCCCCGGCATGGTGGCGCCCGCGCTCTCGGCGCGCGCCGCGCGGGCGTCGTCCACGAGCGCCACCTGGTCCACCAGCGGCTGGTACGCCTCGCCCTCGTGGGCGTCGGCGGGCCGGTAGTCGGTGACGCTCCGCCGCATCCGCTCCAGCAGCTCGGTGCCCTTCTCGGTCAGCTCGCCCCGCTCGGCCATGTGCGGCCACTCGGTGTCGACGACGTGGGACACGTACGCCCGTACGTCGTCGCGCACGCCCTCGCGCACGGCCTCGGGCCACACCTCGACGCGCCGGTCCACCTGGTACAGGGCCTGGGCCTCCTGGCGGACGGTGTCCTGGGCGGCGCCGCGCCCCTCCCAGACGCCGGCGATCGCGAGGCCGAGGACGATCGCGTACACCACGCCGATCATCATCGTCATGTACTCGATGACGTCCGGGGTCTCGCTCGGATCGTCGTCATCGCCGACCCGCCGGTTGTTGATGACGACGATGGTGAGGACGACGGCGCACGCGGCGGCCATCGCGATGGACAGAACAAGCCATTCCGACAAGGCGTCTCTCCGTCGGTGATTGTGAGTGCGGATGAGTGCGGGTGAGTGCGGTGAGCCCGGATCAGCGGGACGAGCGGCCGCGCAGCGCGGCGGCGGCGAGCACCGCGGGCGCCGTGACCAGGAGCATCACGGACACCGGGGACGGGCCGCCGTCCGGCTCCGGCGGCGCGATGCGCTGGTAGGCGGGCAGCGGCACGGGGGACGGGGGCGGGGGCGGCGCCGGGGCCGGCGGTTTCGGCGGCCGCGCGGACGGCGGTGCCGGTTTCGGCGGCGGCGGCGGTGGCGGCGGGGGAGGGGGTGGGGGCACCGGCGCGAGCCGTACGGGAGCCGGTGGTGGCGGCTTGGGTTTCGGTTTCGGCTTGGGCGTGGGCTTCGGCGTCGGTTTCGGTGCGGGGGGCGGTACGGGCTCCGGTGGCGGCGGGGGAGGGGGTGTCGGCGTGGGAGTGGGCGTCGGGGAAGGGGACGGCGACGGGGTGCAGGTGTCGCTCCCCGCGATCGCCACCGCGTTCTCCGGTCCCGAGGGCCCGATGACGGCGTGGGCGCAGCTGTCGGCGGCGGCGGGCAGCGGGACCACCAGCAGCCAGGCGAGGGTGGCGGCGGGAACCAGCCGCGAGACGATCATTGCGTACACGCCGAACAGCATGATCAGACCGGTGGCGCGGCAGGGCGCGAACCGGGGTGATTTCCCCTGAAGGAGCGGTTCCGCGGCGACCTGTGTTTGCCCGGCGGAGAAATTTTCGCTCGCCGCGTTGAACACCGGCCACCTCCCCGCCCGTACCTAGGACCGTGAACGGCGCACACGCGGCGCCGACAACCGGCTAGAACCCAACGGGAGTTGACATGAAGACCTGGCGGAACGCCTCGCTCGCGGTGACCGCGGCGGCCGTGCTGGCGCTGACGACGGCGTGCGGTCAGGAGAAGGGCACGCAGAGCCCCAACGGCCAGGCCGTCGGTGCAGCCGCACCCGCCGGAGCTCCCGCCGAGAACGCGGGCGGTTACGGCTCCGACGGCGGTTACGGCGCCGGAGCCTCGGCCCAGGGCGGCGCCGCCGCGGCCAAGCCGGCCGGTCAACTCGCCGTCTGGGACAGCAAGGAGTTCGGCAAGGTCCTCACCGACAGCGAGGGATTCACGCTCTACCGCTTCGACAAGGACACGGCGAGCCCGCCCAAGTCGAACTGCGAGGGCGAGTGCGCCAAGACCTGGCCGGTCGTCTCCGCCGACGGCGCCAAGCCCCCGGCCGGTGTCGACGCCTCCCTGATGGGCACGGTGACCCGCGCCGACGGCACCAAGCAACTCACCGTCGACGGCTGGCCGATGTACCGGTACGCCAAGGACACCAAGCCCGGCGAGGCCAAGGGCCAGGGCGTCGGCGGCACCTGGTACGCGGCGTCCCCCGACGGCAAGAAGGCGGCCCCCGGCAACGGCGGCTCCGGCGACGCGGAGAAGCCGGAGAAGCCGGAGGAGCCCGCGACCGGCGAGGGCGGCGGCGAAGGCGGCGGCGAGGACGCCGGCACCCCGGCCGACCCGGCTGGCCTGTCGGTCCGCAAGGACCCCAAGCTGGGCGAGATCGTCGTCGACAAGAACGGCATGACGGTCTACCGGTTCCAGAAGGACTCCGCCTGGCCGATGAAGACCGCCTGCACCGGCGACTGCCTCAAGAAGTGGCCGGTGGTCGCCCCCGTCGACAAGAACGACACCGAGGGCGTCAAGCTCAAGGGCTTCGTGACCTTCAACCGGCCCGACGGCATCAAGCAGCAGACCATCGACTGCTGGCCGATCTACACCTTCGCGGGCGACAAGAAGCCCGGCGACACCAACGGCCAGGGCGTCGGCGGCACCTGGTTCGCCGTCTCCCCCGACGGCAAGCTCGTCAAGTAGCCCGCCGCCCCCCATTCCCCCCACAGCCGGCCGGAGCGCCCAGCGCAGTCCCCACGCGCCTCCGGCCCCGGGTGGCCGGTCTCCCACCGGCCGGACACCCCGTCGGCCCGCCGGTCCACGCCCCCCGCGTGGACCGGCGGGCCCGCCCGCTCGTGCACCCCGTCCCACACCGCCCGTACGCTGCTCGAACTCCGCACGTGCCAAAGGCGTGTGACCAAGAACGGACCGCTATTTTCCGTTTCCTCTCGCCCTCCTGGCGGGCGATCAGTAGCCTCGGCTCGAACACCGGCCATGAACACGGCCGCAACCCCCGTGGCTACTTGTTGGAGACATCGATGGAGCGTCCCGCCTGGGTCCCGCCGGGTATCGACATTTCGGTGCCGAGCGTGTCCCGCATCTACGACTACTACCTGGGCGGCTCGCACAATTTCGAAGTAGACCGGGAAGCCGCCCGCAGGGCCATGGAGTTCATGCCTGGCCTGCCCAAGATCATGCAGTCGAACAGGGCGTTCATGCGCCGCGCGGTGCGGTACGCCGTGAGCGAGGGCATCACCCAGTTCCTCGACATAGGCTCCGGCATCCCCACCTTCGGCAACGTCCACGAGATCGCCCAAGGTGCCCGCCCCGACGCCCGCGTGGTGTACGTCGACCACGATCCCGTCGCCGTCGCCCACAGCAAGGCCGTCCTGGAGGGCAACGAGCACGCCGCCGTCGTCGCCGCCGACCTGCGCAAGCCCCAGGACATCCTCGCCGCTCCGGAGACGACCGCGCTGCTCGACCTGGACCGCCCGGTCGCACTGCTGCTCGTGGCCGTCCTGCACTTCCTGGAGGACGCCGACGACCCGCAGCGCTCCGTCGCCGAGCTGCGCGACGCCCTGGCGCCCGGCAGCCTGCTGATCGTCACCCACGCCTCGTACGAGGGCGTCCCCGTACCCCAGGAGCGGGCGGGCGGCGCGGTGGGCGTCTACCGCGACATCCGCAACCCGCTCGTCATGCGCTCGCGGCCGGAGGTCGAGCGGTTCTTCGACGGCTTCGAGCTCGTCGAGCCCGGCGTCGTGTCGATGCCGCACTGGCGGCCCGAGCCCGACAGCCCGGTCGAGCACGAGGATCCATACGCCTTCGCGGGCTTCGCAGGGGTGGGGCGCAAGGCGTGAGCGTGCCGCCGCAGGAATCCGGCGCCGGCTCCGGCGCGGAGCCGGACGGCCTCGAGGACAGACTCCGGCGGTTCGCGACGATCTGGAGCCGGGCGATCTTCCCGGTCACCGCCACGTCGCTGACCCGCCCCGAATTCGAACGGCATCTGCTGCCGCTCGCCCGGGAGCTGAGCGGCGCTCTGCACGCCCGGCCGTTCGACCCGGCGCCCGCGCACGGCGTCGGCGCCGCCCTGGTGGCCGCCCACTGCACCGACCCCGACGCGCTCAGCCGCACCCTCGGCGTGGTCGACTCGTACCTGGTGCTGTACTGCCGGGACGCCGAAGCGCCGCCGGGCCCGCCCGGGCCGCCCGACCTCCCCGCCGAGGAGCTCCGGGCCCGCTGCGCCCGGCTCCAGCACGCCCTGGCCGCCGGTTTCGCCCAGGCGCTGCGCGAGCGCACCCGCACCGAGCAGGAGTCCATCGCCCGCTCGGCGCTCTCGGCCCGCAGCTTCGCCGAACGGGCGCTGCACGCCAGCGAGGCCCGCTTCCGGGCGGTCTTCGAGGGCGCGGCCATCGGCATCGGCATCGCCGACCTCGAAGGCAACGTCCTGGAGGTCAACGGGGCCCTCACCCGCATGTTCGGCGGCCTCGAGCGCCATGTGCGCGGCCGCAAGGTGACCGAGTGGGTCCACCCCGAGGACGCCCCGCACGTCTGGAACCTCTACGGCGAGCTCGTACGCGGCGAACGCGACCACTTCCGCGTCGAGAAGCCCTTCTACCGGGGCGACGGGACCGTCCTGTGGACCAACCTCACCGTCTCCCTGCTGCGGGACACCGAGGGCAACCCGCAGTACACCCTGGCGCTGATGGAGGACACCACCGAACGCCGCCTGCTGAACCTGCGGCTGCGGTACGAGGCGACCCACGACGCGCTCACCGGGCTGCCCAACCGGACGCTGTTCTTCGAGCGGCTCGACAAGGCCCTCTCGGCCGGGGACGGCGCCCGCTTCGGGCTCTGCTACCTCGACCTGGACGGCTTCAAGGCCATCAACGACAGCCTCGGCCACGCGGCCGGCGACCGGCTGCTCGTGGAGGTCGCCGACCGGCTCCAGTCGGTCGCGACCCGGCCGGGGGAGATGGTCGCCCGCCTCGGCGGCGACGAGTTCGTGGCGCTGACCACCGGCACGGACACCGAGCGGCAGGCCGACGAGCTCGCCCACCGCATCCTCGCCGCCCTCGCCACGCCCATCCGGCTGGACGGCCGGGAGCTCACCGTGCGCGGCAGCGTCGGCATCGTCGAGGGGCCGGCGGGGGAACGCGGCTCCGCGGAGGTGCTGCGCAGCGCCGACATCACCATGTACCGGGCCAAGTCGGCGGGCGGCAACCGCTTCGAGCGGGCCGACCCGGAGGCCGACGCCCGCGCCATCACCCGGCACGGGCTGACCACCGCGCTGCCGGCGGCGCTGGAGCGCGAGGAGTTCTTCATCGAGTACCAGCCGCTCGTCCACCTCGGCGACGGCAGCGTGCACGGCGCCGAGGCACTGGTGCGCTGGTGCCACCCGCAGCACGGGGTGCTCGGCCCCGACCGGTTCATCCCGCTCGCCGAGCACACCGGGCTCATCGTGCCGCTCGGGCGCTGGGTGCTCCAGGAGGCGGTCCGCCAGGCCAGGTTCTGGAACCGGCGCCACTCCGACGGCGGGCCCCTGCGGATCAACGTGAACCTGTCGCCGACGCAGCTGCACCACACCGGCCTGGTCGCCGACATCGTCGACGTACTGGACCGCTTCGGGCTGGAGCCCGGGGCGCTGTGCCTGGAGGTGACCGAGTCGGCCCTGATCGGCGCCGACGAGGACCTGCTCAAGCCGCTGCGGCAGCTGGCCGAGATGGGCGTGGACATCGCCCTGGACGACTTCGGCACCGGCTACTCCAACCTGGCCAACCTGCGCCGCCTGCCGGTGAGCGTGCTGAAGCTGGACCGCTCCTTCACCCAGGGCATGCAGCGGCACCCGGCCGACCCCGTCGACCTCAAGATCGTCGAGGGGATCGTCTCCCTCGCCCACAGCCTGGACCTCGCGGTGACGGTGGAGGGCGTGGAGACCGGCGTCCAGGCCGAGCAGCTGCGGGAGCTGGGCTGCGACACCGCCCAGGGCTGGTACTACGCCCGTCCGGGCGCCCCCGACCGGATCCACTCGCTGGTGCTGGCCGACGCGGTCTGAGACCGCAGCAGGACCTTCTGGAGCTCGCGCGCCGCCCGCGGCGGTGCCACGTCGCTGCGGTGCGCGAGCGCGATCGTCCGGCGCAGACCGGGCCGCGCCAGGGCCGTCACCCGCAGGTCGCGGCCGGCCCTGGCCGCCACCATGCTCGGTACGACGGCCACCCCGAGCCCCGCCCGTACGAAGCCGAGCACCGCGTCCATCTCGCCGCCCTCGACCGTGAACGACGGCTCGAAGCCCGCGGCCCGGCACGCCGCGACCGTCAGCTCCCGCAGGTCGTAGCCGTGCCGGAACATCACCAGCGGCTGGTCGCGCAGATCGGAGATCCGCACCGGGCGGCGCGGTGGCGGCGAGGCCGCGGACGACACCACCACCAGGTCCTCCTGGAGCAGCTCGATGGTGGTGAGCGCGGGGGAGGGGGTCGGCAGCGGCAGCACCACCAGCGCCAGGTCGAGCGCGCCGCGCGCCAGCTCCCGTACGAGATCGTGGGAGCCGCTCTCCTCGATCAGCAGCTGGATCCCCGGATGCAGGTCGTGGAAGGTGCGCAGCACATCGGGGAGCAGGCCGGTGCACAGGCTCGGCGTCGCGCCCAGCCGCACCCGCCCGCGCCGCAGCTGCGCCACCTCCTGCACCTCGTGGCGCGCGGTGTCGGTGTCGGCGAGGATGCGGCGGGCCAGCGGCAGCAGCGCCTCGCCCGCGTCCGTGAGCGCGATGTTGCCCCGGGCCCGGCTGAACAGCTCCGCGCCCAGCTCCTTCTCCAGCGCCCTGATCTGCTGCGACAGCGACGGCTGGGAGACGTGCACGCGCTCGGCGGCGTGCGTGAAGTGCCGGGTCTCGGCGACCGCCACGAAATAGACGAGCTGCTGGAACTGCATATCTCCACGATAGGCCCGCTCGATAGCCGCTCGCTATGGAGATCAGCGGCACCATGTCTTGGACCTCTCACCCCTGCCCCGCCTAGCGTCGCGTGCATGGCTCTGGCAACGCGGACGGATCGACAACCGTCCCTCACGCGCACCTTCTGGCGATCCACCGTCGGCAAGAAGACGGTCATGGCCGTCAGCGGGCTGATCATGATCGGCTACCTCGTCGCGCACGTGATGGGCAACCTGAAGGTCTTCTTCGGCCCCGGCGAGTTCAACGCGTACGGCCACTGGCTGCGGACCATGGGCGCGCCGGTGCTGCACCACGAGTGGGGCCTGTGGATCGCCCGCGTGGTGCTGCTCACCGCCGTCGTCGCCCACGGCGTCTCGGCGTACCAGCTGAGCCGGCGCGACATCAAGGCGCGCCCGACCGCGTACGCGCACAAGCGCCGCCGCGCGAGCTACGCGACCCGCACCATGCGCTGGGGCGGGGTGATCGTGGCGCTCTTCATCGTCTGGCACATCCTGGACCTGACGACGCTCACGGTGAACCCGAACGCCCAGGCCGGCCACCCGTACGAGAACGTCGTGGCGACCTTCTCCACCTGGTACGGCAACGTCATCTACATCGTCGCGATGCTCGCCGTCGGGCTGCACATCCGGCACGGCTTCTGGTCGGCCGCCCAGACCCTCGGCGTGGGCAACGCCACCCGCGACCGCGCGCTGAAGGCCCTCGCCAACGGGCTCGCGCTGGTGCTGACCGCGGGCTTCGTCTCCGTACCCGTCGCCGTCATGACCGGAGTGGTGAGCTGACATGAGCTACCTCGACTACACGACCGGCGAGCCGGTGGTCGACAAGGCGGCCCCCGAGGGCCCCATCGCCGAGCGCTGGGACCGGCGCCGCTTCGAGGCGAAGCTGGTGAACCCCGCCAACCGGCGCAAGCACACGATCATCGTCGTCGGCACGGGCCTCGCGGGCGGCTCCGCCGGTGCGACGCTGGCCGAGCAGGGCTACCACGTCGTCCAGTTCTGTTACCAGGACTCGCCGCGCCGCGCCCACTCCATCGCCGCGCAGGGCGGCATCAACGCCGCGAAGAACTACCGCAACGACGGCGACTCCGTCCACCGCCTCTTCTACGACACCGTCAAGGGCGGCGACTTCCGCGCCCGCGAGTCCAACGTGCACCGCCTCGCGCAGATATCGGTGGAGATCATCGACCAGTGCGTCGCCCAGGGCGTGCCCTTCGCCCGCGAGTACGGCGGCCTCCTCGACACCCGCTCCTTCGGCGGCGTCCAGGTCTCCCGCACCTTCTACGCCCGTGGCCAGACGGGCCAGCAGCTGCTCCTCGGCGCGTACCAGGCCCTGTCCCGGCAGATCGCGGCCGGGAACGTCGAGCTGCACCCGCGCACCGAGATGCTCGACCTGATCGTGGTCGACGGTCGGGCACGCGGCATCGTCGCCCGGAACCTGATCACCGGCGAGATCACGACCCACTTCGCGGACGCGGTGGTGCTGGCCTCCGGCGGTTACGGCAACGTCTTCTACCTGTCGACGAACGCCATGAACTCCAACGCCACCGCCGTGTGGCGGGCGCACCGGCGCGGCGCGTACTTCGCCAACCCCTGCTTCACCCAGATCCACCCCACCTGCATCCCGCGCACCGGCGACCACCAGTCCAAGCTGACTCTGATGAGCGAGTCGCTGCGCAACGACGGCCGCATCTGGGTGCCGAAGGCGAAGGGCGACACCCGCCCGCCGCACGAGATCCCCGAGGAGGAGCGCGACTACTACCTGGAGCGCATCTACCCCTCCTTCGGCAACCTCGTCCCGCGTGACATCGCCTCCCGCGCCGCGAAGAACGTCTGCGACGAGGGCCGCGGCGTCGGCCCCGGCGGCCAGGGCGTGTACCTGGACTTCGCGGACGCCATCCAGCGGATGGGACGGGCTGCCGTCGAGGCGAAGTACGGCAACCTCTTCGACATGTACCAGCGGATCACCGACGAGGATCCGTACGAGGTGCCGATGCGGATCTACCCCGCCGTGCACTACACGATGGGCGGCCTGTGGGTCGACTACGACCTCCAGACCACCGTCCCGGGCCTCTTCGCCATCGGCGAGGCGAACTTCTCCGACCACGGCGCGAACCGCCTCGGCGCCTCCGCGTTGATGCAGGGCCTCGCCGACGGCTACTTCGTCCTGCCGTCCACCATCAACGACTACCTCGCCCGCAACCCGCTGACGGACCCGGTCACGGCCGACCACCCGGTGGTACGGGACGTGGTCGGGGAGACCGAGGACCGGCTGGCCCGGCTGCTCGCCGTCGACGGCGACCGTACCCCCGACTCGTTCCACCGCGAACTGGGCGAGCTCATGTGGGAGTTCTGCGGCATGGCCCGCTCCGATGAGGGCCTGCGCAAGGCGCTGGAGCGGATCCCCGCCATCCGCGAGGAGTTCTGGCGCCGGATCAAGGTGCCGGGCACCGGCGAGGAGCTCAACCAGTCGCTGGAGAAGGCCAACCGCATCGTCGACTACCTGGAGCTCGCCGAGCTCATGTGCCTCGACGCGCTGCACCGCACCGAGTCCTGCGGCGGCCACTTCCGCGAGGAGTCCCAGACGCCGGACGGCGAGGCGGCCCGCAAGGACGAGGAGTTCTCGTACGCCGCCGCCTGGGAGTTCGGCGGCACCGGCGAGGCGCCCGTCCTGCACAAGGAAGACTTCGTCTTCGAGTACGTCCACCCCACCCAGCGGAGCTACGCATGAAGCTCAAGTTGCGCGTCTGGCGCCAGAAGAACGCCGACGCCCCCGGCGCCATGGCCACCTACGAGGTGGACAACATCTCGTCCGACATGTCCTTCCTGGAGATGCTCGACACCCTCAACGAGGAGCTCATCCTCCGCGGCGAGGAACCGGTCGCCTTCGACCACGACTGCCGCGAGGGCATCTGCGGCGCCTGCTCGCTCGTCATCAACGGCGACGCCCACGGGCCGGAGCGCACCACCACCTGCCAGCTGCACATGCGGTCCTTCCGGGACGGCGACACCATCGACGTCGAGCCGTGGCGCGCCGCCGCCTTCCCGGTGGTCAAGGACCTGGTGGTGGACCGGTCCGCCTTCGACCGGATCATCCAGGCCGGCGGCTACATCAGCGCCCCCACCGGCTCCGCGCCCGAGGCGCACGCCACGCCCGTGCCCAAGGCGGACGCGGACTTCGCCTTCGAGCACGCCGAGTGCATCGGCTGCGGGGCGTGCGTGGCGGCCTGCCCGAACGGCTCGGCGATGCTGTTCACCTCGGCGAAGGTCAATCACCTCAACGTGCTGCCGCAGGGCGCGCCGGAGCGCGAGACGCGGGTGCTCGACATGGTGGCCCAGATGGACTCCGAGGGCTTCGGCGGCTGCACGCTGACCGGCGAGTGCGCGACGGCCTGCCCGAAGGGCATTCCGCTGCCGTCGATCGCCGCCATGAACAAGGAGTGGCTGCGCGCCACGCGCAAGGTGCGGCGCAGCTGATACGGGCATGATTCAAGCCACTTCACGGGCGTGACCCGGGCCACGCGCATCGCCCCGGAACGGAAGATTCTCCACGAGATGGCCACATTCTCCGCAAGAATTTCCGTCCGGGGCGAACGTGTGTCCGTGAACAGCAAGATCAACTTCGTTGAATTGTGCACCGAAGGTGGTGGGTTGTCCGTATCGCGGCCAACCCGCGCCTGCGGAATTCCAGGCTCCGAGAACCCCCTGTAGGCATGGGACGTGCCGGGGGCACATGACCAAGCCCCCGGTGCCGAAACACCACCGCACCACCAGGGGGTAATAGTCATGTCCAGAATCAGCCGCCGCCAGGCCCTGAGCGTCACCGCGGGCGCGGCACTCGGCCTCGCCGCCGCAGGCCGCGCGACCGCCGCGCCGGAGAGCGCCGCCTCCGGTACGACCACGTCCGGCAGGGCCGCCGCCGCGTCGGCGCACGGCTCCGGCCCCGCGCCCTTCGACGAGATATTCCTGGGCCGTCGCATCCAGGGCGGCTCCACGCAGAGCGGGGGCGGACACGACGGGGGACACCACGGAGGCCACGGCTCCGGCTACTCCGTGCGGATCGACGGCGAGGAACTGCACGTCATGCAGAACGCCGACGGCACCTGGATCAGCGTGATCAACCACTACGAGCCGGTCGCCACGCCCCGCGCAGTGGCCCGCGCCGCCGTCCGCGAACTCCAGGGCGCCTCGCTCGTCCCCCTCGCCACGTCCTGAACCGGAGCCGCACCACCATGACCGTACGCAAGAACCAGTCCCAGCTCACCGCCGCCGAGAAGAAGCGTTTCATCGACGCGGTGCTCGAACTCAAGCGCAGTGGCCGGTACGACTCCTTCGTCTCCACCCACAACGACTTCATCATGAGCGACACCGACAGCGGCGACCGCGTCGGCCACCGCTCGCCGTCGTTCCTGCCCTGGCACCGCCGATTCCTGCTCCAGTTCGAGCAGGCGCTCCAGGCCGTCGACCCGGCCGTCGCCCTGCCCTACTGGGACTGGACCGCGGACCGCACGGCGTCCTCCTCCCTCTGGGCGCCCGACTTCATGGGCGGCACCGGCCGCGCCCGCGACGGCCAGGTCATGGACGGACCGTTCGCCGCCTCCGGGGGCCGCTGGACCATCACCGTCCGCGTGGACGGCCGCGACTACCTGCGCCGCGCGCTCGGCGCGAGCGGCCGCCAGCTGCCCACGCGCGCCGAGACCGACTCGGTCCTGGCCATGGCGACGTACGACATGGCGCCCTGGAACAGCTCCTCCGACGGCTTCCGCAACCACCTCGAAGGCTGGCGCGGCGTCAACCTGCACAACCGCGTCCATGTCTGGGTCGGCGGCCACATGGCCACCGGGGCCTCCCCGAACGACCCCGTGTTCTGGCTGCACCACGCGTTCATCGACAAGCTGTGGGCCGACTGGCAGGCCCGCCACCCCGGCTCCCCCTACCTCCCGGCCGCCGGCACCCCGAACGTCGTGGACCTGCGCGACACCATGCGCCCCTGGAACGACGTGACCCCGGCGGACATGCTGGACCACACCCGCCACTACACCTACGACACGGCGGCCTGAGCCGCCGCGCCCCCTCGCGGGCCCGGCGCCGGTGTGGTGCCGGGGTCCGCGAGGCGGGTGCCGATTCGCGTGTGCGCCAGGCCCGCGAGGGCGGTTTCAGCGCGGGGCCAGGCCCGCGAGGCGGGCGAGGCGGCGGTAGGAGTCCACCAGCGCCGCGCCGTCGTACGTACTCGTCGTCACCAGCACCTCGTCCGCGCCGGTCTCCTTCACTGCCTCCTCCAGCGCGTCCCGCACCTGCTCCTCGGTGCCGTGGATGTGCCCCCGCAGCCCCGCCTCGTAGAACTCCCGCTGTTTCGGCGTCATCTCCAGGCCCGCGACCCGCTCCGGCGGCGCGAGCGGCGGGAAGTCGCCCTTCGTGCGGGAGTACGCCAGCGACCACGCCTCCGGCGTCAGCAGCCGCGCCGCCTGCTCCTCGCTCTCCGCGACCACCACCGTGCCGGCCACGACGACGTACGGCTCCTCGGCCCACGCGGACGGGCGGAAGGCGGCCCGGTACCGCTCGATCGCGGCCACCACCTTCGGCCGCCCCTTCAGGTCGCCTATCACCAGCGGCAGGCCGGCCGCCGCGGCGATCTCCGCGCCCTCACCGGTGGCCAGGACGAACGGCGGCACCCGCAGACCCTCGGCGGGACGCGCGCGCACCCGGGGGTGCGCCGACTGCGTACCGTCGAACCAGCCCAGCAGCTCCGCCAGCTGGGCGGCGAAATCGTCGGCGTCCTCCTTGTCCCGGCCGAGGGCCCGCCGTATGCCGTCCGTGAAGCCCACCGAACGGCCCAGCCCCATGTCGATCCGGCCCGGGAAGAGCGACTCCAGCACCCCGAACTGCTCCGCCACCACCAGCGGCTGGTGGTTCGGCAGCATCACCCCGCCCGTACCGACCCGGATCGTCCGCGTCGCGGCGGCGACGGCGGCCGCCAGCACGGTCGGCGCCGAACCGGCCACCCCCGGCACCCCGTGGTGCTCGGACACCCAGAACCGGTGGTAGCCGAGCGCCTCCACCTCCTGGGCGAGGCGCACCGTGTCGCGCAGCGCCTGGGGACCGTCCTGTCCCTCGCGGGTGCGGGAACGGTCCAGCACGGAGAACCTGGTCGAAGCGATCAATGAGCTCACGCCCCTTTCAACGCCTGGCGCGCGCGAGGATTCCCCACGGGGCCGGGGACGTGCCTACGCTGGGGCGCGTGACGCGAAACAGCAGGCCCCTGGCCGTCTTCGACCTGGACAACACCCTGTCCGACGCCCGCCACCGGCAGCGTTTCCTGGAGCGCAGGCCCCGCGACTGGGACGCCTTCTTCGCCGCGGCGCCACAGGACCCGCCGCTCGCGCGGGGCGTGGCCATGTGCCGGGAGGCGGCCGGCACGTGCGAGGTCGTCTACCTCACCGGGCGGCCCGAGCGGTGCCGGGCGGACACCGTGGCATGGCTGGCGGAACACGGCCTGCCCGAGGGCCGCATCCACATGCGGCGCAACGACGACCGGCGGCCGGCGCGCCACACCAAGCTGGAGACGCTGCGCAGGCTGGCGCAGCGCCGGGAGGTCCGCATGCTCGTCGACGACGACGAGCTGGTCTGCGACGCGGCCGAACAGGCGGGCTTCCCGGTCGTACGGGCCCGCTGGGCGGAGAGCTCGGACGAGCTGAAGCAGGCCCAGGAGAGGGAGGGCCGTACCTGAGCCGGAGGGCCGTCGGCCCTGAGCGGTGGGCTCAGGCGCCGTGCTCCGACGGCTCCTCCAGGCGGAAGCCGACCTTCATCCCGACCTGGTAGTGCGCGATCCGGCCGTCCTTGATGTGGCCCCGGACCTGCGTCACCTCGAACCAGTCGAGATTGCGAAGCGTCTCCGACGCGCGCGCGATGCCGTTGCGCAGGGCGTCGTCCACGCCCTCGTGCGAGGTGCCGACGATCTCGGTGACGCGGTAGGTGTGGTGCGACATGGAGGTCTCCTCGTTCGCCCGATGCCATCGCCCGGTGCCTTCGGCCGGAGCCTTCGCCCGGCGGTGCCTCCTTCCACGGTGCCCCACGGCGCCGGGGACCGCGAGGCGTCGGCGGCTCACGGGTGCGCACCCGGGTGCGCACCCGGGTGCGCACAGGGGTTGACCCGTTCATTGGTCCATACCAAAATCCAGCCATCACGCCCGTGGCGAATTCGTTCGCTTCCCCCCACGCCGGGTCCACTTCCTGTTCACGCAAAAGGTGCCCTACGTGAAGAAGCGCATCCTCGCCCGCGCCGCCGCGCTGACGACAGCCCTGGTCATGGCCATGACGGCGACCGGTTGCGGCGCCCTCGCCGGTGACCAAGCCGGTACGCCGACCGTCCGCGTCTGGCTGATGAAGGGCAGCGTCTCCGACGACTTCCTGGCGCGGTTCACCCGCGCGTACGAGGACGAACACGCCGTCGACCTCGAGATCACCCTCCAGGAGTGGACCGGCATCGGCAAGAAGGTCACCGCGGCCCTGCACAGCGGCGACGCCCCCGACGTCATCGAGGTCGGCAACACCCAGGTGGCCCGGTACGCCGCGACCGGCCTGCTGTACGACCTCACGCTCGAATCGGTCCGCGACCTGGGACAGGCGGACTGGCTGCCCGGTCTGAAGGAGCCCGGCAGCATCAACGGCGTCCAGTACGGCATCCCCTGGTACGCGGCCAACCGGGTGGTCATCTACCACAAGGACCTCTTCGCGGAGGCCGGCGTCACCACACCCCCGAAGACCCGCGACGAGTGGATCGAGGTCACCGAGAAGCTCGGCGGCGGCGGACGGCACGGCATCTACCTGGCGGGGCAGGACTGGTACACCCTCGCCGGGTTCATCTGGGACGAGGGCGGCGACCTGGCGGTGGAGAAGGGCGGTGAGTGGACCGGCGCGCTCGACACCCCCGCCGCCCTGCGCGGCATGGCCTTCTACCAGCGCCTCCAGGCGCTCGGCCCCGGCCCGAAGGGCGCGGACGAGGAGACCCCGCCCCAGGCCGGCGTCTTCGCCGAGGGCGATGTGGCCCAGATCATCGCGCCGCCGAGCGTCGCCGCCGCCATCGAGGAGCGCAACCCGGCCCTCAAGGGCAAGCTGGGCTTCTTCCCCATCCCCGGCAAGACCGCCGACACGCCCTGCGCCGTCTTCACCGGCGGCTCGGACCTGATCGTCCCGGAGAAGGCGAGGGAGCGGGACGCCGCCATCGAGGTCGTCACGGCGCTGGCGGGCGAGAAGTGGCAGACCGACCTCGCCCGGACCATGAGTTACGTGCCCAACAAGACCTCCCTGGCACGCGTCGTCGAGGGCCAGGAGGCCACCGCCGCCATGGCCGTGGGCGCGGCGCGCGGCCGGGCCACGCCGAATGCGCCCCAGTGGGCGGCGGTCGAGGAGGCCAACCCCATCAAGCCCTACATGACGGCCGTCCTGGAGGGCCAGGACCCGAAGCGGGCGGCGAAGGAGGCGTCGGACCGGATCACCCGGGCGCTCGCCCACTGACCGCCCCGCGCGCGGCCGGACCCGGGCGCGGGGCACGCGCCCGTGTCCGCGCGAGGAGCCCCCGCGCGGCCGACCCGCATCCGTGGCCGCACGCCGGAGCTTGGCGCGGCCGGCCCGCGCGTACGCGGTTGCCGGTGCCCGGCGGGGGACCCGCGTGCGTACTGGTTGCCGGTGTTGGTGTCGTCGGCCTGCGCGTACGCGATCGCCGGGGGCCCGGCGTGGGGCCCGCGTCCGTAGCCGCGCGGGAGGCCGGTGCGGCCGGCCTGCGTGTGTAGCCGGTTGCCGGAGGCCGGTGCGGCGCCCGCCCGCGTGCGCCCCGGCCGCCGGGGCTCGCTGCCGCCGGCCCGCGCGTACGCGGCTGCTGGAGCCCGCCGTGGGACCCGCGTCCGTAGCCGCGCGGGAGGCCGGTGCCGCCCGCCCCGCGTGCGTAGCCGGTTGCCGGAGGCCGATGCGGCGCCCGCCCGCGCAAACCCGGCCGCCGGAGGCCGGTGCGGCGCCCGCCCGCGTGCGCCCCGGTCGCCGGGGCCCGCTGTCGCCGGCCCGCGCGTACGCGGCTGCTGGAGCCCGCCGTGGACCCACGTCCGTAGCCGCGCGGGAGGCCGGTGCGGCCCGCCCCGCGCGTACCCGGGATTCAGCAGGCGCACATCCGCGCTCCGCCGGACGGTCATGTCGAATCCAGCCTGCCGCGGGAGAAGTAGGGGGCCGGGCCGGCGCAGTCGTGGCCCGCCGCCTTCCCTCCGGCAGAGGAGACCGCCATGACCGCATCCCCGACAGCCGCCCCCCTCCCGGTTCCCGCGGCCGCCCCCGCCCCGGTGCCCACCCCAGCGCCGGCTCACGCGGGACCCCGCCCCCGGTACGCCGTCTCCCTCGCCCGCGAGCAGGACGAGGTACGGGCGGCGCAGCGGCTGCGCCACCTGGTGTTCGCCGGGGAGCTGGGAGCCCGCCTCGACGGGCCGGAACCCGGCCTGGACGGCGACGCGTTCGACGCGTACTGCGACCACCTGCTGGTACGGGAGGAGGCGACGGGCGAGGTCGTCGGCACCTACCGGCTGCTGCCGCCCGACCGGGCCCGCGTCGCCGGGCGGCTCTACTCCGAGGGCGAGTTCGACCTCTCCCGGCTCGCCCCCATCCGCGACGACCTGGTCGAGGTCGGCCGCTCCTGCGTGCACCCCGCCCACCGCAACGGCGCCGTCATCTCCCTCATCTGGGCCGGCATAGCCCGCTACATGACCCGCACCGGACACGACTGGCTCGCCGGCTGCTGCTCCGTCCCGCTCGCCGACGGCGGCGCCCTCGCCGCCGCCACCTGGGACACGGTCAGGGCCCGCCACGTCGCGCCCGAGGAGTACTGGGTCACCCCGCACAAGCTCTGGTCCGCCGAGGGCGCGCCCCGCCACGCGGCCCGCACCGAACTCCCGCCCCTGCTGCGCGGATACCTCCGCCTGGGCGCCTGGGTGTGCGGGGCCCCGGCCCACGACCCCGAGTTCGGCGTCGCGGACCTCTACGTCCTGCTGTCGCTGCGCCGCACCAACCCCCGCTACCTGCGGCACTTCCTCTCCCTCGCCCCCGCCTGATGAACGCCTGGCTGCCCGCCTCCCCCTGCACCCCGGACCACTGCACCCGCCACCCCGGACCGCCCGCCCCGTTCCCGCGGGCCGTCCTCCGGCTGGCCGCGGGGGTCCTGGCCGTGCTCATCGGGGTGGTGTGCGCGCCGCTCACCGTGCCGCTCGGGCGGGCCGTACGAGGGCGTCTGACGCGGCTGTGGTGCCGGGCGGTGCTCCGCGCCTTCGGCGTGCGCGTACGGATCACCGGTACGCCCCCGGAAGGGACGGGCGCGCGGCTCGTGGTCGCCAACCACATCTCCTGGCTGGACATCCCGCTCGTCGCCGCCGTCCTGCCCGGCCGCATGCTGGCCAAGAGCGACGTGCGCCGCTGGCCCCTGCTGGGGGCGCTCGCCGCCCGGGGCGGCACCCTCTTCCTCGAACGCGACCGGCTGCGCGCCCTGCCCGCCACCGTCCGCGAGCTCGCCGTGGCGCTGCGCGGAGGCGCGCGCGTGGTCGTGTTCCCCGAGGGCTCGACCTGGTGCGGCCGCGCCGGAGGGCGCTTCCGCCCGGCCGCCTTCCAGGCGGCGCTGGACGCGGGCGCCGGCGTCCAGCCCGTACGCATCGCCTACGCGCCGGCCGGTCCGGCCGCCTTCGTCGGCGACGACCCGCTCACCGCCTCGCTGTGGCGGGTCGCGGCGGCCCGGGGGCTGACGGCGGAGATCCGGATCCTGCCCCCGATCCCCGCCGGCCGCCACCCCGACCGCCGCTCCCTGGCGCGCGCCGCTCAGGCCGCCGTAACCGGCGCCGCGGGCGTCGCCGGCGTGGCCAGCGACAGCGCGAACCTCCCCTCCGCGTCCGTCCACCAGTGCGTCAGCTCCAGCCCCGCGCCCGCCAGCTCCCGGCGTACGCCCTCCTGACGGAACTTCGCCGACACCTCCGTACGCAGCTCCTCGCCGGCCTCGAACGGCACCGCCAGATCCAGCTCCGGGATCTTCACGGTCACCGCCTCACGCGCGCGCAGCCGCATCTCGATCCACTCCCGCTCCCGGTCCCACACGGCCACGTGGTCGAAGTCGTCCGGATCGACGTCCGCGCCCAGCTCCCGGGCCAGGACGGACAGCACGTTCTTGTTGAAGTCGGCCGTCACCCCCGCCTCGTCGTCGTACGCCGCGACCAGCGTCCCTTCGTCCTTGACCAGATCGGTGCCCAGGAGCAGCCCGTCGCCGGGTTGGAGCAGCGTCCGTATGGAGCGCAGGAAGACGGCCCGCTCCTCCGGCAGCAGGTTGCCGATCGTGCCGCCGAGGAAGGCGACCAGACGCGGACCGGGGGTGCCCGGCAGGGCGAGCCCCCGGGTGAAGTCCGCGACCAGGGCGTGCACCTGGAGCCCGGGCCGCTCCGCGCTCAGCGCCTCGGCGGCACCGCGCAGCGCGCTCTCGCTGACGTCCACCGGCACATAGCCCTCCAGGCCCGGCACCAGCGCGTCGATCAGGTGGCGGGTCTTCTCGGACGAACCGGAACCGAGCTCCACCAGGGTGCGGGCCCGGGTGGCGGCGGCGATCTCACCGGCCCGGGCGATCAGGATCTCCCGCTCCGCGCGCGTGGGGTAGTACTCGGGCAGCCGGGTGATCTCCTCGAAGAGCTCACTGCCCCGCGCGTCGTAGAACCACTTCGGCGGCAGCTCCTTCGGCGTACGGGTCAGACCGTGCAGGACGTCGGCGCGCAGATCCGCCCCGGTGGCGTCCTCGGGCAGGGTGCGGGTCAGCAGGAACGGGCTCACGCGGGCGGCTCCTTGAGCGGGTTCGTCGATACGTCGGTACGGGTGGCGGTCAGCACGGTGCCGTCGGGCACCTCGCGCCACCGGGGATCGTCGTCGTACGGCTCCGAGGCCACGACCACGCGACGGCCGGGGCCGGTCAGATACCAGAGGGTGTCCCCCCAGGCGGTCGCGGTGATGGTCTCGCCGTCCGTGAGCAGCAGGTTCAGCCGCGACCCGGGGGCCGCGGCGGCGACCTCGTACACCGTGGCCGCCAGCGCGTCGGACGGCTCGTCCCCGGAGCGCAGCCGGTGCAGGACCAGCGCCCACACGAGCGCCGAGTCGTTCCGGGCCTCCAGGGACAGCAGCGCGTCCCCCGGCAGCTGCCGGGCCAGGGGCGCGAGGGAGCCCGGCCAGCCCCGCACCGCGCCGTTGTGGCTGAACAGCCACCGCCCGGCCGTGTACGGCGCGGCGGCGGCCTCCGCGTCGGCGCCCGACAGGGTGGCGTCCCGCACGGCGGCCAGCAGGGCACCGCTGCGCACCACCCTGGCCAGGTCGGCGAACGACAGGTCCGCCCAGATGGGCCCGGCGCGCCGGTAGCGGGCGGGAACCGGGTCCGCGCCCCCGTCCGCGTACCAGCCGATGCCGAAACCGTCCGCGTTGACCGTCCCGTGCCGCTGCCGGCGCGGCTCCCAGGACTGCCGGTACAGGCCGTGTGCCGGCTCCACGAGCACGTCCCCGAGCGGCACCTCCGGGCCGAGGTAGGCGAGGTGGCGGCACATCAGACGGCCTCCGCGTCCCGCGCCGTACGGAACCCGGCGAAGATCTGGCGCCGCACGGGCAGGTCCCAGTTGCGGAAGGTGCCCCGGCACGCCACCGGATCGACGGCGAAGGAACCGCCGCGCAGCACCTTGTGCGCCGGGCCGAAGAACACCTCCGAGTACTCGCGGTAGGGAAAGGCGACGAAGCCCGGGTACGGCAGGAAGTCGCTCGACGTCCACTCCCACACGTCGCCGATCAACTGCCGTACGCCCAGCGGCGACCGCCCCGCCGGGTAGCTGCCGGCCGGTGCGGGGCGCAAATGCCGCTGGCCCAGGTTGGCGTGCGCCGGGGTGGGGTCCTCGTCACCCCACGGGTAGCGGCGGGAGCGGCCCGTGACCGGATCGTGGCGGGCGGCCTTCTCCCACTCCGCCTCGGTCGGCAGCCGCCGGCCCGCCCAGCGGGCGTAGGCGTCGGCCTCGTACCAGCTGACGTGCACCACCGGCTCCTCCTCGGGCACCGGCTCGACGATCCCGAAGCGCCGCCGCAGCCACTGCCCGCCCTCACGGCGCCAGAACAGCGGCGCGCCGATGCCGTGGGTACGGATCTGCGCCCAGCCCTCGGGGGCCCACCAGCGCTCGTCGCGGTAGCCGCCGTCCTCGATGAAGGACAGGTACGCGCCGTTCGTGACGGGTACCGTGTCGATGAGGAAATCCGGCACCACGCGCGCGTGGGCGGGGCGTTCGTTGTCCAGCGCCCAGGGCTCGGCCGAGGTGCCCATGGTGAACGGCCCGCCCGGCACCAGCACCTCGGCCGGCAGTCCGCGCGTGTCCGTCGCCGGTGGCGGGGCGGGGGCGTCCAGCGCGGCCGGGCCGCGCCGCAGCTGATGCGTGATGAGCATGGTCTCGTCGTGCTGCTGTTCGTGCTGGGCGATCATCCCGAAGGCGAAGGCGGCGTCGGTCAGCGGCCGTCCTTCCAGCGGGGTGCGTTCGAGGACGTCCAGGGCCCGGCCGCGCACGTCGGCGGCGTACGCGCGTGCCTCCGCCGGGGCGAGCAGCGGCAGTGAGGGGCGGGTGGCCCTGGGGTGCTCGAAGGCGTCGTACAGCGAGTCGATCTCAGGACGCAGTGCCTCGCGGCCGGCGACGGCCCGCAGCAGCCACTGCTCCTCCTGGTTGGAGATGTGCGCCAGGTCCCACACCAGCGGGGACATCAAGGGGGAGTGCTGTGCGGTCAGTTCGGCGTCGTCCACGCAGTCGGTGAGCAGCGCGGTGCGCGCCCGGGCGGTGGTCAGCGCGTCGAGCGCCCGCCGCCGGAGCGTGTCGGGGTCGGTCATGTACGGACGTCCTTCCCGGGGGTGCCGGAGCCGGTCCCGGTGCCGGTCATGGGGGAGAGGTGGTCGTCTGCGGGGCACCGGCCCCGTATGACGTAGTGCTCGTGGAAGGCGGCCACCGTGTCCCGTACGGCCGGGGCGGCCCCCATGCGGGGCAGTGCCTCCAGGGCGAGCGCGAAGCACGAGACGGCGGCGGCGTGCAGCGCCGGGTGCGTGAGCCCGTCCCGGGCGGCGGTGGTCCACAGCGCGTCACGCGGCGGGCCGACGGGCCCGGTGTCGTCCAGCAGGGGGCCGACGGTGCGGTACGCCGCGTCGGCGGCCTCCGGGTCGTCGAACAGGGCGGCCGTGACGGCGAGCGGGACGATCCAGCCGTCCTCGCCGGACTGGGCGTCGATCATGCGTAGTTCGAGGTGGCCGCGCGGCCGTACGGGCGGGAAGAGGGTGGTCAGGTGGTAGTCGAGGTCGGCGCGGGTGGCGGGCCTGGGGCTCCGGTCGCGCAGCCACTGCCGGAACGTCAGGCCGTCCGGGACCGCCCACGGCCCGTCGTCGCCCCGCACGCACATCACCGGCGCGTCCAGCGCGTGCGCGGCCCACGCCGCGCGCGGTTCGGTGGCGAGGGGCGGCGCCATGCCCCGTACCGGGTCGAGCGCCGACCACAGCGACTGCCGCGTCGAACGCCACCCGGTGCGGGTGCCGTGCAGGGACGGCGAGTTGGCGAACGCGGCCACCAGGACCGGCCCGAGCGCGTGCGCCAGCCGCCAGCGCCGCTCGAACCCGAGCGGCCCGGGTTCCTCGTGCCCCGCGTCCAGACAGACCTGTACGGAGGCCGAGTCGCGCATCATGGCCCGTCCGGCCGGCCCCGACCGGTCGAGGTACGCCTCCATGGCGTCGTACCGCGGCTCGCGCAGCAGCCGGGCGCGCGGCGGCTGCCAGGGATCGGTGCCGAAACCGGCGAGGGTGAGGCCGAGACCGCCGAGCGCGCCGCGTACGGCGGCCAGATCGGCCGAGACGGTGGTGACGCACTCCATGAGGGAGGCCGCGGGCGGCGAGCTGAGCTCCAGCTGCCCGCCTGGTTCGAAGGTTAGCGCCGACCTCAGGGGCAGGGCGCGCAGCCGGGTGAAGGCGGCGCGCAACCGGTCGGCGGAGACGGTGAGTTGCGGGACGTGCGGTTCATGGACGAACCATTCCAGTTCGACCCCCGTGGTACGTGGAGGGCCTGTCTTGAAGCAGATGCATCGCAACAGGTCCTCGGCTTCGTCCTCGGAGAGCGGGGTGCCGCTCTCCGGCAGGTCGCGCGGTGGCATGGGACTCCTCCTGTCGAAGGGCTCCGTTCCACCTAAGCCACCGCTGTCCGTTCGCACAAGAGTGCCCCGGGGTGGTCGCGGGGCACGGTAAATCGTTTGCCGCGCCCCTGATTGACCCATGAGGATCAGGGGTATGAGTGCACGTTTGCGCGGGATCGCGAAGCAGACCGAGGAGATCGTCGCGGCGGGCCGGTACCGCGCCCCCGGAGGCCGCGAGGTGGGCCTCGAACCCGCGCTGGCCGCCGCCCTGGCCGGCACGCGGATGTACGGCCCCGAGCCCGTCCCCGTCACCCCTGACTCCGACCGTACGACGCGGTTCGAGGTCACCGGCGAGTCCAGCCTGGAGGCCGCGCACCGTCTCGTCGGCGCCGACCCGGACCGCCCGGTCGCCGTTCTGAACTTCGCCTCGGCGCGCAACCCCGGGGGCGGCTATCTCAACGGCGCACAGGCGCAGGAGGAGGCTCTCTGCCGCGCCTCCGCGCTCCACGCCACGCTGCTGCGTGTCCCCGAGTACTACGACCACCACCGCGCCGACCGCAGCCCGTTCTACACCGACCGGGTGATCCACTCCCCGGGTGTCCCCGTCTTCCGCGACGACCGCGGCCGCCTCATGGACGCCCCGTTCACCGTCGGGTTCCTCACCTCGCCGGCGCCGAACGCGGGCGTCATCCTCAGCCGTACCCCCGAGCGGGCCGGGCGCGTACCGGCGGCGCTCGCCTCCCGGGCGGAGAGGGTGCTGGAGACGGCGGTGGCGGGCGGCTACCGGCGCCTGGTGCTGGGCGCGTGGGGCTGCGGCGTGTTCCGCAACGACCCGGCGGGGGTGGCGGAGGCGTTCCGGGCCCTGCTGGCGGGGGACGGGCGGTTCGCTGGCCACTTCGAGGAGGTCGTCTTCGCGGTGCTGGACCGGACGGCGCAGGGCGCCACGCTGGGGGCGTTCCGGGAGGTGTTCGCGGGACTCGCGTCCCGCCGCTGAGGGGGGCCGGGCCGGGCCTTGCGCGGCGCCGGCCTGCTCCGACCTGACTCTGGCCTGACTCCGGCCTGCGTGGACACCTCGGCGCGGTGCCGTGGGAGGGCGACTGTCAGTGCCCCCTGCCATGCTGGATCACGGCGTCGAACCCGGCCTGGCAGGAGACCGGGTGGCGTCACGACCCGTGCATCGGAGGATCACCATGCTGACGACCGATTACGCGCCCGGCACCCCCAACTGGATCGATCTCGGCGCCCCGGACGTCGACGCCGCCGTCGCCTTCTACTCCTCGGTGTTCGGCTGGACCGTCCAGTCGGCCGGCCCGGACTCCGGGGGCTACGGCTTCTTCCAGCTCGACGGCCGGACGGTGGGCGGCGTCGGGCCCCTGATGGAGGAGGGCGCGTCCTCCGCCTGGACGACGTACTTCACGACGCGCGACGCCGACGCGACGATGGACGCGGTGCGGCAGGCCGGCGGCTCCGTGCGCGTCGAGCCGATGGACGTCTTCACAGCCGGCCGGATGGCCGCTTTCACCGACCCCACGGGCGCCGACTTCGCGGTGTGGCAGCCGGGCGACATCACGGGCATGGACGTGGTCATGGAGCCGAAGGCCCTGTGCTGGACCGAGCTCTACACGACGGACTCGGACGCCGCGAAGGACTTCTACCGCGCCGTCTTCTCCTGGGAGTACCAGGACATGGACATGGGCGACGGCGTGGTCTACAGCATCATCTCCGCGCCGGGCGGCGGCAAGGGGGGTGATACGGGACAGGGCGGGCTCATGCGCCTGGGGAAGGAGAACATCCTGGCCGGATCGACCTCCGAATGGCATCCGTACTTCGGTGTGGCCGACTGCGACGCCGTGTACGGCGCGGCCACCGGCCTCGGCGCCACGACCCTGGTGCCGCCGGTCACCGTGCCGGGCGTCGGCCGGATCGCCATGCTGACGGATCCGGCCGGCGCACCGTTCGCCCTGATCAAGGGGGACCCGACCATGACCTGACCCTGCGCGAGGGGCTGATCGTGGCCGATGATCCGACCGTGGTCCAGGGGCTGCCGAGCGTGCTCAGATCCAGCCGTCGAGCGCCGCCATGAAGGCGTCGAAGTCGTCCCGGTGGATGGTGTGACCCGCGCCCGCGACCGTACGCACCTCGAAGCCGCGCTCCACCAGCAGCGCGGCGCGCTCCGCCGACACGAGCATGCTCGGGTCGGCGAGCGTCACCAGCGACGGCACGACCGGCCGTGCCGGGAGCAGGTCCGTGCCGGCGACCGCCTCCAGCCCGTAGGCCGTGGCCTCGTCCCACACCTTCAGGGTCTCCAGCTCGATGTCGACGTCCACCGCCTCCCACCGCGGGTTCATCGCGGCGACCTGTTCCGCCGTCGCGGCCTTGGCCTGGGCGAAGAGCTCGCCCCGGTAGCCGTCGTCACCGGCCGGCAGGTGCCAGGCGGGGTCCGAGTAGACCGCGCGCCGCGGCGCCAGCCGCTCGACGGCGAGCGACAGGGTCAGCCCGCCCAGCGAGTGGCCTATCGCCAGCTCGGCCCCGGTCGGCAGGGTCTCGACGACGTCGTCGGCGAATTCCCGCGCCGTGTACGACCCCGCGCGGGCGCTGGCGCCGTGTCCCCGCAGGTCGACGGCGACGACCCGGTATCCCTTGTCGGCCAGCGCGGGTCCCACCCGGCGCCAGGTCCGGTGGTCCGCCATGATGCCGTGGATCAGCAGGGCGACCCGGTCGCCCTCGCCCCACGTGGTGGTGTGCAGCCGCACGATGAAGCCTTTCGTTCGCGGTGAATTGGGGGTGGAGGAACACAACAGGAGAGGGATCAGGACACGGTACGGATGGGCCGCACGGCAAGCGCGCCCAGCACCGACAACCCGGCGGCGACGAGGAAGAGCAGCGTGTATCCGCCGCCTATGGAGACGAGCACCGAGGCGAGGAACGGCGCGACGATCTGCGGCCCGGCGTTGGCGACGTTGAGCACGCCCATGTCGCGGGCGGCGTCCTCCGCCTTCGGGAGCACCATCGTGACGAGCGCCGTGTCGACCGCCATGTAGCAGCCGAAGCCGAGACCGTTGACCACGGAGAAGACCAGCATCGCGGTCCAGCTCGTCGACACGGCCGGGATCAGCAGGGCGATCGACGCCAGCAGCGCGGAGGCGCCCACGAACAGCTTGCGCCGGTCGAACCGGTCCGACAGCCAGCCGCCCACGACGGTCGAGACGGCCATCGCCACGGCGTTGACCGGCATCAGGACCGCCACCGCTTCCTCCGCCGCCATCCCGGCCGGCAGGACGGTGTGGTCCTTGAGGATGTAGAGCTGGAAACCGGCGACCGAGAAGTAGCCGAGGATCAGCAGCGCCCGCCCGATGAACGCCCACCGGAAGTCGTGCGCCCGCAACGCACCGCCGAACGCGGCGATCTGCGCCCGCACCGGCACCGGCGCACGCGCGGGCAGCCGCTCCTCCCGCGCCAGCCCGCTGAACAGCACGGCCGCCGCCGCGACGATCACGCCGAACACCAGGTAGCCGGTGCGGTGGTCGTCGGCGAACGCCGCGCCGAGCAGGGCGCCGGCGGTCGTCCCGACCGGCAGCCCCAGCCCGACGGCGGCCGACGCCCGGCCCCGCGCGGTCAGCGGCACCCGGTCGGGGACGACGGAGGTGAGGGCGGCCTGGTAGACGTTCATCACCGCCTGGCCCAGGCACCAGGCGATCGCCACCAGCAGGACCGTGTCGACGCTGCCGAGCAGCAGCATCACGGGCACCGCCAGCAGTCCGCCGGCCAGGATCCACGGGTTGCGGCGGCCGGAGCGGTCCGACAGCGCGCCGGCGACCGGGTTGAAAACGGTCGCGAAGACCGCCGAGACGCCGGACACCAGGCCGAAGCTGGCCACCTTCCCGGCGGGGTCGATGGCCTCGATGTGCAGGGCGAGCAGCACGCCCGGCACCCCGATGTACAGCGCGTACATCGCGGCGTTCCCGACGAGGAGCAGCGGCAGCAGTCCGCGTGTCGCCCGGCGCACGCCGACCGCGGACGGAGACGGAGACGGCGATGAGGACGAGGGCGAGGACGGCGACGAGGACGAGGGCGAGGACGGCGACGAGGACGAGGGCGAGGATGGCGAGGGCGAGGACGGCGACGAGGGGGACGGGGATGGGGGCGGGGAAAGGGCCACAGTGCCCTCCAGAGGATGGGGATTTATCCTGATGACATCGACCTGGTGACACGTGTCAGCGATGTGTGGCCCACTGTCTAGCACCCTCTTCCGGCCAACCGCCAGACCCGCGCGCCGACCGGTCTGGAAAGATGACGCGAGCGATGAGCCAGACACCCCGACAGCCCGCCGAACGCCCGGTCCCGACCAGCGCCGATGTCGCGCGGCTGGCCGGTGTCTCCCGGGCCACCGTCTCGTACGTGCTCAACAACACCTCGGCGGTCCGCATCAGCGAACCGACCCGCCTGCGCGTGCGCCAGGCGGCCGAGGAGCTCGGCTACGTCCCGCACGCCGCCGCCCGCAGCCTGCGCGCCGGCCATACCCGGATCGTGCTGCTGCCCACCGCGCACGTCCCCGTCGGCCCGCTCTACAGCCGCTTCCTCAGTGAGCTCCAGGCCGCCCTGCGCCGCCTGGACTACACCGTCGTGCAGTACGGCAGCACCGGCCTGGACGGGGACGAGGCGGCCCGCGCCTGGGCGGAGCTGCGCCCGGTCGCCGTGGTGTCGTTCGGCGAGGTGGCCCTGACCCCGTACGGCGTCGACGTCCTCAAGCGCTCGGGCGCCCGGGCCGTCATCACGCTGGGCCCCGAATCCGTCGAGGGGGCCCACACCCTGGCCATGGACCAACGGGAGGTGGGCGCGTGCGCGGGCGCCCACCTGCTGGAGCGCGGCTACCGGCGCATCGGCGTGGTGGTGCCCGAGGAACCGGGTCTGGAGATGTTCTCCGGGCCGCGCCTCGACGGTGTGCGTGCCGCGGCGGCGGGCGCCGGCGCCGAGATCCGGCCACTCCCGCTCGCCTACACCGAGGAGTCCGCCGCCGCCCTCGCCGCCCGCTGGCCCGAGCTGGGGCTCGACGCCGTCTTCGCGTACAACGACGAGTACGCCATGCTCCTGATGCGCGCCCTCCAGGACGCGGGTGTCGCGATCCCCGGCGACACGGCGCTCGTCGGCGCCGACGACCTCCTCCTCGGCAAGCTGCTGCGGCCCCGGCTGTCGACGGTCAGGATCGCCATGGAGACCGGCCAGCGCCTGGCCGGGCTCGTCGACCGGATCGTCCGCGACCCGGACGCCGCCCCCGAGCGGCACGACCTCATGGCGGCCCGGCTGATCCCCCGCGAGTCCACCTGACCTCCGCGAGTCCACCTGACCTCCGCGAGTCCACCTGAAGCGTGCCCGCTCGGGAACATCGTCCGCCCCGCCCCCGCCGGCGGCTGACGTGCGGGCGGCGCCGAACGTCTCTAGCGTCGCCTGCATGAGCACCGTTCCGCAGCGCTTCGAGATCCTTCTGGTCCCCGAGCACGCCGAGGGCCGTGACGCGGCGCACCTCGAAGAGGTCGCCCTCCGCTCGGCCGTGGTGCGCGCCACCGGCGAGGTGGGCGTGTCCGGCTACCCCCACTACGTCGGCGAGGGCATGGAGGCGGACATCGACCCGGAAACCCGCACGGTCGAGGGCCTGCTGGTGGACGGCGCGGAGCTGGACTACGGGCTCTCGGCGCGCGTGTCCGCCCGTACGGACTTTTGAGCGGTCGGCGTTGACACGGCGGCGGTCCGGAACGGAAACTCGGCTGAGGCCAGGGATGAAGAGAACTTCACCTGGCGAACGCCCGAGGTGACGTGGGAGAAACCCGATGAGCATCCGCGACGTCTACATCGTCGACGCCGTCCGCACGCCGATCGGCAGGTTCGGGGGTGCCCTTTCCTCCGTACGACCGGACGACCTCGCCGCCCACGTCGTCAAGGCGCTCGTGGACCGTACGCCCGACCTCGACCCGGCCCGGATCGACGACGTGTACGTCGGTGACGCCAACGGCGCGGGCGAGGACAACCGCGACGTCGCCCGCATGGCCGTGCTCCTGGCCGGACTGCCGGTCTCCGTGCCCGGCGTGACCGTCAACCGCCTGTGCGGCTCCGGCCTCGAAGCCGTCATCCAGGCCGCCCGCGCCATCGCGCTCGGCGACGCCTCCGTGGTCCTCGCGGGCGGCGTCGAGTCGATGTCCCGCGCGCCCTGGGTGCTGCAGAAGCCGGAGCGCGCCTTCCCCGCCGGGCACCAGCAGCTCCACTCGACCACCCTCGGCTGGCGCATGACCAACCCGAGGATGCCCGCCGAGTGGACCGTCTCCCTCGGCGAGGGCGCCGAGCTGATCGCCGACAAGCACGCCCTCACCCGCGAACAGCAGGACGCCTTCGCCCTCGCCAGCCACCGGAAGGCCGCCGAGGCCTGGGCGAAGGGCCTGTACGACGGGGAGGTCGTCCCGTACGACGGCGTCGACCTGACCCGCGACGAGTGCATCCGCGACACCACGTCCATGGAAGCACTGGCCAAGCTGAAGCCGTCGTTCCGTCCCGACGGCACGGTCACGGCGGGCAACGCCTCGCCGCTCAACGACGGCGCGGCCGCCCTGCTGCTGGTCGATGAGGAGGGCCTGCGCGCCTGCGGGCGCGAACCGCTGGCCCGTATCCGTACCTCCGCCGTCACCGGCATCGAACCGCAGCTCTTCGGGCTCGGCCCGGTGGAGGCGGTGCAGCGGGCGCTCACCAAGGCCGGCCGGACCTTCGCCGACCTCACCACGTTCGAGCTGAACGAGGCGTTCGCCGCGCAGTCGCTCGGCTGCCTCGCCGAGTGGCCGGACCTCGATCCGGCCGTCGTCAACCCGCGCGGCGGCGCCATCGCCATCGGCCACCCCCTGGGCGCCTCCGGCGCCCGCCTGGCGGGGGCCGTCGCCCACCAGCTCGCCGCCGCGGGCTCCGGCACCGGTCTGGCGGCCCTGTGCATCGGAGTGGGCCAGGGCCTCGCCCTCGTACTGGAACGCTAGGAACGCGGGGCGGCGCGGCAGGCCCGGGGGAGGGGCGGGTCAGCCCTGCGGGTCGGGGACGTCAGGGGGTCAGCCCTGCCCCTTCGTCTTGGCCTCCTCGATCGACGCGCGCACCTTGTCCATGTCCAGGTTGCGGGCCTGCCCGATCACGTCCTCCAGGGCGGCCTCGGGCAGCGCCCCGGGCTGGGCGAAGACCGCGACGTTGTCCCGGACGATCATCAGCGTCGGGATCGACCGGATCTCGAACGCCGCCGCCAGCTCCGTCTGCGCCTCCGTGTCCACCTTGGCGAACACCAGGTCCGGGTGACGCTCGGACGCCTTCTCGAACACCGGGGCGAACTGCCGGCACGGCCCGCACCACTCCGCCCAGAAGTCGATCAGAACGAAATCGTTGTCACTGACGACCTGATCGAAGTTGTCCTTGGTGAGCTCGACCGTGCTCATGTGCCTACCTCTTCCCGGTGTCCGTCGGTATGGCTGTCCCCGCACAACGGTGCCCGGGGCCTGCGCTATTCCCCCTGCCCGTGCGGTGGCGTCGTACACGCTCAGCACTTGACGGAGGCCTGCGAGGCGGCGATCGCCTGGTCCAGCGCCTCCAGCTGCGGCCTGATCCGCTCGGCGGCCTGGGCGCCGGTGGTGTCGCGCGGCAGGGCGTCGATGGCCCGGGCGAGGCCGTCGTACGCCTCCGTCACCGCGTCGGCCTTCGCCTTCCTGACCCGTTGCGCGCTGTGCGTGACGGTGTCGAGGGCGTACGCCACGTCGTCCCTCAGGTCCCTGACGTCGTCGAGCCGCGTCGTCGTCGGGCCGAGGTCGGCCAGCTTCCCGGCGTCCATGCGGAGCCCGCCGAGGTCCTCGCACAGCGTCTCGGTGGCGGCGCGCTCCTCCTCCGCGGGGGTCATGCGCGCGCCCGCGCACCCGGAGAGGGCGAGGGCGCCGGCCGCGCACAGCAGGAGCGCGGCGGAACGCGCCGCGGCGCGGTACGAGTGGAGGTGGACGCCCATGCCCCCATTGCACGGCCGGGCGGCGGGACGCGCCCCGCGGATGCCTCCGAACGGGCGAACGCCGCCGGCCTCAGGCCGGGAGCAGGCCGGGGCTGTCCCTCAGGGTGACGAAGGAGCCGGCCGTGGCGAGCGTTCCGGTGGGCGTGGTGACCGCCGAGACGGTCTTGAAGCTGATCTGGGCGTCGTAGGAACCGAGCCTGATCAGCGTGTAGCCGCGGCGGCCGTTGTAGAACTTCATGTGCGGGTTGGCCTGGGTGAGGGCGGCCCAGTTGGACGGTCTGTCGACGCCGTCCCGTCCACTGGTGAGGGACGTCGTGCCGATCTCCGTGCCGACCGTGCGCGAGGTGGGGGTGTCGAAGTCGGCCTTGAGGTCGAAGGCGTACGCGTCGTGCGCGTCGCCGGACAGCACCATCAGGTTCTTCACCCCGGCGGCCTGGGCGCCGTCGAGGATGCGCTTGCGGGAGGCGGGGTAGCCGTCCCAGGCGTCCATGGACAGCTTGTAGCCAGGTCCGGGGACGTTGCGCCGCTGGGCGAAGGTGACCTGCTGCGGTACGACGTTCCAGATGGCGCCGGAGTCCTTCCAGCCGTCGAGGAGCCAGCGCTCCTGCTCCGCGCCGGTCATGGTGCGGGCGGGGTCCTCGGACTCGGGGCCGGGGGTCTGCCAGCCGTCGCCGTAGGCCTGGTTGGAGCGGTACTGGCGGGTGTCGAGGATGTCGAACTGCGCGAGGTCGCCGAAGTGCAGGCGCCGGTACAGCCGCATGTCGGCCCCGGTCGGCTGCTGCGGGGCCCGGAGGGGCTGGTGCTCCCAGTACGCGCGGTAGGCGGCGGCCCGGCGCAGCAGGAACTCGGCGGGCGGTACGTCGTTCTCGGGTACGGCGCCGGCGTAGTTGTTCTCGGTCTCGTGGTCGTCCCAGGTGACGACGAAGGGGTGCGCGGCGTGCGCGGCCGTCAGGTCGGGGTCGGTCTTGTAGAGGGCGTACCGCAGCCGGTAGTCCTCCAGGGTGACCGTCTCGCGGTTGAAGTGCGCGGGCAGCTGCCGGTCGGTGTAGCGGCGGTGGCCGCCCGCCGCGTCGACGGGGTACTCGTAGATGTAGTCCCCCAGGTGGACCACGAAGTCCACCTCCTCGCGCGCGAGGTGCCGGTACGCCGTGTAGTAGCCGTCGAAGTACGCCTGGCACGCGACGGCCGCGAACGACAGATCGGTGCCGAAGCTGAAGTCCCCCGGCGCCGTACGCGTACGGCCCACCGGGCTGATCCAGGTACCGGCCCGGAAGCGGTAGTAGTAGTGCCGGTCCGACATCAGGCCCGGCACCTCCACGTGCACGCTGTGGGCGAACTCCGGATGCGCGGTGGCGGTCCCGCGTTCGACGACGAAGGAGAAGCCCTCGTCGTAGGCCACCTCCCACTCCACCTCCACCCGCTCGGCGGGCAGGCCGCCGTCCACTTCGTACGGGGCGGGCGCCAGGCGCGTCCACAGCAGCACGGATTCGGGCAGCGGGTCACCGGAGGCGACGCCCAGGGTGAAGGGATCCTTGGTGATCTTCCTGGCGTCCAGCTCGGGCGCGCTCGCGGCACCGGCGACGGGCAGATGGGTGGTGAAGGCCAATGCGGCGGCCGCCCCCGCGACGGTGAGGAACCGGCGGCGGCCGATGCGCTGGGCGGCGGCCCGGAGCTCGGGCAGGTGAGTTCTCATATGGTGCGTCATATGCCCGGTTCACCATCGTTATTGCCCTGCCCATCCGGGTGGTGTGCGGTCCGTGCCGTTGACCGCCCTCCACCTGACGTATGGTCACCGCCCATAACGCTGCTCGGCGACCGAGGGGTTCGCTAGGTTGAGCGGCATGAGCAACCTTGATCGTCAGGCCGCACCCTCGCTCTGCGGTGGCCGGGGATTCGTCGTCGCGGAGCCGGTACGCGAACTCCTGAGCCCCCGCACGGTCCGGCTCGGCGAATCCACCGAAGTGCGACGACTGCTTCCCAACCTCGGCCGCCGCATGGTCGGCGCGTGGGCCTTCGTGGACCACTACGGCCCGGACGACATCGCCGACGAACCCGGCATGCAGGTGCCCCCGCACCCCCACATGGGTCTCCAGACCGTCAGCTGGCTCCACGAGGGCGAGGTGCTGCACCGCGACAGCACCGGCAGCCTGCAGACGATCCGCCCGCGCGAGCTGGGCCTGATGACCTCGGGGCGCGCCATCTCGCACTCCGAGGAGAGCCCCCGGCCCCACGCCCGCTTCCTGCACGGCGCCCAGCTGTGGGTGGCCCTGCCCGACGCGCACCGGCACGTGGAACCCCACTTCCAGCACCACGCCGACCTGCCCCTCGTCACCGCCCCCGGCCTCACCGCCACGGTGATGCTCGGCGAACTCGACGGCACCCGCTCGCCCGGCACCACGTACACCCCCCTGATCGGCGCGGACCTGGCCCTGACGCGCGGCGCCGAAACGAATCTGCCGCTTGAGCCCGACTTCGAGTACGCGGTCCTCGCCATGTCGGGCGAGACCCACGTCGACGGCGTACCGGTCCTCCCCGGCTCCATGCTCTACCTCGGTTGCGGCCGCACCTCCCTCCCCCTGCGCGCCGAATCGGACGCGGCCGTGATGCTGCTGGGCGGTGAGCCGTTCGAGGAGGAGCTCGTCATGTGGTGGAACTTCGTCGGCCGGTCCCACGAGGAGATCGAACAGGCGCGCGAGGACTGGATGAAAGGCACCCGCTTCGGCGAAGTCGCAGGCTACGACGGGGGCCGGCTGCCCGCACCCGAACTCCCGCCGGTGGCGCTGAAACCGCGAGGGAGGGTCCGCTGACCCGCCCTCGGCCAGGATGGGCAGACGGCCTCGCAGTAGCGGGCGAAGCGGTCGAAGGGCCGGGCCCCGCCCGTCCGCCAGCGGTGGTCATTCAGCGCGGCGGTGAAGGGGCTGTTCACACGATGCTCCTCGTCGTTCAGGGGTGGGTTCCGGCCGCGGTTTCGGTGGTGTACTGCAGTCCGTGCCCGAAGGGATAGAGCGGATCGGGGCTCTCCTGCGGGACATCGGGACGGCCGGCCTCGACCTCGGCCATGGAACGGGGAAGCTGGAAGGGCAGCGTTCCCCGCGGGGCGGCTCTGCCGAACAGGACGTCGAGCAGCGCCCGGTCACCGGCGCCGTAGGCGGCGAGCAGGGCGGCGCAGCGGGCGGCGATTTCGGGGATGACGGCGGGCCGTTCGAGGTGGATGGCGACGATGGTGGGCACCGTGTCGAGCAGGGCGAGGATCTGCTGGAGGCGGTCGTGGCCGAAGTCGAGCCGGCCGGCGTGGAAGAAGGACTCGAACACGCCCTGGCGAGGCTCGTAGGGGGTGTTCAGGCGCAGCACCGCGAGATCGGCGTGGCGGGGGTCGGTGACGATGTCCGTGTACCCGGCGGCCACGGCCGGGTCGAGGCCCTGCACGTACAGTCGGGGGCGGCCGGTCAGGGGCAGTAGGTCGGCGCGGTTCTCCAGCAGCGTCAGCGAGCGGCGCTGGGCGGCCTCGCCGGCGGTACGGAAGTCGGCGCGGCCGACGATCTCCTCGGCGGCTTCCGGGTCGACGTAGCGGCGGTCGTCGAACAGGCCGAGGCGGAATTTCTCGGCCAGCAGGCGGGCGACGGAGGCGTCGAGACGGGATTGCGCCAGCCGTCCGTCGCGGACCAGGCCGGTGATCAGCTCGGGGCAGGCTTCGCCGCCGATCTGGTCGGCGCCGGCGTGCAGCACCTTCAGCGCCCGCTCCTCGGGCGTGAGGTGTTCCACGCCCCAGGCGCGGGCGGTATGCATCTCGCCCATGATCGGTCCGTCGTTGAGCAGCCCCCAGTCGGTGCAGACGATGCCGTCGAAGCCCAGCTCCTCGCGCAACAGCCCGGTGACGATGCCGTGGTTGAAGCCGAATCCGACCTCTTCGTACGTGGTGCCGACCGGCATGCCGTAGTACGGCATCACCTGCGTGGCCCCGGCGGCGATGGCCGCCCTGAACGGCTTGAGGTGGTAGTCGAAGAAGCCGCCCGGGTAGACCTGCTCCCTGCCGTAGGGGAAATGCGGGTCCTCGCCGTCCTTCTGCGGGCCCCCGCCGGGGAAGTGCTTGACCATCGCGGCCACGCTGTCCTGGCCGAGCTGCCCGCCCGGACCCCTTAGGCCGTCGATGTACGCGGCGGCCATGCGGGAGGTCAGGTCGGCGTCCTCGCCGAAAGTGCCCGAGATACGGGCCCAGCGCGGCTCGGTGGCCAGGTCGATCTGTGGGTGCAGGGCGACGCGCAGCCCGACGGCCAGGTATTCGCGGCGCACGGTGTCGCCGTACCGGCGTACCAGGTCGACGTCGTCGGCGGCGGCCAGGCCCAGGGTCTCGGGCCACTGGGAGAACGGGCCGGCCATCATGGCGGTGCCCGGGTTGTCGGTGAACGCGTGGCGCGGGTCGGTGGACAGCGTCACCGGGATGCCCAGCCGGGTGGCTGCGGCCTGTTCCTGCAGGCGGTTGTGGAGCTCGGCCATCTCGCGGGGGGTGCCGGCGCCCAGCAGGTTGAAGTGCGACATGAGCCGGTCGGACATCATCTGCTCTGCGGTGAGGCCGACGGGTGCGGGGTTCGCTCCGATGCCTATCGAGTGGTGGAACAGCAGCCCGGCCTTCTCTTCCAGGGTCATCCGGGGCAGCAGGTCGGCCACCCGTTCCTCGACGCTGCGGCTGGGGTCCTGGTACGGGTGGGTCACTGCTGCTCCTCGGTGGTGCGGTGGGGGGCGTGGAAGGTGTGGGTGCCCGGCCCGGCCCGTGTGGGTTCGGCGCCCGGCAGGTCGATGGTGGCTTCGGCGCCCCGGGGGACGGTGACGTCGACGGTGAGCTGCCCTTCGTGCAGGCGCCACGCCACCTCGGCCCGGCCGTATGGTGTCTCGTGCGCGGCATTCGCCCAGGTGAGGCCGGAGCCGGGGCGGGGCCGGACGAGCAGGCGGCGGTAGCCGGGGGCGGCCGGGGCGAGACCTAACGATCTGGGAGCGCTGGGACAGCCTGCTCCCCGACGGCAGGGTCAACCCCGGAGAGATGACCTCCTTCAACCACTACGCGCTCGGCGCGATCGCCGACTGGCTGCACCGCACCGTCGCGGGATCCCTCAGCGCCGGGATGAGCAGCGATATCGCCAGGGTCAGCGTGGTGAGCAGCGCTCCGGTCCAGAAGAGCCAGGCGTAGCCGCCGTCCTGGTAGAAGGCGGTGCCGTCCACGACGGTGCTGTGTGTCGCGAGGGCGGCGAACGAGAGGGCGGTGACGATGGCGCCGAAGAAGTTGACGAGCATGTTGAGCATGCCGCTGCCCAGCCCCTGCTCGTCCTTGGACACCACGCCGACGACCAGCGCCGGAGCCACTGCCACGACGAGACCGGCGCCGAGGTTGGCGAGGCACGAGGTGAGGACGAGTTCGGTCTCGTTCGCGTGGAAGAAGCCCACCAGGGCGTAGCCGACCGCCATCAGAGCCAGCCCCGTCCACCAGAGCAGGCGGGCATCGATCGTGCGCAGGAGGCGGCTGGCGACCATTCCGGTACCGAACATCACCAGGTTCCAGGTCACGCTGACGGCGGCGTTGTGCTGTGCGGTCCATCCCAGACCGGCGGAGACCCCGGGGATGTGCGGGTAGAGGGCGAGCAGGATCGCCATGGCCGGCATGGTGTAGGCGACGGCCTGAGCCAGCCCTCCGGTGACGAGGACCAGGGCGACCGGGCGGCGGCGGAGCACCTTCAGGTCCAGGATCGGGTGGACGCTGGAGCGCTCCACGAAGAGGAAGACGACCAGTGCGGCCAGGCCGGCGGCGAGCCAGCCGAGGGTCTTGGCGTCGGCCCACCCCCAGCTCTGCCCCTGGCCGACCGCGTAGACGACCGAGGTCAGGACCCCGCCGAGGACCAGACCGCCGAGCCAGTCGAAGCCGGGCCGGAAGTCGTGCCGTGGGGTCTGCGGCACCAGAAGGGCGATCAGCGCGAAGCCGACGACGGAGGCCGCGGCGAGGAACCACATCACGCCCTTGTAGCCCCAGATGTCGACCAGCCAGCCGGCCAGGAACGGCGCTGCCAGGGCCACCAGGCCGACGCTGCTGCCCAGGATGGCGCTGGCCGGCTTCACCAGCCGAGGCGGGAAGATGTCCCGCACGGCGGGGAAGGACAGGGCGCCGAACGGGCCGTAACAGCCGGCTATCGCCCGCCCGACCAGCAGCAGCCAGAAACTGCCCGCCATCGCGGCGATGACGTCTCCGATCACTCCGAGACCGGTCATCACGAGCATGAGCTGTTTCTTGCCGTACCGGTCACCCATTTTCATCACGAACGGCGTCAGCAGCGTCGAGACGAGGATGACGGTCAGACCGAACCAGGCCACCTGGGTGGTGTGGAAGCTCTGCGCCACGCTGGCGGTGGCGTTGGCCCCCAGAATGCCGGCGGCGGCCAGGAGCTGGGTCGGCCAGATGAGCGCGATGAGTACGGCGACCAGACGCGGGGTCCATCTCGCGGTGTCGTCGGACGATGCTGCGTCGAGCGGGGGGCTCGCAGACGTCGGTGTCATGAAGCCGCTCCTTTCGCGAACAGGGAAGGTCGGGGTCGTGCGCGGAACGGCATGCCGTCACCCAGGCTGACATCCGGCCACAGGCTCGAATCAGTCCCTCGCTTTCGGACGATGATGAAGCCAATGCTTAGTCGACACTAGGTATTGGGAGAGTGGCCTGGGTCACATTGATGGCACCTAGTACGGTTGTCCGTATGGCGACACCACGGGGGCCGCGCGGCGGCTACGCGACAGGGCTGGCCAGGCGCAACCAGATCCTCGAGGCCGCGCTGCTGCGCTTCGGCCAGGACGGTTACCGCAAGACCTCACTGGCCCGCGTTGCCCGCGATGCCGGAATCACCGATGCCGGGCTGCTCCATCACTTCGGAGACAAGCAGCAACTCCTGCTGGCCGTGGTGCAGTACTGGCACGAGCAGCTCGACGAGCGGTGGGTACGCGTGTCCGACTCCGTGCGGGACGCCTTCCGCTGCCACCTGGAAGACACCGCCGAATCACTGCACATGCCGGGGATCCTCGAACTCGCCGTCGTGGTGGGCGCCGAGGCCACCGCTCCCGACCACCCGGCCCATGACTTCTTCTCCCACTGGCAGGAGAAGGGCGTACGGGAACTCGCGGATCGCCTGCGCGCCGGCGCCGAGTCGGGTGAACTCAAGGCGGGCCTGAACCACGAGAGCATCGCCCGGGAGTGCGCGGCACTCGACGCCGGACTACGGCTCCAGTGGCTGGCCAGCGGGCGTTCCTTCGACTTGATCTCCGTGATGCGCTCGCACCTGGACAGCCTGATGAGCAGGATCGCGGCCGACGGTAAGGGGCTGTAGCGCTCGGAGGATGCCGGAGCGGGTCGGAAGCGCACCCGTGAGGTGCCGGCGGGTCACAGATCCAGGACGAGGCGCGGGCAGGCGGCGCGCGAGACGCAGATGAACATCGTGTCGTTGCGGGCCTGTTCGGCGGGGGTGAGCAGGGAGTCGCGGTGATCCACCACGCCGTCGAGGACCGCGGTCTCGCAAGTGCCACAGGTGCCCTCCTGGCACGAGGACAGGACCGGTACGCCGGCCTCCTCGACCGCCTGGAGGATGGTCTTGTCCGGCGGGACGGTCACGGTGGTACCGCTCCGCGAGAGTTCCACCTCGAAGGAGGTCGAAGGGTCGTCTTCCTCCCGCCCCTTCGGCGTGAACCGCTCCATGCGGAGGGCGCCTTCCGGCCAGGAGGCACACCGCCGTTCCACCGCGTTGAGCAGGGGCTCGGGACCGCAGCAGTAGACGAGGGTGCAGGGCGCGGGGCTGCCGAGCAGCCCGTCCAGGTCGAGGAGGCCGGTCTCGTCCTGCGGGCACAGTGCCACCCGGTGGGGGTGGTCCTCGGTGAGCTGCCCGGCGAAAGCCATGGTGGCGCGGCTGCGCCCGCCGTACACCAGCCGCCAGTCGGCGCCCCTCTGCTCGGCGGCGGCGATCATCGGCAGGACCGGGGTGATGCCGATGCCGCCGGCGATGAACAGGTAGCGGGGGGAGTCGACCAGCTGGAAGTGGTTGCGGGGGCCGCTCACCTGTACCGTGTCGCCCTCGGCCAACGTGTCGTGCACGTAGCGGGAGCCGCCCCGGCTCTCCGGCTCGCGCAGCACGGCCACCTGGAGGAGGGAGGAGTCCCCCGGGTCGCCGCACAGCGAGTACTGCCGTACCAGTTTGGGGCCCAGCACCAGGTCGACGTGGGCGCCCGGGGTCCATGCGGGCAGCCGCTCGCCGCGGGGGTGGGCCAGGCTGAGCTGGACAACGCCCTCGGCGAGAGGCTCCTTGCGCACCAGGGTCAGGTCGAGTTCGGCCCCGGTGGGTGGAGGGCTCGTGATGGTCATCGGTGGTCCTCGGGGTGCCCCAGCAGCCAGTCCCAGAGTCGCGCCGGGTCCTCGGACTCCCGCCGCGCACCGCAGTGACAGACGGCCGGCAGCCGGTCGGAACCGAGCACCCAGTGGATCCGGCAGACGTCCTCGCCGGAGAGGACGGGCGGATGGAGCGGGGTCATCGGGACACCGCCCGGGTCTGCGTCGCGGCCGCCTCCTGGGCCAGGCGGGCGAGGATGCGGCGGGCGGCGAGGCCGCCGGTGTCGATGTTGATGCTCAGCTCCTGGTAGCCGGCCTTCTCGGTGTCCAGGGACTTCTGCAGCACGTTGAGGGCCACGACGTCCTGCATGACCACCGTGTGGTTGTTGCTGCGCAGGAACCCGGTGACGGCCTCGTCGTCGAGGGCGAAGTCGCGGGCCACGGCCCAGAAGTCGTACGTGGTCTTCTCCGTGGAAGGGGTGATGCCGTAGACGACCTCCACGTGGAAGGCGTGCGGGTCGCTGCCGTCCGCGTTCGGTCCCGGTGCGCCGACAGGGGCGATACGGGAGTGGAGCAGGTAGAGACAGGGCGCGTGGTACTCGATGTCCTGCCAGCGGGTGATCCGGCCCTCGATGCCCGTCGACTTCGCGTAGAACGGAGGGCACTCGGCGTCGTCCATGTGACGGCTGACGTGGACGATGCCGGCCGTGTCGTCGACCTCCGTGGTGATGGGGGTCTCCGCCACCTCTGGCGTACCGATGTAGCCGCCGTGCAGGTAGGTCTCGTGGGACAGGTCCATGAGGTTGTCGACGAGCAGACCGTAGTCCGCGTCGATCGGTTCCATGCCGGACACGACGGTGTAGTCGGTCGAGTCCATCCAGGGAGCGCGGGGCGGCAGGGTGTTCCCCGGCTCACGGTCGCCGATCCACACCCATACGAAGGAGTCCTGCTCGACGATCGGGTACGTCCTCAGGCGCGCTGTGCGCGGGATGCGCTGCTGGCCGGGTACGAAGACGCAGCCGCCGTCGGTGCCGTAGGTGAAACCGTGGTAGCCGCACACCACCCGGTCGCCGTCCAGCCGGCTCGGCGCCTGCGACAGCGGGAAGCGGCGGTGCACGCACCGGTCGGACATGGCCACCGCCCGGCCGTCCTCGGTGCGGTACAGCAGGATCGGCTCACCGAGCAGGGTTCGTCCGAGCAGCTCGCGCCCGACCTCGCGGCCGTAGGCGGCGACGTACCACTGATCGCGTACGAAAGCGGTCATGATCGTTCCCTTCCGGGTGTGGGGTTCAGTGCGCGGTGGCCTGGGCCGCGGCGGCGGGCTTCGTGTCCCCTGCCGTGCGGGGGCGCAACAGCAGCAGGAGAGCCGCGGTGGCGACGTAGATGATGCTGACCGCCAGGTACAGGTTCTCCGGGGTCCAGCCGCTGTCGAGGAGGCCGCCCGCGACGGTCGGGGCCACGATCGCGCCGATGCGGCCGATCGCGAGGGCACTGCCCAGCCCGGTCGCCCGGACCGCCGTGCCGTACGTGGCCGGGGTCAGGGCGTACAGCCCTGCCACGGAGCCGTTGGCGAACAGGCCGATCATCGCGCCGAGGGTGAAGGCGACGCCGAGGGAGGACGTGGAGGCGATGAAGGCCGACAGCAGCACTGCGGTGGCGATCAGATAGGCCACGAGGACGGAGCGGAGCGCGAAGCGCGCGGCGAGCGCCCCGAGCGCGGCCGAGCCGAAGATGCCGCCGACGTTGAGCAGCGTCCCGCCGGTCAGGCCCTGGCTGCCGGAGAGCCCGGCCTCGACCAGCAGGGTCGGCGTCCAGCTGGTGATGAAGTAGAAGCCGGCCATGACGAGGAAGAAGGCCGACCACAGCAGCAGCGTCGAGCGGCGCAGCGCCGGGGAGAGCAACTCCCGGAAACCGGCCGTGATTCCGGTCGGCACGGCGGTGGGCTCGGGCAGGGTGTCCAGCGGCGGTCGACCCATGCGCCGGGCCAGGACGTTGATCCTCTCCAGGACGCCCTTGGGCCTGCGGGAGGTCAGGAATTCGACGGACTCGGGCAGCAGGAAGAAGGCCAGCGGAACGGCGACAGCGGTGGTCAGGCCGCCGGTCAGGAAGACCGAGCGCCAGCCGAACTGGCCGATCAGAGAGACGGCGAGCAGTCCGCCGACGGTGGCGCCCGCCGCGTACCCGGCGGAGTTCAGGCTGACGGCGAGTCCGCGCCAGCGGCGGGAGGCGTACTCGCCGGCGATGACGTTGCTGCACGCCAGGACGCCTCCGATGCCGACTCCGGTGAGCACGCGCAGCGCTCCGAGCTGGACGGGCGACTGGCTGACCGAGGAGAGCAGCATCCCGATGGCGGCCACGGACAGGCAGCCGAGGATGACCGGCCGGCGGCCGATCCGGTCGCCCCAGGGAGCGACGAACATCGCGCCCAGAGCCATGCCGACGAGGCCCGCGCTGAGCAGCAGCCCCAGCTCGGAAGAGCTGAGCTCCCACTGAGCCGACACGGCTTTGCCGGTGAAGGCCATGACGAGTACGTCGAAGCCGTCGAGCACGTTGAGCAGTACGCACACCGTGATCGCGCTCCACTGGAAGCGGCTCATCGGCCCCTCGTCGAGGGCGGTGCGCAGGGAGGGGCCGGTCACCGCAGAATTCCGGGAAGTGGGCAAGAGGGTGGCAGAACCATGGCAGCACTCCGTTGTCGACTGCGTGGTCGTCGTCGTGGTGGTCGGCGACACCCCGCCCGTCAGGCGGGGGCGGGCCCGGGCGGACCGGGGCCCGGGCGTCGCCCGGTGCGGACCATCGTGGGGTCGGCGCCCCCGGGGCACCAGGGGTCTTTCCGGATGCCGGGAAACATCTGCGCAACGTCGGTCGCGCGTGGGCCGGTACTGAGGATCAGGCGCGGGGCGGCGCGGTTCGGATCTGCGGCGTGACCATGGCGCGGGAGATCGCCCGGGCGCTGGTACAGACGAGCCGGGCCAGCGACTGCGCGGAGGTGCTGCCGTGGCGTACCACCAGAGAGACGGCGGCGATCACCGCACCCCCGCTGCCGCGCACCGGGGCGGCGACCGACAGGGCGTCCATCGTGACCTGGCGGTCGCTGACCGCGTAGCCATTGGTCCGCGTCTCGGCCAGCATGCGCCGCAACGCACGCGGATCGGTGACCGTGCGCGGCGTGAAGCGCTCGATGGGGCCGGCGAGCGCCTGATCCTGTACCTCGGAAGGGGCGTGCGCGAGCAGCACCAGCCCGACGCCGGTGGCCGTGAGGGCGAAACGCCCGCCCACGCGCGTCAGTACGGGCACCGCACCGGACCCCGCGATGCGCTCGACGAAGACGACCTCTGTACCCTCGCGCACCGCGAGCTGAACGTTCTCGCGGGTGATCTGGGAGAGGTCCTCCAGGAATGGCAGGGCCCGCTCGCGCAGGCCCTGTCCCCGCGGTGCGAGGGAGGCGACTTCCCACAGTCGCAGGCCGACGCGGTAGTACCCCTCGTCTCCGCGCTCCAGCGCTCCCCAGGCGATGAGCTCGCCCAGCATCCGGTGCACCGTCGACACCGGCAGCCCGGACCGCCGGGACAGCTCGCTCAACGTCATCTCCGGGCAGTTCGCGCTGAACGCACCGAGGATCTGCAGCGCGCGGCCGAGCACGGGCCCCGGACGCTGCGGCTCACGTACGAGCGAGTCTTTCAAGGCGCCCTCACCGATTCCCGACTGTGCGACTCGTCAAAAGCCGTGGCGGTCAGTGTGCAAGAAGGTCACGGCCACGTCGAGACGTCGAAACGTCCGTACTGGGGGGTCGAGAAGCTCGGACCCCGTGGACAACAGAGCGCGCACGCCCCATTGACGATGACGTGAGCCGCCTCTACGTTGAACCGCATCCCGGCACGATTGATTCGCATCACGGAACCCAGGAGGTTCTCGTGGCACTCGCTCCTGCTACTTCTCCCCTCTCGCGCTTCACGGTTGACGGGCGCTCGATTGTCATCACCGGTGCCACCGGCGCCCTCGGCAGTGCGGCGGCACGCGCCCTGAACACCCTTGGGGCTCGTCTCACTCTCGCCGGTGGCAACGCCGGCAAGCTGGACGCGCTCGCCGCGGAGCTGGACGGGCCGGGGCCCGTCGTGACCGTCCGGCGCAGGCCGGACACACCGGACGATGCCGAGGCGATCCTGTCGGCGGCGATGCGCACGTACGGTGGCGCGCATGGCCTGCTCGTCGCTTCCGGCATGAACCACGTCGCGCCGATCACCGAGATGAAGGTCGAGGACTTCGACGCCGTCCAGTCGGCGAACCTCCGCGGCTCATGGCTGATGTGCCAGGCGGCGGGGCGGCACATGCTTCGTCAGGGCGGCGGAGGCAGCGTGGTGCTCGTTTCCTCCACCCGCGGCCGGCTGGGGCACTCCGCCGGGTACTCCGCTTACTGTCCGTCCAAGGCCGCGGTCGACCTGCTCGGCCGCAGTCTCGCCGCCGAGTGGGGCAGTGCCGGGATCCGGGTGAACGTGCTGGCTCCCACGGTGTTCCGATCGGAACTGACCGCCTGGATGTACGAGGACGACGAGAAGGCCACCGCGACCCGCGAGGCCATGCTCGCCCGCATCCCGCTGGGCCGGCTGGCCGAACCGGAGGATTTCGCCGGGGCGTTGATCTACCTGCTCAGCGACGCCTCCTCCTTCGTCACCGGGCAGGTGCTGTATCTCGACGGCGGGTACACCGCATGCTGACCGTCGCCGTCGTCGGCGCCGGACTGATGGGCCGGGGCATAGCCGAGGTGTTCGCGGGCGCGGGCCACCCCGTACGTCTGCACGATGTCGACGCTGAAGCCCTGCACCGCGCGGTGGACAGCCTGCGGGACGTCGAGGGGGCCGTCGACGGTAGTGCCGACCTGGCCGAAGCCGTCACGGGAGCCGGCCTCGTCGTCGAGGCCATCGCCGAGAACCTGGACGTCAAACGACAGCTGTTCGCCCGCCTGGACCTCCTGTTGCCCGACGCGCTGCTGGCCAGCAACACCTCCGTACTACCGGTGAGCAGCATCGCCGAACGCACCTCCCGCCCCGAGCGGGTGGTCGGCACCCACTGGTGGAACCCACCCGGCCTGATCCCTGTGGTCGAGGTCGTCCGCGGGAACCACACCAGCGAGGAGACGATGGAGCGCACCGCCGCTCTTCTGACGTCCCTCGGCAAACTGCCGGTGCGCGTCGAGCGCGACGTACCGGGATTCGTCGGCAACCGTCTCCAGCACGCCCTGTGGCGCGAGGCGATCGCGCTGGTCGCGGACGGAGTGTGCACCGCGGAGACGGTCGAGATCGTGGTACGCAACACCATCGGTCTGCGTCTTGCCGCGATGGGTCCGCTGGAGAACGCCGACTACGTCGGGCTCGACCTCACCCTGGCCATCCACGAGGCCGTACTGCCCGACCTGAATCGCTCCCCGAGTCCGTCTCCGTTGCTGAGTGAGCTGGTGGCGGCGGGTGACCTGGGGGCCAAGAGCGGGCGCGGCTTCCTCAACTGGCCCGAGGGCGGGCGCGAGCAGGCAGGCGCACGCCTCGCCCGGCACATCGCCCGACAGCTCACGGCCGTATTGACAGCGGATACAGCGAAAGGCGAAGACCTTGACTGACACTTCTTTCACCTGGCCCCTCGGCCCCGACGAGCAGGGCCTGGAGTTCTATGACCTCTCCCACCCGTGGGGCCACGGGACGCCCTGCTGGCCGTACTTCGAGGACGTGAAGATCGAGCGCCTGCACAGCATGTCCAAGTCCCGCGTCCTGACCCAGCGGATCACCACCGTGATGCACTCGGGCACCCACATCGACGCCCCCGGCCACGTCGTGGAGAACACCCCGCTGCTCCACGAGATACCGCTCAGCTCCTTCTTCGGCACGGGTGTGGTCGTGTCGATCCCCAAGAAGAAGTGGGAGGTCGTCACCGCCGCCGACCTGGAAGCGGCCACTCCCGAGATCCGCCCCGGCGACATCGTCATCGTCAACACCGGCTGGCATCACACGTACGGCGACAACAGTGACTACTACGCCTACTCGCCCGGCTTCTACAAGGAGGCCGGAGAGTGGTTCGCCGCCAAGGGCGTCAAAGCCGTCGGCACCGACACCCAGGCCCTCGACCACCCTCTGGCCACCGCCATCGGCCCGCACGGCCCTGGTGCCCCGAACGGTCTTCTGCCGTGGGCCTGCGAGGAGTACGAGGCCGAGACCGGCCGCAGGGTCATCGATGACTTCCCCGAGTGGGAGCCGTGTCACCGCGCCATTCTGTCCAAGGGCATCATCGGGTTCGAGAACGTCGGCGGCGATCTGGACAAGGTCACCGGCAAGCGGGTCACCTTCGCGGCCTTCCCCTGGCGCTGGACCGGCGGCGACGGCTGCATCGTCCGCCTGGTCGCCATCGTCGATCCCACCGGCCGGTACCGGATCGAGACGGGCGAGCGCGGATGAGTCCCATGCGCGTCACTCGACTCGACCAGGCCCCGCCGTACCAGCCGCCGTTGCACCACGGCGTTGGTGCGCTGCGGCTGCAAGGCCACGAAGCCGGGCGGACCGCACGGTTCTGGACCGGCCTGTCGTACTACCTGCCCGGCGGAGCGGCGGACGCGGCGCCGACGGCGGGGGAGACCGTGTACGTCGTCCTCGACGGCGAGGTCGTGGTCACCGCCGACGGCCGCGACGAGACGCTGCGGCGGTACGACTCCGTACACCTGACCAAGGGCCAGACGCGTTCGGTGGAGAACCGCTCCAAGCGCCCCGCCACCCTGCTCGTCACCATCGCACTGCCGACCGGGGAGGACTGAAACATGGGCGTCGTCATCACCGTCGCGCCCACCGGGCCGATCGCCACCAAGGCCGACAACCCCCACCTGCCGACCTCCCCGGAGGAGATCGCCGACGCCGTCGCCGACGCCTACCGGGCCGGTGCGTCCGTCGCCCACCTCCACCTGCGCGACGAACACCAGCGGCCGACCGCCGACCTGGACACCGCGCGCCGCACCATGGACCTGATCGGCGAACGCTGCCCCATCCTGATCCAGCTCTCCACGGGAGTCGGGCTCGACGTGCCGTTCGAGGAGCGCGAGCGGCTGGTGGAGTTACGGCCCCGCATGGCCACCCTCAACCCCTGCTCGATGAGCTTTGGCGACGGCGAGTTCCGCAATCCGCCCGGCGGCGTTCGCCGGCTGGCGGCCCGCATGCGGGAACTGCGGATCAAGCCCGAACTGGAGATCTACGACACGGGGCACCTGGAGGCGTGCCTGCGGCTGTGGAAGGAGGGCCTGCTCGCCGAGCCACTGCAGTTCTCCCTCGTGCTCGGCGTCCGTGGCGGCATGGCCGCCACGGCGGACAACCTCCTCACCATGGTCCGCCGACTGCCGCCGGGCGCGATCTGGCAGGTCATCGCGATCGGACGGCACAACCTGCCGCTCACGGCCATGGGCCTGGCGCTCGGCGGCAACGCCCGCGCCGGTCTCGAGGACACCCTGCACCTGCGCAAGGGCGAACTCGCCCCCGGCAACCGGCCGCTCGTCGACCGGGCGGTCGCCCTCGCCCGCGACCTGGACCTGACCGTCGCCGGCGTCGAGGGGACCGAACGGCTCCTCGGTCTGCCGGCCCTTGCCTGACCGTCGGCTGCCGCGGCGCCACGTCGCGCAGGGCACTCCACCGTTCTCGTCCCGCCGTGGCGCCGCCACCCACCAAGCGATGCGGCCCGTGCTCACCGCCCCCGGAGCGATACGGCAGGCTGGCCCCGGAGAACGACGGGAGAAGGGAGCAGTCATGCCGGTGACGGACCAGTCGGTGGGGCAGGAGACGAAGCGGGAGGCCACTTCGGGCGGCATCCAGGTCATCGCGCGGGCCGCGGAGGTGCTGCGCCTGCTCCAGGCGGCCCCGTCCGGTCTGACCCAGGCCGAGGTGGTCGAGCGAATCGGCCTCGCCAAGTCCACGGTCCACCGCATCCTCGGTGCACTGGAGGCGGAGGGACTGGTGACCGTGGCCGGCACCCGCGGGCGGTACCGGCTGGGTCCGGAGATCCCCCGCATGGCCGCTTCCGTGCGATCAGCCATGATCGTCGACCTGCGTCCCTATCTGGAGGATCTCTCCCGCCTACTCGAGGAAACCGTCGACCTGTCGGTCCTTGAGGACCACCAGGTGGTCTTCGTCGACCAGGTCATCGCCGACCGCCGGCTGCGCGCGGTCAGCGCGGTCGGCGCCGGTTTCCCCCTGCACTGCTGCGCGCCGGGCAAGGCGCTCCTCGCCGCCCTCCCGGCGACGGCGCTGGAGGACGCCGTACCGAACCGGCTCACTGCCGAAACGCCGCACACCCTCACCACCCGCCCCGCGCTGCACCGCGAGCTCGACGTCATTCGCCGTACCGGCGTCGCCTTCGACCGCGAAGAGCACACCGTCGGCATCTCCGCGGTCGGCGTCGCCATCCGCACGGCGGCCTGGGGCACCGCGGCCATCAGCGTGCCCACCCCGACGCAACGTTTCACCGGACGCGAGCAGGCGCTCGCCGACGCGTTGCTGCACGCCAAGGACCGTATCGAAACCGACTTCGGACCCGTGAGGTCCGCGTCGTGAGGTCCGCATCGTGACGGCGACCCGTGACTCGGCTCCGGGCACGTGCTTCCCGCGTTCCCCTCCGGCACCTGTCCCGAGACCAAAGGAATCGCCACCATGACAGCGAAGCCGTCTCCAAGATGCCCGGCGCTGGTCCTTCCACAACGTCCCGCGGACGGACGGCTGTTCGTCCTGCCGGCCGCTCTCATCGCGATGTTCGAAGGCTACGACCTGTCCGTGTACGGGGCCACCGTGCCGGCCCTGCTCCATGAACCCGGCTGGAACCTGTCCAAGGGAGACGCCGGCGACATCGGATCGCTCGTCGCCGTCGGCATGCTCGTCGGTGCCGGCGTCGCCGGCCGGCGCCTGGGCACCCGACGCCTGCTCCTGAACGGCCTGTCGTTCTTCTCCCTGTGCATGCTCGGCTCCGCCCTGGCCGACAGACCAGGCGTGTTCGCGGCGTCCCGTGCTCGCCGACCGGCTCGGCCCCAAGCGCGTGGTGACCGGCGCGTTCCTCGCCGGCTCCGCCGGGCTGCTCGTGATGAGCCGCAGCCCGGCCACCTGGGTGCTGTACCTGTGCCTGCTCGTATGCGGCTTCGGACTGCTGGCGTGCCAGGCGCTCGTCAACGCCTACCTGATCGACCGCATGCCGGCGCGTCTGCGCGTGCCGGCCCTCGGCTGGGCGTTGTCCGTCGGCCGGCTCGGCGCCATCGCCGGCCCCTCGCTGGGCGGGCACATCCTCGACTCCTCGCTCGGCCTGGAATGGAACTTCTACTTCTTCGCCGCCACCGCCACCGCCGCCGCCACCGCCACCGCCGCCGTCGGCGCCACGGCGGCAATCGCCGTCCCGGCCCGGCCGGCCGGTCACCGTGCCCCGCGCCGGCAGACGGCACCCGTCGGTCCCGTCGCTTCCGCGGAGCGCGCCCCAGGAGGCTGAACCCGCATCCGCCACACGACGCCTTCACACCCGGGTCTCGCCTGTTCCCGCCGGGCGTCACCTCACCGGAAGCTTGCCGCGCACCAGAGGGAGGAACACCCACCATGAGAAAAATCGCGATCGAAGAGCACTTCACCACCTCCGCCCTGGCCCACTACAGCCTGCCCGCCGCCGTCTTGTTCGACCCGCCCCAATGGGACGCGGCCATGAGGCACTTGCTGGACTTCACCGATGTACGCCTGCCCCAGATGGACGAGTGCGGCATCGACATGGAGGTACTGTCCCTGACCGCGCCGGGCATCCAGGCCGAGACCGACACCGCCCTCGCCGCCAAGCGCGCGGCACAGGCCAACGACTTCCTCGCCGAGGTCATCGGCAAGCACCCCACCCGCTTCTCCGGCTTCGCGGCACTCGCCCTGCAGGACCCGGACGGTGCCGCGGCCGAGCTGGAACGAGCGGTCACTCAACTCGGACTGCGCGGCGCGCTGATCAACGGACACACGCACGGTGAGTACCTGGACGCTCCGACGTTCTGGCCGGTGTGGGAACGCGCCGAGGCCCTCGGTGTGCCGATCTACCTGCACCCGGCGAACTCCTACGACGTGTGGCACAACCTGCGCGGCCACGAAGAGCTGATCGGGCCGATGTGGAGCTGGGGCGTGGAGACCGCCACCCACGCCCTGCGCATCCTCTTCGGCGGTGTCTTCGACCGCTTCCCCGCCGCCACCCTCGTCCTCGGGCACATGGGGGAAGGGCTCCCCGGCATACTGTGGCGCCTGGACAGCCGCTGGGGCTTCCTCGACCAACGCGGCATCAGTCTGGCCAAGCCCCGCCCCTCCGACTACATCCGCGACAACATGATGATCACCACCAGCGGAGTGTGCGCCCACGCGCCTCTGCTCGGCAGCCTGCTGGCGCTCGGCGCCGACCACATCATGTTCGCCACCGACTATCCCCTGGAAAGCAACCGCGACGCCGTCCGCTTCATCGAGACGGCACCGATCAGCGAGACCGACCGCGCGAAGATCTGCCACCTCAACGCCGAGCGCCTGCTCCGGCTCTGACCTGGCCACCGGTGGACTGGATCACGGCTTCGAGGCTGGACCCGCGGAGCCGGTTGGCGGTCGTGCCGGGCACGGTGACCCGGCAGACCGACGAGTGGACGGCCGGAAGGGCGTGCCGCCTTACCTGCCGGTCCGGATGACGTGTGCCCATGGGGTACGACGACGTCGAGTTCGCCGCAGCGGCCGCCCGGTTGACGCGGCAGCCGGCTGCGGCCACCGCCGGGCTCGGTCGGGCGAGTGGTTTCCGCTACGGGCGTGCGGATACGCGTGGGCCTGCGGTGCAGGTGCGGGCGAAGTCCACGGAGGCGGCGAAGTGCCGCTCGACGTCCGCGTCCGGCAGGCCCGCCCACCCGTGGTCGGCGCCCGGGACGGGCCGGAAGTCGGCGTGGCCGCCGGCGTCCCGTAGGGCGGCGGCGAGTTGCTCGCCCTGGGCGAGGGGGATGAGCGTGTCGTCGGTGCCATGGAGGATGAGGAACGGTGGCGCGCCGGCGGTGACGTGGGCGACCGGGCTGGCTGCGCGGGCCCGGTCGGGTGCCTCCGTGATCGCCGCCCCGATCAGCAGGGCCTCGCGGGTGGTGGGGTCGGCGGCGTCGTAGGCGCCGGGCCGGGAGTGACGTGGCAGGGTGGTCAGGTCGGTGGGCCCGTACCAGGCGATGCAGCCGCTGACCGGGGTGGTGAGGGCGAGCAGGGCGGCGAGGTGGGCGCCGGCGGATTCGCCCCAGCAGACGGTCCGAGCGGTGTCCAGGCGGAGTTCGCCGGCTCGGGCGTTCAGCCAGGCGAGGGCGGCGGTGACGTCCTCGAGCTGGGCCGGGTAGACGGCTTCGCCGCTGAGCCGGTAGTCGAGGCTCGCTACGGCGAACCCGGCCCGCGCGATGCGCGCGAAGGGGCTGGGGCTCCAGTGGCGGAAGCGCGGTCCCATGTCCGTACGCGTGCCCGCGCGCCAGCCCCCGCCGTGGATGTAGACGATGACCGGCAGCGGGCCCGGCGGCTCGTCGGGCATCCACAGATCGAGTTCGAGAGGGCGCACGCCCACGCGGTTGGCGTACGGGACTCCGCGCAGCAGCCATATGCCGGGGGCGGACTGTGCGGCGGGCGGGAGGGGCAGCTGTGCGGGGTTGGGTGGGGCGAGGAATGCGGCGAGGTCGGACGTCCGCGGCATGGGTGCCTCTTTCGGGGCTGCGGGTTCACGGGGGGCGAACGCGTTGAGACCATCAGATGGCGCCGTCGGGGTGAGCGCGAGCCTGCCCCTGTGGTCTCAATGAGGGCGCGAGGGAACGCGGGTGGTTTGGGGAGCCGCCTGCTGGGCGCAGCCGGGCTGCGGGGCTTCGGAACGCGTGCGGCGGCGGGTCAGTCGGGTACCGAGCGCCGTGGCCGCGCGTTCGCCGAGGCCGACACCTAGCAGTCCGGCCAGGCCGAGCAGGGTAGGCGCGGGTGCGGTGAGCCTCAGTGCCCAGCACATGGCGCCCATTGCCAGCCCCGCGGCGAAGGAGATCACGGCCCGGCGCGCGATCGCCACGGGGCGGGTCCGGTGTTCGGTGGTCACAGCGCTCCCAGTGCGGTCTGCCCGACGACCATGCCGAGCAGGCCGAACATGGCGACGAGCGGGGGAGCGGGGGCCTTCACCCGCAGCACCGCGTACAGGGCGCCGACCAGTGCCCCGGTCAGCAGCATGTGGACGTATGCCACCGAGGTCAGCTCCCGGTGCGCCACTGGTGGCCCGGCAGGAACCGCACGTCGTACTGCTGCGGTACGGTCCCGAACTTGGGCGGCTCGGGCACGTACGGCTCGCGCGGCAGGCCGAGTTCCCCGGTCGGGGTGCCGAGGTTTTCGAAGAAGCGCTCGAAGGTGCCGCCCGGCCCGGCGGCCACGCCGACGACCCGGCTGTGGTGGCGCTCGATGCGGTACGCGTGCGGGCAGTTCTTCGGTACGAAGCCGAAATCACCGGCGGTGAGCAGCTTCTCGTACTGCTCGCCCTCCAGGTCTTCCACGAACATCCGTACCGCGCCGTCGGTGATGTAGAAGACCTCGTAGGTGTCGGCGTGGGAATGGGCGGGGATGGTGTCGCCCTTGGGGCCCTCGACAGTGAAGAAGTTGAAGGTGTTCTCGGTCTGCTCGCCGCCTGCGTAGACGGTGATCAGGTCGGTGAACAGGTGGGCGCGGTCGCCCATGCCCTTCTCGATGAAGTAGGGCTTTCCGGGCTCGGCGGGTATGTGTGAGTCCGGGCGGTAAAGACGGGCGAACTCCATGGTCATGGATACCTCCGGCAACGAAGCGATGAACGTCAGGGTACCTGACATATGTCGGGAGGGCGCCCGCCCGCGCTGTCGATATGCTCGAAACCCCATCCCGCGAGGAGCCATGACCACCCCCGCCCGGAACCTGCCCCAGTTGCTCACGGAGGCCAAGCGCTGGTTCGAGGACGCGTTGCTGGCCAGCATGCGGGCTGCGGGCGAGCAGTCTGTGACCGTGGGACAGGCCGCTGTCTTCGCCGCCCTCGACGAGGAGGGCACTACGGTCTCTGAGCTTGCCCGCCGGATGGGCGTGACCCGGCAGACCGTTCATCAGGCGGTGCACGGCCTCATCGGCATGGGGCTGCTGGAGCAGGCGCCCGACCCCGCCTCAGCCCGCAGCCGCCTGATCCGCGCTACTGCCGAAGGTGCCCGTGTCCACCGGCGCGCTCAGGACACCATCGCCGTGATCGAAGACGTCCTCGCCGAACGCATCGGTGCCGCCGCCGTCAGTGTGCTGCGCGAGGTGCTGACCACCCCCATGGGGGAGCCGCCCTTGGTGGAAGCGCCCTGACCGGCGCTGGTCAGCCGGCGGTGGCGAGTACGGCGTCGCCGTATCGGGATCAGATAGCTGCCGTCGGCGAGCGAGACACGCACGATGTACGCGCTGGGTGCCGTACGCGCCCTTCCTGCGGGAGTCGGTCGACGTCGTCGAGGTGACCGGCTCGATGGGGGCGAGGACTTCGAGGTTCTGGTGCTGGGCGGCGCCAGGATGTGATGTGGCTGCGTCCGGGCGCGCCCACACCGCCGAGTACCGCGATGTCGTCACCTTCGCAGGGAGGCTCCCATGTCCTCCGTGCCGCCCGTGGTTCAGTCGGCCTGGCTGCCCGTGTGCTTGGGCAGGAAGAACATCAGAGCCCACATCGCGGCGAAGGCGCCGCCGACCCACCAGAGGACGTCGGTGAAGGCGTCGCGGTTGACCGCGCCGTCGGGTGAGCCGCCGGTGGCGGAGAAGAACACGAGGGCGGTCAGCGCGGCACCGAAGGCGATGCCGAGCTGGGTGGAGGTGTTGAACAGTCCCGAAGCCGAACCGGCGCTGGAGTGCGGGACGTTGGCGAGTGACATGTCGGCGATCGGTGCGCCGATCGTGCCGAAGCCGATGCCGAGCAGCAGGAGCGGGACGGCCGTCGCGAGGATGGTCAGGTCGGCCTGCCGACTGCTGACCTGCAATCCGTACACCACCATCGAGGTAAGTGCGACCAGCGCTCCGGCCTGGGGCACGCGCCGTCCGAAGCGCACGACGGTCTTCATCGCGATCACCGCACCGGCCAGCTCGCCGAGGGCGATGACCACGAAGGCCAAGGCCGCCTCCAACGGGCTCATGCTCAGGCCGCGTTGCAGGTACAACGTCCAGGTGGTGAAGAACAGGCCGGACAGCAGGCCGAGCGTCAGTTGCGCGGACAGGCCGCCGGAGAACTCCTTGCCTCGGAAGAGCGACAGGACGACGAGCGGAGCGTCGTCTTTCCTGCGCTGCTGGTGGCACAGGAAGAGGCCGAGCATGAGGAGACCGCCAACCAGCATGGCGAAGCTCCACAGCGGCCAGTGATGGGCGTGCCCCTCAGTGAGCGGGAAGACGATCAGCACCATGGCCGACGCGGACAGTAGCATGCCGGGGACATCGAGGCGCTCGGGCTTGTGTGCGGTCGACTCGCTGATGAACTCGCGTCCGAGGATGATCACGGCCAGGCCGATGGGCACGTTGATCAGGAAGACCGGCCGCCAGGACAGCCCGAACAGGTCGGCGTGGGTGACCACACCGCCCAGGGCGGGACCCGTGACGGCGCCGACCGACAGGACGGCACCGTAGAGGCCGAACGCCTTGGTGCGCTTCTCGCCGTCGAAGGTGACGTGTACGGTCGCCAGGAACCTGCGTGATCATGACGGCGGCGCCGCCGCCCTGCAGCACGCGGGCGGCGATCAGCGTGCCGGGGCCGGGTGCGATGCCGCACAGCAGCGACGCCAGGGTAAACACGGCGGTGCCGATGAGGAGGACCTTGCGCCGACCGTACGCGTCACCGAGCCTGCCGCCGGTGATCAGCCCGAGGGCGAAGGTCAGCGCGTAACCGGAGGTCAGCCACTGCACCGCGGCCGGTCCGGCGCCGATCGACTCCTGGATGGCCGGAACGGCGGTCAGGACGACCGTCTGGTCGAGGGTGTCCATGAGTTCGGCGGACAGGACGACCACGAGGGCGATCCTGGCGGCCAGGGGCGTCTTCGCCGAGGTGCCGGACGGGGCGTGAGCCGGGGACTCGGGGGTGTGCTGCGGCTCGCTGCCGAGCGCGGGGGAAGCCACGAGGGGACTCCTATGTGCAGGAATCGGGGAACTCGCCGTCAGCCGCGCCGGGGGAGGAACACACGAAACCCGGGGCAGTCGGCAGAGCTGCACCCGGGGAATGACAGGAAACTGCGGGGGTGGGTGACGCGACTCAGGCCAGTGCGACGTCCGCCCCCGGACACGTTCCAAGATCAGAACGTGGGGGAATGCGGACGGCTACAGGGCCTGGGAGATACGTCGTCACCTCGAAACCACTACGGAAGGAACAAAGAAGTCAGACCCGCCCCGAAGGGGACTTCGGGGCGCGGACCCATCCACGGTACGGCATCTCCCGACCTGTGCGCACGCCGCGCGGGCTTCGTTCACGGGGCGGGCCGGACCCGCGTCAGAGGCTTTTGAAGGACGGGTCGGCCCTATGCGAAAGGCAGGGCTGGGTCGCGCACGGGCCCTGTGGGTACGCCTCCGAGGGGCGGCCGCACGGCCAGGCGGCCATGGCCGTGAGCAAGGTGGTCTCCACCAGCCTGTACGCGCCTTCGGTGCCGAGTTCGGGAAGATACCACTGGACCAGCTCGACCAGGGTCTGCGTGCTCTGCCAGGCCGCGTGCTTCTTTGCCCGGCCTCCTTCCGGGCACGCCGCATGGATCACGCGGCGCTACTACGAGCTGACGCCTGCCGGCCATCGCGCGCTTGACCAGCGCACCACCGAGTGGCCCCGCTTCCACGGTGGACCTACTCGCCCGAGGGGGCGGGAGCTCACCCAGTCGGCGAGTGTGAGGTTGTGAACGCCGTCGCCACGTAGGCGACGCCCGGCCACCCGATGGCAGGCCGTCGCCCTGCGCCGTCGGCCCCGGTTGCGCTACGGCGGCCGGACACGGGCCGCCAGAGCCGACGGGCGTCGGCGCTGCAGCATGGGCATGGGAACGGTGCGCGGCGCGGCCTGGCTCGTCCGCTGCCCCTGCAACGCTGCAACGCTGCAACGCCTTCTGGGCCCGACAGCCGGCCAGGCTTGCCCCTATTGCTTCTCGGGGTCTCGCGGTGTCAGGGCCGAGGCCTCGTACGCGAGGCCGGTCGGCACCGCGGCGTCCACGGCCCGGATCACCTTGGCGCACCCGCTGTACTTCTGGGGCGACAGCTCCATCAGGCAACCGGACGCCCCGAAGAGCGTGCGGTCGTCGCCGTCTCTCTCCACGCCGACGATCTCGTCGAAGCGTATGCGGTGCAGTCGTCCGTCCCCGTCGACCTCCGCCACGCCGTCGCCGGTCAGCACCAGCCGGGAGCGGCGCGCCGCGCCGTACCTCGCACGCGCCAGCAGTGGCGGCCGGAACACCTCGCCTGCCGGCAGCCCGTCGTGCTCACAGCAGGCCCCTCGAGGCAGCGGCGATCCGTCCAGGGCGGCCAGCCGGGGCTCGACATCCGGCGCCACGGCCAGCTGCGCGGTGACCAGGGCCTGCGCGAAGCAGGCTCGTACGTCCTCGGGTGCTACGGCACGAAGGGCGGCCAGCCGGGCTGCGGCGTCCCGTGACGGCAGTCCGAACAGAAGGGAAGCGGCAGCCATGTCCAGCTCCGCCTCCACGGCGCGGGGGTGAGCGTAGCTCTCCCGGAAGCCCTCGATCTCCTCCTTGAGCTCGTCCTCGGAGGGCAGCTCCCGGCCCAGGCGCAGCGCCTCCTGCCAGAGCAGCTCCGCTATCTCGGCTTCCTGCCCGGGGCGGGAGTCCAGTGAGAGCAGGGTGTCCAGGGTGTGCTCGTCACGCAGGCTCGACTCGACCTGGACCGCGTAACTCAGGCCCCGGCGGTGCCGTGCGAGCTCGGTGAGCCGGTGCTCGAGGAGCGCGACGCCGAGAGCGGCGGCCGCTGAGCCCAGGGGCATGGTCAGGGCGATGGCGGCGCCCTCGATCGGTGCCTCGTCCCAGGACGCACCGGTACGTGCGGCCGGGGTCGTGCGGTGCGGCGGCCGGCCCTCGGGCAGTGGGAGCCGCAGGTCCTGGGGCGGAGGGCCGGTGAGTTGGAGGACGGCGTTGGCGCGGGTGAAGTACGCGGCGGCGTGGGCCTGGACGGTGTCCGCGGAAAGCCGGTCGTAGCCTGGCCCGGTGTAGGGCGCAAGGCCGGGACCCCGGGCCCCGAACCGCTGGTTGAGCAGGAAGGCGGCGGCCGGGGACGTGACCGAGGACGCCTCGGCGGTCAGAATGCCCGCCTCGTGCTGGATCCGGTCCAGCGGCAGGTCGGACAGGCCGGCGCAGACCGCCGCCAGGAAGGCGGTGATCTGTTCCGGACCTCCGGAAGCGGTGAAGCGGGTGGCTTCCAGGTCGACGGAGGCGTTGTGTTCGTGGTGCAGGCGGGGCAGCGTGCTCATCACCAGGTGTTCGATGAGGTGGGTGACACCGATGGTGCGGAAACTCTCGTCCCGGGCACCGCACCCGAAGGTGAGCGTCGCGCTGAGGGGAGCCGGGCCCGGGGCCCACAGGACGGTGACACCGTCGACGGTGGTGCGCTGCATGGGCCCGACTTTACCGACAGCCCGCGCCGGCCCCGCGCCCGCCCCGCGCCCGCCCTGCGCCCACCCCGCGCCCGCCCCGCGCCGGGCCTACGACAAGAGCGCCCAGTCCTACGAAGGCGCCGTCACCGCTGCTGTGGGAGCAACGACGTCTTAGCCGGTGACGATCACCACATCGAGTCGTCGTGGGCCGTGCACGCCTTCGACGCGGGCGAGTTCGATGTCGCTGGTGGCGGAGGGGCCGGAGATCCAGGTCTGGGCGCGGGTCGGGTCGAGGCGTGGCAGGGCCTGGGGGACGGAGGCGACGACCTGGTCCTTGGCGCGTACGACGCAGACGTGTAGGTCGGGGACGAGAGTGAGGGCGCGGCGGCCCTGGCCGGGGCCGCCGTCCAGGACGATCGTGCCGGTCTCGGCGATGGCGAGGGCGCAGCCGGTGATCACGGCGTCCGTGGTGTCCAGTTCGTGTGGCGTGAGGGTGGCGTCCGCGTCGTGGTGCTGCTCGGCCGTCGTCGCGGACAGCCACACGGCGGGCAACCCGGGAGGCACGGCGACGGTGTGGGCGTCGTGCCGGTCGAGGAGTTCCGCCACCAGAGCGGGGAGCCCGGTCTCCGTGGTGCGATGAACGCTCGCGCGGTAGTCGGCGAGGTTCTCGTGGAGGAGGTCCAGGATGGTGTCCGGGGTGTCGGGGGTGTGGGTGGCGAGGTAGTCGCGTGCCGGTTCCGGGGCGAGTGGCGCGTCGGCGAGTGCCCGGCGGATGCGGTCCAGGACGCGTTCGCGGGAGTTCTGCTTCACGTGCGGTTCTTCTTCCACCAGTCACGGAACGGTTCGGCGGGCATCTCGGGCAGGTCGCGGCTCTCCGACCACGGGCCGACGCCCGGCCCGGGCAGCTTCCTCGGATGCAGCGCGCGCGTCCTCGACGCGACGCGCTCGCCGGCGGCGAGAACGCCGGGGTGGTCCAGGACCCAGCCGGCGGCCTTCATCGCGGCCTTCTCCAGCCGGTGTCCCTTCCCGCCCTCCCCGGCGACCTTCTCGCGGAGGTGGACCAGGACCTCGGGGATGTCGATGGCGACCGGGCACACGTCGTAGCAGGCCCCGCACAGGGAGGAGGCGTACGGGAGGGAGGCGTCGATCTCGCTCCGCGTGCCCCGTAGTTGGGGGGTGAGGATGGAGCCGATCGGGCCGGGGTAGACGGAGCCGTACGCGTGGCCGCCGGTCCGCTCGTACACCGGGCAGACGTTGAGGCAGGCGGAGCAGCGGATGCAGCGCAGGGCCTGGCGGCCGACCTCGTCGGCGAGGGTGTCGGTCCGGCCGTTGTCGAGGAGGACGAGGTGGAAGGCCGTCGGCCCGTCCGCGTCGGTGGTTCCGGTCCACATGCTCGTGTACGGGTTCATCCGCTCGGCCGTCGAGGAGCGGGGGAGCGTCTGGAGGAAGACCTCCAGGTCCCGCCAGGTGGGGACGACCTTCTCGATGCCGACGACGGAGATGAGGGTCTCGGGGAGGGTGAGGCACATGCGGCCGTTGCCCTCGGACTCGACGACGACGAGGGTGCCTGTCTCGGCGACCATGAAGTTCGCCCCGGAGATCCCGACCTTCGCGCGCAGGAACTTCTCCCGCAGGTGCAGCCGGGCCGCCTCCGCCAGTTCGGCCGGGCTGTCGGTGAGGTCGTCGGGTGCCTCCCGGCCCCACGTGCCCATCTCCGTACGGAAGATGTCGCGGATCTCGCCGCGGTTGCGGTGGATCGCGGGGACGAGGAGGTGGGAGGGCCGGTCGTCGCCGAGCTGGACGATCAGCTCGGCGAGGTCGGTCTCGTAGGCCCGGATCCCTTCGGTCTCCAGCGCCTCGTTGAGGCTGATCTCCTGTGTGGCCATCGACTTGACCTTGACGACCTCCCTTTCGCCGGTCGCCTTGACGAGGTCCGTGACGATCCGGTTGGCCTCGGCCGCGTCCGCCGCCCAGTGCACGGTGCCGCCGGCCGCGGTGACTGCTTCCTCCAGCTGGAGCAGGTAATGGTCGAGTCTGCTGAGGGTGAGGTCCTTGATCTGCTGGCCGGCTTCGCGGAGCCCGGCCCAGTCCGCGAGTTCGGACACCGCCACGGCTCGTTTGTCGCGGATGGTGCGGGTGGCGTGGCGCAGGTTGGCGCGCAGGGTGTCGTTGCGTACGGCGTCGTGCGCGGCCTTGGGGAAGGCCGGCATGCCGATGAAGGTCCCGCTCATGCCAGTGGCTCCTCTTCCGTGCTCGCGAGGATCTCGGCGATGTGCAGGGCGCGTTGCGGGGCGTCAAGGCGGCGCAGCATGCCGTCGAGGTGCATCAGGCAGGAGTTGTCGGCGCCGCACAGGATCCCGGCGCCGGTGGACAGGGAGTTGCGGATCTTGTCGGCGCCCATGGCCGCCGACACGTCCGGGTTCTTCACCGCGAAGGTGCCGCCGAAGCCGCAGCACTCCTCCGCCCCGGGCAGCTCCACCAGCCTCAGGCCCTTCACCGCCTGAAGGAGGCGGCGGGGGCGTTCCCCCAGGCCGAGCACGCGCAGGCCGTGGCAGGAGGGGTGGTAGGTCACCTTGTGGGGGAAGTACGCCCCCACGTCCGTCACGCCGAGGACGTCGACGAGGAACTCCGTCAGTTCGTACGTCCTCGGGACGAGGGAGGCGGAGGCCTTGGCCAGCGTGTCGCCGCGGCCCTCGGCGCGGGCCTTCCGGGCGATCCTCGGGTAGGCGTCGCGGACCATGGCGACGCAGGAGCCGGACGGGGTGACCACGTGGTCGTAGCCCTCGAAGGTGCGGGCCATTCGGTGGACCAGGGGTTCGGTCTCGCGGCGGTAGCCGGTGTTGTACGGGGGCTGGCCGCAGCAGGTCTGGCCGGCGGGGAAGTCCACCGCGACGCCGAGGCGTTCGAGGAGTCTGACGGTGGCGACGGCCGTGGAGGGGTGGATCGCGTCGTTGACGCAGGTGACGAAGAGGGCGACGCGCATCAGGGGTTCCTCGGGGCGCGGTCGAGTCGGGCGGCGGCCGCGTTCCATGCGGCGGGGTCACCCTGGGGGGCGTAGTGCCGCAGGTGCTGTGTGGAGGCGATCAGGCGGCGCATGTCGGCGAGGTCGCCGACCAGGCCCGCGGCGCGGGCCTGGACGAGGATGTTGCCCAGTGCGGTGGCTTCGGTGGGGCCGGCGATGACCGGCAGGCCGGTGGCGTCGGCGGTGAGCCGGCAGAGGAGGTCGTTGCGGGAGCCGCCGCCGACGAGGTGGATGCGGGTGATGTCGCGGTCGGCGAGCTCGGCGGCCTGGCGCAGGGTGCGGCGGTGGGCGAGCGCCAGGCTTTCCAGGATGCAGCGGACGACTGCGCCCCGGCTGCCGGGAACGCGCTGCCCGGTGCGGGCGCAGTAGTCCCGGATGCGGGCCGGCATGTCGCCGGGGGCAAGGAACTCCGGGGCGTCCGGGTCGACGAGGGAAGCGAAGGGTTCGGCACGGGCCGCGTCGGCGAGGAGCGTCGGGATGTGGGTGGGCGGGTCCTCCCTCCCCCAGGTGCGCCGGCACTCTTCGAGCAGCCACATGCCCATGGTGTTGCGCAGGTAGCGCACGGTGCCGTCGACGCCGCGTTCGTTGGTGAAGTTCGCGGCCCGGGAAGCCTCGCTGAGGACCGGGGTGTCGAGTTCGAGGCCGGCGAGCGACCAGGTGCCGCACGAGATGTAGGCGAAGCCGGGTTCGGTCGCGGGCACGGCGACGACCGCGGAGGCGGTGTCGTGCGAGGCGACCGTCGTCACCGGCGTCCGGGGATCGAGCCCGGTGTACGCGGCGACGTGGGGCAGCAGGGTGCCGGCCGGGTCGCCGGGCGCGCGCAACGGCGGGAAGAGGCCGGGATCGAGAGAGAGCCGGTTCATGAGGTCCTTGGACCAGGTGCCGGTGCGGGCGTCGAAGAGGCCGGTGGTGGAGGCGTTGGTCTCCTCGGCTCCGATGGACCCGGTCAGCCAGTGGATCAGCAGGTCCGGGATGAGCAGCAGCGTGCGGGCGGCCCGTCGCTGGGCGGTTCCTTCGGTGGAGGTGAGCTGGAAGACCGTGTTGAACGGGAGGTGCTGGAGGCCGGTGATGCCGTACAGCTCCTCGGGCCCGACCTTGGCCCAGACACGGGCGGCGGCGCCGTCGGTCCGGTCGTCGCGGTAGTGGAACGGGTGACCCAGCAGGGCTCCGTCCGTGTCGAGGAGGCCGTAGTCCACGGCCCAGGTGTCGACGCCGAGGGAGGCGACGCCACCGCAGCGGGCGGCCCCGCGCAGCCCGTCGAGGACGCCCTGGAACAGGGCGAGGGTGTCCCAGCGCAGACCGTCCGGCAGGCGCACGGGTGTGTTGGGGAAGCGGTGGACCTCGATGAGGTCGAGGTTGTCCGGACCTACCCGGCCGACGATCACCCGTCCGCTGGTGGCGCCGAGATCGACCGCGGCGAAGGCGGACGCGAAGGAGGACGACGGGGGAGTGGTGGTCACGTGGATACCTCTCCGGTGCGGGCGGCTCATCGAGGAGCACAGGGGGAAGAAGGGGCGGACCGGCGGCGCCCGGCGGGCACCGTGTGGGGGCCGGTTCCCGTACGGCGTTGCGCCGCCGGTCCGCGGAGGCACCTGGGGCGAGTGCGTCGGCAACCCGCCCCAGGGCGCTCAAAGGGGCCTCAGCGAAGGAAGGCCGCGGCGACGCCGGCGTCGACGGGGACGAGCAGGCCGGTGGTGTGGGTGAGGTCGCCGCCGGTGAGGGCGAAGACCGCGTTCGCGACGTGCTCGGGCAGGACCTCGCGCTTGAGGAGGGTGCGCTGAGCGTAGAACTCGCCGAGCTTCTCCTCCTCGATGCCATAGGTGGCGGCGCGCTGGGCGCCCCAGCCTGCGGCGAAGATGCCGGAGCCGCGCACGACCCCGTCGGGGTTGACGCCGTTCACCCGGATGCCGTGCTCCCCCAGTTCGGCGGCGAGGAGCCGCACCTGGTGGGCCTGGTCGGCCTTGGTGGCGGAGTAGGCGATGTTGTTCGGGCCGGCGAAGACGGCGTTCTTGGAGGCGATGTAGACGATGTCGCCGCCGAGGCCCTGCTCGATCATGACGCGCGCGGCCTCGCGGGAGACGAGGAAGGAGCCCCGCGCCATGATGCCGTGCTGGAGGTCCCAGTCCTGCGCGGTCGTCTCCAGCAGGGGTTTGGAGATCGAGATGCCGGCGTTGTTGACGACCAGGTCGACACCGCCGAAGGCGAGGACGGCCTCGCGGAACACGGCGCTGATCCGCTCCTCGGACCTGACGTCCACGGTGGCGGCCACGGCCTTGTCCGGGCCGCCCAGCTCCTCGGCCACGGCGGCGGCGTTCTCGCCGTTCAGGTCGGCGACCACGACACAGGCGCCCTCGGCGACCAGCCGGTGCGCGATCGCCTTGCCGATGCCCGAGCCCGCACCCGTCACCAGAGCGACCCGGGCGGCGAGGGGCTTCGGCTTCGGCAGGCGCCGCAGCTTGGCCTCCTCCAGCTCCCAGTACTCGATCCGGAACTTCTCCGCCTCCTCGATCGGCGTGTACGCCGACACCGCCTCGGCACCGCGCATGACGTTGATCGCATTGACGTAGAACTCGCCCGCCACGCGTGCGGTCTGCTTGTCCTTGCCGAACGAGAACATGCCGACGCCGGGAACGAGGACGATCGCCGGGTCGGAGCCGCGCATCGCGGGCGCGTCGGGGCCGGCGTGCCGCTCGTAGTAGGCGGCGTACTCCTCCCGGTACTCCGCGTGCAGCTCCCGCAGCCGGGCCACGGCCTCGTCCGGCGGAGCCGTGGGTGGCAGGTCCAGGACCAGTGGGCGCACCTTCGTCCGCAGGAAGTGGTCGGGGCAGGACGTGCCCAGGGCCGCCAGGCGCGGGTGCTGGTCGTGGGCGAGGAAGTCGAGGACGACCTCCGAGTCGGTGAAGTGCCCCACTTGCGGGTGGTCCTGGGAGGCCAGACCGCGGATCACGGGTGCGAGCGAGGCGGCCCGCTCCCGGCGCTTCTCCTCGTCCAGCGCCGCGTAGCCTTCCAGAGGCGAGCCGAACGGCTGCTTCCCGCCCCGCTCGGTGAGGAATGCCTCGGCCGTGCGGATCATCCACAGGGCATTCGTCTCGCACTCCTCGGAAGTGGTGCCCCAGGCGGTGATCCCGTGCCCGCCGAGGACGACGCCGACGGCCTCCGGGTGGGCCTCCTTGATCGCCGCGATGTCCAGACCGAGCTGGAAGCCGGGCCGGCGCCACGGCACCCACGCCACCTTTCCGCCGTAGCACTCCGCCGTCAGCTTCTCGCCGTCGGCGGCGCAGGCGAGGGCGATGCCGGAGTCGGGGTGCAGGTGGTCGACATGCCGGGCGTCCACCAGGCCGTGCATGGCGGTGTCGATCGACGGGGCGGTGCCGCCCTTGCCGTGCAGGCAGTAGTCGAAGGCGCCGACCATCTCGTCCTCGCGCTCGACACCGGGGTACACGTCCTTCAGCGCCCGCAGCCGGTCGAGGCGCAGCACGGCCAGGCCGGCCTCGGTGAGCGTGCCGAGGTCGCCGCCGGATCCCTTCACCCACATCAGCTCCGTGTCGGAGCCGGTGACGGGATCGGTGCCCCTGCCCTTGGCGGAGACGTTGCCGCCGGCGTAGTTGGTGGTGCGGGGGTCGGAGCCCAGCCGGTGCGCGCGGCCGAGGAGCGCGGGGACTTCGGGGTGGGTGGCCATGTGCGATCGGTCCTTCGGAGTCGACGTGCGCGGGAAGGGGGAAGGAGGGCGCCCCGGAGGGGCGGGCGTCCTACGGTCCTGCGGACGGAGCCCTGGGAAGCCGGGCGGTCAGGCTCCCCAGCCGGCCTGCTCGCCACCGACACGGTCGGTGGCGATCCGCTCCTGCCACCCCGAAGCGGCGTACGCGGCGACGGGGTCCGGTGCGAGCCCCTGTTCCTCGCGGACTTCGCGCAGCAACGGGCGTACGTCGCTGTCGTACGCGTCCATCAGCACGGCGTTCGCGGCGAGGACGTCACCGTCGCGCTGGGCGGTGGCGAGCGCGTCGACGTCGACGAGGAGGGCCTTGGCGGTGGCCTCCTGGACGTTCATCACGGAGCGGATCACGGCCGGGACCTTCGCCTCGATGTTGTGGCACTGGTCGAGCATGAAGGCGACGTTCGCGGCCGGGGCGAGGCCGCCGTTCTGCGCGACCTCGTGCATGATCCGGAACAGCTGGAAGGGATCGGACGAGCCGGCCATCAGGTCGTCGTCGGCGTAGAAGCGGGAGTTGAAGTCGAAGCCGCCGAGCTTCCCCTCGCGCAGGAGGAAGGCCACGATGAACTCGATGTTGGTGCCCGGCGCGTGGTGGCCGGTGTCCACGACGACCTGGGCCTTGGGCCCGAGCTTGAGACAGTGGGCGTAGGACGTTCCCCAGTCCGGGACGTCGGTGGTGTAGAAGGCCGGCTCGAAGAGCTTGTATTCCAGGAGGAGGCGCTGTTCGTCGCCGAGCCGCTCGTACACCTCGGCGAGAGCAGCGGCGAGACGGTCCTGGCGCGTCACGACGTCGTCCTGGCCCGGGTAGTTGGTTCCGTCGGCGAACCACAGTTTCAGGTCCGACGAGCCGGTCGCGTCCATGATGTCGACGCACTCCAGCAGGTGGTCGACGGCCTTGCGGCGCACCTTCGCGTCCGGGTGGCAGACGCTGCCGAGCCGGTAGTCGTCGTCCTGGAAGGTGTTGGAGTTGATCGCCCCCAGCCGCAGGCCGCGCTCCTTCGCATACGCGGCGAGCTCGGCGTAATCGTCGACACGGTCCCAGGGGATGTGAAGGGAGACCTTCGGGGCGATGCCGGTGAACTCGTGCACCTTCGCGGCGTCGTCGAGCTTCTCCCACGGCGTCCTGGGGACACCGGGCTGGGCGAACACCCTGAAGCGGGTGCCCGAGTTCCCGTAGCCCCAGGAGGGCGTCTCGATGGTCTGGGCCTTGAGCACGGCCTTCACGGCGTCCCGCACGGCAGTCATGGGGCAACCTCGCAACCAGGGCCGCGCTCTACCGCGTCGGCGTCATGAATCGTTTCATCGACACCGAAGCACGCATGTGTGGGGCGGTCAATAGTCCCAGCAGAACATGGTGAAAGGATTCACCCCGGGGGGTGTGGGGGCGGCCTAGGATGGCGAGCGCACGGATCCGAGGCGAAAGGGCGGTCGGCAGTGGTGGGCATCAAGGACGTGGCGCGCCAGGCGGGCGTCTCCGTGGGGACGGTCTCCAACGTCCTGAACAGGCCCGAACGTGTCTCCAGTGAGGTCCGGGCCCGTGTCCACGCGGCGATCGACCTGCTGGGGTACGTCCGCAGTGAGTCGGCGCGGCAACTGCGTGCCGGACGGAGCCGCATGCTCGGGCTGCTGGTCATGGACACCAGGAACCCCTTCTTCGCCGTCCTCGCCCAGGGCACCGAGCGGGTGGCCGTCGAAGCGGGCCTCGGTGTGATGGTGTGCAACAGCGCCGAGAGCGCTGCGGCCGAGCAGGCCTACCTGTCGTTCTTCGTCGAGCAGCGCCTGCGTGGTGTCGTGTTCGCGCCGGTCGCGTCCGACGGTGAACCGTGGGGGGCGCTGCGACGCGCGAACATCCCGTTCGTCATCGCCGACCGGGCGGTCGACGCGCAGACGGCCTGTTCCGTGGCCGCCGACGACGTCCTGGGAGGCAAGCTCGCGGGCCGGCACCTGCTCGCCGCCGGCCATCGGCGTATCGCCTACGTGCGTGGCCCCGGTCATCTGCAGCAGGTCCGGGATCGGCGCGAGGGCCTTGTCCGCGCGGTGGAGGAGTCGGGGCTCGGCGCCGACGCGATCGTCGACATCCCCGTCGAGAAGCTGGACGTCGGCGCCGGCCGGGACGCCGGGGCCCGGCTCATCGGCCTGTCCCCCCGGCCGACGGCCGTCTTCTGCGCGAACGACCTCCTGGCCCTGGGCGTCATGCAGACGGCCTTCGACACGGGCGTGCGTGTCCCGGACGACCTTGCCGTCGTCGGCTACGACGACATCGAGTTCGCGGGGGCGAGCCTCATCCCGTTGACCTCGGTACGCCACCCGGCCGCGGAGATCGGCCGTCTCGCGGCACGACTCCTGCTGGAGGAGCTCGAGCCGTCGGACCCGGAGCACGGCCATCGGCACACCGGCATCGTGCTCCAGCCGGAGCTCGTCGTGCGCAGGTCGAGCATGCCGCGGCCCTGACCTGGGTCTGCCCCGTGGTCCCGCCGCGCAGCGTCGAGAACTGCCGCCGGCGCGGGCGGGCGTGCGCCGGGCGAGCCGGGCGAGCCGGGTGAGGACGCGCATCGCGTCGTCCCGCTCCTCGCCGGGGAGGAGACACCAGCCTCGTGCTCCTCATGCGGCCCGCCCCCTGCGCCGCAACAGAGTTTTGTGTGAATCCCGTCACAGTATTGACAGTGGCTGGATCGCGGACCTAGGTTCACGCCCAGCCAATTGAAACGATCCAGAGCGTCTTTGGGCACCACTCCCGGACTGCACAGTCGCGGGGCCAAGAAGGGTGTACGCATGCTCAGATGGGGTTTGAGCGAACGATCACGCAGCGGATTCCCACGGTCGCCGGGTTCGGCCGCGGTGCGCCTGACCGCGACCACCGCGGCCCTGGCGTTGAGCCTGACCGCCTGCGGTTCCGGCGCGGACGATTCGTCGTCCGGGGACACCGTGACCATCACCCTGGAGGGCCCGAACCAGTGGAGCGAGAGCGGTTCGTCGTTCGGGAAACCGTGGGAGGAGCTCGTCGCATCCTTCCAGAAGGCGGAGCCGAACATCAAGGTCAAGACCGTCGTGCTGCCGCTGAACAGCTTCGCGCAGACGATCTCCACGCACCTCGCCGCCGGTACCGCACCGGAGTTGGTGTTCAGTCAGGTGCCTCACAAGCCGCACATGGTGCACGCCCTCGACGAGTACCTCGCGCAACCCAACCCCTACATCACGTCCGGACCGGGGAGCGAGAAGTGGGCCGACGCCTTCCGCAAGCGCTACTACGGGCTTGAGAATCCGGCGCTCCGGAACGCTGAGGGCAAGCTGGAGTTCGTCCCCTTCAACCTGGCCGGGACCGGGCTGTTCTACAACAAGGAGGCGTTCGGCAAGGCCGGACTGACGGGGCCGTTCAAAACCTTCGAGGACCTCATCGACGGGTGTGCCAAGCTGAAGGGGGCCGGCTACACACCGCTCGCGATGGACCGGTCCGACCTGGGCCCCGACTGGACGATGACCGCGATCAGCGGGATGTTGCTCGACAAGCACGTCGACCGGCTCAACGTCTACACGGCGGACGGCAAGCCCGGAAAGGCGACCTCGGCGACGGGCGAACCCGTCGTCACCAACAAGTCGCTCGCCAAGGCCGTGCTCTCCGGCGATCTGACGCCGAAGACGCCCGAGGCCGCCGAGTCGCTCAAGCTCCTCAAGAAGGTGTGGGACTCCTGCGTCGACAAGCAGTGGTCGGGCAACACCGAGGGACTCAACGGTGCCGTGGTCGGACTGCGTGACTTCGCGGCCGGCAAGGCCGGCATGGCGTGGGGGGTCAACTTCGGTATCACCTCCTTGCAGGACGTGACGTTCGACTTCGCCAGCATGCCGTTCCCGCAGATCACCAAGGAGTCCACGCCGCTCGCCCAGGGCGCTCCGGCGAGGTTCGGGGCAGGTGTCGGCGGCACCAACTACATGATTCCGTCGACCGTCAAGGGCAAGAAGCTCGAAGCGGCCGTGAAGTTCCTGCAGTTCGTCAGTTCGCCGGAGAACGCGCAGCCCTGGCTGAAGGCCACCGGTGGCATCCCCGCGGTCGAGGGCGCCTCCGGCGCCGACGAGACGAAGATGTTCGCCGAGGGCAGCTGGGGAGACCCGGTCCCCCTGGCCATGCCCATCGGGCCGCCGGGTGTGACCAGGCTCAGCCTCGTCGAGGGATGGCTGCTGGGCACGAAGTCACTGCCGGAGCAGCAGCGTTACCTCCAGGACCTGTGGATCAAGGGGCAACGCCAGGCCGTCAAGGACGGCAAGTGGGGGAACGAGCCTTGGGCGAAGTGAAGACCGGCGGAAACAGAGGGCGGGCGACCCGGCCGGTACCGGACGAGGCGCGACGCCCGGAAGGAGGAACGATGACGAGGGGCGGGAAAGGCGTTCCCTGGTTCGCCTATCTGGCCCTCGTACCACTCTTCGCGACGCTGGCCGTCTTCGCCTACTACCCGGCGGCGAGCGGAATCTGGCACTCGTTCTACGAATGGCGGCCGGGCTTCGACTCGCCCTTCATCGGACTGGACAACTACAGGGCCATGCTGGACGACGACCTGTGGTGGCGGTCGTTCCGCAATCTCGGGGTCATCTTCGTCTTCGGCATCACCGTGGCGTGGGCCATTCCGCTGCTCGCGGCCGAGCTCATCATCAGCCTGAAGAGCAAGCGCGCGCAGTTCTTCTTCCGCACCGCCCTGATCGCGCCCATGGCGTTTCCCGGAGTCGTCACGGTCCTGCTCTGGGCGGCGATGTACGAACCCAACAACGGCGTCGTCAACCGCCTCCTGCGAGCCGTCGGACTTGACGCCCTGGCACAAAACTGGGTGGGCGATCCGCAGTTCGCGCTGCTGTCGCTGCTGTTCATCGGTTTCCCCTTCGTCGCCGGACTTCCGTTCCTGGTGTTCCTCACCACCCTGCAGAACGTCCCGGCCGAGGTGTTCGAGGCAGCCGCCCTCGACGGCTGCGGCCGGCTGCGGCGGTTCTTCGCGATCGACCTTCCGCTGATGGCGAGCCAGCTCAAACTGCTGGTGTTCCTGGCGACGATCAACGTCCTGCAATACGGCTTCGCGGCGTACCTGCTCACCGGAGGCGGGCCCGACAACGCGACCGAGGTACCGGTGCTGCGCATGCTCGGAGTGGCGTTCCAGGGCAGCGAGTGGGGCTATGCCGCCGCGCTGTCCACCACGCTGTTCGTCATGACGATCCTCCTGAGCATCGTCATCGTGTTCGTCAGAAGAGAGGACCGGGCCGATGTCCGTCGACTCTGAGGTCCAACTCCGCCTGCACAGCGCCCCGGACCGGAGCGAACCGGGGCGAACCACGGTGGGGCCGGCCACGTCGCGCGGACGCCGGCGAGGCGACCAGCTCGCGATCAAGGGCGTGCTCAGTGTCATCGCGTTCGTCGGGCTCTTCCCGTTCCTCTTCATGCTCATGACGTCGCTGAAGACCAACCAGCAGTACTACGAGTCGTGGTGGCTGCCCAGCCTGCCGTTCCACTTCGACAACTACGCCAGGGCCTGGGAGCAGATCCAGCCGTACCTGGTCACCTCGGTGGTCGTGGCGATCGCCTCCAGTGTCGGAGCGCTCGCGCTGTGCATGGTGGCGGCGTTCGTCTTCGCCCGTTACGAGTTCTTCGGAAGGAACGTGCTCTTCGGGCTGGTCGCGGTGCTGCTCATGGTGCCGGGCATCTCCAGCCTGATCCCGATGTTCGTGCTCATGCGCGACATGGGTCTGCTCAACACCCGCATCGTGCTCGTCGTCCCCCACCTCGTAGGCGGCGCGGTGCTGGGAACTCTGCTGATGAAGACGTTCGTCGAGCAGCTGCCGCAGGAGCTCTTCGACGCCGCGCGCGTGGACGGCGCCGGTGGACTGCGGATGTTCGTCTCCATCATGGTTCCGTTGTCGCTCCCCGTCGTCGGAACCGTCGCGCTGGTGACCGTGATCGGCGTGTGGAACGACTTCTTCTGGCCCCTGCTCACCGTCACGGAGAACGATCTGCGCACCGTGTCGGCGGGGCTGCAGTTCTTCCAGACCCAGCACGCGACGGAATACGGCCCGCTGTTCGCGGGATACGCCCTCGCGAGCATCCCGCTGCTCCTGCTCTTCGTGTTCCTGTCCAAGCATTTCCTCGCCGGAATGCAGGGCGGCCTTGCGGGCGGCGGCACCGGAAAGTAGACCCCGGCCACGGCCGATCGGCGCGGGCCGAACGGCCACCCCCGCCGGCCCCGCGGCCGGGACGGCTCCAGCCAGCCTGAAACGAAAGGACCGCACCATGGGCACCAACGGCATCGGACGAAGACGATTCCTGCAGTTCGGCGCTGTCGGCACGGTCGCCGTGCTCGGCAGCGGCTTCTTCCGGGTCACACCGGCCGGTGCCGCGGAGCGCGCGGACACCGGGCCCTGGGAGTTCGATTCGGCTCGGGGCTTGTTCATCCAGCCGATCACCACCACCGGCACAGCCGTGGGGTGGGAATTCAACAAGGACGGCGACGCCGAAGGATGGACGGCGGCGAAAGGGCTGGCGCCGTTCGTCGTGCGCGGTGGCACACTCAGCACCAGCGTCACCGGCTTCGACCCCTGCATGACCGCACCGCCGTTGCACCTCAACGGCATCCGCGACCGCATCCTCCGGTTCCGGATGCGGGCGACCGCCGGTGAGAGCGTCTCGGTCTACTTCGCCACCGACAAGTCCCCGACGCTCGGCGTGGACAAGCTGATCGAGATACCGATCAAGGCCGACGGCGCGTTCCACGAATACACGGTGGATCTCGCGGCGAAGAACGCGCGGTGGCAGCAGGGAACGGTGCAGGTGTTCCGCCTGGACCGGGAGCCGCCGGGCGCCGACGGCGCCCAGATCGAGTTCGACTACATCCGTATCGAACAGCTCGGGGCCAGAATCGCGGTCGCGCCACTGATCGTACGGCCGGGCTCGGTACGCCCCGGTGAAGAGGTCACCCTGGCGGTCCAGCTGTCCAACGTCGGCGGCGAACCGTCCACGGCCTTCCCCGCGACGATCACCCTGCCGAGCGGGGTGAACCTCGTCACCGGTGGCGCGACCCAGCAGGCTCCCGTCATCGCACCCGACGGCACGGCTCAACTGCTGTGGACGGCACGCCCGACGGTCGACGTGCCCGGCGTGGCCACGTTCGCCATGGAGGTACCCGGCAGCCGCCAGCAGTTCGGCGCGATCCTGCCCATCGTCCCGGTGCCGCCCCCGTCCGCCCACTGGTGGCCCAGCGGTGTGCACGTCTTCCAGGACCAGGCAGGGCATGTGCACCTGCAGAACAAGAACGTCCGCGCGATCGTCGTCCGCGGCTCCGGCGGCTATACGCAGCTCCTCCTCGACGTCCGGACGGGCCAGGAGTGGAAGCGGATGGCGACGTCGCAGCCGCTCAGCTACCTCGTCGGTCCGGCAGCCGACGGCGTCCGGCTGATGCCGATCGTGCCGGACACCGCTCAACTGGCCGCCGACCACGTCGTCCTGACGGGGCAGGTGACGGACGCGGACGGCGTGCGATGGTCCTCGCACCTGCGGCTCGCCGTCAGGCCCGTGTCCGACGACGCCGGCTCAGCCGCACGCGCCGTTCAGGCCACGTACTCGATCACGCCCGATCGGCAGGCGAGACTGCTCGCCTTCGGCGGTCCCTCGCTCACCGCCGGCGAGGGCAGCTTCGGCAAGCCCAAACACATGGGGCTCTTCCCCGGCCTTGAATGGCTCGTCGCGGGGGAGAGATCGTCGAGCACCCTCGATGTCTGGCCACCGGACAACCTCCGTATCGCCCCGCATCCGCTGAGGATCACGGTCCCGGTGATGGCGATCTCCGGTGGCGGGTCGACCGTGTCGGTCGCCTGGGACACGAACCAGCGGTGGGACGGCCAGAACCGCTATCCCAGCGCACGGTTCGCCTCACCGAACTGGCTCGCCGGGCAGGCCAACCATCTGCTCTCGCTGTTCGTCCCGGCTGTCCCCAACCCGGTCCCGGAGAACGCACCCTGGGCGACGACGCCCCATTCCGCCGCAGCCGGCCGGCCGCTCTCCGTCACGGCCGACTTCATCGTCAACCCCTCCGACGACGTGCTCACCGCCGTCGAGGACTGGTACTCGCTGCACGGCGTCCCCGAGCCCGCCACGATGCCCTTCAGCTGGGAGGACGAGCTCGCGCTCGTCCGGCACGCCTACCTCACGTCCTTCTGGGATCCGGAGGTCAAGGGCTGGGCGGCGTGGTCCGGTCAAAAGGCATTCCCCTACGTGCCGTACGGGGTGAACCTGCATATCGCCGGACTGCTGACCACGAACGCCGACGAGCGCACGGCCGTGTTCCACCGGGTGCACGAATTCGTCGTCAACCTCCTCACCACCAAAGGCCGCACCGCGCTCGGCAACACGGACGGCACGTACAGCGGCTGGTTCCACGCGCCGTTCTACCTCGGCAACCTCGAAGGCGCCCTCACCGAGTTCGAGAAGAACAGGGACGCCAGAATCCGCACGCAACTGCCGTCCGGCGGCTGGGCCTTCAACCCCAAGGAAGCGGAAGACGAGATCCTGGGGGAACGCGGGACCGAGATCATGGGCGTCTCGACCGTCCACGCCCAGGGCCTCCTGCGCTATGCCCGGCTCACCGGGGACACCGTCGCCCATCAGGCGGGCATGCGGGCTCTCCAGTTCATCGAGCAGTTCAACGTGCCACGCGCCGTGGGCGTCTGGGAAATGCCCCTCCAAACGCCGACGCTGCTCGGCTCCGCGTACGGCATCGGCGCCTACACCGAGGCGTACCGGCTCACCGGCGAGACCCGGTACCTGAACCGGGCCGTCTACTGGGCGCGGACCGGACTGCCGTTCCTGTACACGTGGTCGGCGCCCGACCGGCCGTACATGCCGTACGCGTCCATCTCCGACTACGGCGCGACGATGTTCACCATCCCGTGGTTCGGCCGACCGGTGCAGTGGGTGGGCCTGGTGTACGCCTACTTCCTGCTCAGTCTCCTCGACGCCTCCGCGGACCCGAGCTGCACCAAACCGTTCCACCTGCCGGCCGACATCGGGGGGTTCCCCTGGCGCCGGATAGCCGAGGGCATCGTGATCAGCGCGCTGCACCAGCAGCGGACCACCGAGCCGTACAAGGGCGGCTACCCGGACAGTTGGCTCCTGGTCCCGAACACGCCGGTGAAGGACTTCGACCTCAACCCCGACGACATCCTCAAACCCATGGTCATGCTTCTCGGCCACCCCGTCGACGTGCAGACCGCGCTGATCCACCCGAACACCCGGGTCTCCACCGCCGCCGACGTGCTCGGCGCCGAGCGCACCTCATCGAGGCTGACCGCCAGGCTGGGATTCTTCCCGGGGCAGGTATCGCAGCTCCTCGTCACCGGGATACCCGCCCCGCGTTCGGTCCAGGTCGACGGTCGCGGTCTCGGCCCGGTCACCGACCTCGACGCCGCGCCGGAAGGGTTCAAGCACATCGCGAACGGCACCACGTTCATCAAGATGCGCCACGCCCGGCAGTCGACGCTGACCGTCGACTACTAGAGCGGGCGAAGGACCGAACCCTGTGGGTCACCGTACGAGAGGGAGCACCGTGCCGAGCAGCAAGCTGGAGCTGGATCTGGTCCCCATCCCGCCGGGAGCCGCGCAGACCGGGACGCCGAGCACGCAGGTCGAGGCCCTGGCCGAGCGTTTCGGAGTGCACCCGTCCTGGTTCGACGGCGAACTGCCCGGCGCCCGGGTCGAGCTGCCCGCGTACGCCATCGGCCGCACGCCCGTCACCAACGGGCAGTGGGCGCTCTTCGTCGCCGACGGCGGCGGCGAGGCACCCGACTGGTGGCGAGGCCCCACCCCGCCGGATGACCTGGCCGACCACCCCGTCACGCACGTCAACCTGCACGACGCCCAGGCCTTCGCCACCTGGGCCGGTGTGCGCCTGCCGTCGGCGGCGGAATGGGAGCGCGCCGCGCGGGCCGACGAACACCGCGTCTTCCCGTGGGGCGACGAGATGGAGCCGTCGCACGCCCACTACGACGCCGAAGGGACCGCCCCGGTGGGCTCGCTGCCGGCCGGGGCCAGCCCGTTCGGCGTCCTGGACCTGTCCGGCAACGTCGCCGAGTGGACCGCCGACCAGCCCGACCCCGCGACCGCGATCGTCAAGGGCGGCAGCTGGGTCACGACGGTGCCGGCCAACCTGCGGGTGGCCGCGGTCGGGCAGTCGGGCTGGGCGCTGAACCGCACGGACTACATCGGCTTCCGCGTCGCGCGAAGCCGCTGAGGAGTGAAACGATGAAGTTCGAGCCCATCGCCGGGACCATGAGCGCCTGGCTGAGCGAGGTGCCCGCCTTTCCCGGTGCCCGCTTCTCGCTCGCTTTTCCGGAGGCCATCGGCGATGCGGCATCCGCCGTCTGGTACACGACGCTGGTGCCGGAGTGGGAGCGGCAGGAGGCCCGTACATGGCGGGCCACCGGACGCCAACCCGGCGAGCTGGCCTACGAGATGACGGTCGACCTCTCCTCGGACGACGCCGTCGTGGTGTCGTACACCGTGGAGAACGAGAGCGACCGCCACTGGCAGAACGCACTGGCCTTCAACTGCCTGTCGTGCGGCGGTGCCCGGGACGTCAGGGACCACGACTGCGAACGGCACTTCACGGGCATCGCCGGCGAACCCGTGCCCCTGCTCTCCGTCCCGCGCCGGCACAGCACCCGCCCCACCGTGCAGTTCTACTCGACCGCCGGCGCGCCCCCCGCGACGGACCTGCCGTTCGTCTCCGCCTTCCACGCCACGCCCGATGTCGTCCTCGACCCGTGGCTGGCGGTGTGCAGCCGCGACAGCAGCCGGACCGTCGCCACCGTCGGCCGTCCGGCGGCGTTCCTGTTCCACAACAGGGAGTACTCCTGCATCCACGCGGCCAGCGGCTTCGGGGCCATCGCGCCGGGAGGGTCCGCCACCGCGGGCAACGACATGTTCTTCCTCGACGCGCCGCCGGCCGACGCGCTGACCCGTATCCGCGCCTCGATGGAGGTGGGGGTATGAGGCTCCCGGTGACGGGCCGCGGCGCCACCCTGGGGCGGTGGCCGTGACGCGCCCCGAGCTCGACGTCGACGGGTCGCTCCTGCTGCTCAGTACCGCAGGCGTGGTACACGCGGTCGACATCGCCGGTACGGCGCGGCAGGTAGCGTTCGGCCCGGGCCACCGGCTCGGCGCCGAGGAACTCAGGCAGCTGCGCGGCGGCCGGCTCGGCGCCGAGGCCGAGCTGCAGCTGGCCGGGGACGACCGCCCGCTCCCTCAGCACGGCACCCGGTGGACGGGCTGCGGCAGCACGGAGAGCACCACGGTCCACAGCCACCGGGCCGAACGGCTGGAGGACGGTGGCCTGCACGTGGTGCTCAGCTCGTCGGGCGACCAGGGTCTGGAGATGGACCTGCACTTCCTGGCGAGGCCGGGTTCCTCCTGCCTGACCCGCTGGACGAGCGTCCGCGCGACCGAGGTGCCGCTGACCGTCGACCACGTCAGCAGCGGCATGCTGCGCGGCCTGGCGGCGCACGGCGACTTCGACGCCCTGTGGCTGCACACCTACGACGGTGGCTGGTGCTGGGAGGGGACCCTGCGGTCGCGGCCGGTGACGGACATCGCGCTGTACCCGGAGTCCTGCATCAACGCCTGGTCGGTGGAGACGACCGGTTCCTGGCCCTCGAAGCACCTGCTGCCGTTCTACGTGCTCGAGGACCGCGCGACGGGCATCTCGTACGGCGTGCAGGTCGACGCCGCCGCCGGCTGGCGCATGGAGGTCGGCGCCGATTCCGGCACCGTGTACACGCAGGCCGGCGGCCCCCACTACGCCGGTGGTCACTGGCGCCACGTGCTGGGCAGAGGTGAACAGGTGGAGACGGTGCCGGTCGTGGTCGGTGCCGTGGAGGGCGACCGCGCGGAGGTGGTCGACGCCTTCCACCGGCACCGCCGACTGCACCAGGCACCGCGGGAACCGCGTCGCGGCGTCGTCTACAACGAGTACCACGCGACGATGAACACGCTCGACGCCTCCACCGTCGCGGCCCAGACGGCCGCGCTGACCGGCACAGGCGTCGAGACCTTCGTCCTGGACGCCGGGTGGTACGCACCGCAGACGCCCGAGGGGGAGATCGCCACCTGGTGGACCCTGGCGGGGGACTGGACGCACGACGAGAGCCGCTTCCCCGCGGGCATGAAAGCCCTGGCGGGAGACCTGCGCGACGCCGGGCTCGTACCGGGCATCTGGCTCGAACCCGAGGTCGCCGGGGTCGCCTCGCGCCTCGTGGCCGAGCACCCGGACTGGCTGCTGCGGCGCGACGGCCGGCTGCTGCTCGACGCGGGCCGGGCGTTCCTCGACCTGCGGCAGCCACAGGTCCGCGACCACCTGGCAGGCGTGCTGGACGGGCTCGTCGACGACGGCTACGCGTACTTCAAGTTCGACTACAACACCGAGGTCGTGCCGGGACCGGATGCGACACCGCACGGACCGGGGCACGGCGCGCTGGAGCTCGCCGCGGGCTGGCAGGCGGTGCTCGACGGGCTGCGCGCCCGGCATCCGCACGTCGTCCTGGAGAACTGCGCGAGCGGCGGCGGGCGTACGAGCTACGGCCTGCTGTCGCGCACACACCTCGGCAGCGTCAGCGATCACGGCCACTGGAACGGCGGCTGGCGCAGCTTCCCCAACGTGTTGCGTGCGGTGCTGGACGTACTGCACCCGTCGCAGGCCGTCAGCTGGGCCGTGCTCGAGCCGGACCTGAGCCTCGCCGAGACGCGCTACCGACTGGTCACAGGGCTGCTCGGGCGCATGACCCTGAGTGGGCCCGTGGACCGCCTCGACGAGGACCGACGGGCGCTGATGGTCGAGGCGGTGGCCTTCGCGAACGCCTCGGCCGACCTGCTCGCGAACGCGTCGGTGCGCCGGCACGGCCCCGAGCAGCCGCCGCACCGCACCGAGGCGCTGACGGCTCTGGAGCTCTTCTCCCCGGCCGGCTGCCTGCTCGGGGTGTGGCGGCAGAACACCGACGACGACCGGCTGCGGGTGCGCCCGCACGGGCTGCGCGAAGGACAGCGCTACCACGTCCGGACCTTCCCGGCGGGAGCGGCACCGCGGGAACTGACGGGCGGCAGGGAGCTCACGCTCCACCTTCCCGACCGGTTCGACGCCGTCGCCGTCGCCGTACGACCTGTCGACACGAACGGCCGGGAGGCGACATGACGCACCTGTGGACCGACGGCGCGCCGGAGATCGACGCGCACGTGGGCATCCGCGCGGTGGTCGACCTGCCGGAGCGGCGCCGTCTCGCCGTGCGCTTCTCCGCCTCGTGGTGGGCGGTGCTGCACGTCGACGGCGAGCCCGTCGCCGAAGGACCGCCACGCGCCCCCGCCGACCACCCGGAGCACGTGGAGACGGCGCTCGACCTCGCTCCCGGTCCGCACGTGCTGGCGTTCCACGTCGTGCACCCGGGCGTGCCAACCGAACAGGCGGCGGTCGTGGCGCCGCACCTGTGGGTCGAGGTCGAGGGACACCCCGGCCTCGACTGGCGGGCGGCGCCGCTGCGGGCGTACCGGCCGAGGGTCCGCCGCCTCAACGGCAACCTCGGTTTCGTCGAGTGGTGCGACACGCGCGAGCTGCCGGCGTGGACGGGCCCCGGCACCGCCGCCGACACATGGGCGCCCGCCGTACCGGTGCCCGGCCTGCCGGTCCCCGCTCCCGACATGGGCCCACCGGTGTCCCTCACCCCCCTCACCGCCGTACGCGTGGCGCAGGGGGAGTTCGTCGAGCGCCTGCTGCTTCCCGAGGACGACCCGGCCGCCACAGTGTTCGCGCGGCAGTTGGCGCCGGACGGACAGGTGCCCGCGCAGGGCGTGTGGGCGCGTTTCGACCTCGGCCGCGTCCGCCTCGGGCGCCCGAGCGTCGAGATCGGCGCGCCCCCGGGAGCCACCGTCGACCTGCTCTACAGCGAGGACCTCGTCGACGGCCGGGTCACGCCCTGGATCTCGATGAGCAACGGCCTGTCGGCGAACCTCGACCATTACGTCGCCGCCGACGGGCGGCAGCGGCTGGGGCCGGTGACCCCCCGCGCCGGGCGCTGGGTCGAGGTGCACGTGCTGGCCGAGGGCGCGCCGGTCCACATCGGGGAGCTGCGCTTCGACGAGCGCAGCAGCGCCCCCGCCGACCCGGTCGGCAGCCTGGCGACCGGTTCTCCCCGGCTCGATCGCATCTGGCAGGTCGGCGTCGACACGCTGCGGGCCTGCTCCGAGGACGCCCTGGTCGACTGCCCGGTCCGCGAGCGCGGCCAGTGGCTGGGCGATGCCGTGGTCGGCATGGAGATCGCCGCCGTCTCACACGGGGATCTGCGGATCGTGGAGCGCACGCTGCGGATGGCGGCCGGCTGCGCCGACGACGACGGGTTCGTGGCCGGTCAGGGGCCCGGCGCCGTCCGGCACCTCGCGTCGTACTCCGCGCTGTGGCCGGGAGCGGTGCTGCGGCATGCCGCGCTCACCGGCAGCCGCAAGCTGCTCGGCGAGCTGGCACCGGCCGCGGCACGCAACGCCGCGGCGTTCTGCGCCCGCCTCGGTCCCCAGGGGATCGAGGGGCCTCTGCCGTGGCCGTTCGTGGACTGGGGCGCCGCCGACGACGGCCTGTCGATCTCACTGCTGGCCCTCGACGGACTGGACGCCTCGGCCCGCTGGCTGCGCGAGGTGGGACACAGCGCCACCGCGGCCGTCGACGAGGCCGCCGCGGCGCTGCGCGAGACGCTGACCCGTCGCACGTCCGCCGAACCGCTCGGCTACCACGCGGCGTCCCTGGCGCTCCGCGCCGGAGTCCTGCCGCCGAGCGCCGAGCCGGCGGCAGTGCAGCTGGTGCTCGACCACCTCGACTCCTGCTTCCCCCTCGACGCCACCGGACCACGGCTGTCCAGCCACCTCGCCACGGGCGAGCGCTTCGTGACGCCGTACTTCCTGCACTTCTCGCTCATCGAGCTGGCCCGCCGTGGCCGGGCGCACGAGGTGCTCGAACGCATCGAGGGGCTCTACGGCTGGCTGCTCGACCAGGGAGCCACGACATGGTGGGAGAACTTCGACCCCCGGTGGAGCCGGTGCCACCAGTGGTCCGGAACCCCGACGTGGCTGCTGTCGCGGATGCTGCTCGGACTCTGGGTGGATCCCGACGGCGGACTGCGCCTCGAGCTGCTCGCCGGCGAGCGGGGGGCGTCCGGTCGACTGCCGCTTCCCGGCGGCGGAGTGGTGGAGGTGTCGTGGCGGCGGGACGACAAGGCGATACGCTGGTCGGCTCGTCCCACCGGACACGTGGAGCTGCGCCAGGGCGATCTCGTGCACACCCTGGAGCCCGGCGCGCAGCTGAACCTCGTCCTGCCGATGTGACCCTCCGTCGCACCCGTCCGCGGCGCCGTGTGCCTGGGCGATGACGCCGGACGCACGGTTGCCGGACAATCCGCTCATGGTCGGTGGGACGCCGTTCCCGGTCGTGAGCCAGGCGAACATGTACCAGTTCCAGCCCGGCGGGCGGCTGCGGCACGCGCGGGTGGAATCCCGCATGGTCCTCCTGTGCCGGAGAGGAGGCGGCCACGTCTGGGTCAACGGACAGCGCCATGCGATGAGGGCCGGCGTGCTCCTCGTCCTGCCGTGGGGGCGGTCGATCCGTTATGCCGCCGACGTGATGGACCCGTTCCTGCTCGCCGGCGCGCACCTCGTACCCGAGCACGACCCCGGGCACCGGGTGGTGGCCGAAGTGCCGCACGACCGCGACCACCCGCTCACGGGATGCGGGTGGCGGCGCGACGGCACGGTCCTTGCCGGCGGCTCGGTCGTGGTCTCCTCCGCCGAGGAACGCCCGCGGCTGGTGGACGTCTCCTTGTACGCGGTCGAGGTGTTCCGGCGGGGCGTGCCGGACGAGGGGCTGATGCGGGCGCTCGGGACGCTGCTCCTGCACGAGCTGTCGGAGTCGCTCGGAGCGGCCGGTCCCTGGTACGGGGCGCTCGTCCCCGACGATCTGCGGCGCGTGCTGCAGTACGTCGACCAGGAGCTGCACCATCGGCTCACCATCGGCGAGCTGGCTGGTGTGGCGGGCTGTGGCGTCGCGACGCTGACGCGCCGCTTCCGTCGGCACCTCGACACCTCGCCGATGGGCTGGGTCGCCGCACGGCGGATCGCCCGGGCACAGGAGCTGCTCCGCACCACCGGCCTCACGGTCGGCCAGGTCGCCCGGCGGTGTGGCGTGGCCGACCCGTACTACTTCTCCCGCCTGTTCAGGCAGCACGTCGGCCAGTCACCACGGGAGTGGCGAAGCGCCCAGCACGTCCTGTGACCGCGAAGGGGCGGATGCTCAAGTGGCCGGCGTCAGCGGAGGGAACAGGTCACCGTCGAGGCGGTCGCCGGGCAGGAGGCCGACGCCGTCCGTGACCGGGTGCGGACGGCCGTCGTAGACCGTGTCCGCGTCCATGTAGATCACGACGTGCGCGAGCCGTGCCGCGTCCGTGCGGTTGGGCAGGGCCATGTGGCCGGTGTAGCTGTTGTGGAAGGTGACGTCCCCCGCGCGCAGCGGGACGGTGACCCGCTCGCTCCACCGCAGTCCGGGGTCGATCTCGAACAGGTCCCCCTCCTTGTGCAGGTCCTGGGGCCGCAGCCCCGTGTGGGTGTGGGAGCCGGGCAGGAAGGTCATGCAGCCGCGCTCGGCCGGTACGTCGACGAGCGCCACCCAGGCGGACAGCGCGTGCCGGCAGGTCCGGTGCGGCCAGTACGGGTGGTCCTGGTGGAACTCGGTCGCGGTCTCGTGGTGCGGCGGCTTGACGAGCACCTGGTCGTGCCACAGGCGCAGGGGCACACCGGCCAGCCGGTGCGCCAGCGCCGAGAGCTTCGGGTGCAGGGTGAGCGCGCGCAACGCCGCGCTCGTGCGCCAGACGTTGACGTACTGCCGGAAGGCCCGCATCTCCGGGCCGGTCGACGACGCACCGGGCAGTTCGGCGGCGGCGCGGGCGTAGCCGGCGGCCTCGGCCGCCGAGAGGACTCCGGGCACGCGCACGAAACCGTGCCGCCGGTAGTGCTCCACGCTCTCTTCGGAAAGCTCCATCGTGCTCCTCGACCTCATCGGCCCCTGCAGGGGGTCTCTGCGATACCCCTCATGCTGGTCGCCCCGGTGGCGGCGGGGCTAGCCAACGACTCGCACGAGCTAGCACGATACCGATGTGCCGTACGAAGACACCCCGTCCGGTGGCCTGTTGCACGGCACCGGCCTGTTCCCCGCCCGGGTTCCGGTGCACACCGGCCGGCACCGGCTGACCGGCGACGTGCCCGGACACAGCCACGACTTCCTGGAGATCGCCCTCGTCGTCTCCGGACGGGGGCGGCACCTGACCGCGGCCGGGCGCCGGCCGCTCGCCGCAGGGGACGTCATCGTGCTCCGGCCGGGGCCTTGGCACGGCTACGTGGACTGCGCCGGCCTCACCGTGGTCAACTGCTGCTTCGCGGCCGAGCTGCTCCGCGCCGACCTCGCCTGGATCCGCACCGAACCGGCCGTCAACCACCTGCTGTGGGGCGGGCCGAGCGCGCCGGGCAACGCCGGGGTCTTCGGCTTCCGGCTCGATGCGGAACACCACACGCGATGCCTGTCGCTCCTCGGTGAACTGACCGCGGCCGCCGGGCACGACGGCCCGGTCCACAGAATCGGGGTCCTCGGCCGCCTCGCGGTCTTCCTCGACGCTCTCGCCGCGGCGGCACCGCAGGCACCCGCCCCGGCCGCGGCGGACGCACCCTCGGCCCACCCGCTCGTACTCGGCGCCGTACGGCTGCTGGAATCCGATCTCGCACAGGCCTGGACCCCGGCCCGGCTCGCCGCCGAACTCGCGGTCAGCACGGGCCATCTCACCCGGATGTTCACCAGCCACATCGGACTCCCGCCCATGGCGTACCTCGCCCGCGCGCGGGCGGAGAGCGCGGCGGCGCTGCTGCGGGGCACCACACTGCCCGTGGCGCGCGTCGGTGCCGCGGTCGGCTGGCCCGACCCGAACTACTTCTCCCGCCGGTTCCGGACGCACTACGGCCTCAGCCCGACCGCCTACCGCGCGGCGGGAGACGACGCGGGATGAAGGGGGATGACGGGGGATGAGACGCGCGCTACACCGCTACGGTGCCGGGGCCTGTCGCGACGCTCATCGAGCATGTCGTCCGGTACGGAACAGATGGCAGCCCGAACCGGCGGCGAAGACCGCGCAGCCGTCGTCCATCCGCAGGAACTCCGCGTCTCCGGCACTGACGTCCGCCGCGGCGCGGGCGGGGACCCACACCTCGGCGGCGGTGCCCACCGGCAGGCCGAGACGCAGAGTGAAGCCGCCGCCGCCCGCCTCCCAGCGGGTGGTGACCGGGCCGTACAGCGAGTCGAAGCGGGCGCGCGCCGCCGTCACCGCACCGCCGGGGCGGGGGCGGACGACCAGGCGCCGGAAGCCGGGCGCGGCGGGCGCGATGCCGGCGACGGTGGCGTACATCCACGCGCCGACCGCGCCGTAGGCGTAGTGGTTGAAGGAGTTCATCCCCGGGTCCTGGAAGCCGCCGTCCTCCCGCACGGAGTCCCAGTGCTCCCACATGGTGGTGGCTCCGCGGGCGATCTGGTAGCCCCAGCCGGGGAACGACTCCTGGAGCAGCAGCCGGTACGCCACGTCCGTGCGCCCCGCGGCGGTGAGGGCCCCGAGCAGCATCGGCGTGCCGAGGAATCCGGTCGACAGGTGCCCGTCCCGCGCCTCGATCAGCTCCACCAGGCGGTCCGCGGCCGGCCCGCGCTCCGGCTCCGGCAACAGATCCATGGACAGGGCGAGTACGTACGCGGTCTGGGTGTCGCCCTTGACGCGGGCGCCGCCCTGCGAGACATAGGCCGCGCGAAAGGCGCCGCGGACGGCGGCGGAGAGCTTCTCGTAGGGGGCCGGGTCGTCACCGAGAGCCCGCGCCATGCGGGCGACGAGGGAGGCGCTGTGGGCGAAGAAGGCGGTGGCGAGGACGTCCTTGGGCGTCTCGTCGCGGACGTTGAGCCAGTCACCGTAGCCCGTGCCGGGGCGCAGGTGCCCCTCGCTGTGCCGGTGCAGGTAGTCCAGCCAGCGCTTGGCCGGCTCCCATGCCTCCCTGAGGATCCGGGTGTCCCCGTACGCCCGGTACAGCGCCCACGGCACGGAGACGCCGGCATCGCCCCAGCCCGGCGTGCCCGCGCCCACCATGCCGATCTGCGGCGCCACATCGGGGAACGCGCCGTCCGCCCGCTGGGCGTCGTACAGGTCCCGCAGCCACTTGGTGAGGAAGCGCGCCGACCCCATGACGTAGGCCGCGGTGGGGGCGAAGACGCCGATGTCGCCGGACCAGCCGAGCCGCTCGTCGCGGGCCGGGGTGTCGGTGGGAACGGACAGGAAGTTTCCGCGCTGGCCCCAGGTGATGTTGGAGTGCAGCCGGTTGAGCATCGGTACGTCGGTCTCGAAGTCCATGGTGAACGGGGCCGAGGTGTGCATGACGCGGCCGGTCACCGCGTCCAGGGGCGGCACCCCGGGGTAGCCGGTCACCTCCACGTAGCGGAAGCCGTGGAACGTGAAGCGCGGCTCGTAGGCCTCCACCGGCTCGCCTCTGAGGGTGTAGGTGTCGGTGGCCCGGGCCGACCGCAGGTTTGCGGTGTGGAGCGTGCCGTCCGGGTTGAGCGCCTCCGCGTGGCGCAGCCGCACCACCGTGCCCGCCGCGCCGGAGACCTTCAACCGCACCGAACCGACCATGTTCTGACCCAGGTCGAAGACGAAGACCCCTGGGGCGACTTCGGTGACCCGCCGGGCGGGGAGCTCGCCCGCCACCCGGACCGGGGCATCGGCCTGGGCCACGATCGCGGGTGGTGGGGTGACCGCCGCGGCTTCCGCCGGCTGCCACCCGGAGTCGTCGAAGCCGGGCTGCGTCCAGCCGTCCGTCTCCCGCCGGGCGTCGTAGTCCTCGCCCCCGATCAGGTCCGCGGAGACCAGCGGGCCCGCCGCCGCACGCCACGCCTGGTCCGACACGATCCGCTCGGTTGAGCCGTCGGCGTACGTCACCTCCAACTGCGCCGACAGCAGGGGGCGTTCGCCGTAGTGGTGCCGGCCGAAGGAGGCGATGGTGCCCGCGTACCAGCCGTCCGCCAGGTGGAAGCCGAGCGTGTTGGCCGCGCCGCCGCGCAGCAGGTCGGCGACGTCGTACGTCTGGTACTGCACCCGCTTGCGGTAGTCGGTCCAGCCCGGGGCCAGCTCGTCGGCGCCGACGCGGCGGCCGTTGAGGTGCGCCTCGTACAGCCCGAGGGCGGTGGCGTACAGACGGGCGCGGGCGATCCGTCGCGCGGGGAGGCGGAACTCGCGCCGCAGTTGGAAGGCGGGGGACGCGGCGGGGGCCACCGCCCCGCGCGGGGCCGTACCCCAGGCGGCCCACTCGTCGGCGGCCGCCCAGGCGCTGTCGTCGAAGTCGGGGCCCGAGCAGTCACCCGCGGGTTCGCCACCGGTGGTCTTCCACGTACGGCATGTCCGCACGTGGCGTACCGCGTCGGCGGTGGTGAACTCCAGCACTCCGAGGAGGCCGGCCTCCCCGGACCCGGCGCTGCTCGTGTCGACGCGGACCGCTACGGCGGTGCGTCCCGGCCGCAGCTGGGCGGTGACCTCGGCCACGGCTGGACGGCGCCAGTTCTCCGCGGTGGGATCGGCGACCGTGTGCAGGACCTGGGTGCCGCCGACGTAGGCGGTCAAGCCGCCGTCGGCGGCCACCACCAGACAGGCCCGGCGGACACCTGGCGGTACGTCGATGACGACGCGGAACCAGCGGATCGCGGCGGAGGCTCCGGTCCCTGCCCGGCCTGGGGCGCTGCTGTCCGCCAGGCGAATCCACTGGGCCCCTTCCAGGGGCGGCACCCCTGGCAGCGGGGACGCTGCCGCCGCGTCCACCAGGGTCGTCGGGGCGCCGATCCACTGGCCGGCCCAGTCCGAGCCGTCCATGAGTCCGGTCTCCCACCAGGAGGGCTCACTCCATTCGCTCGCCACACCGTCCGCGTCCCAGACCCGCACCGACCAGTGGTAACGAGTGCGGGGGGCAAGCGCGGCACCGGCGTAGGGAACCAGCACCGACTGGTCGGAGGCCACGCGTGAACTGTCCCAGACATCAGGGTCGTCGAGCAGGTCGGCGCTGGTCGCGACGTGTATCTGGTAGGCACTCTGCGCCTGACCCGGTCGGTCGGAGAGCAGCTGCCAGCTCAGCCGCGGCCGTTCCGTGTCGAGCCCGAGAGGGCATGTGGCGTACTCGACGGTGGGCTTGACGACGTGCAGAACCCCCACGGGAGTGCCCCTCTCGGACGGCAGCGCCGACAGCACGATGGTGAATCGTTTCAGGAACGCTAGGAGGGTGCGCTGCGACGCGTCAACCCCGGCGAGCGGCCGGTGAGCTGTGGCGCGGCCCAGAGCCGAGAGCGCTGATCGGATCATCCATGAACGGAGCGTTTTCCCCATGGCGCGGCGAGGAAGCGCGTTCCTAGCCTGGGGCCATGAGCGAAACCATGTCCTCGGTTCCGGTGAAGCTCCAAGCCGCTGATCTGACGCCGTTCGAGGAATCCACCGAACTCCTCGGCCACCCCGACGAGCTGCGAGCCCGAGCCGAGCGCGACGGGTACCTCTTCTTCCGTGGACTGCTCGATCCGGAGCCGATTCTGCAGCTACGCTCCAAAGTCCTCGACGTACTGTCGGAGCATGGTCTACGGGCGCCGGATGCCGATCCGCTCGACGGGAAACTGGATCTCGCCCGGCTCAACCAGCTGCCCGCCGACCGGATGCGGGTCGACATCGGTGTCACCGCGGAGCTCTACGCCGCCCTGCAGAGGCTGCCCGAGCTGCATCGGCTGCCGCACCAGCCCGTGCTCCTGGACCTCTATCGCAAGCTCTTCGGCACCGACGACGTGTTCGTCCATCCGCGGCACATCATGCGCGCCATGACGGCGCACCCGTCGACGGGCGCGACCCCACCCCATCAGGACTTCCCGCTCGTTCAGGGCAGTACCGCAACGTGGACCTGCTGGTTCCCCGTCGGGGACTGCGGTCGTGCGAGCGGTCCGCTCGTCATCCTGCGTGGTTCCCACCGGCAGGGCCGCCTGCCGGTGGGAACCGGGGACAGTGACGGCTACTGGACCAACTGGGGGGCGCAGCTGTGCGCGCACGAGACCGACTGGGTCGGCGGCGATTTCGCCGTGGGCGACGTGGTGACGTTTCCCAGCCTCACGGTCCATCAGTCGTTGCCCGCGGTGATCCGCGACGAGGTACGCATCTCCATGGACGTCCGCTACCAGCGCGGCGACGACGTGATCGAAGCCCGCTCCCTGACGAACCATGCGGAGCGTTCCTGGGACGAGATCTACCAGGGATGGTCAAGCGAGAACGCGGACTTGATGTACTACTGGGACCCGAATCGGCTCTCGTACGTCCCGTGGGACGAATCGCTTCTCGAGCCCGGCGCCCGCAGAATCTGCTGACCGACAGCCCTGGCCGGAGGGCCCCCGCGGGGCTTCATCGAGTTGCCGTGATCCCGCGGGTCAGGCTCGGCAGAAAGGGACCGCCATGTGCTGCGACGACGAGCTGCCCCCCGCGGTCGGCGAGGCGCTGGCGCGCTACCGCGCGCTGCTCGCCGCATCCCCGCTGGACTGGGGGGCCGAAGCGCCCGACGTCATGTTGGACGTCCTGGATCTGGCCCGCCGCTGGGGTGTGCCGGCGCTCGGTCCGGTCCTCGCCGCCATGGGGGAGGACCGGCGCGTCGACCGCGCCGCCGCCCTCCGGCTGCTGGTGAGCGCGGACGCGCCGCTGCCTCCGGGTGTCGTGGTCGTCGACGTCCTGACCGGGACCGTGCGGTACGGCGAACCGCTGCACGTGCTCGACGGGTCCTGTGGCCCCGCGACCTGGTGTCCCGGAGGTGTGGTGGTGGTCGTCGTGAACGACACGCCCCATGCGGTCGACGTCAGGGGCGCGGTCGGCGCGTGGACGGTGGCGGCCGGTGCGGTCGGCCGGATGGAGCTGGAGCCGCAGCCGGGTCTCGCGTCGCTGCGCGCCGGTGCGGTGACGGTCGACCTGTCGGCCGCCGTGCGCCGCGTGCCGCCGGCCGTGCTGGAGCTCTCGGCCACCACGCCCGTCCGATGGAGCGTCGTCGACGCGGCGGGGCAGCCGTGGGCGCCCACCGGAGGCCGGCTGAAGTACGACGTCCACGACCGGCCGTTCTTCCACGCGCAGGAAGCGACGCTCGAGGTGCCGGCCGGCGTGGTGCGGGTGACGGCGGCGCGGGGTGCGCAGTACACCGCGGTCTCGGAGCGGGCCGAGCTGCCTGCCTGCGGCACGACACGGCTGCACCTCGAGCCGGAGCGCTGGTGGGACGGCGACGGCGGCGGATGGACCGGAGCCGACCTGCACGTGCACGCGAACTACTCGGGTGACCAGGTGGTCTCGCTGCACGACGCGGTCCTCATGCAGCAGGGCGAGGGGCTGGACCTGATGGGACTGGTCGCCGGCAACTGGCACGGCGACGAGATCTACGACCAAGCGCTCGTGGAGAGCCGGCTGGGCCGTCCGCTGCGGCACGAGCACGGCACGACGGCCTTCGGGGTCGAGTTCCGCAACGACCTGCTGGGCCACTTCCACGCCACGGGCGGGCACACCTCACCCGCTCGCTGGGCGACGGGGCACGAGGGCGGCTCGCACCCTTGGGACTGGCCCGCGAACGCGGAGACGGCGGCCGAGCTGCGCGCGGGAGGCGCGGCCATCGGCTACTGCCACCCCGTGGTCCGCCCGTTCCCCCCGGATGCCGAGTCGGCGCCGGATCACCTCTTCGACTGGGTGATCCGGTCGGTGGAGGCGCGGGAGCTGGTGGTGGACGCCGCGCTCGGCCTGGTCGACAGCATCGACCTGCTGTTCTCGGTCGACCCCTCCGGCCCGGCCGAGCTCTGGTACCGCCTGCTGGGCTGCGGGCTGCGGCTCGCGCCGACGGCCGGGACCGACGCCTTCCTGTCCTTCAGCCGGGCCGGTGCCTTCTCCGGCCCGCCGGGCTCCGGGCGGGTCTACGCGTGGACCGGGGGAGACCACGACCCGGAGGCGTTCAGCCGCGCTCTGCGCAGCGGCCCCGTCGTCGTCACGAACGGTCCTTGGGTCCGGCTGCGGGTGGACGGACAGGACGAGGGCAGCCGGATCGACGGCGCGGCCGGGCGGAGCGTGCACCTGTCGGCAGCCGCGTACGGGCCCCAGGCACGCCGGCTCGACGTGGTCACGGCAGGCGGCCGTGTGCTCGGCTCCGCCGAAGGCGACGGGCTCGACGGGCCGCTCGCGGTGTCGCTCGACCTGGAGGTGCGGGAGCCGACCTGGGTGGCGGCGCGCTGTACGGGCGGAGCGCACCCCGGCGTGCTGGCCGAGCGGGCGTGGTCGCACACCGGTGCCACATGGCTGGACGTGGACGGAGCCGGCGTACGGCGCGAGCCCGACCTCGCCTTCTGCCGTCGGTGGCTCGACCTGCTGGCGGGCTTCGTGCAGGAGCACGGCCGGTTCCACGACGACCGGCAGCGGATCGATGTGCTCGCGGCCGTCGACGCCGCCCGTCCCTTCTACGCCCCCGGGCCCGGGGGTGCGAGCGAGGTGACCGCTGCGCCGGTCGGCCTGCGCGACCGGCCTTGACCGTCGGCGTTCGGCGAACGGTGCCCGGAGTGCGGCACATCCCGACGCCGCGCGGCGGCGCTGCTCACGTCCCCGACGGCCGCGGCTGCTCCGGCGGAACCGAGCTCTCGGCGTCCGCCATCGACTGGTCCAGGTCGGCCTGGGTGAACTCCGTCCACGGTGGGATGTCGGGGAGCCGGCGGAGGAGGTCGTAGGCCTCCGGGATCTGGGGCCCGCGCAGGACGGGGCAGTGGCAGCCGGCGATGACCTCGGCGTTCAGGTGCTGGAAGTCGGTGACGACCTTCCCGAACTTCTGGGCGTCCAGCAGGGCGACCCAGGGGGAGACCAGCCTTCCGCCGAAGAACTGGCCGTCGCGGAATTCGTCCGGCGACAGCGCTGCCGTCTCGGGCATGGGGGCCGGCACGTTCGTGGCGAAGGTGTCGACGGCCCACAGGACGTTGGTCTTCGGGTCGAAGAGGGCGCGGGTTGTGGGGTTGTCGTACAGGGGTGGTCGCTTGGCGACCAGGGTGCGGTCGCCCGTGTCGATCGTGTCGCCGTCGGTCATGAAGCGGCACCGGTTGATGGGGGTCTCCCACTCCTCGGCCATGCGGCCGATGGAGAACCATGTCGTGAGCAGGGTCGCGTTCGGGCATTCCGCGAGAACCGCCAGGAGGTTGCCGGCGTGGTCGCGGTCGTCGTGGGTGAGGAAGATCCACCGTACGTCCAGGGGATCCACGACGGACCAGGCCGCCTCCAGCCACTGGGCTCGTACTGCGGGCGCCCCGGTGTCCACGAGGACCGGTTCGGCTCCCCGGATCACCATCGAATTCATCGGGAAGTGGCCGACCGGTGGGGCCTCGAGGGCCCACGGGATGACGAACGTCTCCTCGGCGATCTTGTACGGCTGCAGAAGGCTGAAATTTTCCATGGTCGTCATCGCTGCTCTCCCTGGGACGGAATCTCCGCAGCGTCCATGAATCCAGTGCAGCCCCGTGCCGGGCCGTCGTCAAACGCAGCACTCGTGACGGCGGCTTCGGTGGGCGCCGCGCTCGCCGTGGACGAGGTTCTCGACGAGGCGGTTGGTTCCGTACGACCGGCCACCATCCGAACGGCGCGGGTGTGCCGCGGCGGACGGTGACCGGGGTGCCGCCCGGAGGAGAGGGGGAACGCCCTCCGCTCGCGGCCGGGTTCGGCGCGGGGGAGGGGTGCGCTCGGGGTGCTCCTCCGGACGGCGGGATCGTTCGGGCGGGGTCAGGGCTTCGCGGTGTACACGACGCCGGGAAGGTTCCGCGCAGCGGCGCCCCACACCTGGTCGTGGAGGGAACCGTCGAGGCCGAGCGTGTACAGGAGGTAGGAGGTGGTCACGGAGCGGGTGAGACGCTGCTGCTCGGCGCGGGTGATCGAGCCGCTGTCGCAGCCGAATCCGCTGCTGTCGGTGAAGCCGCAGTGGAAGCCGCCGGTGATGACGCGGAGCTGGGTGGGAGCGGGCTTGGCGTCGTACATCCTGCGCTGATGGCCGTCGACGCCCGCGATGGTGTCCTTGCTGCCGCCGACGTACTGGACCGGGACGGACAAGGCCGCGGAGGCGGTGACCGCCGAGGGCTTGGTCTCGGCGGCGGCGAGCGTGCTGACGGACTTGACGGACGGGTTGCGGGAGGCGGCGAGGAGGGCCGCGCCGCCGCCCATGGAGTGGCCGGCCAGGGCGTAGCGGCTGGTGTCGACGGCGCCGGCGAAGCGGGATCCGGTGGTGGCGTTCTGCGTGGTGAGCCAGGCGAGGGCGGCGTTCAGGTCGTCGGCGAACCCGCTGTGGCTGGGGGAGAGGCCGCCCTGGGATTTGGGGGCGACGGTGATGAAGCCCCAGGAGGCGTAGTGGCGCAGGGTGCTCTCGTACGTGGAGATGTTCTGGAGGAAGCCGTGTCCGAAGGCGAGGCCGGGGTGGACTCCCCGGGCGACGGGGGCGTTGGCCCCGGCGGCCGCGCCCGGGTACCAGACGCGGGCGCTGTAGGAGCGGCCCGAGGCGGAGACGGTGAGGTCCGTGTAGGCGACGGGGTGGGGGCCGGGGGCGGCGGGATCGGCCGCGAGACCGGCGTGAGGCGTGGCCGCCGTGGCGGTGGGGGCGGTCAGGGTGGCGGCGACGGCCAGCATGATGGCGGGGACGGCGCGCAGAAGGGTGCGTAGCACGGGGTTGCCCTCCTCGGGGGTATCGGAGAGAGAAACGCTGTATGCCACTTCAACACACTGGCATGCCCCTGCCAATACGGACGGCGTTTCTTTCCGTGGAACACTGTTCGCCTTTCCGATCCGCCGGACAGATCAAGTGCCCCTTGGTTAAAGTCGGTTCGCTTCTGGCGAGCGCCCGGCGGGGCGCGTACACGGCGTGCCTCTGAGGCCGCGCGGGATTGTGGGGGGCTTCATGAACATCGAACTCGGGGACGCCGTCACCGCCTTGCGGGACAGCCTCATGGAGGCCGCTGCGAGCGGCGAGGGCCAGGACATCACCTTCGACGTCGGCCAAATCGAGATGGAGTTCCTCGTCGAGATCCGCCAGGAGGCCCGGGGCACAGCCGGCTTCCGGGCCTGGGTCGTCACCGCGGATGCGGAGGGCTCCGCGGCGCGCAGCCGCAGCCACCGTGTGCTGGTGACCCTCACGCCGCGTCGCGGGGGCGGCCCGGTGCAGATCTCCGCGGACGGGCGGGGTGCGGCAGTCGACGGCGAGGCTCCGGACGGCCGGGTGCGCGCTCGGCGGCCGCGATGACAGGACACGTGTCCCTCCTGCCGTGGCAGGACCCGTACGAGCCGGGGAGGTCTGTTGAGCGGTAAGCGCGTCGTGCGCGTGGCGGCGGCGGGTGGCTGGGCGGCCGGTTACGAGATCGCCCCGGGTCTGATCCTCACGGCCGCGCACGCCGTGGCAGCCGTGGGCTCGCCGGTCGCGGTCTCCCCGCTGGGGGAGGAAGAGGAAACCGACTACCCGGGGCACGTGGTGTGGCGGGGGATGCCGAAGGACGCCACCGAAGACGATGCGCCCGAAGTGGACGCCGCGCTGGTGCGCATCACCGCCGACAACTGGAAGCCTGCCTCCCCCGACCAGGTGCTGTGGGGCAGGATCGCCGGGGACAGCACGTCCGTCGAGTGGCGTGCCACCGGCTTCCCTCATTCCGAGCGGCGGTCCCGGGAGTCGGAGCAGGCAGAGGGGAAGATCAGCCCCCTCAGCGGGCTCGTCGGCGGCATGTACGTACTGGACTGCACGACCTACCGTGGCCGAGGCACCAGCGACTCGTCCTGGAGGGGTATGTCGGGGGCGGCCGTGCTGTGCGGCGACCTCGTCGTGGGCGTCGTGGTCAATGACGTGCCCGACCGCATCCCGGCGCGGCTGGAGGCGGAGCGGGCCGTCACCCTTCTGCATGACGATACGTTCCTCGCCGCCCTGGAGGAGTTCGGGGCTCATGGACCACACGTCCCCCAGCCGGTCGAATACGCCACTCTCGCCCACCCCGACCACCACGCCGCAACGCAGCCCGCTGCCGGCTCGGTCGTGGAACTGCTGCATCCGGCCCGGGCGGTCGTCCCCTTCCACGGCCGGGAGGAGGAACTGCGCGCACTGACCGCGTGGACGGAGCAGTCCGACGGCGAGGTCGCGGTGGTCCACGCCCCCGGCGGCCGGGGCAAGACCCGGCTCGTGGTGGAACTCGCCCGCCGCCTCCCACCCGAGTGGTCCGTCGTCTGGCTGCGGCCCGGTGCCAGGATGGAACCCGGAACCTCCGCGCCCGGCCTGCCCTTGCTCTTGGTGGTCGACGGTGCCGACGGCCGCATCGAGGAGACGCGTTCCGTCCTGGAGTTCACCGCACGGTATCGGGATACGCCGGTCAAGACCGTCCTCCTCGCCCGTTCCGCCGGCCACTGGCTCGAGGAGGTCACCGGGGACTCACTGCAGCTCGGATCGATGCTGTCGACCGCGTGGGTCCGCGAGCTTCCCGCGCTGCCGCTGGACGGCCTCGACGGTTACTTCACCGCTGCCCGCGCCTTTGCCGCAGCCCTCAAAAAACTCTTCGGAGAGGGAGGGCCCCGCTGGGCCGAGTACGCCGAGCGCCCCCCGCCCGAGCTGACGGAAAGCGCGCTCGGCTCTCCGCTGACTCTGCACATGGCCGCCCTGGTGCACCTCTTGGACGCGGCGCAAGGGGTGGCGCCCACCGCGGGCGACACCCCGGCCATCGAGAACGCTCTCCTGGCACATGAGCGCGTGCACTGGCGCGGCACCGCCGGGGCACACCGGATCTATCCCTCTTTCCTGTGGGACACGCTGGAGGACGCGGTGACCGCCGTCGTGGCCCTGGGGCCGCGCGGGCCGCGCGAGGCCGCCGCCGTGCTGGCCGCAGTGCTCGGCGACGGCAATGGCGGCGGGGTGCCCGGCGGAGTCCGTGCCGTGCACGCCTGGCTCCTGTCCGTACTGCCCACCGATGCGGGCACCGTCGGGCACCTGCAACCCGACCGGCTGGCCGAACGGCTGGTGGGCGGGCGTTTCCGCGACCGCCCCGACCTGGTGGACGCGCTGCTGCCGACCGTGACACCCGACCAGGCCGCCAGACTCCTCACCCTCGTCACCCGGGCCTCCGTACGGGGAGCCGGCCCCAGCACCGGGCAACTGACCGACTGGTGCCTGCACCACCCGGCGGTGCTCGGCCCGGCGGCCATCGCCCTGGCCTCCCGACTGGAGGATCCCGCCCCCCTGCTGGCCGCACTGGAGGCCCTTGCCGATCACCCCGGCACCACGCTCGACGAGCTGGAGCAACTGGCCGCAGCCGTCCCGGCCCATACGTACCTGCTGGCCCCCTGGGCACTGGACCTGCACCGGCGCATCGTCCGCGACCGCCAGTTGCAGGCCGCCGTCGACCCCGCGGCACGCCCGGGCCTCGCCGTCGCACTGCGGGAACTGTCCAAACGCCTGTCGTCCATGGGCGAGCGGGAGGAATGTCTCCGCACGGTGCAGGAGGCCCACGACCTGTGGCAGAAGATCCCGGCGGACCACCCGCGCCACCAGGCCGAACGGGGAGCCTGCCGCGTCAACGCGTCCATCTTCCTCGGCAATGTGGAACGCCGACGGGATGCGTACCGGGCCGCGGAGGAGGGCGTGGTCCTCCTGCGCGCCGCCCTGCGCCCCGACGAACCCGCAAGCCAGGTGAACCTGGTGAAGGCCCTCGATACGCTCGCGGTGGCCGCAGGCGCCAACGGAGACCACGACACCGCGTGGCGCGTGGCCGAGGAGTGCAGGCGACTGTGCGAGGCCCTCCAGGCCGGCGACCCCATGGCGCACACCCCTCTCTTGGTCAACCACCTGAACAACCACGCCATCGTCGCGCTGGAATCGGGTCGCCGCGACAGCGCCCTGAAGTCCGCCTGTAGAGCGGTCGAACTCCAGCGACGGCTCGCCGAGGACGATCCCGACACCCAGCTGGCTGGTCTCGCCCTGGTCCTCGCCACTGCCTCCTCCGCCGCACAGGGGGCCGGGCTTCACGGCGAGGCGCTGGACCACATGCGCGAGTCCGTGACCATCCGCCGACGCCTCGCGAAAGCGCGCCCCCAGGCGTACCAGGCCGACCTCGCCAACGCCCTCAACAGCCTCGCCATCGACCTCGACAACCTGGGACACCTCGACGAGGCACTCGACGCCGCTGAGGAATCGGTGCGGCTCTACCGGGACCTGGTCGAGGAACAACCGCACATCTACAGGCTCCGTCTGGCACTGGCACTCAATACCCTGGCTTTGAAACGCCAGGCCAACGGCTACCGCCGCCGGGCGCACCGCATCGCGAAGCAGAGCGTCCACTGGTACCGCGAACTCGTCCGCCTCGAGCCGGACGCCTTCCGCAGCCACCTGGCCATGTCCCTCATCACCCTCGCCGGCACGCTGAAGTCCGAGGAGAGACCACGGGAAGCGGCGGAGGCGGTCGGCCACCTACGGGAGGCAGCCGACATCCTTCGAGACCTGGCCGAGACCGCCCCCGGCGCCCACCTCCCGGACCTCGCCGCCTGTCTCAACAACCTGGCGGGCACCTACCTCCTGCTCGATGAACCGCACAAAGCCCTGGAGACCGTCGAACAATCCATGGACGTCAACAGTGCGGCGGAGGCGGACCAGCCGGCGGCCTTCGCCGAGCCGATGCTCAGGAACTGGCTGATCGTCTTCCGGAGCCACTGCGCCCTGGGGGAGTTCGCGGAGGCGCGCCGTGCAGGCGAGGAAGCCCTGAGACGGCTGCGTACGCTCAGCGTCGAGGCACCCGCACGCTATGAGACCGATCTGTGGGCCGTTCTGTCGGCCACGAGCGGCCTGCTGTGGACCGACAAGGGGTACGAGGAGTCTCTCAGGCGTTCCCGCGAAGCACTGGACATCAGAGACCGCTGGATACGGCGGAACTCCGGCCCGCACCGCACCGAGCAGGCTGACGGTCTCGAAGCACATGCGCGGCAGCTGTGGCTGTTCGGCCGTGTGACGGAGGCGGCCGCGGCCGCGGACGAGGCGTGCGCACACCGGCGCGCCGTACACCAGGATCGAGGCGACGACGCCACCCGACTCGCCAGGGCACGTTCCGAGGCCCTGCTGGCCGAGCTGCTGGAGACCTGCGGTCGCTGGCCGGACGCCCTGGAGCCCTTGGAAAGGGCCCTCCCCGGACTCCGTGCGCAGCACGCCTCTGATCCGCCGGGCCTTCGAGCCGAGCTGACGACCGCGCTTTTGCAGCGAGCCCGTCTGCTGTGGCGCGCCGGTGACCCGGCAGGCGCCGTCGCAGCCGTCGAGGAGGCCGTCGCGATCGCCCGCACCGACGTCGGACTGCTGCCCGGCGACACCGTGCTGGGCAACGCCCTGATGCACCGGGCCATGCTGCTGTCCGAAGTGGCGGCGGTCTCGGACACCGCCCCGCCCGAAGCCTCCCTGCCCTTGCTCGACGAGGCCGTCGACTTCTGCCGGGCACTCCCGGAAGACTTCTCGGCCGACCTGCTGCGCGCCGGCACGCTGAACGCATTCGCCAAGTGGGCGGTGGCAGTGCCGGGCAGAGAGGAGGACGGCGTCGCGGCGAACGAGCAGGCCGTGGACATCCTGCGCCGCTACGCCGACGGCCCTGCCCTGATGGGCCTCGCGCTGACCGAGATGCTCACGGAGCAGGCACGGGGACTCGCCATGACCGGACAAGCGCAGCTTGCCGGGGAAGTCGCCGAGGACGCGGTCCGGAGAGCACGCCTTCTCTCCTCCCAGGAACCGCACGCCCACCGAGAAGTCCTCGCCCACGCCCTCGCCGCCTCCGCGCGCGCCCGGTGGGCAGCGGGCGAACACTCGGATGCCGCCCGCGCCGCCTCCACCGAAGCCGTCGCACTGTTCCGCGTACTCGTGCAGGAACAGCCACTGGCCATGGCCCGGCGAGCCGCTGAAGCGGAGGAGGTCCACAAGCGGCTGCACACATGATGCCCGGGGACTGCGAACGCCCGCCTGCGAACCGTAAGGGCCTTGAGGTGGCAGGGAAAGATCAGGGCTGTACTTGCGCGAGGAGGAGGGCGACGTCGTCATGGCCCTCGGTGTGGTGCAGGCGGGCCAGAAGACGGTCGCAGGTGGCCTCCAGGTCGGCGTCCGGGGTGGCCAGGAGTTCGAGAAGCGTGTGCAGTCGGGCGTCGATGTCGGTGCGCCGGGTTTCGACCAGGCCGTCGGTGTAGAGGAGCAGGCGATCACCGGGCCCCACGGGGATGGTGGTGGTGCGGAAGGGCACGCCACCGACACCGAGCGGTGCTCCCGTGGGCAGGTCCAGCAGGATCGGTGCCTGGCCGGTGCGGCACAGGACCGGGGGGAGGTGGCCGGCGACGGCGATGCGGAGGCGGGAGGGGGCCTCTTCGTGCACGGCGTAGAGGCAGGTGGCGATGGACGGTTCGAGGGTGGCGGTGATCCGGTCGAGGTGTTGCAGGACCTGGTCGGGCGCGAGGTCGAGCTCGGCGAGGGTCTGTGTGGCGGTGCGCAGCCGTCCCATGGCGGCGGCTGCCTGGATGCCGCTGCCCATGACGTCACCGACGACCAGTGCCGTACCGCCGCTGGTCAGGGGGAGTACGTCGTACCAGTCTCCCCCGATTTCGGCGGCGGATCCGGCGGGCTGGTAGCGGCAGGCGATGTCCAGCCCCGGCACGGTGGCCGGGATGCGGGGCAGGAAGCTGCGCTGGAGCGTGAGGGCGGCGTGGCGCTGCTGCTGGTAGGTGCGGGCGTTGTCGATGCAGACGGCGGCCCGTGAGGCGAGTTCCAGGGCGAGGGCTTGGTCGTCGTCGGTGAAGGGCATGGGGTTGCGGGCACGCAGGAAGTCGACGGCGCCCAGAATCTCCCCTCGGGCGATCAGCGGAACGGCCAGGTAGGAGTGGGCACCCGCACGGGCGAGCACGGCGGCGGCCTGCTCGTCGGGCGCGATGCGCGCCAGGTCGCGATCGTCGACGTGGGCGACGAGGACGGGCCGGCGGCTGCGCACGCATCGGCTGATCAGCCGGTCGGGGCCGTAGCGCACCGGAGTCTCGGGCGGGTCGGCGGCCAGGGCGGCGGGGGTCGGGTAGGCGGTGTGCACGATGAGGGGCCGGAAGACCATGGACTCCGTAGCCGTGCTGGAGGCGGCCTCGGTCAGGGCGGTGTCGAGAATGTCGACGGCGGCCAGGTCGGCGAATTCGCCCACCGCCACCTCGGCCAGTTCCCGCGCGGTCTGTTCTACGTCGAGGGTGGTGCCGATACGGGCGGAGGCGTCGGCGATGACGGCCAGCCGGTGCCGGGCGCGCTCGGCTTCCGCTGCGACGCGGTGCCGCTCGGTGACGTCCACGACGGAGGTGGCCAGGCCCAGCACGGTGCCGGCGGAGTCCTCGAGCCGGTAGGTGGAGACCGACCAGGCGCGTTCGGTGGTGGGGTCCGCCGGTACGCGGCCGACGGTGTACTGATCAAGCAGAGGCGTGCCGGTGGCCAGGACGAGCCGCATCGAGGATTCCACCGCGTCGGTGTCCAGGAAGGAGAGCACCTCGCGCACCGGGCGGCCCAGGTGCTGGGCCGCCGACAGGCCGTTGAGGTGCACCAGGGCTTCGTTGACCGTCACATAGCGCAGGTCGGTGTCGATCACCGCCAGACCGATCGGGGACTGATCTATCAACCGAACGGATAGCGCCAGGTCTTGCTCGACCTGCCTCAGCACGCTCTGATCGACCGCGAGGCCCAGCGCGTACCGGCCTCCGTGTTCATCCTGCAGCCGCATGTTGCGGAATTCGAGCCAGCGGACACTGCCGTCCCTGTGGACGACCGGGAAGACGCCGGCCCATGTCTCACCGCCGTGCATCACCTTGCGGAACAAGGTCAGCACCTGATCGCGGTCCTGCTCGGCGACCAGCAATCGGGCGGCGTACCGCCCGAGGGCCTCATCCGCGCGGTAGCCGAGGAGCGCCTCGGCCTGCGGGCTCCACAGAACGATGCGGCCGTCCCGATCCAGCACCACCGGTGCCACTCCCAGGGCATCCAGGAGGCCTCCGGCCGGACCTCCGGCCACCTCTGCGCGGCCGACTGCTCGCAGGTGGGCCCCGGCATCAAAGCCGTCTGCCACTGCCATGACCGGCCACCCTTCTCAGCTCGGCGAAAGACCCCAGCTCGGCGAAAGAATCGATTCAGCCTGCACGACTGCACCGGGCGGCGAACACCTCCATCATGACGCGGTCCGCACTCGCCGTATGTCCACGAAGGACAGAGGGGAGGGCTCGGTGCGTCGGTGCCCGGCTAGGGAAGGCTCGTCCAGCCACGCGCGCACAGGGGCCGGGGGCCGGGTGCCGCGGTGGTCGCCGCGTACGTCCTCGGCAGCAGGCATCTGGAGCCGACGACCTCGATCGCACGGGCGACGGCCGGCTGGAGCGGACCCCGCGTGAGGAAGGCGGCGCCCGCGTGCAGGGACTCCTGCTGAGCCCACAGCAACGCGTTGACGCCGGAGCAGTCGCAGAAAGACAGGCCGGAGAGATCGATCAGCAAGGACGTGGGACGGATCCGAAGGCAACTGCGTACGGCGTGCCGAATCGCCGGTGCGCTCTCCAGATCCATCTCACCCGACAGTCGCAGGGCGCTCTGGTCGACCGCGAGTTTCGTCGCGACATGGAAGCGCGGAGGAGGAAGTGTCACGGGCGACTCCCGATGTTTTCGGTGTCCTGCGGCAGAAGGTGGAACACCGCCGGGCCGCGAGGCCCGGCGACCAACGGCGGAAGCCGACGTTCCATTTCTCACCCGCAGGTCTATCCCGCTTACGGCGCGCTACGCAAGGCTCGTGCCCGAGCCGACGGGCCGCCGCTGCCGGTAGGTGCCTCGGCACGGCAGGCCCGGTTCCGCGTGGCGCGGACCTCACGGGTGAACGGGACCCCCTACCGCCGCGGCTGCTGTTCCGCGATGACCGCCCAGTCGTCCGCCCCGCGACCGTCGGCGATGGCCTGATCGAAGACGGCCCGCAGCAGCTGACCGATCGGCATCGGAATGTCGTGGTCGATCGCCGCATCGAGCGCGAGGTTGAGGTCCTTGCGGCCCAGGACCGTGGTGAAGCCGGCCGGCTGGTAGCTCCGTTCGGCGATCATCGACCCGTAGCCTGCGTATACGACGCCCGGGAAGAGCGTCGAGCTCAGCAGTTCGACGAACTGCCCGGAGTCGACACCGGCGCCTTCCGCCAGGCTGACGGCCTCGCCCAGTGACTGGATCGCGCAGGCGATCAGGTAGTTCCCGAGGATCTTCACGGTGTTGGCCTGCTCCGGACGATCACCGAGTCGCCACGTCCGCGAGCCGATCACGTCGAAGAACGGCTGCACGCGGTCGATCAACCCGCCGTCACCGGCCGCAAGGATGTTGAGCGCCCCCGCTTCGGCGACCGGAACGCGGCCGAAGACCGGTGCTGCGACATACCCGACACCGGACGCGGCGTGCGCTGCGCCGATCCGGCGGGCCAGGTCGGCGCTCACCGTGGCGAGGTTGACGTGAACAGTCCCGCCCGGAGTCCGGGAGAGGACGCCGGAGTCGATGAACGTCTCGGTGACGGCCCGGTCGTCGGACAGGACCGAGAAGACCACCGGCGCCTGCATGGCCTCCGAGACGGAGGCGGCACGACGGGCGCCCGCCGCAACGAGTTGCTCCGCAGGTCCGTCGGAGCGGTTCCACACCACGACGTCGTGGCCGGCCTTCAAGAGGTTGCGTGCGATGGGCTTGCCCATCGCTCCCAGACCGATGACCGCGATGCTGCCCATGGAGAGCACGCCCCTTCTGCTGAACCGTCCAAGTCGGTTCAAGGATGTCACGGGGCTACCATCCTGTCGAACCGTCTAAGCTGGTTCGGCGAGGTGTTGTCGCACTGCGGAGGTGGGACATGACCGAAGACGTACGGCGGGTGTTCCGGATGGACAACGAGGTCCTGGCGTTCCGGTTCACTGCCACCGTCAGCGACAGAGCCGGTGCGAAGCCGAGAGAGCGGCTGACCGACCCCGCACGACTGAAGATGTGGCTGCAGGCCACAGGGCTCGACGTCACCGATGTGTCGACGACCGATCTGCAGGACGCCGTCGAACTGCGCGAGGCGATCTACCGCATCGGGTCGGCGATCGCCGCAGGTGAACAGCCGGACTCCAAGGACGTCCGCACCCTCAACACGACCGCTGCCGCGGGACACGCGAAGGCCGCGCTGGAACACGAACGCGCGGAATGGCACCTGACGGACACGACCCCTGTCGGTGACGCCCTCGGCGTCCTGGCCACCGACGCCATCCACGTCCTCGGGGGCCCTGATCGCAGCCGCATCAAGAACTGCGAAGGCCCCGGGTGCGCGGGGCTCTACCTCGACACCAGCCGTGGAGCCAACCGCCGTTGGTGCTCCATGAACACCTGCGGAAACAAGGTCAAGAAGTCACGACTCGCCGCGAGCTGACCCCGCAGCGTCGCGACCGGAGCCGGCCGTCGACAGCGTCATGACCCGCAACCGCCCGTGAAAAACCCGCCGTTCACGGCCGCTCCCGGTGGCGGCGCCGCCCCTTGGGCAGGGCGACCGGCTCCGTGCCGGTGACCACCCGGGTGACGAGGGAACCGAGGGCTTCCACGGTGAGGGTCACGGTGTCTCCCGGCGTGAGCGGCGGCGGGACCCGTTCGCCGTTCCGGCCCCACAGCTCGGCCAGGCAGCCGCCGTTGCCGCAGGTGCCGGAGCCCAGGACGTCGCCGGCGACGACCCGGGTGCCGCGCGAGGCGTAGGCGGCCATCTCCTCGAACGTCCAGCTCATGTTGGACAGGAGGTCGCTGCCGACCTCCTCGCCGTTGACCTCGGCCGTCAGGGCCAGCCGCAGGAACCCGTCGCCGTCGCGGTAGGGCTCCAGTTCGTCGGCGGTCACCAGATAGGGGCCCAGGGTGGTGGCGGTGTCCTTGCCCTTGCACGGGCCGAGCCCCACCGTCATCTCGGCGGACTGCAGATCGCGCGCGGACCAGTCGTTGAAGATCGTGTATCCCACGATGTGGTCCCGCGCCTGCTCCGGTGTGAGGTCGCGGCCGTCCCGGCCGATGACCGCCGCCACCTCGAGTTCGAAGTCGAACACGGACGATCCGGGAGGTACGGGGACGTCGTCGTGGGGGCCGAAGACGGCGTGGGGGTTGGTGAAGTAAAAGGTCGGCGCCTCGTACCACCGGGCGGGTACCCCGGATTCGCCGCTCACGGAGCGGCGCACGCCCTCGACGTGCTCCTCGAAGGTGACGAAGTCCCTGACGGAGGACGGCTGGAGCGGGGAGAGCAGCCGGACCTCGGAGACGTGCGGCCCGGGCGGTACGTCCAAAGCCGCGGCGCCGGCGGCGAGGAGGCCGGGCAGGCCGTCGGTGTCACGGATCAGACCGGTGAGCGAGGTGACTCCGGGCAGGGGGAACAGCGTGCCGTCGTCCTCGACGACGGCGACACGGGTCCGGTGCCGGTGTACGAAAGCGGCGAAGCGCATGATGCGGCTCCCAGGTGAGGGGGGACACGGGACTGAGCCGCCCGGGACGGAGAGGAGGCCCCCGGTTTTCGCCGGACGGTCCGGGACCAGCGGACCGAGCCCCGTGGACCAGGGCCGGGAACGCGGCGGCGTGGGCCAGGGCGGGACACCGCCGGCCGCGTTCCCGGGGATCGGACGGTCGGGAGGATCAGACCGGCGGGGCGACGAAGCAGCCGCGGTCGGGGTCGTTGAACGACTCCCTGGCGACGAGCTCGTTCATCGGGTTGGCGGTGCCCCACTGGTCGGTGACCTCGGGCCGGGAGAAGTCGTAGACGTGGGGGTGCCAGGTGTCCTCGTCGAGGTTCTCCAACTCGGTGGTGTACTCGACGGTGTTGCCGTGCGGGTCGAGGAAGTAGGTGAAGGTGTTGTCGCCGGCCATGTGCCGGCCCGGGCCCCAGATCTTCGTGTGGCCGGCCCGCAGGACCCGGCCCGAGCCGCGCATGTACTCGTCGATGCCGCGCATCTCGAAGGAGATGTGGTGCAGCGAGGTGTGCGGGCCCTTGGCAAGGGCCATGGAGTGGTGCCGGCTGCTGATCCGCATGAAGTGCATGACCTCGCCCACGTGGGGCGAGCTGAGCGTGTCGGACAGGCGGAAGCCGAGGTGACGCTCGTACCAGGCCCGAGTGCGCCCCAGATCGGGGGAGTTGAGGACGACGTGCGAGAGCTTGACCGGGATCGCCTCCTTCTCCTCGATCTTCCGGTGCGTGCGGACCCCGACGTCGGCGGAGACCTCGACGGTGCGGCCGTCGACGTCGAAGAAGCGGAAGCCGTAGCCGCCGCCGGGGGTGTCGACGGCTCCGGGCCGCGAGATCAGCCGGACGCCGCCGGCCAGGAGCTGCTCGGCCAGCGTGTCCACGTCGGCCGGGGTCGCCGCGCCGTACGCGACGAGGTCGAGGCGCTTCTCCCCGGCCTTGCGGAGCCGGACGACGTACTGCTCCGGGCTGCCCTCGGCGGCGAGGAAGGCGATGCCGGAGTCCTCGGCGACCTTGGTGAGCCCCCAGACACCGGCGTAGAAGTCGAGCTGCTTGTCGTAGTCGGGCACGGCCAGGTCGACGTGGCGCAGGTGGGTGAGCAACCGGTTGTTCGTCACGGGGTGCCTCCTCGGGCGGGGGAGAGGGTGAGCAGGGCGGTGGCGTTGGCGCCGCGGACGGCGTGGAAGTCGGCCTCGGGCAGGTCCGCCGCGCGGAGCGCGCCGACCGGGTCGTCGGACCCCATGTCGAAGGGGAAGTCCGAACCGAGCAGCACCCGGTCCGCTCCCACCGCCTCCACCAGGGCCCGCAGCACCCGCGGGTCGTGCACGAGCGAGTCGAAGTACAGGCGCCGCAGATAGCTGCTGGGCAGCCGGGCGCAGCCGGCGGACGCATCGGTCCGGGACCGCCAGGCGTGGTCGCTGCGCCCGATGTGGGTGGGCAGGTAGCCGCCGCCGTGGGCCGCGACGATCTTCAGCCCGGGGTGCCGGTCGAGGACGCCGGAGAAGATCAGGTGCGACAGCGCGACCGCGTTCTCGGTGGGCTGCCCCACGGTGTTGGACAGGTACCACCGGTCGAGCCGCTCGTCGAGCGTGCAGCCGAACGGGTGCAGGAACACGACCGCCTCCGTCTCCTCGGCGCGCGCCCACAGCGGCTCGTAGGCCGGGTCCGACAGCTCCCGGCCGGGCGCGTGGCTGGAGATCTCCACTCCGACGAGCCCGTGCTCCAGGGCGTGGTCCAGGGCCGGTACGAGGAGGCCGGGGTGCTGCAGGGGAGCGAGCCCCAGGCCGCGAAGCCGGTCCGGCGCCGCGGCGCAGTGCGCGGCCGTGGCCTCGTGGGCCAGCCGCCAGACCTTCTCGGCCGTGGGCGCGTCCGCCCAGGAGTGGTAGTGCGACGGCGAGGGGCTCACGAGCTGTACGTCGACGCCCTGGGCGTCCATCCGGGCGAGCCGGACGGCGGGATCCGTCAGGGCCGGGATCCGGTCGCGGACCATGGGGCCGCTGACCGCGAGCGCGGCGGAGCCGTTGCGGCGGGCGTCGAGCGCCGCGGCCTCGGCGTTCCCGGGCAGACCCGCGACGAGCGCGTCGATCTCCGGCAGCAGGACATGGGCGTGGACGTCCACGGTGGGCGCGGTCACGGCAGCTCCCGGAGCATGGTCATGGTGCGGGCCATGAGGCCGGGCACATCGGCGTCGCGGACTCCGTCCAGCAGCCACCGGCCCAGGCGGACGGAGGCCTCCACGACCGGGCGGACCCGGGCGATCCGGCGGTCGTGGTAGGCCTGGAGCAGCTCCTCGTCCCAGGTGCCGGAGGCGGTGAGCATCCGGGCGAGGACCCAGGCGTCCTCCAGGGACAGCGCCGCGCCCTGCGCCAGGGTGGGCGGGCAGCAGTGCGCGGCGTCTCCGACGAGCACGACCCGCCCGCGGTGCCAGGAGCCTTCGACGAGCAGCCGGTCGAACCAGGCGTAGTTGACCTTCGAGGGGTCGGTGATCGTCGCGGTGATCTCCGGCCACGCGCCGCCGTAGGCGGAGGTGAGGCGGACCATCTCCTGGGCGTAGGACTCGGGCGGTATGGAGGAACGGTCGCGGTTCCCCTCGACGACGTACGCGTACAGCGTGGTGGCGCTGGTGGGGCAGTAGCCGGCGATGAACGCCGGGCCGCCGTAGGTGAGGTCGGTGTGCTCGACGCCGACGGGGCGCGGGGCGGCGACGCGCCAGATGGCCATGCCGGTCGGTTCGGGCCTGTCGGTGATCCCGATCTGCGCGCGGGTGGCGGAGCCGAGGCCGTCGGCGGCGATCACGACACCGTAGCGGTGCTCGCCGCCGTCGCTGAAGCGGACCGAGACACCGGTGGCGTCCTGGTCCACGATCGCGGCGGTGGTGCCCAGACGGACGGTCGCGCCACTGGCGCGGACGGCGTCGATGAGGATCCGCTGGAGCCGGGGGCGCTGCATGCCGACGGTGGCGGGCAGGTCGTCGCCGCCGGTGCGCAGGTCGCGCTGGACGTGCAGGACGGTGCCGTCGGGAGCGGTGATGCCGACCGACCCGAAGGGGAAGCCGGACGCTCTCACCTCTTCCCAGACGCCGAGTTCGCGCAGGACGCGCAGCGCGTTGCCCTGGAGGGTGATGCCGGATCCCGCGGTGGCGTTCCAGTCGTCCTTCACCTCGACGAGGTCGACGTCGATCCCGCCGCGGCGCAGCAGGATCGCGGCGGCGTTGCCGGCCGCTCCGCCGCCGACGACCAGGACTCTGCGGGGTGTGCTGCTCATGGGGAACTCCCTCGTTCCTCGGGCGGGGTGGGCCCCGGGGTTACTTGACGGCGACGGGGTTGACGGGGGACCCGACGGCGCCGGTGATGGGCAGGGGGGCCGCGGTGAGCCAGAACGCGTACACGCCGTCGGCCGCGCAGTCCTCGGCGAGGGCCTCGAAGTCCCACATCTCGCCGATGAGCAGACCGATGTGCGGGATGGCGACCTGGTGCAGGGGCTGGAAGGCGTGGTCGAACTCGTTGGGCCGCACCTCGAAGCCCCAGGTGTCGGTCGCGAGCGCGGCGATCTCACTGCCGTGCAGCCAGGACGCCGTGGTGAAGGACAGACCGGGGGCGGCGCCGCCCGCGTAGTCGCCCCATCCGTCCCTGCGGACCCGGGCGAGCTGCCCGGTCCGTACGAGGACGATGTCGCCGCGGCCGACGGTGACGCCGTGGGCCTCGGCGGCGGCCCTCAGGTGCTCCTCGGTGATGGCGAACCCGTCGGGCAGCTCGCCGTTCTCGCCCGCGGTGCGGCCGACGTCGAGCAGCACGGCGCGTCCCGCGATGTGCGGGGCCAGGTGCTCGATGCCGGTGACCTGGTCGCCGTCGGAGGTGACGACCTGCTCGGCGGGCCGGCCGTTCCAGGCCTTGCCGTGGTCGAAGATGTGGCCCAGCCCGTCCCACTGGGTGGAGCACTGCAGCGGCATCGCGATCACGTCGTCGGCGCCGCCGATGCCGTGGGGGAGCCCCTGGTTGCCCAGGGCCGCGTCCGTGCCGGTGTCCAGCATGGTGTGGACGGGGTTGGTCCGGCGCCGCCAGCCCTTCTGGGGGCCGTCGATGTCGAAGCGCTGGGAGAGCGAGAAGCTGACGCCCCGCCGGACGAGCGCGGCGCCTTCGCGGCGCTTGGCGTCGTCGAGGAAGTTCACGGTGCCGAGACGGTCGTCCGCACCCCAACGGCCCCAGTTGGAGCACTCCTTGGCGGCCCGGGCGATGGCGCCCTCGGGGTCGGTGCGGTTCACATCCCCTCCGCGACACATCGGGTGCGCTGCGCGCCCAGGCCCGTGATGGAGGACTCCATGACGTCGCCGTCGCGCAGCAGCCTGCCCCAGTGCATGCCGTTGCCCGCCGGCGAGCCGGTGAGCACGAGGTCACCGGGCAGGAGCCGCGCCGTCTGCGAGGCGTACGCGACCATGCGGGCCACGCCGAAGATCATGTCCCTGGTGGACTCGTCCTGCATGACCTCGCCGTTGAGCTTCAGGGTCAGCCGCAGGTCGCCGGTGTCGCCGACGGACTCGGCCGGCACGATCCACGGGCCCAGCGGGGTGAACCCCGGCGCGTTCTTGCTGCGCAGCCAGTCCGTGCCGATCTGCGGCATGTCCCGCCGGAACACCGTCGCCCGGTCGGTCAGGTCGTTGGCGATGGTGTAGCCCGCGACGTACTCCAGCGCTTCCCCGGGTGAAACCCGGTACGCGGGCCGGCCGATCACCGCCGCCAGTTCCAGCTCCCAGTCCGGCTTCGCCGCCCAGGCCGGAAGCGTCACGTCGTCGTACGGGCCCGTGATCGAGGTGGGGAGGCCGATGAAGAGGTACGGGAGGTCCTCGGCGGCCCGCCGATCCATGATCTCGGCGGCCTCGGCCCGCCGCTCCTCCTCGGACCGCTCGTCGTCGGGCGCACGGTGTGCGATATGCAGATCGATGACGTGCCGACGGTAGTTGGCACCCGACTGGAAGACCTGCCGCGGTTCGACCGGCGCGAGGACGCGGAACTCCGACACGGGGCGTCGTACACGTCCCGGCTCGACGGCGAGTGCGCGGAGGCGCGGGAGCACCGTCGGCCACTGCTCCAGCAGGGTCCGCATCGTCAACGCCGGGTCGGCCAAGGCCGATCGAAGGTCCAGTACCCGCCCCTCGCCGTCGACGAGGGCGGGGAAAGCGGGGTGGTCGTCCGCGGAGAGAGTGCCGAGGGCGAAGGGCCCGGCGAAGAGATCAGAGGCGGATGGGGGTTTCACCGACGTGTCCTCCTGACTGCGATGGGACCAATCTGGACCGCCTCAAGCAATCAGGGAAATCGATTCCGTGGATCTGTACCATCGCTCTGGTGGATAGCCGCAGGCAGTGTCGTTCCGGAAGGGGTCCCGCCTCGTGAATCTGGCCCGCCTCGACCTCAACCTCGTCGTCGCCCTCCGGGCCCTGCTCGAAGAACGCAACGTGACCCGGGCCGGGCAGCGTGTGGGCCTGAGCCAGCCCGCCATGAGCGCCGCCCTGGCCCGCCTGCGCCGTCACTTCGGTGACGAACTCCTCTCCCGCGTCGGGAGCCAGTACGAGCTCACCGCGCTCGGCCAGGTCCTCCTGGACCGAACGGCCACCGCGTACGACGTCCTGGAGCGGCTCTTCACCAGTCAGGCCGCCTTCGACCCGGCCACGGAGACCCGCGAGTTCAGCATCCTCGCCTCCGACTACGCCGTCTCCGTCTTCGGAGTCGCGCTCGCCCGCGCCGTCCACGAGGAGGCCCCCGGCATCCGTCTGCGCTTCACCCGTACCCCGGTCACCGTCGTCGACGACACCGCGAGCCTGCTCAGCGCCACCGACGGCCTCCTGATGCCCCACGGCGTCATCAGCGGCTTCCCCGCCACCGACCTCTACGAGGACGGCTGGGTCTTCGTCGTCGCCGAGGACCACCCCGACGTCGAGGACCGTCTCACCCGGCAGGACCTCGCCCGCCTGCCCTGGGTCACCTACCAGCGGACCTACGACGCCCCCGCCGTGCGCCAGCTGGGCATGCTCGGCATCGAGCCCCGCGTCGAGGTCTCCGTCGACAGCTTCCACGCGCTTCCCGCCCTCGTGGCCGGCACCCGCCGCATCGCCCTCGTCCAAGCCCGTCTCGCGCGCCTGCTCTCGCCCATCGCGGCCGTACGCGTCTTCGAACCGCCCTATGAAGCCGTCCCGCTGCGAGAAGCCCTGTGGTGGCACCCCGTCCACACCCACGACGCCGCCCACATCTGGCTCAGGGAGACCGCGGCGAGGGTCGGCCGCCGACTCGCCGACGCGTCATCCTGAGACCTTCCCACGCGCCGCGAGCGAAGCGGTGATCACCGACGTGTACCAGCGGTAGGAGGCCTTGGGGGTGCGCGTCCCGGTGGGGAAGTCGGCGTGTACGAGCCCGAAGCGCATCGGCCGTGCCGTCCAGGTGATGACCCCCTGTCAGGGAGGGTTTTACTAAACCGGGAGTGAACTGAACCCGTTAACTAGACAACGTTGTCATCATGCAGGCAGAGTGACCGGCGCATCCCAGTTCGCTGCTACGGAAAGGCTGCACGCGATGGTGTACGGAGCGCTCGACATCGGGGGCACGAAGATCGCCGGAGCTCTGGTCGACACCGACGGGCACCTCCTGGTCCGGTCCCAGTCGGCCACCCCGGCGCAGGGCTCCGCGGAGGAGCTCATGGCGGCCGTCTCCGGGGTTCTCGGCGAGCTGTCCGTCCACCCGGAGTGGGCCGCTCTCACCTGCCTGGGCATCGGCAGCGCGGGCCCCGTCGACACGGTGGCGGGTACGGTCAGCCCGGTCAACATCCCCGCCTGGCGCTCCTTCCCCCTCGTGGACCGGGTGCGGGCGCACCCGTCGGTACCGGCCGGGATCCGGCCCGTACTCGTGGGCGACGCGGTGGCGATGACCGCGGCCGAGCACTGGCTGGGCGCCGCCCAGGGCGTGGACAACGCGCTGTGCATGGTGGTCTCCACCGGCGTGGGCGGCGGGCTGGTCCTGGGCGGAACCCTCCACGCGGGCAGGTCCGGTAACGCCGGGCACATCGGCCACATCACCGTCGAGCAGAACGGCCCCGCCTGCCCGTGCGGGGCGCGTGGTTGCGTGGAGCGCTTCGCCAGTGGCCCGGCGATCGCCGCCCACGCGCTGGAGTCCGGCTGGACCCCGCCGCCCGGCGCTCCCACGACGGCCAAGGAGGTCGAGGCCTCCGCCCGTGCGGGCGATCCGCGCGCGCTCGACGCGTTCGACCGCGCCGGGCGGGCTCTGGCCGCGGCCATCGCGGCGACGACGGCTCTGGTCGAACTCGACCTCGTGGTCGTCGGCGGCGGCGTCGCGCAGTCCGGAGAGGTGCTCTTCGGCCCGCTGCGGCGCCACTTGGCCTCGTACGCGGTCCTCGACTTCACCCGTGACGTACCGGTGGTGCCCGCCGGGCTCGCGCTCGACGCGGGGCTGATCGGGGCCGCCGCCGCGGGTGCCTCGGCGGCCGGCCTGTCGAAGGCGGGCTCCGGCGCCACCACACCGGCCGGCCCGTGAGCTGAGCGGCAAGCCCCCGGCATCCCGGTTCCGACCCAGCGACGCACTCAGGAAGAACTCGTGGAACTCCTCACCAACACCGTCCAGTCCTATGACTGGGGCTCCACCACCGCGCTGCCGCGCCTCATGGGGACAGCGCCCACCGGTGAGCCCCAGGCCGAGCTGTGGATGGGAGCCCATCCCGCCGCGCCCTCCCGGGTCGACCGCGGCCAGGGGCCGCTGCCCCTGGACGGGGTCATCGCCTCGGACCCGGCGGCGGAGCTCGGTGCCGAGACCCTGCGCCGGTTCGGGCCCCGGCTGCCGTTCCTCCTCAAGCTGCTGGCCGCCGACGCCCCTCTCTCCGTCCAGGTCCACCCCGACCTCGCCCAGGCCGAGGCCGGCTTCGCGCGCGAGAACGCCCTCGGTGTCCCCCTGGACGCTCCACACCGCACCTACCGGGACGCCCACCACAAGCCCGAGATGATCGTCGCGCTCACCCCGTTCGACGGGCTGTGCGGCTTCCGGGAACCCCGCCGGTGCGCCGAGCTGCTGGACACCCTGCGGGTGCCCGGGCTGCGCGCCCACGCCGAGGCGCTGCGCGCCCTCCCCGAGGAGGCGGCCCTCGCGCAGGTCTTCACCACCTTCCTCCACCCGCCGACGGGCCTTGTCGACGACGTCGCCGAGGCCGTCGCGGCGCAGGCCGCCGCCGAACCGGGCGGCCCGTACCCGGCCGACCTCCTCGCCTACGCGCGGATCGCGCGGGCCCGCCCGGGCGACCCAGGGCTACTGCCCGCGCTGATGCTGCGCCACATCACGCTTGCGCCGGGGGAAGCGTTGTTCCTCGGTGCCGGCATCCCGCACGCCTACCTCTCCGGCCTTGGTGTGGAGATCATGGCGAGCTCCGACAACGTCCTGCGGTGCGGGCTGACCTCCAAACACGTCGACGCGGGCGAACTGGCGAAGGTCGTCCGCTTCACGGCGAGGCCCACCCGCGTCCTCGCCCCCCGGGACGAGGCGGGCGAGCAGGTCTACCCGGCCCCCGTCGACGACTTCCGGCTGTCGCGGCTCCGGCTCCGTACGGGCGAGCCGCCGCGCCCCCTGCCGGCCGGAGCCCCGCAGATCCTGCTGTGCACCGAAGGCGAGGCACAGGCGGTCTCGGCCGACACCTCCCTGCGGATCGGGCCCGGGCGCTCGCTCTACGTCCCCGCCGTCGAGGAGGTCCGGGTGGCGGGGAGCGGCACGGTCTTCCGTGCCACCGTCGGAGCGTGAACCGGCCCGCACACCGCCCGCCAGGGCAACGGGCGTTCCGCCGATACAGAACAGCCCACTAAACTTAACCGGTTATGCCCACGCTATTGTTTTTGGCCGTACACGGCCTCTAGCCTCGTTCTCGGTCGCCGGGTGGGTCACGAACCCGCCCACGTCACGGCCGTAAGGGAATCTCATTCCCCTTCGGTGAACATTTCTCCCGCCGCTCGGCGAGAGCCGCGGAAACACCTCCGAGCAGCGGGCATGCGCCGGCCCCCGTCGTACGACCCGCCGCTGCGCGGGGCCGGCGGCACCGCACCTCCATGTCAGGAAAGCCGCACGCCCCGGACCCCGTGCCGCGGCGCGCGCGACCGAGTTGGGACACCACCACATGAACAGGAAACTGGCCACCGCCGCGGGAGCGTTGCTCGCCGTCGCCGCCACGCTGCTCACCGCGCCCGTCGCCGCCGGGGCCGCGGACACGTCCGGCTCCGGCTTCCACGTCCAGAACGGCCGTCTTCTCGACGCCAACGGGCAGGACTTCGTCTTCCGGGGCGTCAACCACGCGCACACCTGGTACCCCACCAGGACCCGCCAGGCGCTCTCCGACATCAAGGCGCTGGGGGCCAACTCGGTGCGCGTCGTGCTCAGTACGGGCGACCGATGGACGAAGAACGACGCGGCCGACGTCGCGAACATCGTCACGCAGTGCAAGGCCAACAAGCTGGTCTGCGTCCTGGAGGCACACGACACCACCGGTTACGGCGAGCAGAGCGGCGCCGTCTCCCTCTCCGAGGCGGCCGACTACTGGCTGGAGGTCGCGAACGCGGTCAAGGGCCAGGAGAAGTACGTCGTCGTCAACCTCGGCAACGAGCCGCACGGCAACACCGGTTACACCGCCTGGACGCAGGACACCAAGGACGCGATCACGCGCCTGCGCGCCGCCGGCTTCCACCACACCCTCATGGTGGACGCCCCCAACTGGGGCCAGGACTGGTCGCACACCATGCGGGACGACGCGCCGGCCGTCTTCGCCGCCGACCCGGACCGCAACACCGTCTTCTCCATCCACATGTACGGCGTCTACGACACCGCCGCCGAGGTCCAGGACTACCTGAACCGGTTCGTCTCCCGTGGACTGCCCATCGTGGTCGGCGAGTTCGGTGACGACCACTCGGACGGCAACCCAGACGAGGACGCCATCATGGCCACCGCCCGGCGGCTGGACCTCGGCTACCTGGGCTGGTCCTGGAGCGGCAACGGCGGCGGCGTCGAGTACCTCGACCTGGCCACCGGCTTCGACGCGAGCCGGCTCACCCCCTGGGGGCAGCGGTTCTTCAACGGCCCCGACGGCGTCCGGCAGACCTCCCGCGAGGCGAGCGTCTACGGCGGCACCGGAGGCGGCGGCGACACCCAGGCGCCCACCGCCCCCGGCGCCCCCACCGCGTCCGAGGTGACGTCCACCGGGGCCCGGCTGACGTGGCCCGCCGCCACCGACGACAACGGCGTCACCGGCTACGACGTCGTCCGCGTCAACGGGACGGCCGAGACGCCCGTCACCAGCACGACGACGACGAGCGCCACGCTCACCGGGCTGACCCCTGCCACCGCCTACACCTTCGCCGTGTACGCCCGCGACGCCGCCGGCAACCGCTCCGCGCGCTCGGCCGCCGCGACCGTCACCACCACCGGCGGGCCGGCCACCGGCACCTGCAGCGTTGCGTACCGGTTGCAGGACTGGGGCAGCGGCTTCAACGCCGACGTCACCATCCGCAACACCGGCACCCACACCATCAAGGGCTGGCAGCTCGACTTCGCCTTCCCGGGCGGCCAGACGGTGAACTCCGCCTGGAACGCCAAGGTGGTCCAGCAGGGCAACCAGGTCCGCGCCACACACGAGTCCTGGACCGAGACCGTCGCGCCCGGCGCCGCCGTGAGCTTCGGTTTCAGCGCCTCCTCCACCGGCGGCAACGGCGTCCCCGCCGCCTTCGTCCTCAACGGCGCCGCCTGCGCCAGGGACTGACCCACCGCGCCCCTGCCGAGCCCCTGCCGGGCCCGCGCCCCTGCCGGGCCCGCGCCGCGCAGGGCGCACCGGCGGCCTCCCTCCGGCGCGGTCCCGGCCGGTGGGGGCCGCTCCGTACCGCCCGAACACCGCCGGCCCCGCCGCCACCCCGGGCGGGCACGGGCCGGCCCGCATTCCGAGGAGCCCACCCCGGTGCCGTACACCGACCTGCCCCTGGACCATCCGGCGGCCCGGACCGCCGAACTCCCGGCCGAGCCGGCGGACTTCGACGCCTTCTGGAACGAGACGCTGCGGACGGCCCGGGAGGCCGGCGGCGATCCGGAGGTCCGCCCGGTGCCCGACTCGCCGCTGATCACCCTCGACACCTACGACGTGCGGTTCCCCGGCTGGGCCGGCCAGCCCGTCGCCGCGTGGCTCGCCGTGCCCTCGGAGGCCGAGGACCCCCTGCCGACGGTGATCACGTACATCGGGTACAGCGGCGGGCGGGGCGCGGCCACCGACCACCTCCTGTACGCGTCCGCCGGATACGCCCACCTCGTCGTCGACAGCCGCGGTCAGGGCCACGACACCCCCGACCCGCACCCGGACAGCGGAACCCACTGGGTCCACGGCTACATGACCAGGGGAGCGGAGGATCCGCACACCCACTACTACCGGCGCCTCGTCACCGACTGCGTCCGCGCGGTCGACGCCGCCCGCGCGATGCCCCACGTCGACCGGGACCGGATCGTGGTCCAGGGCGCCAGCCAGGGGGGCGGGCTCGCCCTCGCGGTCGCCGGACTCGCCGGCGACCACATCGCGGGAGCCCTGCCCGACGTCCCCTTCCTCTGCCACATCCGGCGCGGCGCCGAGACCGCGACCGAGGGGCCGTACACGGAGATCGTCGACTACCTGCGCCATCAGGCCCCCTACGCGGCGGACCGGGTCTTCGCCACCCTCGCCTACTTCGACGGTGTGCACTTCGCCCGCCGGGCCACGGCTCCCGCCCTGTTCAGCGCCGGCCTGATGGACCCCGTCTGCCCGCCGTCCACCGTCCTCGCGGCCTTCCGGAACTACGCGGGGGAGAAGGACCTCAGGGAGTGGCCCTTCGGCGACCACGCGGGGGGCGGGGGTGCCACCGCCGTCGAGCACCTGCGCTGGCTGCGCCGTCGGGAACTCGCCCCCGTGCGGCGGTAGGCCGACGGGGATCCGGCGGAGGCGGGCGGCGGGTCCGCCCGAAGCGCGAGGAAAGAGGCCGTACCCCCCGGGGAGGTACGGCCTCTTGTCAGGCGCGCGGGCTACGCACGCCGGGGCGGACCCGTGGAGCCCCGTGGTGTCAGCGACGGCGTCGGGACCTGGAGCGCCCCGCTGTGCGTGCCTTCGATGACCCCGAAAAGAGCGCGCGCGACCTCCTCGCCGAAGCGGTGGACGTCATGGCTCATGGCCGACAGCGGCGGGTGGGTGAGCCGGCACAGCTGGGAGTCGTCCCAGGCCAGCAACGACACGTCGTCCGGCACCACCAGCCCCATCTCCGATGCCACGGCGGCCCCTGCGACGGCCATGATGTCGTTGTCGTACACGATCGCCGTCGGACGGTCGCGTGCCAGCAGCAGCCCACGGGTCGCCCGGGCGCCCTCCTCGCCGGAGAAGCCGGTCGACACCTGGCGGCGGCCGTCGAGACCGAGCTCAGCCATGGTCGCCTCGAACGCCTCGGCGCGGATTCCGCTGTGCCCGAGCCCCGCCGGGCCGCCCACCCGTGCGATGCGCCGGTGACCGAGCGCCGCGAGGTACCTCACCGCGTCCGCGGCCGCCGTGGCGTCGTCCGTCCACACCGAGGGGAATCCGCCGGTCAGCGACGGATGCCCCACGGCGACCGCGGGAAGTCCCAGCGCCCGCAGGGGCGCCACCCGCGGGTCGGCCTGGTGGAAGTCGACCAGGATCGCCCCGCCGATCGTCTGGCCCCGCCACCACCCCTCGTACAGGGCGATCTCCTCGTCGAGGTCCCGCACCAGACGGAGCAGCAGCGAGCACGAGCGCTGCGTCAGGACGCTCTCGATGCCGGAGATGAACTCCATGTAGAAGGGTTCGAGACCCAGCAGCCGGGCCGGGCGGCAGATCGCCAGGCCCACGATGCCCGCCCGCTGGCCGGACAGGCTCCGCGCGGTCTGGTGCGGGGTCCAGTCCAGCTCACGGGCGACCTCGAAGATCCGCTCCCGGGTCGCCCGGGACACCCCCGGGCGGTTGTTGAACGCCATCGAGACGGCGCCCTTGGACACGCCGGCCCGCGCGGCGACGTCGTTGATGGTGACGCGCTGGGCTGGGGCGTTCACGCCGGATCCACACTGAACAGGGCCGCGCGCACCCGCTCGACGCCGTCGCCGTCGCCGACGTCCGTGCATCCGCTCACCCGGATGGTGGCCTCCTCGCCGGGGAGCAGCGTGAGCAGCCCACGGTCCGCGCTCGCCGCGGGGCCGAGCCGGTCGGCCTGGAGGAGGAGGTCTCTCACCAGGGTCCGTGCCGTCACCACGACGTCGACGGCCGCGTCCTGACCGGGGACGGCCTCCAGCCGGACCTCGTACCGGGCGGGCGGGTAGGCGAAGTCCTTGTCGGGGACGGGGAAGTAGACCGCGCGCAGCCCGTCGGCGTCGGCGACGAGGAACTCCTTGGAGGACCCCGGCGCGGGCAGCAGCTCCGCCGGCAGCGCCGGCTTGGCGACCGAGCGGGCGCCGGCCTCCACCTCGACCACCGCCTCCCGCAGGACGGTCCCGTCCGCGTCGATCCGCCGCAGGACGACCGACGTGTGCCAGGGCGCGCCCGACTGGTTGTCGACGGCGAGCAGCGGACCGTCGTCGCCGGGGACGAGGGTGAGCAGCCGGTCCGCGTACACCCGGCGCAGCTCGTGGTACAGCGGCTTCAGGCGGCCGTCACCGTCGATCGCGGACCACGAGCTGACCGGCCAGCAGTCGTTGAGCTGCCACACCACCGTGCCGGCGCACACGGGCCAGTTCGCCCGCCAGTGCTCGATGCCCGCCGCCACGGCCCGGGCTTGGACCACCTGGGCCAGATAGTGCCAGCGGTCGAAGTCGCCCTCGGGGAGCGGGAAGTGGCGTTCGATGCCCCGGTTCAGCTTGCCGTTGCCGTCCTCGGCCTTCTGGTGGTGCAGCATGCCGGGGGAGTCCGGGGCGAGTTCCTCGCCGGGCAGGGCGCGGCGCAGTGTCGCGAGGGCGGGCGGGGCCTGCCAGCCGAACTCGGCGACGAAGCGCGGCACGCTCGCCCGGTACTCGGCGTAGTCCCGGCGGTTCCACACCTCCCACGAGTGGTGGGTGCCGTGGCGGGGGTCGTTGGGATGGTGGTCCCAGGAACCGGACCAGGGGCTGCCGGCGGTGTACGGGCGGGTCGGGTCGAGTTCGGCGACGATCCGCGGCAGCACGCCGAGGTAGTACCCCTCGCCCCAGGAGTCACCCGAGAGCGGTGCCTCCCAGTCCCAGTCGCGGAAGCCCCAGAGGTTCTCGTTGTTGCCGTTCCAGAGGACCAGGCTGGGGTGCGCCATGAGGCGGACAACGTTGTCGCGCGCTTCGGCCTCCACCTCCCCGCGCAGCGGCTGCTCCTCCGGGTAGGCGGCGCAGGCGAAGAGGAAGTCCTGCCACACCATGAGCCCGAGCTCGTCGCAGACGTCGTAGAAGGCGTCGTCCTCGTAGATGCCGCCGCCCCAGACGCGGATCAGGTCGACGTTGGCCTCGGCGGCCTGGGTGAGCCGGGTCCGGTAGCGCTCGGGCGTCACGCGGGAGGGCAGTACGTCGTCCGGGATCCAGTTGACGCCGCGCGCGAAGATCCGTACGCCGTTGACGACGAAGGTGCAGCCGGTGCCGTGCGCGTCGGCCGAGCGGTCGAGCTCGACGGTGCGGAAGCCGATCCGGCGCCGCCAGACGTCCAGCGGCCCCTCCTCCTCGTCCAGCAGCGTCACGTCGAGCTCGTACAGGGGCTGGTCGCCGTAGCCGCGCGGCCACCACAGCCGCGGCTCGGGCACCGTCAGGCGCACCACGGCCTCGTCGGCGTCGAAGGAGACCTCGGCTGCGGCGAGGACCTCCGCCTCCTCGGCGGGGACGCGGGTCTCGAAGGCGCCCTCGTCCGTCGGGACGGAGGCCCGGGCGGAGGTTCGGACGGAGGTTCGGACGGAGGCGCGAGCGGTCAGCGGGCGGCCGGCGCCACGCGGGGTGCGCTCGACCCGGAGCCGGAGTTCGACGTGACCGGTCGCGCCGTCGACCGTGACGAGCGGACGGACCTGGTCCAGCCGGGCCGTCGACCAGTGCTCCAGACGCACCGGGCGCCACATGCCCGCCGTCACGACGGTCGGACCCCAGTCCCAGCCGAAGCTGCAGGCCATCTTCCGGATGTACTGGAAGGGCTCGGGGTAGACGTTCGGCCGCTCCCCGGTGAGCGCGCGGACCCGCTCCGCCTCCTCGTACGCCGAGGCGAAACGGACCTCCAGGAGGCCCGCGCGGCCCGTGACGTCGAAGCGGTGGTGGCGGTGCATGTTGCGCGTCGCGCCGAGGACGTCGTCGGCCAGGGCGATCTCCGTGGCGGTGTCCAGTCCCTCGAAGACGAGCTCGGTGCGCTCGTGGGTGCTGTCGTGCGCCAACTCGGTGACGTAGGACCACGCCTGTCGGCCGACCCACGCGACCTCGGTCTCGTTCCGCCCGATGAAGGGGTCGGGGATGACCCGCGCGGCGAGCAGATCGGTGTGGACGCAGCCGGGGACGCGGGCCGGAAGCAGCGCGTCCCCGTGGCGCAGGCTCCAGCCCTCGGTCAGCTGGGTGACGTCCTTCATGTGTGCGGCTCCAATCGCCTGTCTGCGGCCGGTGCGTATACGACCCCGACAACCTAGCCGTCCGGTCGGCCACTGTCTATGAACCGGTAAAGCTCTGCAGGCGATCACTAGCTGTCTGCGAAGACAGGTGCTCCACCAGGCGATCCGTAGCGAATCCCGGCTCCTCTGGTAACGATTGGGCATCGCGCTGGAATCAAGAGCTTTACCGGTTCACATCGTCCCTGCCATAGTGCCGACATCCCACTTTGACCTGAGCCGTAACCCTGAAGGAGTTGGGCACATGGGGAAGACGAAGGCGCTCACGGGCGCGCTTCTGACCGCCGCGACGCTGACCGTGGCGGGATGCAGTGGCGGCGCTACCGCCTCCGGCGAGACCGCGGCGGCGCCCGCCGACCCGAACGCGGTCTCCGGCGAGATCAAGGTCCTCACCCATCGCACCGACCTCGTCCAGAACGGCACGATGAAGCGGTACGCGGCGGCCTTCAACAAGACCTATCCCAAGGTCAAGGTGGAGTTCGAGGGCATCACCGACTACGAGGGGGAGGTGAAGATCCGCATGAACACCAAGGCGTACGGCGACGTGCTGATGATCCCCGCGGCGGTCGCCAAGAACGACTACCCGAAGTTCTTCGCCCCCCTCGGGAAGACCGCCGAGCTGTCGCAGAAGTACCGCTTCAGCGACAAGACCGACGTGGGGGGCAAGGTCTACGGCATCGCCCAGTTCGGCACCGCCAACGGCTTCGTCTACAACAAGGCGCTGTGGAAGAAGGCCGGGATCGCCGAGTGGCCGAAGACGCCGCAGGAGTTCACCGCAGCCCTGAAGGCGATCGAGGAGAAGACGGACGCCGTCCCGTACTACACGAACTTCAAGGACGGATGGCCGCTCGTCCAGTGGACGTCGAACGTGGGGTCGGTGACCTGCGACGCGAAGGCGACCGACAAGCTGGCCGGCCCGGTCTCCCCCTGGAGGGCCGGAGGTGAGCTCCACACGATCGACACGCTGGTCCACGACATCGTGCGACAGGGGCTCGCCGAGAAGGACCCCACCACCACGAACTGGGAGACCTCCAAGGCGCTGCTCGCCGAGGGCAGGATCGGCACGATGATGCTGGGGTCCTGGGCGATCACCCAGATGCAGGGGGCGGCGAAGGAGGCCGGCGGCTCCCCGGCGGACATCGGCTTCATGCCCTTCCCCGTCCAGAAGGACGGCGCGTTCTGCGCCACCCTGGTCTCCGACTACCAGCAGGCCGTCAGCGCCTACTCGAAGAGCAAGTCCGCGGCGCGCGCCTGGATCGACTGGTTCACCGAGAAGTCGGGCTACTCGGAGCAGGAGGGCGCGGTGCCCGCGGTGAAGTCGGCTCCCATGCCGGCCACCCTCAAGGACTATGTTGACAACGATGTCACCTTCGTGGAGCGCTCCGAGGCCGAGACGGCCGCGGTCAACGACATCGACAACGCCGCCGAGATCGGCCTGAACAAGCCGGACTACCGGCAGAAGCTCATCGACACCGCGCGCGGAACAGAGGAGGGCGGCCTCCAGGGCTTCTTCGCCGATCTGAACAAGCGGTGGGACGAGGCGGCGAAGACCGCCGGTTCCTGACACCGGCGGAGCGGGCCCCGGCCGTATGGGAGGCCGGGGCCCCGACCTCCCGCAGCCGCGGACACGAAAGGCCGACATGACCGAGACACCCCCCTCCTCATCCCGGACGACGTCCGTGAAGAGGCCGCGCCCGACGCGACACGACCACCCACCAGGTCCCGGCGACCCCACGGCGGGACGCGCGCCCGTTCACGCAGCCGGGCCCGCGACGGACGTCGCGCCCGTGAAGCGCCGCGACGGCGGCAGAAGCGCCTCGGGGCGCTCCTGGCGCCGCTCCCCGCTCCGGCGGGCCACCCCGTGGCTCTTCCTGGCGGCGCCGCTGGCGCTGTTGATCATGTTCACCTACGTCCCGGTGGCGAGCATGATCTCGTACAGCTTCACCGACTGGGACGGGGTGAGCCCCGACCGGAACTTCACGGGCACCGACAACTACGTCCGGATATTCACCCGCCCCGAACTCTTCCGGGTCTTCTTCGTCAGCGGCTACTACCTGGCCGCCTCCGCCTTCCAGATCGTCGTCGCGCTCTACTTCGCCACCGTTCTGAGCTTCAACCTCCGGTTCCGCACCTTCTTCAAGGGGATCCTCTTCTTCCCCTACCTCATCAACGGTGTCGCGATCGGCTTCGTCTTCCTCTACTTCTTCCAGGACGGCGGGACCCTCGACTCCGTACTGTCCTGGCTCGGCGTGACGACCGACCACCCCTGGCTCGGCGACCCCACCTCCGCCAACGTCTCCCTCGCAGGGGTCTCCGTCTGGCGCTTCACCGGACTCAACTTCGTCCTCTTCCTCGGCGCCATCCAGTCCATCCCGGCCGAGCTGTACGAGGCGGCCCAACTGGACGGTGCCGGCAAGTGGCAGCAGTTCCGCCACATCATCGCCCCGAGCATCAAGCCCGTACTCAGCCTCAGCATCATCCTGGCGATCTCCGGCTCCCTGTCCGTGTTCGAGATCCCCTACATCATGACCGGCGGCGCGACCGGCACCTCGACCTTCGTCATCCAGACGGTCAAGCTCGCCTTCCAGTTCAACAAGACCGGTCTGGCCTCGGCCGCAGCCGTGGTGCTGCTCGCGATCATCCTGCTGATCACCTGGATCCAGCGCCGGCTCGTGCCCGACGACAAGGTGGACCTCGTATGACCCCCCACGTCACGACCCCCCACGTCACGACTCCCCACGTCAGCTCCGCCCCGGCTCCGGCGAGTCGGCGCCGCCGCCTCCCCGTCGGGACCGCGCTGACCTATCTGTCGTTGGTCGCCGCGGCGGTGGTCGTCCTGCTGCCCCTGACCGTCGTCTTCCTCACCTCCCTCAAGACCTCCAGGGAGGTGACCGAGGGGGGAGCGCTCTCGCTGCCGGGCGACTGGCTGAACGTCGACAACTACGTCACGGCGTTCACCGACGGCAACATGCTCGCGGCCTTCGGCAACACCGCCTTCATCCTGTTCTTCTCCATCGGCGGCACCGTGGTCATCGGCTCGATGACGGCCTACGCGGTCGACCGCTTCGAGTTCCGGGCGAAGAAGGCGGTCATGGCGCTCTTCCTCGTCGCCACCCTCGTACCGGGGGTGACCACACAGGTCGCGACCTTCCAGGTCATCAACGGCTTCGGCCTGGTGGACACCCGCTGGGCCCCGATCCTGCTCTACATGGGCACGGATATCGTCTCCGTGTACATCTTCCTGCAGTTCATCCGCTCCATCCCCACCTCGCTGGACGAGGCGGCCCGTCTCGACGGCGCCAACACCTTCACGATCTACCGGAAGATCATCCTTCCGCTCCTCAAGCCCGCGATCGCCACCGTCGTCATCATCAAGGGGATCACCACGTACAACGACTTCTACGTCCCCTTCCTCTACCTGCACTCGGAGGACCTGGGGACCATCTCCACCGCGCTGTTCCGCTTCAAGGGGCCTTTCGGAGCGCACTGGGAGGCCATTTCCGCCGGCGCGATCCTCGTCATCCTGCCGACGCTCGTCGTGTTCCTGTCGCTCCAGCGCTGGATCTACAACGGCTTCGCCCAGGGGGCCACGAAGTAGCGCCCTGGGCGGTCCGCCGCTCGGACGGGCGGTCGGGGCGGGGGTCCAGACGGGGCGGGGATCAGGCCGGCGGAGCGGAGGTGCTGCCACGCGGCACGAAGCGCGCGTACTCCTCCTCCACGTCCGCGACCTCCTCACCCGCGATGACCGAGAGCAACGCGCGGGCCGCGCCCGCACCGTACGCGGGGATGTCGCGGGCCAGGGCGGACAGGGGAGGGCGGACCACCCGGGTGAGGGGAGACTCGTCCCAGGCCACGAGGGACAGGTCGGCGGGAATGCCGAGGCCGAGCTCCTGGGCCACGGACAGCGCCGCCACGGCCATGATGTCGTTGTCGAAGATCATGGCGGTGGGGCGTTCCGGTGCGATGAGCAGGCGGCGGGTGGCGCGGGCCCCCTCGTCTCCGGTGTAGTCGGTGTGGACGATCTCCGGTTCGGACAGTCCGGCCTCCGCGCATGCCGTACGGAGGGCGGCGTCCCGCACGGCGGTGTGGGCCAGGCCCGCGGGTCCGGCCACCCTCACGATGCGCCGGTGGCCGAGCGCCGCCAGGTACAGCACGGTCTCGCGCACGCTCGCCGCGTCGTCCGACCACACGGCGGTCAGGGTCCCGGAGGTGTGCGGCGGACCGATGGCGACACCGGGCAGGCCGAGGGCCTCGATCGCGGGTACGCGCGGGTCCTCGGTCCGCAGGTCGACCAGGAACACGCCGTCCACCCGGCGCTCTCCCCACCAGCGCCGGTAGACCTCCAGCTCGCGTTCGTCGCTGTCGGCCATCTGCAGCATCAGCGCGTACGAGCGCTCCGAGAGGACGCTCTCGATCCCGCTGATGAACTCCATGAAGAAGGGTTCGGTGCCCAGCGTGGACGCCGGTCGCCGTACGACGAGTCCGACGGCCTGGGCGCGGGCCCCGCTGAGAGCACGCGCGGCGCTGTTGGGGCGCCAGCCGAGCTCCTCCGCGATCGCCTTGATCGAGGCCCGGGTCGCGTCGGAGACCCCGGGCTGGTCGTTGAGCGCGTAGGAGACGGCCACCTTGGACACCCCGGCACGGCGTGCGATGTCCGCTATCGTCGGCCGCTTCACACGTCACTCCCGCCCTGAACAGGTCCTCACGTCCTGGTGACCTTACCTCTCCCGGCGGCGCCGAGATCCTCATGCTGCTCTCGCCGAGGCACGGTCCCATCCGCGACGAGAATCATGGGCCGGCCGGACGTCGCGGACCCACCGGATGCCACGCCCTCGGGCGGGCCCGCCCTTCCGTGCCGACCGACCACCTGTCTGCACTGCCCCAAGCGATGGCCCCCCGAGTACCGCCGGTAATGGGGGGGCTGGCCCCACCCAAGATCAACCGGACAGCCGGATGGCGGGGAGAACGCCGTGTCGGCGATCGTGGGGCTGTACCGAGCAAGTCGCCTACAGAGAAGGCAAGATCGTGCGCATTGTCACGGCCACCGCCGTCGCATTGGCCCTCGTCGGCGGAGCCGCGCCGGCAGCCACCGCCCAACAGCCGACCACCGACGGAATCTGGCGCATGGACGGCTACGGCACAGTGCTGTCCATCCGGAACGGAACTTTCCAGGAGTACCAGACCACAGCCGTCAGCTGCCTCATGGGCGATTCCGCGCAGCGGACCGGCCCCGGCACCTACACCAAGCCTGACGGCACTGTCCTCACGGTGCGCACCCAAGGAGGCCGCGACCGTGGGTCCATGCGGGTGGACGGCTCCGTCGGCGACCGGAACCTGCGCCGGATCCAGGAGTTGCCCGACGCCTGCACGCGTCCGGCCCCCGAGGGGCCGCTCGCCGCCTTCGACGTCTTCTGGCAGTCCTTCGAGGAGAACTACCCCTTCTTTGCCGCCAAGGGCATCGACTGGCACGCCGTACGCGACCGGTACCGGCTCAAGGTGCACGCGAAGACGACCAAGGACGAGCTCTTCGCCGTCTTCAGCGAGATGGTGAAGCCGTTGTACGACTCCCATGTCGCCGTTCAGGACGGTGACCGCATCTTCGCGCAGGTTCGGCCCGGCACCGTCCTGCCGACCGGGGAGGTGGACACCAAGGTCAAGAAGTTCATCGTGGAACGCGACCTCAAGGACGCCCGGAACCTCCAGGACTTCGCCAACGGGCGGATCACCTACGCCGACCTACCGGGCGGGCAGGGCTATGTGCGGATCTCCGGCTTCGGCGGATACGTGAGCGGTGGCGCCCCCTACGCCGCCCAGCTGGCAGAGCTCGACAGGGCGCTGGATACGGTCCTCAGCCAGGAGCGCACCCAGCGCCTGAAGGGGCTGATCATCGACCTGCGGATCAATGGCGGCGGCTCCGACGCCCTGGGAATCCATTTCGCCGAGCGCCTCACCGACATCCCCTACGTCGCCTACTCCAAGCGGGCCCGCAACGACCCCGCCGACCCCACCCGGCACACTCGCCCCCAGCCCGCGTATGTCACACCGGCCCAAGGCCCCCGTTACACCGGGCCGATAGCGTTGCTGACCGGCGGCTCGACCGTCAGCGCGGGGGAGTCCTTCACCCAGGCCCTCATGGACCGGCCCGGCAAGACGGTCCGGATCGGCCAGCCCACACAGGGGGTCTTCTCGGACGTCATGCTGCGCAAGCTCCCCAACGGCATGTCGGCCTGGCTGCCGAACGAGGAGTTCCTGACCCGGTCGGGCAGGACCTTCGACGGCAGGGGCATTCCACCGCACCTCACAGAGCCGGTCTTCACGAAGGAGGAGTTCGACGAGAAGAGGGACTCGGCTTTCGACAGGGCTCTGAACGTCCTGCGGAACTACGGCGGCACCAGGAGCTGACCCAAGAGCAGCGCGGCGGGGGCAACCCGTTGACCACGCGCGGAGCCCGACGGCGATGCGGCTGGCCGTGCAACCTGGGTCGAGGAGGATGTCGCGCGGGGTGGCAACGTTCGGCGGCTTCGACCGGCACGCCTGCGCCCAGCGCTGTCGGGAGCCCGCGCTGCGCCGGGTCCGCGCCGAGCGCGCCTCCCGGCAGGCCAAGGGCGGAGGCCGCGGTTTCGCAGCAGCCTGCTGCGCTGCGTACGACGGCGTAATCGGCGTAATCGTGGGAAGGGAGGCTCTGTCGCTGACGGGACCTCCCGGTCGGCCGCCGCGCCGCTGCTGTCGGCGGTACGGTCGGTCTCGGCAAGCCAGAGCGCGTGCCCGAGTAATACATACCGACGAGGCCGTCTGCGGTGAAGGCACGTCAGTCGGAGACCAGCATGATGAAGCGGTCTGGAAGACCCGCAACCCCGAGATCGACCGACTGATAGCGGTCAGGATCCTCAGCGCTGATGGCAGTGCGGACAACGACCGGCAGGCGGCAAGTGGCCCGCTCATTTCCCTGCGCTTCCCTCTCACCAAGCCGGGACCCGTACGCACCGTGCATGTCGACGACTGACCCGCCGCGCGATATCCGGCCAGGTCCGATGCCTTTGTGCCATTCGTCGGCAACCCGCCTCCAACATCAACGACACCCGGCTACACAAGGACGCTGGGGTGGCGCGCTGCCGCCCTGTCTCTGATGGCAGATCGTTGGGGGAGGTCTGGACGGTTGCTGACCATCAACGTGGCGGTGCTGCTCGCAGTCATCGTCTTCTTCCGGCTACGGCGCCGTACGCAAGCCCGCAGCCGAGTCGAGGAAAGGAACACTGCAATCCTCGTCCTGGCGCTGGGTGTCCTGCTGGCGCCCACCCCGGTCGGCCAGGGGATCATGAACCTCCTGGGACAGCTCGCAAGCGGCGTCACACAGGCCAGCCGGTGAACTCCCGCGCGCGCAAGGGCCGGAGGCCGGTCGGCAGGCGTCCGCCGGTGCGGCGTCGCACCCGCAGGACCAGCAAGCAGCGGCATGCAGAGGACCGGCTCATCGGCATCCTCGTGGCCACAGCCCTGGCCGTCGGCCTGGTGGTGGCCGTCGTCAACTGGCTGCTGACCCACTGGTGGGTCCTGATCGTCATCGGCACGCTCGCGCTGCTGGCCGGTGGCGCCTGGCTCCACCACAAACAGCAGCAGGCGCGGTGGGAAGCGGTCCGTGCGCAGGGTCTGCGGTACGCGACGCGGTACGTGACCTGATGCGCCGCGACGGCTGCCAGGACGCGGCCCGTGTCGGGGGCGGCGGCGACCTGGGCGCCGACGTGAAAGCCACCGACCCCTACGGACGGCGCTGGGTGATGCAGTGCAAACACCGCCGCAACGGCCTCGCCGGCTCAGCGGTGGGCACCCCTGACCTCCAGGTGCTCAACGGCACCGCCCGCCAGGTCCACGGCGCGGACGTCGCGGTCATCGTCACGAACGGCCGGGTCACCAAGCCGGCCGTGGCCTTCGCCAAGCAACAGCACCTCTACGTGGTCGACCGCCACACGCTCGCAACGTGGGCATCCGGCTCACGCCCGCTCTGGGAGCTGCTCCGCGCCGTCCCGCCGCCCCGCAGGCCGACTGCCTTCTCCTGAAGCTGCCCGAACCTCACGACCCCACCAGCCGGAGGAGCACCCGTAGGGCGGCGGTCACCGCGCCGACCGTGCACCTGAGGAAGGCATGGCCTTGCCGGGGGCTGGTTTGGAAGTTACCGAGGCCCCGCTGGTGGTGGCCGAGTTCGTCGGCGTGGCACCGGCCCGGTTGAGAAGCTTGGCCCCTGCGGCGGTCGACCTCGACGCTTTGGCCCGGCCGGCTACCGCGAGCGCCGTGCGGCCCGTCTATTCACGGCATCGGCGCTGGTCGGCGGGTGGCATGCGGGACCGGATCCTGGGTGCCTCCCGTGCTGAGGCCGGCCTCGCGGGCCGTATCGTCTGGAGCCTGGTGAGCGTCGACTCGACGTTCTGCCGTGCGCATCAGCACACGGCCGGGGCCCGTAAGAAGCCAGCCTCCCGAAAAAGATCGACGCCCCGGCACCACCGCCCTGACGAAGGGCTCGGGCGGTCGTAGGGCGGGCTGGCCTGCAAACTCCATCTCGCCGGTGAAGGCGGATGCCGACCGCTGGCGTTCCTGGTCACGCTGGGCCAGGGGTGACGCACCGCAGATGGGTCGAGGTTCCCGAACGCGTCCGCGTTCCCCGCCCGCAGGGCGGACGGCCACGCACCCGACCGGACCATCTCGGTGGCGACAAGGCATACAGCTCACGTCGCAACCGCCGCTACCTGCTAAGACCCGCCGGTTTCGGCAGCGCGATCTACAAACGCCGCAACGAGGTCGAGCGAACGATCAACCGACTCAAGAACTCCCGGACCACCGCAACCCGCTTCGACAAGAGGGCTTCCGTCTTTCACAGCATCATCACGGTCGCGGCGATTCGCCTATGGCCCCGGCCGTGATCCGCAGACGGACCGAATCAGTGAAGGGGGTCTTCGAGCGTCGGGACGCACGGGGACAGCAGCGTCTCCGTGTGCTCGGTGACCGTGCCCCGAGCGAGTCTCACCACACGTACCTCGTTCTCATGGGTTGGGTCCTCGTCGTCGCGAATGTGCAGCAGGCCGTAGGAGCCGGGAGCAACCTTCGCGACATGCTCGAACAGACCGACGACATCAGACGAGCGGTGATTGGAATGCCCCCCCAGGTGGATGAACGGCTCGCCGTTCATCCACCTGAGATCAAGGAGATAGGGACTAGCAATCCGGGCGATGCGAAGCCGAAGCTCATCCACGACCTTCCGCAGCCGGACGTCATCGTCGTCATCAACTGCGGTCTCCCTGACGGTGATCCAGCCGTGGTATTCGAACACGCCGCGATTCTAGTGAGGTCAGCTGCGCCTCAGCAGCCCCGTCCACGGCATGATCCGCCGGGCAGTGTCTGGCTCGCGGTCCGCTTCAGGCGACCGTCCTCATCGCTGCAATCAGCGAGTGACTGTGACCACCGTCCCGAGGAATGGTCGGGTACTCGGTCACTGCGAACGGGGTGCGGCTGAGCGTGGGGCAGGCATCGCCACGGCTCCAGGGCCCAACTCGATTGCCCTCGGTACCCGGCACGGTGTGACATGTGGGCATGAGCAGAATGGCGCAGATCATCGTGTTGGCGCGGTACGAGGACGAGGTGATGGAGCCGCTGACGCGCCCGGACGAGGCCCGCTCCTGGCGCGGCTGCTTCGTGCGGATCCCCTGGTTCGTAGGAGGCTGGCACATCGAGTTCGAGCGGTGGAACCAGCGCCGCGGCGTGCTCGAGGACCTGGAGTCCCTGCCGTGGAACGAGCCCGCCTGCGTGCAGGTCATGCTGCACGACGAGGACGACGACCTGTTCGGTCTGTGGATGTTCCGCGGCGGAGCTCTCGTCGAGGTAGGTATCCCCGGCACCCAGCGGGTGCACATCGCTGCCCCGCAGTGGGACGCGGACCCCGGTTTTCTGGTCCGGACCGGCCTGGGCAGGGGAGAGGACCGGCACTCGCCAGAGCACGTACAAGACCCGCGGTCGTGCTGGTGACCGGGGCCGGACAGGTGCTGAAGTCGCCGTCGCCGCTCTTGCTTGCGGCTCGACCGGTTTCCTCTGGATCCGCACGTGACCGGCGGACAGTCCTCGTTGATCCGGAGGCTCCAGCCGGCGGTTGAGACGGTGCTCTCACCCGGATGCGCGGCGAAGCCGGGGTCGCCGGTGCAGCGGGCGCCTTGCAGGACTTAGGTGATGTTGACCGCCTTCTGCCGTGGCCAGGCTCTACACCGACTGGGTCAACCCGCTTCGACCAACGCGCGCGGGCCGGCGGCCGGGGAATGAGGATCGGGAAGGCTGTCGGCATGGACGACTCCCCCTCCCGCGTCTTGCTGACCCTGCGGCGCTTCATCGGCGTGCCGCTGCCCGGCACCGACTACTACCTCCACGCCGCCTATCCGGCAGGCGAGGCGTCCTACCGGGTTCGTCTGGTGAGCGTCTCGTCGGGCAGCCTGGTCGTCGTGTTGCCCAGGGCCTGGCCCGATGGCGGACAGATCGGGACATGGTGGTACGCGGGAGCGCTGCGCGCGACCGCGCGGCTTGTTCACCGCGGTGGCCTGGCCGGCATCCCGTACGGGCACGAGCACAAGCACGCCGTCGTCGACGTGGAGGAACTCGTCGTACGGGGAGAGGTCTCTCAGAACTTCGAGGTCACCGCGTCGGATGCCCTCGACTACGTGGTCGGCGACCTCGTCGGCGATCCGCTGTGGCACGGCGCCGCCGCCTCCGTGGACTCCCACCTCTATCGGCTGATCGGCTTCGATCTGCGCACCCCCGACGTCGTACGCGTCTATCTGGCACGCGACGACCGCGTCCTCGGAGTCGATCTCGCCGTACGGGACGACGAGAGCGGCCAGCCGCGCTTGGTGGGCTGGTGGGCCTCGGCCAAGGTCATCGCCATCCTCAACCCGGACGCCCCCGAGACGCTCGCCGCACACCGTGTCCTCGGGATGAGCGACGAGGTCTGCGACGAGATCTACGACCTGACCCGGTGGGCCTGACCAAACACCGGCCCCTGCCGTGGCATGCCGCTCAGGGCTGCGTACGGTCTGCTCGCCGTCGATCCCTCGTGCGGACGTGGTGGCCCGGGGCGCGGTCGGCCATTATCGGACGACGCCGGCGTCGTAGCGTAGTCGGCGGTCCTCGCTGTCGCGGCCAGCCCTTTCGCAGCTCTTCGTGAGCACCTCCACCTACCTGCTGCCGCTGCGCTGTCCCGGCGCGGCCCCCTACGGACCCTCTAGGAGACGTGTGCGCGCCTGTTCCAGGGCATGCTGTCGGCGAACGAAGCCGGACGGCATCAGCGCACCTTCATGGTCGGCCAGTCCGCCGTCGACTACCGCGCCCCGCTGACGTACCACGGGGAACCAGCCGACGTGGAGGTCTGGATCATCAACTGCCGTGGGCTCGGCCAGAACGCGGATACGCCATCCGGGGCGGTCCAACGTGGTTCCGTTCACGTGAAGTGGCTCTGGCACAGCTACTGCGGGTGCGGCCGCGCTGAGTGAGCGGATCAGCTCGCGGTTGACCGACCCCGATGGCGAGAACGAACCTCGGTTGAGTCTCCGGCCTCGGCTGCAGACCTCTTGCTAAGGAATTGTTTCGCTGCCTCGACCGCTTCCCCGTTGAGTTCTTCGACGGACACTCCCCAGCTCTCCTCCCAGACGTCTAGGTTGTGCGCGCACTGCACAAGTGGTTCCAGCTCTTCGGGATAGCCGAGGTCGTAGGCGATGTCTGCCCGGATGAGGTGAGTACCGGCGGCGGGATCCAGCGATCCGTCGGCGATCTGGCCGGCGATCCAGTAAGCCAGCGCCCACTTTGCGGCCCGGGGGTCCGCGGGTGGGTGGAAGAGCAGTCCCAGTTCCTCCAGTACGTGGTCGAAGAGCTCCGGCGCTTCGGGCTCTTCACTCCGGAGGAGTCCAGCCAGCATGGCCAGAGACGGGCTCTCGACCCCCGCCATCAGCGCGTCCAGGCCTGCCTGGATGAGCCTGTCCGACCCGACATGCCTGCCGAATGCCCTTTCGCGCGCGAGGTGTCTGAGGTGATCGAGGGCGTCGTCGCTGGTCATCAAAGTCTTCTCCGTCGGCATCTGGAAGGGGAAGGCTTGCACATCCGCCGACGCCGCTGCCATCGCGTTGCTCCCGTCGTCGGTGGCAGGACCTAAGGACGCGCTTCCGCAGGAGGGCGAAGCCTGCCCGTCCGGCCTTCTGGCGCTTGGGCATCTTGATCCGGTTGACGTGCCTTCCACGACGCCTGAGCTCCAGGGCAGAGCCAGGCCGGCGATGACGGAGTCCGGGTGGCGTGCGATGCCTGTAGCAGTGGGCGGGGCACTGTGGGGGATGGCGGCCTCTGCGGTGGCCGTCCCCTCCCACAGGGGGGCCGCCGCGCTTGCCCTCTGGCACGGAGGGGAGGCGGAGCCACCAGCGGCCGGCCGTCTCGCCGATGAAGGGGCGCGGGGCTCGGACTTGCTTCCCGCAGGTGTTCGGCCAGGGCTGGCGTGAGGCGACGCGCGGGACGTGGAGGCGTTCAGGGACTTGGAGGCGTAGCCCCCGTGCCGTACAACTGACGTCGCGGTGGAGCGAATGGAGATGTCCTCGAGCAGTCCGGGGATGACTGGACCCGTCTGGACGAGGGCAACGAGCACGTCAACGGGCCAGCCACAGCCGAGGACCGACGCCCATCTGCACGCGCCGTAGCCTTCCTCGGCCGCCCCGTTCGCGCGCAGGCAGTCAGGCGGCTCCCTGATGCTTGGGTCAGCCTGGCTTGACCGCCAGCGTCGCAAAATAGGTCGACATGTATGGGGCGGATGCGTTGGATTGGTGAGGTGCTTCTGCGAAGCCGGTGAGGACGAACCCCGCGGCGAGTTGCCCGCCGATCTGGTCGGTGAGGGTGTGGCTATATTCAAGAGGGGCGTCCGCGCCGAACTTCGTGGCGCGTTCCTCGGCGGAGTACTGCGTGACATCGCTGTAGGGCAGCTTGTGCACGACGACCAGCTCGCCGCGCTCGTCGAGGGCCTCGTGGTCGAACAAGTACGCATCAGGGTTGAGGAAGCCCACGAGCAGAGTTCCGCCCGGTCGCAGGACGCGGAAGCACTCACGCCACACCGGTGCCAAGTCGGGTACAAACAGGTTCGAGACCGGGTGGAACACAACATCGAATGCTGCGTCGCCCAAGGCGCTGAGGTCGCGCATGTCACCCAGAACGGTACGTAGCTCAAGTCCGTCGCGCGCCGCCACCATCTGGTCCTGGCCGAGCTGGCGGGGCGAGTTGTCGAACACGGTGACCCGCGCCCCTGCGGCGGCGAGGATCGGACCCTGCTGGCCGCCGCCGGAGGCCAGGCACAACACGTCCTTGCCGGTCAGGTCCGTCGGCAGCCAGGAGCGGTCGACTGGCTCACGCCCGGTGAGAACAATCGACCAGTCGCCCATGCGGGCGCGCTCGACATCCTCAGCACTCACCGGCCTCGACCACTCGTTGCCCTCCTCGACATACCTGTCCCAGGCTGCCCGATTATGGGCACCGGGGTCGACGATAGGGTCCTGCACGTTCAACTCCCTGCTACAGCCAAGCGGACACCAGCGGTACCGACGGTTCGGCGCCGCTAGCCAACACGATCGCAGGTGCGGGCTCAACGAAATGTGTGGGCGTCGAGGTGCCCACGGGCCTGCCGGCGGTTGGGCAGCGGGTGCGTAGGCGCTGGTTGACGGGGTTGCGGAAGCCGTAGGCGTATCGCGGGCGACGGTCTTGATGACCCGGTTGGTGCCTGCGGAGCGAGTGCACAAGGCCCTCGTCTGCGGCTACACGATGCCGAACACCGTGCAGTCCCGGCGACGCTCTCGACTCGCTGTAGAAGTCGGGGCCGACTTGGTCGCCTCAGCTTTTCGCAGGAGCACCGAAGGGACCCCGAGATCCTCGCCGACGCTGCTCGTGCTGGACCGCTACCTCTTCGCACCGTCGCAGACGAGCCCGCCTCTACTCCTGTGCCCCGTACGTATCGCGGGCGCCGAGTGGGTCGATCTGGACCGACAACACTGATTCCAGCCACGAAGCGCTGCGACTTCGCGGTGGTGGAAGCGGTCGTTCTGGTGGAGCTTGACGCATCAGGTGCCGCCCTTGGTGCCGCGGGCCCGCCATACGGGGCTCTCCTTCCATGCCCAGGAGGCGTCTGTCCACGGGGTGATCCGGCCCACCGCCTGTTCGGCGAAGGCGCGCACCGCGTCCTCCGGTACGGCACCTCGGCCGCCGGCACCGGCGACCAGGGCCAGCCGGTCTGCGGACGGGGCGTAGGCGATCGGGTCGCCGGGTTCCTGGAAGTGCAGCGCGACCGTCGCGCCGGCCCGGTAGGCGTCGAGTCCGGCTCGGCAGTAGGCGACCATCGGCTCGGGTGGCTCGTCGAGCGGGAACCACTCCACCGCGTCGCACTTGTCCGGCTCCTTGACCCGCGGGGTGCCGTTCCAGCGGCGGACCTCGAAGAAGAACCCGACCCTCGCCTGCCCGCCCGGCGGCCGGTGGTGAACGGTGACGGCCGCCCGCACATCCGCAGGATCCACGACGAGACCGGTCTCCTCCCGCGTCTCGCGTACGACGGCGTCGACGACGGTCTCGCGCTCCACATGGCCCGACGGCGCGTGCCATAGACCGCTCGCGTACACCTCACCCGCCCGCCGGGACAGCAGCACTTCCGGGCCCTGTCCTCCGTCACGGACGGCGAGCAGGTGCACGTCCACCGGCACGGTGTACCGCCCGCCGGTGCTCACGCGCGGCAAGGCGGGGGTGTCGGCTCGGGGATGAAGCGGGCCGTGTTGGGTCACGAGTAACTCTCATCTGCTGGGGCGGCGAGCGGGGCGCTGGACGAGGGGCCTTGTGGGTGGGCGAAGGCGACCGGGTGGTGAGGTTCTCCGTCTGAAGCCGCGTTCGCATGCCGCTGGTGGCGCTCTTGACGGAGCGTTCGGTGCAGCCGACCTCTTGTGCGGTCGCCGCCGGATCGAGGCCGTGGGGGTGGGGCGTGCAGGGCAACGCCGATCCGAGGAGGCGGGGTCATGGCGCCTGCCGGGGGACGGTGGTGAGCGGGGGCAGTGTCCAGCTCAGTGACGTCGGGCCCGTCCCGGAGGTGACGCGCTGGGCCCCGGTGTCGCGGAGGTCGACCCGGTACCGCTCGGGCCGGCCGGCCTGCACCCAGCGGGCGTGGAGGTTCTCGAGCTCAGCCCAGACGTCACGCGCCCCATGGACGCGCACGACGCCGTCACCCGGGCCGGCCACGGCCCACGAGTCGTCCTCGGGTGCGACGATGGTCATCGCCTCGGCCTGAAAGTCCCGCACCGTGCCGGGGACCAGGTACGCGGCGGCGAGCCAGAATCCGTGGGCGTCGTCCGGCGGTGGCGCGAGCCGGGTCGCTCGCGCCCTGCCGGGGGCGGTCTTGACGCGGGCGCGGTGGCCCAGGGCGTTAAGCCACCGGTAGCCGAGCAAGGGCCGGTACCCGCGCGACCGGCCCCGCAGGACCGCTTCGACCGTGCCCGCCGGGTTACGGGTGACAAGCAACTGTCCGGGCCAGCTCGGCGTGCGGGTCACGAGCGTCGTGAGCAGCCGGCCGCCCGGTGCGAGCTGCTCCACCCATGCCGCCGGGACCTGGGGAACGCCGATGCCGGAGTGGATCCGGTCGTACGGTGCCCGCGGGTCGTGCCCTTCAAGCGCGTCACCCTCGATCACCTCCGCACCGACGCCGAGACGGTCCAGGTTCCGCTGGGCGAAAGCCGTCATATGGTGGTCCCGCTCCACGCCGGTGGCGAGATGGGGACCGGTGATGGCGGCGGCGAGCGCGAGGGAGACGCCGGGCCCGGGCCCGAGCTCCAGATACCGCTGCCCGGGTGTGAGTTGCATGGTTTGGAGGGCTTCGACCGTGGCGGGGGTGTAAGTGGACATGGAGGTCATGTGGCCGCCGGTCACCCGCCCACGGGGGAGGGCGTCGAGGGGTTCGCCGTCGCGCTGGAGCAGGACCGACTCGTCGCTGTGGATCAGTTCGAGCCACTCCTCCTGGTCGTCGGGGTGGGAGCCGTCGAGGAGGCGCCAGTCGATCGGGTCCGTGCCCGGGCCGCTGACCCGGACGTACGCGTGCGGGAGCAGCACCTCGCGTGGCAGGCGAAGCAGCGCGTCACGCAGCAGCGGATCGGTCAGGACGCCGTCCGCCGAGAGCCGGTCGACCATGTCGGCGCGTCGACGGCTCGTCGCCGTGTGGAGGTCAAGGGACATGAACGGCGTCCTTCGCGGAAGCGGGCATGGTGGTCAGACGGCGGACCGGCGAGGTCCACAGCAGTGCCGCCGGCACGAGGTAGAGCAGGGTTCCGGCGATCAGCGCGGCGTGTACCGAGGAGGCGGCGGCGATGGCACCGGCCGTCAGGGCGGCGGCCGGCCGCAGGCCGGTGACCAGCCAGACGGACGTCTGCTGGGCGCGCGACTGCAGCTCGATCGGACACAGCTGCTGGCGGAGAGACCGCTGCGTCGTGCCCGCCGCGACCGCGGCCGCCGTCCGCAGCGCGCCGGCGGCCGCGATCACGCCCAGCCACAATGGCCCCGGCCGGGCGACGAGAAGGGGTACCCCGCACACGGTGTACGCGAGGAACCCGGCCAACATCACGCGCGCCGGCCCGCACCGGTCTACGAGGCGGGTGGCGACTACCGCCCCCGCGAGGCCGCCGACGGCCGTGACACCCATGACGAGCCCCAGGCCGGTGCTGCCGGAGTCGAGCCGCGTCAACAGCGTGTACGCGAAGTAGGTGGTCACGATTCCGTCGGCGTACGCGTGACCCGCGAGCGACAGCACCAAGGGACGCTGTATCGGATCGTGCAGCACGTAACCGACCCCTTCGCGGATGGCCGCGAGCAGCCGCGCGGGCCGGTCAGGACTCTCCCGCCGCACCACACTGGGCCGCGGCCCGATCCGAGCGGCGTACCAGGCACTCACCAGGTACGAGGCCGCGTCCAGCCACAGGGCACGGACCCCACCGACGAGCCCCACGACGAGCGTGCCACCGTAGGCCCCGGCAGTGTCCGCCAACGAGAACGCGGCGGCGATCCTTCTGTTCGCCGGGTGGAGCTGCTGCCGGTCGACGATCTCCGGAACGATGGCGATCGACGCGGCCTGATGCAGCACGGTCAGCGCCCCCAACAGCAGCGCCACCGCGTAGAGGACGGCCACGGACAAGACCCCTGCAGCCCAGCAGACCGGCACCACGGACACCACCGCGGCCGCGGCGAGATCGGTGCCGACCATGATCCGTCGCTTGGGGTACCGGTCGCCGGCCACCCCGGCGGGCAGAGCGAGGACGAACGCCGGAACCGTGGACGCGGCGGCCAGCAGCGACACCTGGCCGGGGGAGGCGTCCAGCTCCAGAACCGCGACCACCGGGAGCGCCACGCCGTGGACCGATGCCCCCGCGAGGGTCACCGCCTCGCCGGCCCAGTACGCGCGAAAGGACCTGTTGTGCCGCAGAGGAACGCCTGCTCCGGCGGCTGCGGTGGGTGTTGCCGTGTCCCGGGCTGGGCTGTCGGCCGTCACGATCGGCTCCGTTGTGACCGGCGGACGGTGCTCAGCACCTTCGGCGTCCGAGACGCTGGCCGTGGCCGTGGCCTTCGGTGGTCTTGTGCGGCTTGCGGCAATGTGTTCCCTGTCGGAGGCGTGGTCGTGCTGTCGGCGTGTTCAACGACGCCGCCGCGATTTCGAACACGCGCTCTTTCGGACGGGTTGCGCACGCCGGAATTGAGGGGTTGCGCGCAGATGCGCAGTGCACCGATCCTTGCTGCGCAAGAGCGCGCGGCCGAGGGCGGATGGCCGAAACGCCGATGCGCCGATGCGCCGATGAACCGATGGCCCGCCTGGCGGGCGGGTCGCCGGGGTGGACCTGGATGTGGAGGGGGCGACAGCCGAGGGTGACGCCGTGACCGTGAACGCCAGCGGTTGTATGTCACCTCACGGCCGCGCCGCCGCGCTCCGGGCGGTCGTTGGACCCTGCGTACGGGAGGCTGGTGGGCTCGGCTACCGTCGGCACCGGCAGACGCAACCGGCGAACCGGACTAGTGACTGGTGGCCGGGCCACCTTGCCGGGAGCGGGCGCAGGCACAAGGAAAGGCAGACGATCCCATGGACCTCGTCCTGGATCCGCCCCGCGGCGCCGGCCCCGTACGGCTGGGCATGACGCTCGATGAGGCCGTCGAGGCGGTCGCCGCCTGGGGGACACCGAAGATCGCGTACGACCACGACGATCCGTCGACGACGATCCACACGGCGTGCGACGAGATCTGGGTCAACGTGCTGCTGGAAGACGCCGGGAAGTCCGTTACCGCGGTGGAGCTGTGGTGGCCGGGTGAAGGCCGCCACACCGACGTCCGCGTGCTCCTCGACGGCGACGACGTCTTCACGACACCGGCCGAGGACCTCTTCCGGCGGGCGGAGGAGCGCGGGTGGACGGTCGACCGGACCGATCACGCGTACCCGTTCATCCCCGGCGTTTCCCTGGGCTTCACCCGCCAGACCTCCCAGGAGATGCCCCGAACGCGAGGCGGTCTCCCCCTGTACGTCACCTCGGTCCTGGTCGGCGGCGAGCAGTACTACGGCGAGCACTACTACGGCGAACCGCTCGCCGGCCTGGTCTGAGCAACGTCATCGGTCGTCATCGGTCGTCATCGGTCGAGTGGCCGGTGGCCCGCCGGTGACGAGACCGCGCGGACCCGAGCCCGGTGGCGAACGGCGGACGCTCCCTACCGCCGCGGGCCGTGGCGCGTCACCCGGTGCACCGCCCACGCGGCGAGCGCCCACCCCGCCGCGGCACCGCCGTGGCGTGCCAGCGGGCCTCGTCCTTCGCCGCCACCGCCGATGCCGTGACCGGGTGACAACGCCATGCGCGCCGCGCCCTCCTGGCCGGCCAGGCCGCGCAGCACGGCGCGCGCCTCGTCCACGGCGCTGTCACCGGCCGCCAGAAGCTCCAGGCCCCGCCGTGCCACCTGCTCCTGTGACAGGTGCCTGCGCGCGAGCTCACCCATGACGTCCATCAGCGCTTCCCGGAACACTTCCGCGGCCGACAGATTCGGGGCCATGCCGCGCACCGTGCACTCGACGTTGGCCATGGACTTGCCCAACATGCCGATCATGGGGCTGGTACGGATCCCGCGCCGGGCGGCGCACCGCAGGATCGTGGACAGGGCCGAGCCGAGGTTCATGCCGTCGAGGCGGCTCATCGCCAACTGGGGCACCACGCGCGCCAGATCGTCCCGGAACCCCGGCAGGTCCGTGCGCGGGGTGGACCGGCCCAGTTCGAGCCAGGCGGCGGCCAGCCCCCGCGCGTCGTTCTGGGCGATGCTGGTGAACGCGAGCGCTCCCACCGTCCCGGTGTGCCGGTCGACGCGCCCGGCCATCCCCCAGTCGATCAGGGTCGCCCCCGTCTCGGGGTGCAGAAAGACGTTTCCCGGATGCGGATCGGCGTGGAAGAAGTGCTCGACGAAGTAGCCCCGGTACATGTACCTGAGCAGTTCGGCGCCCACCCGTTCGCGCTGCTCCTCGCACAGGTCGTCCGCCGCCCCGGCGCTGAGCGCCCGTCCGGGTGCGACGCTCTGGATCAGCACCCGCCGCCCGGCCTGCCGTACCGCGGGCACCGTGAGGTGGCGGAAGCCCGCGGCCGCCCGGCGGCCGGCCTCCATGTGCGCGGCCTCGGCGGTGAAGTCGAGCTCCGGCCGCATGTAGTCGAAGATCCCCTGCAGGACCGCGTCGAGGTCCAGCACCTCCGCGAGCCGGGGAGCCGCCCGCCCCGCCATCCGGGCCGCTCGGCCCAGCGCCGCCATGTCCGCCCGCATCCGGCCCGCGGCCCCGGGCCGCTGCACCTTGAGCACCGCGTGGCTGCCGTCGTGCAGCACCACGGGATACACCTGGGCCAGCGACGCGGAGCCGCAGGGCCGGCCGGTGTCGACCTCGCGGAACAGCCGCCGCCAGTCGCGCCCCAGCTCCTCCTCGAGTACCGGCTCGAAAGAGGCGAACGGCGCCACCGTCACCGCGCCCTGCAGCCGTTCCAGTTCCGTCACCAAGGCGCTGGAGACGAGATCCGGCCGGGTGGCCAGTACCTGTCCGACCTTGATGTAGAAAGGCCCCAGCGCCTCCAACGCCTCCCGGATCCGCCGCGCCCGGCAGCGCTGCGCGGCCACTCTGTCCTCAGGCGCATCGGCGTTCTCCCGGGCCGTGAGCACATCCTGCGCGAGCAGCCCGGCCAGCCGGGCCACGGCAACGCCCCGCACCCCTTCTCTTCCCACGGTCACCGGCCTCAGGCCCGTCCCAGCAGCTGGGTTCCGGACACGTGTGCTTCCCGGGCCATGAAGAACGCCGTGAATCCGTCCAGGAGTTCGGGCAGGCTGATGGTGCCGTCCTTGTCTACGTCGAGTTCGTCGAAGCCGCGGTCGAGGTCGCCCGGATCGATCCGTCCTCCCGCGAACACCGTGCGGTACTCATGCCGGTCGATGGCCCCGCTGCCGTCGGTGTCCACTGCCTCGAACATGGCGCGCACAGCATGGTGCACACCGTCGCGCACGTACGCCGGGTCCGCGTCGCAGTTGCGGAGCATCGCCGTGATCCACTCGTCCTTGCCGATGCTTCCGTCGCCGTCCGTGTCCATGGTGGAGCGCATGTGCTCCCACCACGTGGTGAATCCGGCGTACACCCTGTCCTCCTGCTCCGGGGAGAGTTCCAGCTGCCAACACAGGGCACGGGCCATGGCCTGGAGGTCGGGGGCGTCGATCCTGCCGTCGCCGGTCTGGTCGAGCACCTGCGAGAAGAAACGGCCCAGCCGGTCCTCCCTGGAGTCGCGGTCCCGCCCGCGGACGGCCGCGGACGCCACCGCTCTGACCAGCCCCAGGGGCCGGGACAGGAGACCGGCGCCGGGAAGCGTGAAGCCGCCGGGGCGCACCTCGTCCGCCTCGTCCAGGTCCCGGCCTGCCAGCGCGGCGGCGGCGATGGGCATGTACCGGCCGCCCACGGGCAGCGGTTCCATCGCGGCGCGCGCGGTGTGGTGCACGGTGCGCGACAGCGTACGGTCGGCCTGCCCCACGTGCAGATGGAGGCGCTCCCGGTACGTCCGCGGCAGCTGCGCTGCCACCGCGCCGGGCATCAGCATCGCGGCCGAGGAACGCATCATCGCCCACAGTGGCGGACACCACTCCAGCACCGACGGCGTCGCGGCACCCCGGTACATGTCCCGCATCAGGAAGCGCACTTCGGTGTTGTCCTCCAGCACCTCGCGCTGCATCCGCTCGAAGTACTCCCAGAACCCGTCGAGATCGGGCGGCAGCAGGTCGCGGTCCAGGCCGAAGGCCCCGAGAGTGGCACGCCACTCGTCGTACAGCCTCGCCTCGGAGACGGCCGAGAGCGGCCGGCCGGCGAGCCGCTCCATGCTGCTCATCGCCTCGAACACGGTGCCGAGCACCCAGGCCCGTACCTCCGGCTGCTCGGCGGTGTAGGCGCGGCCCCGCTCATCGGTGCCCTTGATGCGCCGGTGGGCGCGCAGGATCCGGTGCGCCTCCTTGTGCCGCTGCTCGGGCGGGGCGTAGACGAAGCGCTGCAGACTGATCAGGGTGTGGTCGACGCGTCGCCAGGGGTGGGTGCGATAGGTGGAGTGCTTGGCCAGGCCGGCGCCGACCACCGGGTGCGCCGCTTGCAGCACCAGCAGGCGGGGCATCACCAGGGCCATCCGCCACTGGCCCAGCAGACTCCAGGTCACGGACCCGGGGCCGGGGAAACCCATCCAGTCGATGGAGACTTCGGGCTCGGAGGCCGACAGGGGTGCGGTCATGTCGGGGCGCCTTCCATGGGCTGTCGCCGCGCGGCGAAGAGGACCTTGAGCGAGGGCATCAGGGGGGTTCGGACGGTTTTCCGCGTCAGATGGGGTCCGGCTCGTTCGACGGCCCGCAGCTGGATCCGGTGCACGTCGAGGAAAGCCGTCATGACAGGGGTGAACTCCGGCGGCAGGAGCGGCAGGACGGCGCCGGCCCGGTCGAGGGCCGCGCCGGCGAGCTCGATCTGCTCTGACAGCTGCCGACCGGTGTGCGGCAGGCAGGGCAGCCCGGCCCGCAGGTCGTCGGCGAGGTCGCTGAGGCAGTCGATGCGCTGCGCCGCCTCGGCCGCGTCGCGCAGCGCGCGGACCACCTGCTCTGTACGGCACCCTGGGTGGACTCCGCTGAGCAGGAGCATCAGCGGATGCGAGACGCGGTCCACGTACGCCTGGAAGCCGGCCTCCGAGCCGAAGTCGCGGTAGTCGAGGTCGCCGGCCATGCCGTCCATGAAGTCGCCCACCCACGCCTCGGGGAGCCCGGTGCGTTCCAGGGTGAGCAGCAGCGCGGCCAGCCGGGGATCGTCCGCACGGCGGTCGGTGAGAGCCGCCCGTACGGTGGCCTCCCACGTACGGAAACGCTGGGGGCGCCGGTCGACCGGTCCGCTGTCGGCAGCGGTGTCCGTGGCGTGAGCGAACGCGTACACGCACAGGATGTGCGGCTGCAGCCACAGCGGTGCGAGCAGCCGGGTGGCCGCATAGTAGGGAGGCTCGAGTCGGCGAACCTCGCGGGCGATATCGCGGTACGTGTTCCGCGCCAAAGGCTCGTGGATTCCGGCACGGTCCAGCACGACCCGGTACGAGACGGACGGTACCAGGTTCATTCAGGCCGCCCCCGCCTTTCCGAAACGGCGTTCCCGGCCGGCATAGTCGGCCACCGCCTGCCAGAGGGCGTAGCGGTCGAAGTCGGGGAAGAGTACGTCGGTGAAGTACAGCTCCGCATAAGCGCATTGCCACAGCAGGAAGTTGCTGATCCGGTGTTCGCCCGAGGTGCGGATGAGCAGGTCCACGTCCGGTACGCCGGGCTGGTACAGCCGGCTGGTCAGCGACGCGACATCGATGCGGTCGGGGCTCAGCCGTCCGTCGGCGGCGTCCCGGGCCAACTCGGCCGCCGCCCGCAGCAGTTCGTCACGGGCCCCGTAGTCGACACAGAAGACCAGGTCCAGCGTCCGGTTGCCGCGGGTGAGCTGTTCGAAGTCGGCGAGGGTACGGCCCAGTGCGGGCGGCACCCGGTCGCGCCGGCCGCACCACAGGGCCCGTACGCCCTTGGCGTGCAGTTCGGCACGGTTGTCGGTGACGAAATCGCCGATGATCTCCAGAGTCCTGGCGACCTCCTCCGGCTCGCGTCGCCAGTTCTCGGTGGAGAACAGGTAGAACGACAGGTACCGGATCCCCGCCTCCACGGCGCCGTCGATGGTGTCGAGCAGGCGCGGCACGGCGGCGGCGTGCCCGGCGTTGCGGGCCAGGCCGCGGCGAGCGGCCCACCGGCCGTTGCCGTCGACGATCAGGGCGACGTGTGCGGGCAGCCGCTCCGGCGGCACCACAGGCTCCCGGCCTCTGAACGAATGCGGCTCCGACGACAACGGGGTACCGGCCATTTAATTCCACCCTCCCATGAACGTGCTCCCGGCGTCGTTCGTACCCCACCCCCCACCGCCTGAATCGCTTCGGATTTTCTGTCGCACCGTTGTACGACGACAGAATGGATGTCTTTATTCGATGCTTCGATTCTTCGATGCTTCGATGATGCGATGAGGGGAGAGCGCGAAAAGGAGAATGCGCGCGCGTCAAAGGAGAAGGCAGAATGCGATTTTGCGGTGTAAGCGGTGAGGCGCCGGTCCCCGTCCCGTGCTGCCGACGGGAGGGGAACCGGGGGCCGCGACCCGGTCAGTGGCGGGTGACCGCCGTGGCGAAGGGCGCCGCGTGCGCGGGGACGGACGCGAGGAGGGCGACCCACGAGCCGTCCGCGAACCGGAGCTCCATACGGCCCCTTTGCAGGACGCCCATGGGGTTGACCTGCAGGGTGGCGATCGCGGAGCCGGCCTCCCAGCACAGCCGCATCTGCGGCGTCGGCTGCCACAACGGGGAGACGTCGCTCAGCGCGAACCAGCGCCTGTCGGTGACGGCCAGGATGCCCGTGACCGAGCCGCGTGTCTCGGCGAGGCGGATGAGGAAGTGCCCGGCCGCGCTCCGCCAGCCGCCTTCCATGCTCTTGCCGTGCATCAGTCGCGTACCGGCGTTCTCGACCGCGTCGGGCAGGCGGTCCAGCGCGTCCGCCGCGGCGGCCGGTCGTGAGCGGCGGGGGTCGAGGGCGGCGGAGGTGAGCAACTTCCGCAGGCGTCGGGGCAGTTTCTCCTCGACGCGCCGCTGGAGCGCCGACGGCTCGGGGCGGGCGAGCAGCGGTTCGGGCGGGGTGGGCACGCCGGGCGCGAGTTCGTACGAGCACGCGTCGATGAGCCGCTCCCCGCTCTCCAGGGCCTGCCGGGCTCGTTCGCGTGTTTCCTCGGTCAACGGGTGTGCTCCTGTGCGGTGTCGGGCTTCTGAGCGGGGCCGGAGGGGTGGCGCGGTCGACAGCGGGTCCGCACCCTGGGCGATTGGGCCCGACACGGCGGCACGGGTTTCTCGCACGGCGGACCGGGGTTCTCGCGGCGGCAGCGCACGCGCCTCGCCCGCCGGTCGTCTTCCAGGCCGACGGGCTGGTGTACGGCGCGCCCAGGCCCCGGCACGTGGACAGGCCGTCGGCTCAGTCCCAGATCACCTCCCGCAGTGGACAGGCTGGACACGAGCGGATTCCTTCGGACGAAGTGGGCGTGGACGGCGCCGGTAGGGGACCAACCGGGGCCTCCCTCAAACGAACGGACCGGGAAGTTGGCCGGAACCGCATCAGGTGAACCAAGCCGTCCGCAGCGACCCGATGGCACACTTGTGCCCTCGGAGTGGTCAAGTGCCTCTGGAGGAGATCGTCTTGGACCCTGCTGTCGCGGCCGTCGCCGCCACCGCCGCGACCACGCTCGTCACCGCGATGACGACGGACGCGTGGGACCACACCAAGCGGGGTTTCGTCCGGCTGCTCGGGCGCGGCCAGAGCGAGGAAGCGGCGGCCGCCGAGGCGGAGTTGGAGCAGGCCCGCGAGACCGTCCTCACCGCCTACGAGCGCGGCGACGAGTCGGCCCTGGGCGCCGCGCACGACGACTGGGCGGCCCGGCTCGGCGCGGCCCTGGAGAACGCCGACCGCTCGGCCGAACACGAGAGGCTGCTGCGCGAGCTGCTCGCCGGGCAGCCCGGCGCCGACGGCGAGATCCGCGCCCTCGGGGCGGCGCTGCGCGGAACGGCAGCCGGTGGCGTCTACACCCAGGTGAACCAGAACGGCGGCGCGGGCGCACAGGGTCCGGGCGCGGCCGTCACCATCAACCACCACCATTACGCAGCCGGCGGTGCACCGGCTCAGGCGCCCCTCGGTGAATCTTGACCGAGCCGCGCTACGAACAGCACGTCGCCGCCGGCGCGGTGGCGGCACAGGGCCCGAACGCGACCGCGACCGTCCACCACCACTACTACGGGGGGCGGCTGCCGGCGATCGAGGCGTTACCCGCCCCGGCCGCCCCGGACACCGCATGGCTGATGGCGCAGCCCAGCCGCCTCCTCGACGCACGGAGCCACGTCGTCCCCTTCACCGGCCGGGAGGCCGAGCTGGAACGGCTGCGGCAGTGGCGCGACGCGCGGGACACGCGGCTTTCGGTGCTCCTGCTCCACGCCCCCGGCGGGGAGGGCAAGACGCGGCTCGCCACGGAGTTCGCCGAGCAGTCCCGGAGCCCGGACCTGCCGGCGGCCGAACGCTGGGAGGTCCTGCAGGCGGGCTTGCGGAGCGCAGGCCCGCCCGCGGGCGACGTGGCCGCCTCCCCCGCGGACGGGGCCGGTGTGCTGCTCGTGGTCGACTACGCCGACCGCTGGGCGCACAGCGAGCTGGAGCGCCTGCTGTCCGACCCCGTCCTGCACCGGCAGCGGCCCACGCGCGTCCTCCTGATCGGCCGCACCGTCCGCTGGTTCGCCGCCCTGCGCGGTGAGCTCGCCGACCGCCGCGCCGCCACCGGCGACCTGCTCCTCCCCTCCCTGGACGCGGACCGGCTGCGGATGTTCACCGCCGCCCGGGACCGCTTCGCCGCACACGACCTGTACGGCCTGCCGGACACGGCAGCCGTCGGGCCGCCCGTTTCCCTGAACCGCCGTGGCTTCGGCCTGACGCTGAACCTGCACATGGCCGCCCTCGTCTCCGTCGACGCCCACACGCGCGGCGAACGGCCCTCCCTCGCGGAGCCGCACGAGCTGTCGGCGTACCTCCTGGACCGCGAATACCGGGCGTGGCAGCGGCTGTTCGACGCCGGTGGACACGGGCAGGACTACCGGACCCGGCCCGCGGTCATGGCCAAGACGGTGTTCACGGCCGCCCTCACCGGTGCCGTGAGCCACGACGCCGGGGCGCGGGCGCTGCGCGCCCTCGACCTGCCGGGCCACCCGCAGGACCTCCTCCTCGACCACCGGTTCTGCTACCCGCCCGCCGACCGCGAGCTGGTCCTGGAGCCGCTCTACCCCGACCGGCTCGCCGAGGACTTCCTCGCCCTGCTCACGCCCGGGCACGACATCAGCGCCTACGACCCCGACCCGTGGGCGAGCGGGGTCCCGGCCGTCCTGCTGGACGGCGAGCTGAGGCCCACCGTGGCCCCGCGGGCCGTGACGTTCCTCGCCTCCGCGGCCGACCGCTGGGCCCATCTCGGCGAGCGGGTGCTCTACCCCCTGCTGCGCGCCGAACCCGGCCTCGCGATCGCGGCCGGCAGCCCCGCCCTGACCGCGCTCGCCGCCCTCGCCGACCCGAGCGCCACCAGCGACACGAGCGCGCCCAGCGGCACGAGTGCCACGACCGGCCCGGCCGGGAAGGGCGTCGACCCCTCCCTGCTCGCGGTCCTGGAGGCCGTCGAAGCGGAACTGCCCTCGGGCCGCCACGCGGACCTGGACAGCGGCATCCTCGCCGTCGTCGAGACCCTGATCGCGCACCGTCTGGCCACGACCACGGACCTCGGCCAACGCGCCTGGCTGTACGGCACCCTGGCGTGGCGCCGGGCCAACGCCGGCCGACGGGAGCAGGCGGTCGCGCCCGCCGAGGAGGCCGTACGCCTGCACCGGGAGCTCGCCGCGAGCGACCCCGGCCACCTGCCGCAGCTGGCGAACGCCCTCAGCGTCCTCGGCGACCGGCTGTCCGCCGCCGGCCGCTGGGAGGAGGCGCTGTTCACCGCCGAGGAATCCGTGGCGATCAGCCGCAGCCTGGCCGCCGCCGACCACGCCGCTCACCAGGACCGCCTGGCGGACTCGCTGGCCGGGCTCGGCAACCGGCTCGCCCGGCACGGCCGGTCCGAGGAGGCCCTGGCCGCCACCCAGGAGGCGGCCGAGCTGTACCGGCGCCTGGCCGACGCCGACCCCGTGTACCGGCCCGACCTGGCGGGACTGCTCAACAACCTGGGTCTGCGCCTGGTCGACGCGGGCCGCACCGAGGAGGGCCTGGCCGCCGCCGAGGAGGCGGTCGAGCTGTACCGGCGCCTCGCGGACGCCGACCCCGACGGCGAGCGGCACCACTTCGCCATGTCGCTCACCAACCTCGGGGCCGCGCTGCGTGCCGCCGGCCGCCCCGAGGAAGGGCTGGAGATCACGGAGGTGGCCACCGACCTGTACCGTCAGCTGGCCGACGCCAATCCCGCCGCCCACCAGCCCGACCTGACGACCGCGCTGATCAGCCTGGGGGCGTTCCTCGCGGACCTGGGCCGCGGGGAGGAGGCCCTCGCCCCGGCCGAGGAGGCCGTGGCGATCCAGCGGCAGCTGGCCGACACCGACGCCGCCGCCCACAGCCTCGGTCTGGCCAAGGTCCTGAACGACCTCGGCAACCGGCTCCTCGCCCTGGGCCACGAGGAGCGGGCCCTGGCCGTCACCCGGGAAGCCGACGACCTCTTCCGGCAGCTGACGCTCGCCCACCCCACGGTCGACCTCCCCGAGCACGCGGACGTACGCGGCCGGCTGGCCCGCACCCCGAGCAGCGTCCGGGAGGAGGCGCTGGCCGCCACGCGTGCGGCGACCGAGCTGTACCGGCAGCTGGACGAGACGTTCTCCGGGGTCGAACGGGCAGACCTCGCCACGTCGCTGGGGAAGCTCGGCCAGACCCTGGCCCGCCTGGGACGTTTCGAGGAGGCCGTCACCGCCGTGGAGCGGGCCGCGGCCGTCCACATCGAGACCGGTGACCGCCGCCGCGCCGCCGAGCTGCTCCTCGAAGCGGGCCACGCGCTGATGGGCATGCGACGCTCCGAGGACGCGGCCGCCTTGTTCGACGGGGCCGCCGGCCATTTCCGCCGGACCGGTGACCGCGTCCTGGAAAGCACCGCGCTGACCAACCTCGGCACCGCCCTGGCCGACGACGGCCGCCACGACGAGGCCGTCGCCGCCGCCGAACGGGCCGCGGCCACCTTCCGGGGCGCCAGGCCGCGGATCTTCGAGGTGGCGGCGCTCACCAACCTGAGCAACGCCCTGACGGCCGCGCTGCGGTTCGCCGAGGCCGCCGAGGTCAGCCGGCGTGCCGCCGCCCTCTCCGACGAGACGGGCGACGGCCGCCATGAGGGCCTGCCGTTGCACAACCTCGGCAACGCCCTCCTCGGCCAGGGGCGCCACGAGGAGTCCATCGCCCCCTCGCGGCAGGCCGCGGCCGTCTACCGCGAGCACGGCGACCACCGCCGCGAGGCGGACTCCCTCAGCAACCTGGGCGACGCCCTGTACGAGACCGGCCGGCTCGACGAGGCGATCACCGCCTACCAGCGTTCGGCCGCGCTCTTCCACGAGAACGACGACCGCGGCAAGGAAGGCCGGGTGCTCAGCCGGCTCGGCACCGCCCTGCTGCGTATGCGGCGCTACGACGAGGCCGTCGCCGCCACGCAGCGGGGCGCCGCGGTGTGCCGGGAGCTCGGCGACCGCACCGGCGAGGCGTCGGAGCTGATCAACCTCGGAAACGCCTGTACGGAGCTGGGCCGTTACGCGGAGGCCGCCACCGCCTGCGGGAAGGCCGCCGCACTCCTGCGGGGGACCGGGGACCGCGAGCGCGAGGCCCATGCGCTGGCCAACCTCAACGAGGCCCTGACCAGAGCGGGGCGTTTCGAGGAGGCCGCGACCGCCTGCGAGGAGGCCGCCGCCGGTTACCGCGAGGCGGGCAACCGAGAACGCGAGCGCGTGTTGCTGCACACGCTCGGCATCCACCTCGTCCGGCTGCACCGGTCGGCCGAAGCGATCACGGCGTACCAGCGGGCGCTCGGCCTCTGCCGGGAACTCGGCGACCGCGACAACGAGCTGGCGGTGCTGTTCAGCCTCTCCCTCGTCCTCGTCTACGAGGGCCGGTACGCCGAGGCCGTACCGGTCTGCGAGCAGGCGGCCGCCGGTTACCGCGAGGCCGGTGACCCGGCGCACGAGGCCGAACTGCTCGACCGGCTCGCATCCGTACTCATGGAGCTGGGGCGCGTCGCGGAGTCCGTCGCCGCCCGCGAGCGGGCCATCGTCGCGTTCCGCGCCGCGGGCGACGCACGCGGCGAAGGAGCGGCGTACGGCGAACTCGGGGAAGCCCTCTACCGGTTGGGCCGGCACGCGGAAGCCGTCACCGCCGGCCGGCACGCCGCCGAGACGCACCACCGGTCCGGCGACCGCGCCCGGGAGGCCCATGCGCTCACCGTCGTCGGGCGCGGCCTGACCGGGCAGGGAAAGCCGAAGAAGGCCGTCACCGTCTGCAGGCAGGCCGTCGAGCTCTTCCGCGGGACCGGCAACGGCCCCGGCGAGGCCCAAGCGCTGCTCCACCTCGGCGACGCCCTCACGGCGGCGGGCCGCGAGGAGGAGTCCCTGGCCGCCGTACGCCAGTCCGTCGGCCGGTACCGCGCGTCGGGCGACCCACGGGGCGAGGGCCTGGCCCTGTATCGCCTGGGCGAGGCCCTCATGGGCGCGCGCCGGTACGAGGAGGCCGTCCCCACGTACGTGCGGGCCGCCGCCGCCTTCGGGGAGAAGGACCTCCCCGCCATGGAGGGGTCCGCGCTGCTCAACCTGTGCAACGCCCTGCGGGCACTGGGCCGGAACGACGAAGCCGTCACCGCCTACCGCCGGGCCGCCACCGTCTACCCGCGAACGGCCGACCGCGAGCGGGAGTCCCAGGTCCACTTCCACCTCGCCCAGCTCCTGGAGCAGATGGGCCGGAACGGTGAGGCCATCCCGTCCTACCGGCGCGCCGCGGAGCTGTTCCGCGACCGGGAGGACCGCGCCAACGAAGGGCAGGCGCTCTTCCGGCTCGGCATCGTGGCCGTGGGACTCCAGCAGTACGAGGACTCCGTCCCCGCGTTCGAGCGGTACCTGGAGATCTGCCGGGAGACCGGCGACAGCCGGGGAGAGGGCATGGGTCTGCTCCTCCTCGGCGGCCTCCTGGTGGACGTGGGACGGTACGAGGAGGCCGTCGCCGTCAACCAGCGGGCGGCCGAGCACTTCCGCCGCTCCGGCCACCGGGAGTCGGAGCAGCTGGCGCTGAGCCATCGCGAGAAGGCACTGCGCGCCCTGGGCCGCTGAGGTCCAGGGCCCCCGGCGCTCACACCGGCCGGAACGCCCGGCGGTACGACGAGGGCGAGACCCCGATGGCGGCGGCGAGGTGCTGGCGGAGCGAGGCGGCGGTGCCGAAGCCCGCGTGGGCGGCGACCTGGTCGACCGGCAGGTCGGTGGTCTCCAGCAGGCGCCGCGCGTGCTCGACGCGCTGCCGGGTGATCCACTTGCCGGGCGGCATCCCCGTCTCCTCGCGGAACCTGCGGCAGAACGTCCGGACGCTCATGCCGGCGTGCTCCGCCAGTTCGGCCAGGGTGAGCGGCCGGTGCAACTGCCCCACGGCGAAGTCGCGGGTGGGGGCCGTCGTGGCGTCCGAGGGCTCCGGCACCGGACGGTCGATGTACTGCCCCTGGCCGCCCTCCCGCCACGGGGGCACCACGCACAGCCGGGCCACCCGGTTGGCGATCTCGCTGCCGTGGTCGCGCCGCACCAGGTGCAGACAGAGGTCGATGCCGGAGGCCACCCCGGCGGCGGTGAGGACCTGACCGTCGTCGACGAAGAGCACGTTGGCGTCCACCCGGACCCGCGGGAAGGACCGCTGGAAGTGTTCGGCCTCTTTCCAGTGCGTGGTGGCGGGCCGGCCGTCGAGCAGGCCCGCGGCGGCGAGGACGTACGACGCCGTGCAGATCGAGACGATGCGGGCGCCCGCCGGTACCAGTGTCAGGGCCTGGCGCAACGCGTCCGGCAGCCACTCCCGTTCGGTGGCGGAGCCCTCCGCGGAGCCTCCGGCCGAGCCCTCGGCAGGGCCCCCGGCCGGGCCGCAGGTGAAGGGCGGGATGACGACCGTGTCCGCCGTCCGCAACGCCTCGCTGCCGTGGGCCACGGCGATGGTGAAGTCGGCGCTCGTGGTGACCGGCCCGCCGTCCAGACTGCACGTCGCCACCTCGTACAGCGGCTTCCCGTCCCGTCCGGCCGCCGTGCCGAAGATCCGCACCGGGATGCTGAGTTCGAAGGGATAGACACCGTCGAGGGCGAGGACGAGAACACGATGCATGGCAAGATCCTTTCAGGTGTTGGCAAGCTTGCCACTCGCTCCTCTCCAGCGCGTACGAAAAGCTTGATCACGACGGGCCGCGGTGGCCCGCCACGACGGGGAACGGGAGTTGACGATGCGCGCGATCGGCCAGGACGGATTCGGTGGGCCCGAGGTTTTGAAGGTCATGGAGGTGGAGCGCCCGCAGCCCGGTCCGGCCGAGGTGCTGGTGCGGGTCCACGCCGCCGGGGTGAACCCGACGGACTCCTGGCACCGCGCCTCCGGCGGCCTGGCCGGCACGGTGGTACGGCTCGGCTGGGACGTCTCCGGCGTGGTCGAGGCGGTCGGCCCCGGCGTGACCACGCTCGCCCCGGGCGACGAGGTGTTCGGACTGCCGCGCCACCCGCTCCCGGCGGGCACGTACGCCGAGTACGTGACCTCCCCGGCCCGGCACCTCGTCCGCAAGCCCGAGGCGCTGACCCACATACAGGCCGCGGCACTGCCGCTGGCCGCCCTCACCGCCTGGCAGGCCCTGGTCGACGTGGCCCACGTACAGGAGGGCCGGCGCGTGCTGGTCCACGCGGCGGCGGGCGGCGTCGGGCACCTCGCCGTCCAGATCGCCAAGGCCCGCGGAGCGCACGTGACCGGGACGGCCCGCGCGGCCAAGCACGCGTTCCTGCGGGGCCTCGGCGCGGATGAGCTCGTCGACTACACCGCGACCGACTTCGAGACGGCCGTCGCGCCCGTCGACGTCGTCGTCGACACCATCGGCGGCGCCTACGGGCCGCGCTCGCTGCGCACGCTGCGCCCGGGCGGCGTCCTGGTCTCCCTCGCCTCCCCGGCCGAGGCGTATCTGGCCGACGAAGCCGCCGCCGTCGGCCGGCGCGCCGCCTTCATGATCGTGGAAGCCGACCAGGCGGGCATGAGGGAGATCGCCGCCCTGGTGGAGAGGGGCCAACTGCGCCCGGAGATCGACACGGTGCTCCCGCTCGAACAGGCCGCCAAGGCGCACGAGCTCGGCGACAGCCGCCGCACCTCCGGCAAGATCGTGCTCACCGTCGCGGACTGACCGCCCCGACGCGTACCGAGACGAGGAAACACCCCGATGACCACCTTCGTCCTCATACCCGGCGCCTGGCACGGCGCCTGGACCTTCGAACCGCTGGCACGCGGGCTGCGGGAACACGGACACCACGCCTACCCCCTCACCCTCACCGGCGTGGGGGACCGCAGACACCTGCTCACCGCCACGGTCAACCTCGACACCCACATCGCCGACGTCGTCAACCTCCTGCAGGACGAGCAGATCACCGACGCCGTACTGGTCGGCCACAGCTACGGCGGCATGGTGATCACGGGCGCCGCCGACCGCGTACCCGAGCGCGTGGCCGGACTCGTCTACGTCGACGCGATGGTGCCCGAGAACGGCGACTCCTGCTGGTCGCTGGTCACCGAGCAGGAACGCGCCTGGTACCTGCAGGGCGTGGGCGAGACCGGCTACACCAGCGCACCGCTGCCGTTCTTCGACCCCCGGGCGACACCGCACCCCCTGGCGTCCCTGCTCCAGGAGATCCGGCTGGAGGGCGGGCTCGACCGCTTCCGCGGCAGGGACTACGTCTACGCCACCGGGTGGGACGGGCAGTCGCCCTTCACCGCACTCCACGAGCGCCTCCGCGACGATCCCTCCTGGCGCACGCACGCGGTGCCCTCCGGGCACAACGTGATGCGGGACGCCCCCGACGACCTGCTGAAGATCCTGCTGGCGGCAGCCCGGCCCCCATCCGGCGCGTCAGGGCATGCGGCTCCAGAAACCGACGATGTGCGTGCGGTGGTAGTCGACGGGGCCGATGCGCAGCGGCGCCAGTGAATGCGTGTACGGCGGGCCGCCCGCGACCCCCGGGCGGTGGGGGAGCTAGGCGGGCGGCCCGGGGCCGTGCGGCGCGCCGGTGCGGGCGAAGGCGGCCCAGCACCCGGTCATCGTCACCGGCAGGCGGCGCTGCGCCGGGGTGAAGAGGCCACTCTCCCGCCCGTCCCGGTGCTTCAAAACCCATGGACGGTTCGGCCATGGCGGTGGCAAGGTCGCCTGGCATGAACGAGCACGGAGTCCTCGCCCTGTCACCCCAGCCCACCATGACCGGTGAGCTGCTGTCGGCCGCCGCGCGGCGGCGGTCCATGCGGGTCGAGGTGCTTCCGGCCGTCGGCGCCGCGGGCCTCGGAGGTTCCGGGGACGTCCACTACTACGGTGGGCCCCGGTTCGCGGCGGGGGTGGTGGACGACCTCGGGATCGCCCTGCTGGAGCCGGCCGATGGCTGGCTGACGGCGCTGCCGTACGCGTACACCCTCCGACGGGTCGTCCAGGCCACCCTGGGCGAGGCCCGGCAGCTGACCAGGCCGGTGTTCGTGAAGCCCCCGAGCGACAAGAGCTTCCCTGCGGCGGTCCACGCCGATGGCAGCCGGCTGCCGTACGGGAGGCCGGGGGAGCCTGCACCGGACACCCCGGTTCTGGTCAGCGACGTGGTCACCTGGGCCGTGGAGTTCCGTCTCTTCATCCTGGACGGAGAGGTCCGCACGGGTTCGCAGTACGCCACCTTCGGACGGCTCGACGTGGCACCGCTCGACGGCCACCGTCACCGCGCCGCCGTGCTCGACTTCGCGGCGCGGCTCCTCGCCGCGTGCGGGGACACGCTGCCGAGCGCGGTGGTGGTGGACGTCGGGCTGGTGACGGCACCCGACCCCGGAGGAGCGGAGGGGTGGGCGGTGGTCGAGGCGAACATGGCCTGGTTCAGCAACTGTTACGCCGCCGACCCCGACCGTGCCTTGGACGTCGTTCTGCGCTCCGCGGGCCCCCGGACCCGTCTGGCGGCGAGCGACCGAGCGTGGGTCAAGCCCTCCGGGCGCCGTCCCGTACCGTGATAGCCGTTGAAGACGCCGCCGTTCCGGGCCGGGTGGGCCGGCAGCCTGCGCTCAGCGGTCGGCCGCCCCTCCGGGCCGCAGGCCGGGGTGGGCCTCGACCAACCGGTCCGGGGCTGCCTGTCTCCACGAGTCGACGAGGATGTCCCGCAGTTCGTCCAGGTCCTCCAAGGCGGCGAGCCGCACGCGGACCCATGCGGAGCTCGCCTCGTGCGGTGGGACCCAGAACTTCCCCGGCTCGGCGGCGATCAGTTCGGCGCGCTCGTGCTTGGGGCAGCGCACGGCGAACGACGTCTGGTCGTCGGGGATGGTGACGTACATCTTCCCGGCCACGCGGAAGGTGGGCATGCTCCATGCCTCCTTCTCCACCGTCTCCGGGAAGGACAGCGCGATACGGCGGACCTGCTCGGCATCGATCATGGCCACCACGGTAGCGAGCACCACTGACAGCCCACCTTCCGCAGCAGGTCAGACGCTTGCAGGTGCGTCCGCCTCGGCGCAGAGGCGGACGCCGAGGGGGTCGTTGCCCTGCGGGCCGTAGCCCGCGAACGTCACCGTGTCACCGGCGGCGGCCTCGCGGCAGGGCGCGACGGTGCCGTCGCGGTACTCCACCGTCACCCGGTGCGGCGCGCCGCAGTGGTTGCCGACGAGCGTGTACCGCCAGCCGGCGGCCAGTTCCAGGCACGCCGGAGCCGGTGCGAGGGAACCGGCCGACGCCGCCGTCGCGGCGGGCACGGGACCGACTGCACCGAGGGTCACCAGCGCAGCAACGCTGAAAGTTGAACGGAAAAACCGCTTCACTGCCACTCCTGTCTTCATGAGTTGAACGACAGGGTTAGTGTGCGTCGCCGTCGGCGCGGGTGGACAAGGTTCGCGCCGACCTGTCCGAAGGCCGTGTGTCGCCGATGTTTCCTCCGGATGACGCCCTCGGGACGACGCCTCCGCCGACCTGCGGCGTTCCGCTCGCCGTCACGTCGCCCGGCGCGCCGCAGCACCTGGCGCAACCCGCCGTTCGCACCGGTCACAGGGCGCCCACCTGCACCGCCGCCCCGAAACGGGCGCAACCTGTCCGAGCGGCCGAACACTTCGGCCGGAAATCGCGCATGCTCACGGCCGCTCCCCGCTCCCCGCTCCCCGCTCCCCGCTTTCCGCTCCGGCTCCGGCTCCGGCTCCGGCAAGGCCCGTATCGGTGTGCGGGCGTGCGGTGCCCCCGGGTCACCGCGCTCCCGCACACCGGGTTCGCCGGTTCCGGGTCTACGGCGCCATCTCGTAAGCCCCGGACAGCGCCTCGACCCGCTCCCAGACGCGCGCCGACCGGCTGTCGTCGACGACCGGGCGCCGGACCGCGTCCAGGGCCCAGCGCTGCTGCTCGGGCGTGGCGGAGTCCTTGCCGTACAGCTCGACGGCGTACGCGGAGAAGTCGCGTACGAGGACGGCGAACAGCTCGTCCAGGACGTCCTCGTCCAGGCCGGTCGGACGGGCCTGCTCCAGGATCAGCTGGCTGTGCACGACCAGGGCGAAGAGCTGGCCGACGGCGAGGAGGAGGTCCAGGTCGCGGCTCTGCTCCTCGTTCGGCGCGGCGGTGGTGACGAACGTGCACAGGGCGTCCGCCTGCTCGCGGAAGCGGGCCACGTTCGGCAGGTGCGCGAAGGCGTCGAAGGCGGGGCGCCAGTCGTGGAAGCGGATCGAGCCCAGGCCGCGGGCCGGCCCCTGCTGGAAGAGGAACGCGTCGTCGGCGGCGTCCAGGCGCGTCGGCACGGGGGCGTAATCGGCCGGGTCCAGCAGGTGGTTGCGCATGAACTTCAGGATCAGCGCCAGGTTGACGTGGACCGTGCCCTCGAGCTTCGGCAGGCTGCGGATCTCCACGGCCGCCTGCGCGAAGTACGTGTCCTTCTCGAACCCCTTGGCGGCGATGACGTCCCACATGAGGTCGATGACCTTCTCGCCCTCGGTGGTCACCTTCATCTTGGTCATCGGGTTGAACAGCAGGTACCGACGGTCGTCGGGGCCCGCCGAGCGGAAGTAGTCGACGGCGCGGTCGCTGAACAGCTTCATGCCGACGAGCCGGACGTACGCGTCGGTCAGTTCGCGGCGCACGTGCGGGAAGGCGGTGACCGGGCGGCCGTACAGGATGCGGTTCTGCGCGTGCGTGACCGCCTCGTACATCGCGTGCTCGCAGATGCCGATGGAGGCCGTGCAGAGGTTGAACTTGCCGACGTTGACGGTGTTGAGCGCGGCGTCGAACGCGGCCCGCCCGGTGTGCAGGACGTCCTCGGCGCGCACCGGGTAGCCGTCGAGCCGGAACTCGCTGACGTACTTCGACGAGTCGACGACGTTCTTCACCAGGTGGTACGCCGGGTGGCGGCTGTCCGCGGCGAAGAAGACGTACCCGTCCGGGCCCTCGACGTCGGTGCGCCGGCCGAAGACGGAGACGAGCCCGGCGGCGTTGCCGTTGCCGATGTAGTACTTCGAGCCGCTGGCCCGGAAGCCGCCGTCGCCGTCGGGCTCCAGCAGCATGTCCGTGGAGTAGATGTCGGCGCCGTGGGTCTTCTCGGACAGGCCGAAGGCGAACACCTCGCCCTCCGCGAGCAGTTCGGCGGCGCGGGCGCGGGCCGCGGCGTTGTCGCTCTGCCAGACCGGTCCGAGGCCGAGGATCGTGACCTGCCACGCGTACCAGTAGTCGAGGCCGTAGAAGCCGAGGATCTCGTTGAGGGCGGCGATCCGCGCGGTGTCCCAGCGCTTGTCCGGCTGTCCCTCGGCGGCGGACGCGGGCGTCAGGAAGGTCTCGAACAGCCGCTCCTTCGCCGAGAACGCGAGGAAGTCCGCCAGCCATGCGCGGGAGCGGTATTCCTCGATCAGCTTGCGCTTGCCGCGCTCCTCGAACCAGTCGACGGTGGCGCGCAGCAGCCTGCGGGTCTCGGGGTCGAAGTGCGCGGGGTCGTAGGTGCGCGGGTTGAACAGCAGCGGGTCAGCCATGGATGTTCGCCTTTCCGGCTTGGGGACAGGGGGGGGGAAGCACAGGGAGAGCCGACGGGGTTCAGCGACCGGAGCGGAGCCGGTGGAGGGTGGCGAGCACGTCGTCGAGCCAGGCGATCATCATCCGCTCGTACGCGATACCGCCCCGCAGCACCGCGTGTTGGAGCTCCCGCCCGGCATCGAACGCGCCGCCCGTGCCGCCGGAACCGTCCGCGTCGATGGAACCGCGCGTGCCGCCGGAACCGCCCTCGCCATCGGAACCGTCCGCGTCGACGGAACCGGGTGCGTCGACCGGCCTTCCGGGAACCCGGTCCGCGCCGAAGTCCCGCTGCTCTCCGGCGAGATAGTGCGCGAGCCGGTCGCGGTGCAGGCCCTGGTGGCGCTCCACCTCCTCGATCAGCGCGGCCGGGTCGTCGAAGGCGGCCCCCCGGATCTTCACGGCGAGGTCGTGCCGGACGCTCTCGGGCTCGATCGGATCGTGCAGCCACCGGGAGAGGGCCGCCCTGCCCGGGGCGGCGACCGAGTACTCCTTCTTGTCCGGCCGGGTCTGCTGCGCCACCTCGCGCACGTCGATCCAGCCGTCGGCCTCCATGCGCTTGAGCACGCGGTAGATCTGCTGGTGGGTGGCGGTCCAGAAGTAGCCGATGGACCGCTCGAAGCGCCGGGCCAGCTCATAGCCGGAGCCGGGCTTCTCCAGCAGGGAGACGAGGATCGCGTGCTCGAGCGCCATGCCGTGATCCTGCTATGCAACTTGTTGCATAGACAAGTCGTGGCGTCCCGGTGAGACCCGGCTCACTCGGCGGCACGCCGTTTCATCCGGGGTGTGAGCGGCTACCCGGAACGGCATGACCGGGATGAAACGAACGGGCAAGCTTCAGGGTGGGACCGCGGTGGTGCGGCGGCTCATGCCGTCGGCCGAAGGGCCCGGCCGCGTCCTTCGGGGCGCGGACGGGCTGGAACGGTGGTCCGGAGCCGACTGGCTGATCGGCGCGGTGCGGTCCGCGGTCCAGGCCGCCCCGCTGGGCGCCGCGCGGGACGTGCTGCACGGGCGCTGGCTCGGGCATCCCCTGCACCCGCTGATGGTGCAGGTGCCCATCGGGACGTGGCTGTCGGCGGCGGTGCTCGACGCCCTGCCCGGCAACCGCCGGGCCTCCCGGGCTCTGATCGGCGTGGGTCTCGCGACGGCCGGGCCCGCCGCGGTGGCCGGCTGGGTCGACTGGGCCGACCTCCCCAAGCAGCAGCAGCGCGTCGGGCTCGTCCACGCCGCCGGCAACATCACCGCCGTCGCCCTGTACGCGGCCTCGTACGCGGCCAGGCGCCGCGGCCGCGTGTGGCGGGGCAAGGCGCTGGGACTGGCCGGACTGTCGGCGGTCATGGTGGGCGGCGCGCTGGGCGGCCACCTCGCCTACCGCCAGGCCTCCGGCGCGAACCACGCCGAACAGGTGCCGAACATGACGGAGCCCGGCTGGCACGCCCTCGGGGACCTCGCCGACTTCCCGGTCGGCAGGGCGGTACGGAGCCATGTCGGCGAGGTGGCGATCATGGTGTTCCGCGAGCCGGGCGGAGCCGTCCATGTGCTGGCCGACCGGTGCAGCCACATGGCCGGACCGCTGTCGGAGGGCGAGATCCACGACGGCTGCGTGCGCTGTCCGTGGCACGGCAGCGTCTTCCGGCTCGCCGACGGCTGGAACGTCCGGGGCCCCGCGACGGCGCCTCAGCCGTCGTTCGACACCCGGGTGACCGACGGGCGCCTCGAAGTACGGCTGCGGCACCTCGCGGACGTCACGGCGGGCGCGGCGGCGGCGACCCGTGCGACCCGCGCGGGGTGACGCGGGTCAGCGGACGGGCCGTTCCGCGTCGGCGGATCGGAAGGCCGGGCGCCCTTGGCCTCAGAGGCAGATGTGGTACGCCTTGCGCAGGGTCTCGTGCACCGTCCAGGTCGTCCGGTCCCCTTCGCGCAGGACACACGCGTCACCCGGCCCGAGTTCCAGGGTGTCCCCGCCCTCGACGGCCACGGTGGCGCGCCCGCTGACGACGACGAACAGCTCGTTCGCCTCCGTGTCCGTCACCACGCCGGGCGTGATCTGCCAGATGCCGCGCACCTGCTTGCCGTCGGCGGACTCCCACAGCACCTTCCCGGTCACCACCGGGTCGCCGGAGACGATCTGCTCGGGGTCCAGGGGCTCGGGCTCCAGCTCGGCGTCGGGAACGTGCACCACGAAGGAGGACTGGTTCGTCATGGGCCCTGACTGTACGCACTCAAGGTCGAGGCGTACGGGGAGGGGGTCGCATGGATCCAACCGACCCGAAGGTCCGCAGCGTGTCCGAGGAGCTGAGAGCGGTGAGGCTGCGTCCGTGATCTTCACCCGCTCCCCGTTCCAGTCGATGACCGCCGCCACCCTCGAAGCCCACGACGCCCAGGTCGTCCGCGCCGGCGTCCCCCTCCTCCGCGACATCTCCCCGCGCGATCGGCGCGGGCAAGTCGACGCTGCTCGGCCTGCGGGCCCCCATCGGACACATGAACCCCCGCCACCCCCTCCGTTGGCGCTGCGCGTACGCGAGGTCGTCCTGACCGGCCTCACCGACTCCATCAAGCGCCTACCGCGCCGGCTGCCGTCCGCCGATGAGGAGGAGCGGGCCGACCGGCGGACGGAGATGCTCGCTGGCGGGCCGGAACGAGGCGCGCTGGTCGACGCTCTCCTAGGGGGAACGCTGCGGACCCTCATCGCCGGTGCGCTGATGCCGCGGCCGCGGCTCCTGTTCCTGGACGAACCGGCCACGGGGCTCGATGTGGGCGGCCGTGAGCTGCTGCTCGACCGGCTGGACACTCTGCGCGAGGCCCACCCCGGACTCGCCTCCCTGCTGGTGACCCACCACCTGGAGGAGCTCCCGGCCGGTACGACCCACGCGCTGCTGCTGCGGGCCTGACGCGCCCTGGCCTCCGGCCCGGTCGCCGAGGTGCTGACCAGTGACCTCGTCAGCACCTGTTTCGGCCACCCCGTCCAGCTGGACCGCAGGGACGGGCTGTGGAGCAGCTGCCCGCAGCCTGTGCAGTCCTGCGCCCGCGGCTTGAGCAGTTCGGCGAGCTGGCCTTCGGCGCGCGCGTGGTCGGCGGTGGCGCTGTTCAGCCGGCCATGGGCGGCGACGACCTGCTTGGCGGTCCTTCTGCGCTCAAGCTCGGCCGCCTTGTGCAAGGCCACGACCCGCCCGCCTTCCCCGATCGCGGTCTTCAGTGCCGCGTCAGTCTGCTGCCACCGCTGCGTTGCCTCACGGTGTTCGCGCTGCTTCTGCTCGTATATGGCACGGAGGCTGGCCGGGTCAGCCAGCGCGCCGCTGTCCCGCAGCTTCTTGAACGCTGCCAGTGCGGAGCGGGCCGCCCGGTATCGCGACGTTGCCTCGGAGTCGTTCTTCTCCAGGTCGGCCAAGGCCTCGTTCCACAACCCGAGAAGCACCTCCGCGCCAGGATCCGCGCCTCGTCCTTCCCGCCGCCAAGGGAACTCCCAGACGATCGTGTTCTGCCACAGCGCCATGACGGTGCCGTAGAAGTCGTCCAGGCCGACACGGGTTGCCCCGCGCACGGCGGCGGGCAGGCCGAGCAGGTCCTGGACGAAGGCCCCGGCTGTCGTCTCGCCGGGTTTGGTGCTGCTCACCGGCAGCAGGTGCTCGATCTCGTCCTTGTCGTCGAGTTCTTCGAAGACACCCGGGCGCGCGGGTTGGATCCACTGCGAGTGACCGCCGGGGCCCGCGATGCGGAAGACCAGCCGGACGTACGCGCAGTTGCGGACCTCCGGCATGACCGTTGCCGTCAGCAGGCCCAACGGGTAGAGCAGCGCCTCGAGGGCGGTGGACCGGAAACGACCACCGGCCGTACGGGTGACGGGCTCAGCATGGGGCCGGATCGCCCGCGAGCGGCACTGGCTGCCCGAGCCCGGCTGGGTGGACTGCAGGCCGCCGTCGGCATTGAGCACCGGACGACGGCCCGGTAACGACCCGTACGACGGCGTAGGCCGGCTGCCGGCGCGCACTCGCAGAGTTCGCCAGGTCAGTCCGAGGGCGGCAGGGCAAAGCAGTGCGAGGCGCCAAGGCTCCTAAAGCCTGCCTGCCCTTGGGTTGCGAGCTCAGTATGCGGCTGCTCGGCTCCCTCAGCGTTGGACGTGATGGCCTCGGTTCCAAGCTTCACGGCTAGCTCCGCCGAGGCAGTACTCGTTGCGGTAAGGGAGTCCAGGAGACGTGAGATCTCCTGCTCATGCGAGCCGGGTGTCTTGATCTTCCCGAGCTCGCCGCTGAACCGTCGCTCGGCTGCGCTCACGGCCTCCCAGGCGTATGCCGCCGTCTGGTAGTCCGCTGGCTGGTAGCCTCCGTCGTCCAGTACGAAGAGGGCGGTCGATGCCCTGGCCCACTTATCGACGAGCTCACCGTGCAGCCCGTCGCATGCGGCGTTGGCCTGCTTCACCCAGTCCTCCAGCGTGAACCGTTCTCTTGTCGTGATCGTGAAGATCAACCCTGCGATGCCGGCCAAACCGGCAAGCACCCCGATCCACCAGCCGACATGCCTGCTCAGCCGCCGTCCTGTCTGTGTCTTCCTGCTCTTCGCTCATGTCGGCAGGTTGCCCCGGCGACGCAAGGAGGGGGCGTCGGGGACCCGGAAGTGCACTCGCGTGGCTGGCTGTTCCACCGAAGATCGCCACAGCCCCACGCGTGCCGCAGACCCAGGCAAGGACTGCGGCACGGCTACAACTTCAGCCCCCGTTTCCGTGACCTGGACGACCAGCGGTTCCGGCGGGGCACGATGCCCGGCGACGGCCGCCCGACCCCGCTGGGGGCGGCGTTCGCCGAGTACGGGCGCATCGTCAAGACCGAGCACCTGCTGCGCGTGGTCGACCCGGTGGACGACACCTACCGTCGGCAGATGAACCGGCAGCTCACCGTGCAGGATTCCTGCCACAAGCTCGCCCGGAACGTGTGCCACGGCAAGCGCGGCACCATCCACCAGGCATACCGGGACGGGATGGAGGACCAGCTCGGCGCGCTCGGCCTGGTCCTCAACGCCATCGTGCTGTGGACCACGAAACACATCGACGCTGCCGTCGCCCGGCTCCGCGCCGAGGCCACGAGATCCGGGACGAGGACATCGCCCGGCTCTCCCCGCTCAAGCACCGCAACGTGACCTGCTCGGCCGCTACAGCTTCACCGCCTCGGTTCCTGTCGCCGGCGCCCTGCGCCCCCTGCGCGATCCGGACACGCCCGAACTGGGCGAGGACGACGGCGGTGAGCCCGCGTGGACCAGTAGCCGAAGGCGCCGTCAGTAAGGCGTTCACGCGGCTGACCCGCGATCACTGGTTGGAGCGCAGCTTGCACACGATGGAGACTCGTTTGGACCGGGTGCACTGGAAGCAGGTTCAGGATGCCAGTCACGCGTCAGCTCTTGAGCCTCCCATCCGTCGACGGATGGCTGCGGTTCCGCGTCTGATGTCCGTTCCCACTCAAGCTCGATCGGCGCGGCGGCGATGAGGGTGGGTCGACGGGACCGGTTCAGGGCTGTCGCCGCGGACAATACGACCGGGGCCGCAGCAAGTGCGAAACACACAGGCAGGGGAAGGCGGCCCACCAGTAGTCCTGTGGCAGCTGTGGCCCCCGCTGAACCGGCGTTGAAGGCAGTGTTGACCCATGCACCCGCTCTGGTGCGACTGGCTGGATCGGCGCACTCATCGGCGATTAGGTAGGCGGTGGTGATAGCCGGGGCGACGAATAGGCCGCCGAGTGCCGCCCACAGAATGAGCACGTGGGGATGGGGGGAAAGCCCCGTAGCGGCCAAGGGCAGGCCCAGGGCCGCAGCGAGGAATGCCAGCCGTAGTCTGCTTGAGGCGCGCCATGAGATGGCTCCATAGACCAGGCCGCCGATCGCGCTGCCCCCAGACAGCGCGGCCAGGACCCAGGCGACCACCTCGGGTTCTTCATATGCGTCAGCGAAGGCGATTACAAGGAGATCGAACGCCCCTAGACACATGCCCACCGCGGCGGAGACGGCGATCGCCTGACGCAGCCCGGAACCACCTTGGAGTAGCCGACGGGGGAGGGCAGGTCGTACACCGGAGACGAAACTCTCTGACGGCTCCGGCCTGACGGGGTCCTTCCTCGTGGCAGGCCAGCCGTGGACCGCCGGAGACGAGATGAGGGTGAGTGAGCCGGTCAAGACGAGTGCGGCGCTCACCGCAAGACCGACCGATGGTGCCGCGACTTGCACCAGCAGTCCGACCAGCAGCGGTCCTGTGACAAAGAGGAGCTCCTCTGCGACCGCGTCCAGACTGTACGCACGCTGCAACAGGCGCCGGTCGGGAACCAACTCACTCCACAACGTCCGCATCACCGGGCCGAGCGGCGGCGTACACGCGCCGGTGGGCACCGCCAAGAGCCCCAGCAAAACTCCTGACGCACCTGGCCGCGAGGTCGCGAAGGCCAGTCCGGTCAGCAACAGCGCATAGGCGGACGCCATAGGGAGCAAAGCTCGGCGTGGCCCGTGTCGGTCGACCAGACCGGCCCGGGCCGGTGAGAGAAAGACGCTGGTCAGCCCGAACAGGGCCATGACGGTGCCGGCTATGGCATAGGAGTCGGTGGCTTCTTTGATCGCCAGAACCAGCGACAAAGAGACCATTCCGTAGGAAAGCCGGCCCAGCAACGCCGCACCGAACGTGCGACAGGCGTAGCGGGTGCGCAGCACAGCCGCGTACGAAGGGGCCAGGGAAGACGAAGACATGATCACGTTCCTCGAAGACAGCGCCGAAGTGAGGCGCTCGCACGTGCATGGGCAGCGAGGACTGCGCCCAGTGGGCGCGGTCTGCACCGGCTGCTATGCACGAGGGAAGAACATGCGGGCACCGTAGCAGAACATGAGAACGAGCCCGGTCGCCCCCGCCCTCACAGCTGTCGGCAAACGATCGTTTGACGACAGGGTGTTCGCAGAACCACTTGGCGCTTTGCTGCAGTCTCGGGAGGTCAGGACCCGGATGGCGCCATCGCACCCTGCCAAAACGGCTTGCATCTTTGCCGTACTGCGTTGCCGGATCGCAGGGTGGGGTCATGAGCGAGCGAGAGATGACGCGAGTGGACGGGTACGGCCTGGGACGTGGTCGTGGTCGGCGGAGGGGCGGCCGGACTTTCGGCCGCGCTGACCCTGGGCCGGGTGCGTCGGTCGATGCTGGTGATCGGCGCGGGAACCGCGCAACGCCCCGGCCATCGGGGGCGGCGCGCACGGCATTCTGGGGCCGGGAGGGCATGTCGCCACTGGAATTGCTGCGACTGGGCCGGGAGGAAGTCGCAGCGTACGGCAGCCGGGTGGCGCAGGTGCACCGGGACGGTGAGGAGTTCTCGGTGGTCACCGAGGACTGACAGCGGGTGCGGGCGCGGCGGGTACTGGTGACAACGGGGCTGGTCGATGAGCTGCCCGACGTGCCCGGGCTGGCCGAGCGGTGGGGGCGCGATCCTGCACTGCGTGTACTGCCACGGCAGGGAGGTTCGTGACCGGGCGATCGGCGTGCTGGGCAGCTTCCACCGTGCATGTCCACGGTGCGTGTGCTCACGAAGAGCTCACCGGCGATCTCGCGGTTCGTCCGGCCGTCGGCCAGCAGGTGCAGCACCTCCCCCCGGCACAGTGCGATCGCCGAGTCGATGGCGTCGGCGACCGCGGCGTAGTCGGCCGCGTACCCGAGGGCCTCGCCCAGCTTGTAGTACGCCTCGCCGGTCGCCTCCGGCACTGTACGGAGAGGGCGAGCTCCAACCCGGACCGCGCGAGGGCGACTCCCTGGGCCCCGGTACCGAGGGCGGAGCGGAGGGGCCCTGCATCGCCAGCGCGCGGGCCTGCAGGTCCGTACGGCCCGCCGCCCGCGCGTCCTCGGCCACCGCCTGGTCCAGGCCCTCCGCGAGCCGCACCGCGGACTTCGGCTCGTCGGCCAGCATCAGCCGCTCCGCCGACGCTTCGGCCGCAGGCCCGCGCCGTGTACGCGTCGGCCGCGCTGCCGCGCTCGGCGACCGAGCGGGACCAGTCGCCCAGCAGCGCGGCGTTGGCCCCGCGCCGATGGGCCGACGCGGCGCGCGGGAGGTCGCCCCGGGAGCGCCTCGAGTAGCCCGGCGTACTCGGCCGCCCGGCCGACCAGGAGCGACCGCATCACCACACCAGACAGTCCAGTTCGCCCGTTCTGTCCCGGCCGGCGCCCTCCGTACGATGATCAGTTGCTCTCCTCGACCGACTGACCGACTGGCCGACTGACCGGCACCCCCCGCGGAGAAGGCCGACCTCGAGGCGTAGTGGCGCGATCCGGGCCCGGGCGTCTCCCTCCGCACCCGCCTGCGCCTGGTCCCGGCGGAAGAACAGCTGGACGCGCGGTTCCGCGGCGGCCCGGTCGAGCACGTGGACGGTGTGCACCAGGTGCAGGTCCTCCGGCCGCAGGAGGAGACCGGCCTCCTCGGCGGCCTCCCTCACCAGGGCCGACCGGACGGACTCGTACTCGACGTGTCCCGCGAGCGCGTGCCAGTGCTCGGCCGCGTACGCCACCTCAGGGTGGCGCAGTCCGAGGAGCGTGCGCCCGTCGCGCTCCAGGTAGAGGTGCGCGCCGATCACGTTCCGCACGGCGCCGGAACGCTGTTGCGGCACCGTCGCGAGCGCGGGCGCGGCGACGGAAGCCCGCCGGTGGTGGGCGAGGATCGCTTCGTACGCCCACGGACACATCGTCAGCCGCGCCATGGTCGCCACGTCGAACCAGCGGAACATGATGCCCTCGCCGACCGGCAACCGGTCGGCGTCGCCGTCCCACCGGCCCGTGTACACCCGGATGTGGCCCTCCGTCACCTGGGGGCCTTCGGCGCGCACCGTCGTGAAGGGCGTGAGGCCGGGGAGGACGAGTCCGGCCTCCTCGCGCAGCTCGCGGGCGATCGCCTCGTCGAGCGTCTCCGCCCCCTCGGGTGCGCCGCCGATCAGCGACCAGGTGCCCGGATCGCAGATGGGTTTGTGGGCGTCGCGCAGGTGCAGCAGGTACTGGCCGCGCGCGTCGGTGAGGATCACGGCGGTACTCGTGGCGGTGCCGGGGCCGCTGCGTCGCATGGGTGCCACCTTCCTGAAGGGGGCGGCGGGCCGGACGGACCCGCCACCCGTCACCGTATCGATGAGGGAAAACGCCTTCGTCCGCCGGACGTCACGCCCGTGCCCGGGGCACGTGGCGCACGCCTGCGCGGGGGTGAGCGCACCCGGACGGCCGCGGTCAGCCCTCGGCCTCCACCGGCATGGTGACGATGCCGTGGAAGGTCGGGTTCGGCGTCCAGCGCGGCCTGGAGAGGTCGTAGCGCGCGGCCACCCCGGGCATCCGGTCGAGCAGGCCCAGCAGCACCTCCTCGACCTCCGCCCGGGCGAACGCCGCCGCGATGCAGGCGTGGTACCCGCCGCCGAACCCGAGGTGCCGGCGGCCGGTGCGGCCGGGGCGGAAGACCCCGGGGTCCTCGAAGGCCTCCGGGTCGCGGCCGGCGGCGCCGAGGAAGAAGTAGACGGAGTCGTCGCCGCGGATCCTCCTGCCGTGCAGTTCGATGTCGTCCTTCGCGTGCCGGGTGACGTACTGCAGCGGTGCCTCGAGCCGGATGCACTCCTCCACCGTCGCGCTCACGCGGGCGCGGTCCGCCTTCAGCGCCGCGAACTCCCGCGGGTGCGCGAGAAGCAGGTGCAGGCAGTTGCTCAGCAGGTACTGCGGGATCTTGTGCCCGCCGAAGACGAGGTGGATGATCTGCCGGATCACCTCGGCGTCCGTCAGGGCCCCGGGCCCACCGGAGTCGTCGGCGTCCCTCACGACGAGCCGGGTGAGCAGGTCGTTCCTCGGGCTCCGGCGCCGCTCCTCGATCGCGCGGGTCAGGAACCCGACGATCTCGCGCAGGCTGCGCCGGGTCCGCGCACCGGTCTCGCGGTCGGGCGCGGCCTTGACGACGAAGTCCTGCATGAAGGCGGCGATGTCGTCGGACCATCCGATGAACCGCTCGACCTCCTCCGCCGGGATGCCGAGCATCCTGCCCAGGACCATGGCGGGGACCGGATGGGCGACCGCCTCCACGAAGTCGAAGGAGCCGCCGGTCCGTTCGAGGACGAGATCCAGCTGTTCCGAGACGATGCGCCGGATCTCGGGACGGATGAGGTCGATCTCCCTGCTCCAGAACGCGCGGTTCATGTGGCTGCGCAGCCGGGTGTGGACCGGACGGTCGTTGTAGACCATCCAGGCCGAGACGATGTCGACGATGTCCTGGAACCGCCCCTCCTCGCCCGGCGGAACGTTCCTCATCTTGTTCCTCACCAGCGGACCGGTGAGGAAGGCGTCCCCCACCAGGTGGGCGGACACGTCCGCGTAGCGCGTGATGAACCAGGACCGGGTCTCCTCGTGCCAGAACACCGGCTCCCTGGTGCGGAGCGCGTCGTAGATCTCGTAGCGACCGTCCTGGAAGCGTTCGTCGTAGAGGCTGAACTGCTCGAGGGAAGGAGTCGGCATGCCGGAGATCCTGCCCTGCCGGTACGTGTGTCGCGTGGACCTCGCCGGGGCCCATGCGTGCGCTTGGCGCGAACGCGGCGCCCGGGCGCACACCGGCGAGGCCGTGCATAGGTGAGGGGCCCGCGCGGAAGGATGCTCCTGCGCGCGCGGGCGCGTGGTGATCCGCCGAGCGCTTCGACCGGGAGGACCGTTGGACGCAGGGCAGCCGATGTCCGGGGCTGAGGGTCTCTCCCGCCGTGGATTCCTCGCGGGAGCCGGGGTGGCGGCCGGCACCGTGCTCGTCGCCACGGGGACCGGGGCCGGGGCCGCCGACGCCGCCACCGCCGCGGCCCCGCCGCGGCCCGCCGGCCCGCGCCTGGAGTTCACCGCCGCCACCAACGGCTCCGCCGACCTCCTGCCCGCGGGCGACCGGCTCATCGCCGAGGTGCAGCACACCCTGTGGTCGGTGCCCCGCGCGGGCGGCAGGGCCCTCCCGCTCACCCCGCCCGACCTGGAGCCGAACCGGCCGGCCGTCTCGCCCGACGGCGCGCTCGTCGCCTTCTGCGCGTACCGGGACGGCGGGTTCCACCTGTGGACCGTGCGCCCCGACGGATCGGAGCTCCGCCGGCGCACCGAAGGGCCCTGGGACGACCGGGGCCCGGCCTGGTCCCCGGACGGCACCCGGATCGCGTTCGCGTCCGAGCGCGGCGGCGATCCGGTGACGGGCGCGCCGTACCGGATCTGGGTGCTCGACCTGAGGGGCGGAGGGCTCACCCGGGTGACTGGACTGCCCGGCCAGGACGGCCCGTCGCAGGACGGCGCCTGGGAGGACTTCGACCCCACCTGGTCCCCGGACGGCGAACGGATCCTGTTCGTACGGGCCCGGGCCCTGACGAGCCCCACCGGCACGGTGACCCTGGAGGCCCGGACGGTGGCGGCCGTGGCCGCCGACGGGAGCGGCGCGGTCGACGTCGTGCACACCGAGCGCGCCACCGCCCAGGTCATGGCCCCGGCCGTCGCACCGGACGGGAAGCGGCTGGCGTACCTCCGGACCACCCCCGCGCCCCGGGGCTCCTGCACCCTCGTGGTCGACGGCGCGCCGGTGGCGGTCGACGGCGACATCGCGCCCGTACCGCCGCGCTGGACGGCCGACGGAGAGCTGCTGCTGACCGTCGACGGCCGCTTCACGCTCGTCCGCCCCGAGGCGCCCCACACCGCCGAACCGATCCCCTTCCGGGCGGCGCTGCCCGTGGAGCGGCCGCGCTACCGCGCCAAGGAGCACGACTTCGACGGCGACCGGCTGCGCCCGGTGCGCGGAATCCACCTCCCGGCGCTGTCACCCGACGGCCGGAGCGTCGCCTTCGCCGCGCTCAACTCCCTCTGGGTGGCCGGCACGACCGGCGGGCGGCCACCCCGCCGGCTGCTGCGCGCCGACGCCACCCGCTATGTCCTCGGACCCGTTTGGGCGCCGGACGGCCGGTCCCTGGTGTACTGCGACGACAGCGACGGCCTGCTGGGCGTGTACCGGCTCGACCTCGGCTCCGGTACGCGCACGGCGCTCGCCACCGGCGGCCGGGTCCTCCCGGCCCCGTCGCCCGACGGCACCCGGCTGGCCTGCCTCGACATGGCGGGCAACGTCATCCTCCGCGACCTGTCCACGGGAGCCGAACGCGTCCTCGCCGCGCCCCTCGGCGGCGGAGGGCTGCCGGGCCGGCCGAGCTGGTCCCCGGACGGCCGCCATCTCGCGTGGTGCGACCGCAACCGGCTGAACCGGCGCTTCCGCGAGGGCTACAACCTCATCCGGGTCGCCGACACCGAGACCGGCTCCACCCGCCTGCACGCCGTCCAGCCGCACGCCTCGATCTCCGACCGCTACGACTCCGGTCCGGTCTGGTCGCCCGACGGGCGCTGGATGGCGCTGATCGTCGAATCGGCGCTGTGCCTGCTGCCGGTGGCGCCGGACGGCACGCCCCGCGGCCCGCTGCGCCGGCTCGGCGACGAAGCGGCCGACCACCCCTCCTGGTCGGGCGACTCCCGCACCCTGCTGTACCTCTCCGGGGACCGGCTGAGGCTGCTGCGGCTCACCGGCCGGGAGGACGGCCGGCCCCGCACCGTACGCGTCCCCCTGGACCACCGGCGCCCGACGCCGGCCGACACGGTCGTACACGCGGGCCGGCTGTGGGACGGCACGGGCGGCGACACCTCGGTACGGGAGGACGTCGACATCGTCGTACGCCGCGGACGCGTCGCGTCGATCGAGCCGCACCGGCCGGCCCGCGCCCGGCCGGCACTGCGGCGTGTCGACGCCGGGCACGGCACGGTGCTGCCCGGGCTGTGGGACACGCACAGCCACCCCTGGCAGAGCACCTACGGCGGCCGCCAGACGGCCGCCCAGCTGTCGTACGGCATCACCACGGCCGTCTCGCTCGGCGGGTTCGCCTACGAACAGGCCCGCCTCCGCGAGGCGATCACCGCCGGGCAGCTGGCCGGGCCCCGCCTGCTGACCTGCGGCGAACTGCTCGACGGCGCCCGCGTGGCGTACAGCATGGGCAGAGCGCACCACACGCGTGCGGGCCTGCGGCGGTCCCTGGAGCGCGGGGCCGCGCTCGACTGGGATGTGGTCAAGACGTACGTACGCGCCCCGGCCTGGGTGATGGAGGAGGCCGCCCGCTTCGCCCACGAGCGGCTCGGCGTCCCCGCGGGCAGCCACTTCTGCTCGCCGGGCGTACAGACCGGGCAGGACCTGACCACCCATCTCCAGGCGACGCAGCGTGCCGAGTTCGGGCACGCGACGACGGCGTCCGGGCGGTCCTACCAGGACGTCGAGGAGATCTACACCGCGCGGGGCGTGGACTTCACGCTGATCGCCACGCCCTTCTCGGCGATGAGCCTGGTGGGCGCCGACCCCGGGCTCGCCCGCGATCCCCGCGTCACGACCGTCATGGCGCCCTGGGACACCGCAGCCGTACGGGAGCTGGCCGCGCGCCCGCCCAGTGAGGCGCAACTGGCCGCGCTGCGCACCGAGACTGGCCTGTACCGGCGGGTGCTCGCCGCGGGCGGACTGGTCGCCCTGGGCACCGACGCACCGATCGTGCCGGTGGGCCTCTCGCTGCACATGAACCTGCGGGCGATGCACCACCTGGGTGGCCTGTCCCCGGCCGAGGCCCTCCGCACGGCGACCCTGCTGGCCGCCCGTGCCTTCGGGGCCGAGCGCGACCTGGGGAGCCTGGAGGTCGGCAAGGTGGCGGACGTGACGGTGGTGGACGGGGATCCGTTCGCGGACTTCGACACGCTGGTGCGTACGGTCTCGGTGCTGCGGGGCGGGGTGCCGTACGAACAGGCCGCGCTCGTCGCCGCGTTCGCCGGTACCGGCAGGGGTTCGGGTACCGGCCGCTCCCAGGAGCCTTCCGACGCGGACTGGTCGGCCGTCGGGCGGCAACTGCGGCGGGACGGCTGCTGCGGCGCGGACGGCGGACTCGGCTGAGCTTCTCGGGACGCGTTTCTCGGGACGTTCCCTTTACACCCTCTTTACGTCTGGGTACCGTAGCGATGGGAGCGCTCCCAAGTGGCGGGGCAAACACGGTCAAGCAACGCATTGTCATGCGCAGATCATCACTGCCACTCGAAAGGCTCGAAGGGTGAGGCCTTGTGTCACGACGTAAGACGTACTCCCTGGCAACCGCCTTCGCCACGCTCCTGTCCGCGATAGGGCTGCTCCTCCTGGGGCAGAACACGGCGCAGGCGCACGGCGTCGCCATGATGCCCGGCTCGCGCACGTACCTGTGCCAGCTGGACGCCATCACGGGCACCGGCGGGCTGGACCCCACCAACCCCGCCTGCAAGGACGCGCTCGCGCAGAGCGGCGGCAGCGCCCTGTACAACTGGTTCGCCGTGCTCGACTCCAACGCCGGCGGGCGAGGCGCCGGCTACGTCCCGGACGGCAAGCTGTGCAGCGCCGGCGACCGCTCCCCGTACAACTTCTCCGCCTACAACGCGGCCCGCGCCGACTGGCCCAGGACGCACCTGACGTCCGGGGCGACGATGCGGGTGAAGTACAGCAACTGGGCGGCGCACCCGGGCGACTTCCGGGTCTACCTCACCAAGCCGGGCTGGTCGCCCACGAAGCCGCTGGCCTGGGGTGACCTCGACCTGATCCAGACGGTGACCAACCCGCCCCAGCAGGGCTCCGTGGGCACCAACGGCGGCCATTACTACTGGGACCTGAAGCTGCCTTCGGGCCGCTCCGGTGACGCGATGATCTTCATCCAGTGGGTGCGTTCGGACAGCCAGGAGAACTTCTTCTCCTGCTCCGACGTGGTCTTCGACGGCGGCAACGGCGAGGTCACCGGCATCCGGGGCTCGAACCCGACGCCGACGCCCACCCCGACCCCGACCCCGACCCCCACGCCGACCCCGACCCCGACCCCCACGCCGACCCCGACCCCGACTCCCACCGACCCCCACACCGGCTCCTGCATGGCCGTCTACAACGTGGTCAATTCCTGGAACGGCGGCTTCCAGGCCTCCGTGGAGGTGATGAACCACAGCACCACGCCGACCAGCGGCTGGGGCGTCACCTGGAAACCCGGCACCGGCACGAAGATCAGCAGCATCTGGGGCGGATCCTTGACGAACGGCGCGGACGGCACGGTCACCGTGCGGAACGTGGACTACAACCGGACGATCGGCGCCGACAGCAGCGTCACCTTCGGCTTCACCGCCACCTCGACGGGCAACGACTACCCGATCGGCATGATCGGCTGCGTCACCCCGTAATCCCGTCGCTCTCCCCGTCCTCCGCCGAGCCCCACGCGCCCGGCGGGGGACGCGTGCGTGATCGACGTCGCCGCGAGTGCGGTGTCCACCGCGAGGTCAAGGAGGTGCGGGCCGATGGCCCCGGTGATTACCCCGGAGGGAGCAACGGGCGAGGGCGCGGGCGGTAGGCGGAATCCGGAAGCGGTTAAGCATGTCTCTCGCCCCGGCCGAAACGCATCGTTCCCCGTACGCGTTTCGGGGTACCCAGCCGTGCAGTCCACTGCCACCGCCCACAGGAGGCCCCATGTCCTTCAATCCGCTGGAGCAACGCGGTATCCCGCTGGACCGTCAGCTCAGGAACTGGCGCGAGCTGAACGTCGAGCCCATCGACCCCGACCACTGCGACCCGTACACCCGCTGCCGCATCATCACGATGAACGGCATCGAGGTCGAGGCGATCCTCTTCAGCCACCAGCTCGCCCGCAACACCATCGACCCCGAGGTGAAGCGGCAGCTGGCCGAGACCCGCTACATCGAGGCCCAGCAACAGAAGGTCGTGAACTGGCTGCTGCCCGGCGTGTCGTCGGTCCTGGAGACGACGATCGCGTACGAGCAGGTCGCCGTGGACCTCACCGCCTGGATCGCGCGGATGGAGCCCGACCCGTACCTGAAGCAGGCGTACCAGTTCGGCGTCCTGGAGGACTTCGACCACCTGTACCGGTACGCGAACCTGTACGAGATGATCGAGCACCGCAAGGCGGAGTCGATCGTCGACAACCTCACCGAGATCATCCCGGGCCGCCCGACGAAGTACCACCACCGGCACCCCGCCGACAACGTCCGCGACCCCTACGACCGCGAGCAGACGAACCCGCTGTCGAAGCTGCACGCCCTGACCGTCATGTCGGCGGAGCAGCAGACGATGAACTTCTACATGAACACCGGCTCCACCTACATGGAGCCCATCGCCCGCCAGCTCTACCAGGAGATCGGGCTCATCGAGGAGGAGCACGTCACCCACTACGAGTCGCTGGTCGACCCGGGCGAGACGTGGTGGGAGCAGCTCGTGAACCACGAGTACAACGAGTGCTACCTGTACTACTCCTTCATGGAGCAGGAGAGCGACCCGAAGGTCAAGGCCATCTGGGAGCTGCACCTCAACATGGAGCTGGAGCACCTGCGCATCGCGTGCGACCTGATGCGGCGGCACGACGGGCGCGACCCCGAGTCGGTGCTCGCGCCCGAGCTGCCCAACGTGCTCACCTTCGAGCCCAACAAGGCGTACGTACGCGACCTGCTCGCCACCCAGATCGACCTCACCACCCTGGGCGCCGGCTATGTGCGCGAGGCCCACGAGCGGTTCGAGAAGATGCAGGCCGCGATCAACGGCGGCGAGGAGCCGCCCAGCGAGCGCGTCATGGCCCAGCACCAGGACATGTTCGGCCGCGAGTACCGCGTCGAGACCGAAGGACCGCACCCCGACCCCGCCCTGCAGGAGAAGTAGGAGGCCCGCCGTGTCCCCGATCGACACCCCCCACGCCGGCGACGACAACGCCCCGGACGACGACGTCGTTTCGCTGCTGATGCGCCAGCACGGAGACATCCGCAACCTCTTCGACGAGGTCGAGCGGTGCACCGGAGACGAGCGCCGGGAGGCGTTCCGCCGCCTGGTACGCCTCCTCGCGGTCCACGAGACGGCGGAGGAGGAGGTCGTCCACCCCTTCGCCCGCCGTTCGATGCCGGGCGGCGACGAGGTGGTCGAGGACCGTCTCGCCGAGGAGCACGCCGCCAAGAAGGTGCTGGCCGCCCTCGACGGCATGGACACCGACGACCCCGCGTTCATGCCGCAGCTGCTCGCGCTGCGCGCCGACGTACAGGCGCACGCCCGCGCCGAGGAGCGCTACGAGTTCACCCACATCCGGCGCAGCACGGACGGCGCGCGGCTCGCGGCGATGGCGCGGGGCGTCAAGGCCGCCGAGGCCATGGCCCCGACCCGGCCGCACCCCGGCGTGGAGTCGGCCGCGGCCAACGTCGCGCTGGGCCCGGTCGCCGCGCTGATGGACCGCACCAAGGACGCCGTGCGCAAGGCTATGGGCCACTGACCGGACCGCCGGCCGCCGGCCGCCGGACACCCCCCCGCCCCCGCCGGACGCGCCGGCGGGGGCGTCGGTCGCGTGCGAGGTGGAAGGCCGAGCAGCAGCGGTCCGGCACCTCCATGGAGGAGCTGGAGCACATGCGCATGGAGGAGCTGGAGCGCATGCGCATGGAGGAGCTGCGCGGTCTCGCCCACGAGCGCGGAGTCGGCAGGGTCAGCGCGCTGCGCAAGCGGGAGCTCGTCGAAACGATCAGCGGAGCCGGCGGCTGACGGCCCGCACGGTCACCCGGCGTTCCCGTCGGCGTCGAGCCGTACGGCCGCGATCCGCAGGCCGTCGCGCGGCCGGGTGGGGATGCGCCCCAGGGGAATGGCGAGGTCCTGGTCCGGCACGTCGTACCGCAGCCGCGCCAGCCGGATGGAGAGGGCCTCCAGCAGCGCGATGGTGACGGCCTCGCCGGGGCACCGGTGCCCCGTGGACGGGTCGCCCCCGCCCTGTGGGACGAGCTCGTCCCGGTCCACCGGGTGCTGCAGGAAGCGTTCGGGGCGGAAGGTGTACGGATCGCCCCACAGCGCGGTGTCGTGGTTCTGGCCGTACACGTCCAGCACGACGAGCGCGCCCCGGGGGATCGGGTGGCCCCGCCAGTCCAGGTCGTCGGCCGCCCGGCCCGCGAGGAAGGGTGCGAAGGGGTAGAAGCGGCGGACCTCGTGCACGAAGGCCGCCGCGTACGCCGCGTCGTCGTCCTGGAGCCGCTTGCGGTGCTCGGGCCAGCGGTGCAGCGCGTGCGCGGCGAACGCGACGAACCAGGCCACCGCGACCGTCGGCCGGATGACATTGAGCAGTTCCACGGCGGCGGTGCGCGCGTCCAGGGCCCGCCCGTCGGAGTCGCGGTGCCGGGCCACCACGTCGACGACCGAGCCCTCGGGCATCTCGACCGCCCCGGCGCGTACGTCCTCCACCAGCCCGCCCAGCCAGGCCTCGCACCGGCGGCGTGCCGCGCGGGCGCGCCAGTGGCGCGGTCCCGGGGTGGCGAAACCGTCGACCATCGCCACCATGTCGCGCGCCACCGCGCCGGTGCGCGCGACCTCCAGGGGTACCCCGGTCCAGCGGCACACCCCCGCTGTCAGCACCTCCGCCGCCTCGTCGAACAGCACGACTTCCGGCTGCCGGCCCCACTGCCGCACGGCACCATCCCACGCGTCGCCGACGAGCTCCACCAGATCCGCGACGCGCGCCGGCGGTGTCAGCAGGGAGAGGAACATCGCCTTGCGGACCCGGTGGCCCTCCCCGTCAAGCGTGTGCACCGCACCGTCACCGAAGAGGGTGGCGCGTACCGGTTCCGGGAGAACCCCACCGCGGCGGACGTTGGCCTCGTCGTAGAAGAACCGCACGGCCTCGGGTCCTCGGAGAGCCACCGCGTGCCGCCCGAGGAGCCGGACCCGGACGACGCCGTCCGGGGCGCGCCGCATCCGGTTGGGCAGCCAGGCGTAGCCCTTCAGGAACAGGGAGGCGGTGCGATCGGCGAGGGGAGTTCGGTGTGCAGGCATAGCCCCACAAATGCCCCATACCGTACGAACGGAAACCGCGCCGGGCGGGCGGCACCCCCGCCGTGGAGCTCGTACGCCAACCGCTGTCGTCTTGTTACGGCCGCCCCGGGGTGACATGCCGACGGCCGCGGCGGGTACGGTACGGAAAATGAGCATGAAGGGCCGACCTGCCGGCCGGGCGGGTTTCGACGCGGAACCGGGGGAAGAGGCTTCCCTCGAGGCGCATCCGCTGGGGGACCTGTCCGGCCTGCGGGTGAACGGGGAGATCAGTGTGACCACGCGCTTGGCTTGGCGCACGGTGCTGGAGGAGCTAGTGCGGCAGCCAGGGGACGCCTGTCATGCCGATCTGGCGCAGGTGTCGTTCATCGACGTCGCCGGCGCCACCGATCTGGTACTCACCGCCCAGGCGATGCCGCGGGGTCGAAGGATCGTCCTGCACAGCCCTCCGCCACAATTGCCCCGCATACTGGAACTCTTCTGGCCGGAAGTGACCGAGATCGAGGTGGCATCGTGACGAGCGAGGTCACCGTCGGGGACCCCTTCGTGCATCCGGCGCTGTTCTACCGCGGCGCGGCGCAGTACGTGGCGGGCACGGTCCCCTTCATCCTGGACGGTCTGGACGGCGGCGAGCCCGTGGCCGTCGCGGCCCCTCCCGCCCGCCTGGAGCTGATCCAGACGGAGCTGGGCGACCGCGCGAGCGAGGTCCACTTCGTCGACATGACCAAGGCGGGCCGCAACCCCGGCCGCATCATCCCGGGCGTGCTGCGGGCGTTCGCCGACAGCCGGGGACCGGGGCGGATCCGCATCATCGGGGAGCCGATCTGGCCGGGCCGCACGGAGGTGGAGTACCCGGCCTGCGTGCAGCACGAGGCGCTGATCAACCATGCGTTCGCCGGACGTGACGTGACGATCCTGTGTCCGTACGACGCGGACGGACTGGACCCCCAGGTGCTGGCCGACGCCCTGGAGACCCACCCCGTCGTCCTCGACGACTCCGGTGAGGCGGTCTCGGCCGCCTACGACCCCGAGGGGGTCATCGCCCGCTACAACACGGCGCTGCCCGCCCCGCCCGGCGCCGCGTCGTACGCCTTCGCCGCCGGCCTGCTGCCCGGCGTACGGCACTTCGCCGTCGAGCAGGGCCGGCGGCTCGGCCTCACCGAGCCGCGATCGCAGGACCTGGCCCTCGCCGTCGCCGAGCTCACCACCAACAGCGTGGTGCACGGCGCCGGGGAGGGGGTCCTGCGGATCTGGGCCGAGGGCGGACAGGTCGTCTGCGAGGTCCACGACGGCGGGCGGCTGACCGACCCGCTGGCCGGGCGGCGCCCCCCGCCGCCGCACCAGCCGGGCGGACGCGGGCTCCTCCTCGTCCACCACCTGTCCGACCTCGTACGGCTCCACACCGGCGACACGGGTACCACGATCCGCTTCTACCTGAGCTGAACCCGGGCTCAACCGGGCTCAACCGGGTTCAACCGGGCTCAACCCGTGCCGTCGTGGCCCCCGCTGTGCCAGGGGGGCTCACGCCCCGGCGCCGAACCTCCGCTCGAAGGCGGCGAAGGCCACCTCCTGCCGCCACTGGACGGCCGCCTTCGGGCTGGTGGCCAGCAGCTCCTGACAGGCGGACCCCGGCGCCCGGAGCGTGGACGGCTCCGGACGGCACTCCGCGACGGGCCGGTAGCCCTCCCGGGTGGGGTTGCCCCGCCACAGGCTCCGGCCCGGCAGGAAGGCGTACTCCAGGGACGCCCGCGCCAGGTCCTTCAGCTCCGGGTAGCCGAGGTCGTACGTCGTGGCGGCGTACTGGTACTCGTGGCTGATGTCGGTGCGCGAGACACCGGGGTCGTCGGTGGAGAGCACGACCGGCACGCCGTACTCCCGGTAGGTGGAGAACGGATGGTCCGCGCCCTTCACACCGAGGATCTGGGCGTTGCTGGTGAACGGCACCTCCACCGCCACCTCCCGGGCGGCCATCGTGCGGGCGAGCCGCCGCCAGTCGTCCTCGTGGACCAGGTCGACGCCGTGGCCGATGCGCTCGGCGCCGGCGACGTTCACCGCCTCGCCGATGTGGAAGGTCAGGTGCTCCGGCTTGACCAGCCCCGGCCACAGCTCACCCGCGTGCAGGGTGATGTGGGCCCGGGGGTAGACGCGGTGCAGATGGGCGAGCATCCGCATCTGCAGGCGGTAGTCGCGCAGGGAGCTCTCCCAGTCCTCCGGCTGGACCAGGTTGACCGCCACGAACCGCGGGTCGCGCTCCGCCAGCCGCAGCCCCAGGGCCATCTGCGTGAAGACCCGCTCCGGCGCGCTGCCCCGCGACACCTGCGCGATCCAGCGGACCGTCAGCCGGCAGCCGGGCGCGGGCCGCGCGGTGCCGCAGCGCGCCGTCTCACGGAACTCGCGGTCCGCCTCGTCGGCCTCCGCACGCGCCTCGGCGACCAGCCGATCGAGCCTCCCGCCGGCCAGCAGCTTGCCGTGCAGCCGGGCGAGGTCCGCGTCCCAGCCGACCTCCGTCGCGAGCTGCTTCGCCCCGTCGGAGGCGGGGCTCACCATCGTCTCCAGGTACGACTGGTTCTGCGCGGCCGCGGAGTCGGCGACCTCGGCCAGCAGCTTGCCGCGGTGGCGCCAGGTTACCGCGCCGAACCGGCCGAAGGTGGCGAAGAAGTGGTCGTGGCCCGGCTCCCCTTCGGGGAAGCCCTCCATGGACCACGCCCGCACCAGCGCACGGTGGAACGCCGGGTCGCTCGCGGCGTCGGCGGCCGGACGCCTGCCCGGCCCGCACGGCGGCTCCACGGCGGTCATCGTCGACTCGTCGACGCACAGGCCGTCCTCCCCGGCGAGCCGGATCAGATACTCCGTGGAGACCGCGCCGGACAGGTGGTTGTGCAGGTCACCGCCCTTGGGCAGGTTCCGGAAGAACTCCCGCAGCCGGGCGGGACGGTGGCGGATGGTCTCCAGCAGGGCGTCGACGCGCGCCTCCGCCGGGGTCACGAGGCGCGGGTGGGCGGCGTGCGAGGACGGCGTCGACGGCGCGTTCGCGCCCTGGGCGGCGGCGGGCAGCGCGGACTGCGCCGACAACAGGCTGAGCACGGCGAGGCCGGCCGCGAGGAGGGCCCGTCGGCGGCCGGCGTGGTGGCGTTGGTTGATCACTGTCGCATGATCGCCACCGGAGGGCGGGGCGTACGGCCCGTTCGGCGGTGTTCACACCGACGGTCACCCGTCCGGGTGAACGGAGCGGGGAAGGGACGGCGCGGAGGTGCCGTGCCGGCCCGTCAGCTCATCTCGACCGGGGTGAGCACCACGAAGTCCGCGCCCGCCGGGTCGACGCAGACCGCCAGCCGTCCGACGCCCTCCGCGTCCTCCGGCCCCATCTGCACGCTGCCCCCCTTCGAGGTGACCTTCGCGACGGTCGCGTCGCAGTCCTCGGACCCGAAGACGGGGTGCCAGTAGGCGCGACCACCGTTCAACGACAGGTGCTCGGCAGGGAGCTGCATGAGCCCGCCGTGCATGCGCTCCTCCGGCTGGCCCGACGGGGTGATCAGCGAGTACGTTCCGCCGCCCCCGGGCAGGTCCATGTCCTGCGTCCGCCAGCCGAACAGGCTCCCGTAGAACTCCTTGGCCGCGGGCGCGTCCGTCGTCATCAGCTCCGTCCAGCACAGGGCCCCCACCTCGTCCACGGCCTCCATGCCCTTGAACGTGCTGGGCTGCCAGACGGCGAACTGCCCGCCCTGCGGGTCGGTGTACTGGGCCATCCGGCCCTCCCCGTCGGCGTCCATGGGGGCGACCCGCACCGTGCCGGACGACCGCCGCACCGCCTCGGTCGTGGCGTCGACGTCGTCCGTGAGGAAGTAGATCATCCAGGCGGAGCGGGCGCCTTCCTCGGTGAGCCGGCCGAGACCGCCGATCCTCTTGCCGTCCAGCGCCAGGAAGCCGAAGTCCGGCTCGTCGGCCGCCATCGGCTGGTACTCCCAGCCGAACACGGAACCGTAGAAGTCGGCCGCCGCCGCGACATCGGGTGCGCCGAGGTCGATCCAGCAGGGGGAGCCCTGGACGAAGTCAGTGGTGATCACGGTGATTCCTCGCGTCGCTGGTGCGGCGTACCCCTACCGCGGGCCCACCGCCGGTCTACCCGCAGGCTTACCGCAGCAGCGTGACACCGCGGGCCGTCCCACGCCCGCCGGGAGGGGCGAACCGGTGACGCGGGACGGCGCGGCGTCCGTCAGCCCCGCAGGGCCGCCGACACGACGGCCTGGGCCTCCTCCTGCACACGCGCCAGGTGCTCGGGGCCCTGGAACGACTCGGCGTACACCTTGTAGACGTCCTCGGTGCCCGAAGGGCGTGCGGCGAACCAGGCGTTGTCGGTGCACACCTTGATGCCGCCGATGGGCGCGCCGTTGCCCGGGGCCTCGGTCAGGACGGCGGTGATCGGCTCGCCGGCGAGGGTGCCGGCGGTCACCTGGGCGGGGGAGAGGCGGCCCAGCGCGGCCTTCTCCTCGCGGGTGGCGGGCGCGTCGACGCGCGCGTACGCCGGTTCGCCGAACCGGGCCGTCAGCGCGGCGTACCGCTCGCTGGGCGTGCGGCCCGTCACCGCCAGCATCTCGGAGGCGAGCAGCGCGAGCACGATGCCGTCCTTGTCGGTGGTCCACACCGAGCCGTCACGGCGCAGGAACGACGCCCCGGCGGACTCCTCGCCGCCGAAGCCGAGCGAGCCGTCGGCCAGCCCGTCGACGAACCACTTGAAGCCGACCGGTACCTCGACCAGCTCGCGGCCGAGGTCGGCGGCGACGCGGTCGATCATGCCGGACGACACCAGCGTCTTGCCGACCCGCGCGCTCGCCGGCCACCGCTCACGGTGGCGGAAGAGGTGGTCGATCGCCGCGGCCAGGTAGTGGTTCGGGTTCATCAGCCCGCCGTCCGGGGTCACGATGCCGTGCCGGTCGGCGTCCGCGTCGTTGCCGGTGGCGATGGCGAACCGGTCGCGTCCCTCGATCAGCGACGCCATGGCGTACGGCGACGAGCAGTCCATCCGGATCTTGCCGTCCCAGTCCAGCGTCATGAACCGCCACGTCGGATCCGTGTGCGGGTTCACCACCGTCAGGTCGAGCCGGTGCTCCTCGGCGATGCGCCCCCAGTACGCCACCGACGCCCCGCCGAGCGGGTCCGCGCCGATCCGTACGCCCGCGGCGCGCACGGCGTCCAGGTCCAGGACCGACGGCAGGTCGCGCACGTACGCGCCGAGGAAGTCGTACCGGCCCGTGGTGGACGCCGCCAGCGCGCGGGCGTAGGGCAGCCGGCGCACCTCCTTCAGCCCGCCGGTGATGATCTCGTTGGCCCGCTCCTGGATCCACCCGGTCGCCTCGGAGCCGGCCGGGCCGCCGCTCGGCGGGTTGTACTTGAACCCGCCGTCCGCCGGGGGGTTGTGCGAGGGGGTGACCACCACACCGTCGGCCAGGCCCGAGGTCCGCCCGCGGTTGTGGGTGAGGATCGCGTGCGACACCGCGGGCGTCGGGGTGTAGCCGTCGCCCGCGTCGATGAGCACGGTCACGCCGTTGGCCGCGAACACCTCGACGGCCGTCACCCGCGCGGGCTCCGACAGGGCGTGGGTGTCCGCCCCCAGGAACAGCGGCCCGTCGGTGCCCTGCCGGGCCCGGTACTCGCAGATCGCCTGGCTCGTCGCCGCGATGTGGTCCTCGTTGAACGCCGCCGCGAGGGACGACCCGCGATGCCCCGACGTACCGAAGGCCACCCGCTGGGCCGCCTCCGCCGGATCGGGGTGCACGGTGTAGTACGCGGTCACCAGCCGGGCCACGTCGACGAGGTCCTCGGGCCGCGCCTGCTGTCCCGCGCGCTCGTTCGGCATCTGTCCACTCCTCCGCATCGGTCCCGTGTGAGCAGTACACGGACCATGATCGCCTGTCTGTCCTCTTCGGGGCGGATGCCCCCCGTACGGACGTTCCCCCCGGACGGTGCCATCAGCCGCACGGGACGCGGGTACGGGCCCGCGCGGCCCGCGACGATTCGGGGAAGTCCGCCGCCCGCGGGAGGGTTCCCCGGCCCGCGTACCCGCAAGCGGGACTTTGGGCCCTCGCCGGTCACGCGCCGACGCGGAGGAGGGCGAGGGTGATGTTGTCGGGGCCGCCCGCGTCGATGGCGGCCTTCCAGAGCTCGAAGGCGGCCCGGCCGTCGTCGTGCACGCGCAGCAGGGCCGCGAGGTCGTCGTCCGGTACGGGGTCGGTCAGGCCGTCGCTGCAGATCAGGAACCGGTCGCCGGGGGAGAGGGCGCAGGCGGTCACGTGCGGGGTGACGGCGGTGAACGCGGTGCCGCCGCCGAGCGTCTGGGTGACGGCCGACGTGGTGCGCCGCCCCGGTGGCGGGGGCGGGCTGTCGTCGACGCTGACCTGGCGCAGACCGTCCCCGGACACGGCGTACACCTTGCTGTCACCGACGTTGAACACCAGCAGCGACTCCGCCAGCACGACGGCGCCCGCCACCGTGGTGCCCATGGTCAGCAGCTCCGGGTCGGCGCCGGCCGCCGCGTACACCGCGCGGTTGCAGTGGCCCACGGCGTCGCGTACGGCGTCCTCACCGGCCAGCGTGGGCCCGAGCGCGGAGAGCCGCCGCGCCACCAGGGCGCTCGCGACCTCGCCGGCCGGCTGGCCGCCGAGGCCGTCGGCGACCGCGACGACGAGCGGCGTGCCGAGCGGGAAGACCAGAGTCTGGGGGCTCTCCGTCACCGTGCCGCACAGCGTCCAGGGCCCGACGACCAGGCTGTCCTCGTTGTGCTCCCGGACCAGCCCGACGTGGCTCAGGGCGGTCACCGCCGCGTACGCCACCGGCATCGCCCTCCCTTCCCCTCCCATTGTGGCGCCGCGCGAACGGGAGCACCGTGGTGCCATGGGCGGTACCTCCGCGGTCACGGACGTCGCCGCGCTCGTACGGCAGCTCGGCGCGCGGGCCGACCCCGCGCGCCTGCGGCACGACGTGGAGGTCCTCGCCGAGGGGCCGCGCAGCCGGACGCGCGCGCCGGAGGCCATGCGGCGGGCCGAGGAGTACGTGGCGGGCCGGCTCGCCGCCGCGGGCTGGCGCACCGAGCGGCAGCCGTTCGACGTCCGGTGCCGCCTGGGCTCCACCGACCGCCGGGGCCATCAGGCGCTGCCGCTCGAGTTCCGGCTGCACCGGCGGCTGGCCGGCGTCAACCTGCTGGCCCGGCTGCCGGGCGCCCCGAGCCGCCGGACCGTGGTCGTCGGCGCCCACCTGGACACCGTCGAGGCGAGCCCTGGCGCCGACGACAACGCCTCCGGCGTGGCCGTGCTGCTGGAGACCGCGCGCCTGCTCGCCGGGCTGCCGCAGCCGCCCGCGGTCACGCTCGCGGTCCTCGACATGGAGGAGCTCGGGCTGATCGGCGCCCGGTACGCGGCCCGGCGGCTGCGGCGCGGCCGGCGGGCCGTCGGCATGATGTGCCTGGAGTCGGTCGGGTACTTCACGGACGAGCCGGGCAGTCAGCTGATGCCGCTGGGCTTCGAGGCGGCGTTCCCCGACGTGGCCGCCGAGGTCCGCGCCGGCGGGCTGCGCGGCGACTTCACGCTCGTGGTGCACCGCCGCGCGACGGACGCGGCGGCCCGGCTGTGGCGCCAGGCGGCCGGGGCCGCGCGGCCGCCGCTGCCCTGCGTCACCCTGCGCGACCCGCGGCCGCTCGGCCCGCTGGGCGCGCTCGCCGGGCTCGCGGTGCCGCCGCTGGCCCACCTCGACCGCAGCGACCACGCGGCCTTCTGGAACGTCGGCGTCCCGGCCCTGATGCTCACCGGTACGGCGAACTTCCGTAACCCCCACTACCACCAGCCCACCGACACCCCGGGCACCCTCGACTACCTGCGCCTTGCGGCGGTCGCCACCGCGACCGCCGCCACCGCCGCGTCCTGGCCCCGCTCCGTACGGGCGCGCTGACCGACGCTCCCCGCGCGCGAATTGTCGATACGTCGACCACAACAGCCCGATGGGCGCAACTGCGCGTGCCGGTTCCCGGACCCGGTTCTACGGTCGGAGCACCCTGCCCGTCCGTGGCAGGTCCCCGAGGGAAAGGACGCCCATGTCCCGTCGTCGTACGAACTCGCTGCTCCTGACCGTGCTCGCCGCCCACGCCGCGGTCCTGCTCGCCGCGCCCGCCGCCCCGGCCGCCGCCCACGCCGCGCCGCGCGTCGACTGGGACGCCATCGCGCAGTGCGAGTCCAGCGGCAACTGGAAGGCCAACACGGGCAACGGCCACTACGGCGGGCTGCAGTTCACCCAGTCCAGCTGGGAGGCGGCGGGAGGCCGCAAGTACGCGCCCCGCGCGGACCTCGCCACCAGGAGCGAGCAGATCGCGACCGCCAAGCGGCTCGCCGCCCAGCAGGGCATGGGCGCCTGGAGCTGCGCCCACCGCGGGTAGCGCCCGCCCCGTCGGACCGGCCCCCCGGTCACCACGACAGGTCGTCGAGCAGCAGCTCCGCCACCGGTTGCGGTCCGCCGGCCAGCGGCTGCTCCGTCCACATCACCTTCCCCGTGGGCGTGTACCGCGTCCCCCACCGCCCCGCGAACTGCGACACCAGGTACAGTCCGCGCCCGCCCTCGTCCGTCGTCGCCGCGCGCCGCAGGTGCGGCGAGGTGCTGCTGCCGTCGGACACCTCGCAGATCAGGCTGCGTTCGCGCAGCAGCCGTACGTGGATGGGCTCGGAGCCGTACCGGATCGCGTTGGTGATCAGTTCGCTGAGCATCAGCTCCGTGGTGAACCCGATGTCGCCCAGGCCCCACGCCTCCAGCTGGCGGCCGCACGCGGCGCGCACCGGCGCGACGGCCGCCGGGTCGGCGGGCACGTCCCAGTCCGCCACCCGGTCCCGTTCCAGCAGCCGGGTGCGCGCCACCAGCAGCGCGATGTCGTCCCTGCGGTGCGGGGGCAGCATCGCGCTGAAGACGGCCTGGCAGGTCTCCTCCGCCGTCCGGTCCGCCCGGTGCCCGGCCAGCGTGTCGCACAGCAGCCGCAGACCGGTGTCGACGTCGCGGTCGCGGTGCTCGATGAGGCCGTCGGTGTACAGCACCAGCCGGCTGCCCTCCGGCAGCCGCATCTCCGCCGTCTCGAACGGTCCGCCGCCGAGGCCCAGCGGCGGGAAGACGGGCACCGGGGGGAAATCCACCGTCCCGTCCGGCATGACCAGCGCCGGGGCGAAGTGCCCGGCCGTCGCCATGCTGCAGCTCCCGGACACCGGGTCGTAAATGGCGTACAGACAGGTGGCGCCCGTGATGCCGTCGCCGCTGCCGTCGCCCGCCTCCTCCTCGTCGATGCGGGAGACCAGCTCGTCCAGATGGCCCAGCAGCTCGTCCGGCGGCAGGTCCAGGGCCGAGAAGTTGTGCACCGCCGTACGCAGCCGGCCCATCGTGGCGGCGGCGTGCAGGCCGTGCCCCACCACGTCGCCGACCACCAGCGCGACCCGCGCGCCCGGCAGGGGGATCACGTCGAACCAGTCGCCGCCCACCCCGGCCTGCGCCGGCAGATAGCGGTACGCGACCTCCAGCGCCTCCTGTTCGGGCAGGACCCGGGGGAGCAGGCTCCGCTGCAGCGTGACGGCCATGGTGTGCTCGCGGGTGAACCGGCGGGCGTTGTCGATCGCGACGGCGGCGCGGGCGGCCAGCTCCTCCGCGAAGGCCAGGTCCTCCTCCTCGAACCGTTCGGGCCGCTCCGAGCGCCAGAAGTTGGCCATGCCCATCACCACGCCCCGCGCCTGCAGGGGCACCGCGATCAGCGAGTGGATGCCGTACGCCAGCGCCGTGTCGGCTCCGTCGGGGTCCTGGGCCCGCCAGCCGTGCGCCACCCTCAGGTCCGCCTCCAGCGCCGCGTGCCCGGTCGCCAGCGCCGCCGCCATCGGCGTCGTCGGATCGTCGAACCTGATCAGGTCGCCCACCGGCTGCAGCGGCGGGTCCTCGCGGATGCCGCTCACCGCCGCCCGCCGCATCTCGGTGTGCTCGTCGGTCGGCTCCTCGCCGCGCAGCACCGGGTCCAGCAGCTCCACCGTGACGAAGTCCGCGAACCGGGGGACCGCCACCTCCGACAGCTCCTCCGCGGTCCGCCGCACGTCCAGCGTGGTGCCGATCCGCACCCCCGCCTCGTACAGCAGCTTCAGCCGCTCCCGGGCCACCTCCGCCGTACCCGACAGGGCGCGCAGCTCGGTGGTGTCGCGGAGCGTGGCGACCGTGCCGGAGGCGCCGCCGTACGGGGCCGTGGGGCGGGTGTTCACGGCCAGCAGCCGGTCGGCGGCCAGGTGCACCTCGTCGGTGATGGTACGGCCCGAGGCCAGCAGTTCCGCGATGTCCTCGTCCAGACCCAGCTCGGTGACGTGGCGCCCCTCGGCCGCCGCGGGCAGCTCCAGCAGCCTGCGCGCCTCGTCGTTGGCGAGCGTCAGGCGGCCGTCGCCGCCGATCAGGATCACGCCCTCGCGCACGGCGTGCAGGACGGCGTTGTGGTGCTCGTACATCCGGGTCATCTCGGTGGGGCCGAGGCCGTGCGTCTGGCGGCTCAGCCGGCGGCTCACCAGCGCGGAGCTGCCGACGGCCAGGGCCAGCGCGCCGGCCGCGGAGACGAGCAGCACCGGCAGGTGGCGGTTGACGGCCGCCCCGACGTTCTCGATCTCCACCCCGGCGCTCACCAGGCCCACGATGGTGCCGTCCGCGTCCTCGACGGGGACGACGGCCCGCGCCGCGTCGTTCGGGGCACCCTCGAAGATCTCCGCGAAGGGCGTGCCCCCGGTGGCCCGCTCGACGCCCTCGGCGCGCGTGCCGACCAACGACGGGTCGGTGTCGACGAGGCGCGTGCCGTCCGGTGTCATCACCACGAAGAAGTCCACGCCCGCGCCGCGCCGCGCCTCCTCGGCGTGGGCCCGCAGGGCGGCACCCGGATCCGGCGACGTCAGCGCCCGCGCGGTGCCCGGGGCGTCCGCGAAGGACTCGGCGGCGGCGAGCGACCGGCTCTTCGCCTCCTGCTCGCCGTCGTGCCGCTCCTGGTACGCGAGCGCGACCACCGCGGCGACGATCAGCAGCACCGCGACGACGACCTGGAGCAGCAGCACCTGCCCGGCCACGCTGCGGGCCCGCAGCAGGGAACGGAGCCGGGCGCCCGACATGCGCCTGGGTCGTCCGAGACGTCCGTTCATGTCCCATTTCTAGCATCGGACCCCTGGGGGCAGCGACCGCGTGCGGGCCCGCCCGGGCCCGTCCGGAGACCGTCGGATCGGACCGCCGGCCTCCCCGGGAGCCGGCGCAGCCGGACCGCTGGAAGGGCCGGCGGGGGCTGCACCCTGGTGCGGGACACGGTCATGATCACCGTACGGGCCGCGCGCGCTCGCGAGCGGAAGCCCCGGTCACAAGGCCCCTCGTCAGGGCGGGTCCCGGCCTGTGGTGGACTGGGCGGCGCACCACCGCACAGCCACAAGGCGACAGGAGCCGCGTTGACCAGCTACCGCCAGCCCGGGGTCGTCCTCACCGACCACCGCTTCACCGTCCCGCTCGACCACGGCGACCCCTCCGGCGCGCACATCGAGCTGTACGCCCGCGAGGTCGTGGCCTCCGGGAGGGTGGGCGCCGACCTGCCGTGGCTGGTCTACCTGGAGGGCGGCCCCGGCTTCGGCGCCCGCCGTTTCGTCGGCGCCCAGGCGTGGCTGGGCCGCGCCGTCCAGGAGTTCCGGGTGCTGCTCCTCGACCAGCGCGGCACCGGCCGCTCCGCCCCCGCCAACCGGCAGACCCTGCCCCTGCGCGGTGGCCCCGCCGCCCAGGCCGCGTACCTCGCGCACTTCCGCGCCGACTCCATCGTGCGGGACTGCGAGCTGATCCGGCAGCGGCTGACGGGCGGCGCCCCCTGGACCGTGCTCGGCCAGAGCTTCGGCGGCTTCTGCGCCACCCACTACCTGTCCGCCGCCCCGGAGGGCCTGCGGACCGTCCTCATCACCGGCGGCCTGCCCTCGCTGGACGCCCGCGCCGACGACGTCTACCGCGCCGCCTACCCCCGCATGCGGCGCAAGGCCGAGGACCACTACGCCCGCTACCCGCAGGACGTCGGACGCGCCCGCCGTATCGCCGCCCACCTCGCCGAGCACCGCACGGTCCTGCCGGGCGGCCACCTGCTGACCCCGGAGGCCTTCCAGTCGCTGGGCATCCTGCTCGGCGGCGGGGACGGCAGCCACCGCCTCCACTACCTGTTGGAGAACGCCTTCGTCCGCGGCGCCGGCGGCCCGGTCCTCTCCGACGCCTTCCAGGAGGACGTGCGGGCGGCGCTGTCGTTCGCGGCGCACCCGCTGTACGCCCTGCTGCACGAGGCCATCTACGCCCAGGGCGCCGCTCGCGGCCAGGGCCCCACGGCGTGGGCGGCCGAGCGGGTGCGCGGGGAGTTCCCGGAGTTCGACGCCGCCAAGGCCCTGGAGGGCGACGGGCCGCTGCTCTTCACCGGCGAGACCATCCACCCCTGGCACTTCGACACCGACCCGGCCCTGCGGCCCCTGCGCGAGACCGCCGAACTGCTCGCCGCCCGCGAGGACTGGACGCCGCTGTACGACGCCGAGCGCCTCGCCGCCACCGCCGTACCGGTCGCCGCCGCCGTGTACCACGACGACCTGTACGTCGACACGGCGCACTCGCTCGCCACCGCGCGGACGATCCGGGGCCTGCGGACGTGGGTGACCGACGAGTTCGAACACGACGGGCTCCGCACGGGCGGCCACCGCGTCCTGGACCGGCTGCTCGCCCTGGCGCGAAACGAGATCTGACGGCGAGACCTGACGGCGCCCGACAGCGACCTGACGGCGACGTGACGGCGACGTGACCGCGACCTGACGGGGCGTCGGCGCCGATCGGCCCCGCCCGTATCCTGCGCCCATGACTGATCAAGCAACCGGTGAACCGGCCGCCCAGCTCCAGCCCATGCCCGAGGACTGGCAGCGCGCCCTCGCCGTCGTCGCCCACCCCGACGACCTCGAATACGGGTGCGCCGCCGCCGTCGCCGCCTGGACCGACGCCGGGCGCGAGGTGACGTACGTCCTCGCGACCCGCGGCGAGGCGGGCATCGACACCATCGACCCCGCGACCTGCGGGCCGCTGCGGGAGCGGGAGCAGCGGGCCAGCGCGGCGGTCGTCGGTGTCTCGGAGGTGGAGTTCCTCGACCACAGGGACGGCGTCGTGGAGTACGGCCTCGGCCTGCGCCGGGACATCGCCGCCGCGATCCGCCGCCACCGCCCCGAGCTCGTCATCACCCTCAACCACCGCGACACCTGGGGCGGCGTCGCCTGGAACACCCCGGACCACGTCGCCGTCGGCCGTGCCACGCTCGACGCGGCGGCCGACGCGGGCAACCGCTGGATCTTCCCCGAGCTCGTCGAGCAGGGCCTCCAGCCGTGGGACGGGGTGCGCTGGGTGGCGGTCGCCGGCTCCGTCAGCCCCACCCACGCCGTGGACGCGACGCCCGGCCTGGAGCGTGCCGTGCGCTCGCTGCTGGAACACCGCGCGTACATCGAGGCGCTGACGGACCAGGACCCGGAGGAGTACGCCCGTGCCTTCCTCACCGGCAACGCGCAGGCCGCCGCGGCGCGCTTCGGCGGGCGCCCGGCCGTGACCTTCGAGGTCTTCAGCCGCTGACGTACCGCCATAGCGGCACATCCCGAGGCCCCGGTGGGCGGGTGCGCCACCGGGGACCGCCTCTTCCCCGAGGGGCAAGCGACCGCTTAGTATGCGCCCCATCGTGGTTCCGTCCGACCCCTAGTGGAGGCCCGCATGCAGGCATGGCGCGTACACCGGAACGGTGAGCCGAGCGAGGTGATGCGGCTCGACGAGGTGGACCGGCCCACGCCCGGCGAGGGGCAGCTGCTGCTGAAGGTCCGGGCCGCGAACATCAACTTCCCGGACGCCCTGCTGTGCCGGGGCCACTACCAGGTGCGCCCGCCCCTGCCGTTCACGCCCGGCGTGGAGGTCTGCGGCGAGACCGAGGACGGCCGCCGCGTGATCGCCACGCCCGCGCTGCCGTACGGCGGCCTCGCCGAGTACGCCGTCGCCGACGCGGCCGCCGTGCTGCCCGCGCCCGACGCCCTCGACGACGCCGAGGCCGCCGCCCTCCACATCGGCTACCAGACCGGCTTCTTCGGACTGCACCGCAGGGCCGGGCTCCGCGAGGGCGAGACGCTCCTCGTCCACGCCGCCGCCGGCGGGGTCGGCAGCGCCGCCGTACAGCTGGGAAAGGCGACCGGCGCCACCGTCATCGGCGTCGTCGGCGGCGCCGACAAGGCCGCCGTCGCCCGCGAACTCGGCTGTGACCTGGTCATCGACCGCCGCAGCGACGACATCGTCGCCGCCGTGAAGGACGCCACCGGCGGCCGGGGCGCCGACGTCGTCTACGACCCGGTCGGCGGCGACGCGTACGCCAAGTCCGCCAAGTGCGTGGCGTTCGAGGGCCGGATCGTCGTCGTCGGCTTCGCGAGCGGCGACATCCCGGCGCCCGCCCTCAACCACGCCCTCGTCAAGAACTACTCGATCCTGGGCCTGCACTGGGGCCTGTACAACCAGCGGGACCCCGAGGCCGTCCGCCGCTGCCACGACACGCTCACCGAGTACGCCGCCAAGGGCCTGATCAAGCCGCTGATCAGCGACCGGGTCGGCTTCGCGGACGCGGCGGCCGCCGTGCAGCGCGTCGCCGACGGCACCACGACGGGTCGCCTCGTCGTCCTCCCGGCCGCGGGGGAAGCCCTCACGGAAGGAGCCGCCAAGTGACCGACGCCGCCGAACTGCGCGCACGCACGCGCGCGTTGCTGGAGGCCCACCCTCCGGCCACCACCGACCGCGCCGACTTCCTCGCGGCCCGCTTCGACGCCGGGCTCGCCTGGGTCCACTACCCCGTCGGCCTCGGCGGCCTCGACGCGCCGCGCTCCCTCCAGGCCGTCGTCGACGCCGAGCTGGCGGCCGCCGGAGCGCCCGACAACGACCCGCGCCGCATCGGCATCGGGCTCGGCATGGCGGCCCCGACGATCCTCGCGTACGGCACCGAGGAGCAGAAGCGCCGCTTCCTGCGCCCCCTGTGGCTGGGGGAGGAGGTCTGGTGCCAGCTGTTCAGCGAGCCCGGCGCCGGCTCCGACCTCGCCGCGCTCGCCACCCGGGCGGTCCGGGACGGGGACGGCGGGGACTGGGTGGTCAACGGGCAGAAGGTGTGGACCTCCAGCGCCCACGTCGCCCGCTGGGCGATCCTCATCGCCCGCACCGACCCCGACGTGCCCAAGCACCGGGGCATCACGTACTTCCTGTGCGACATGACCGACCCGGGCGTCGAGGTCCGGCCGCTGCGCCAGATCACCGGCGAGGCCGAGTTCAACGAGGTCTTCCTCACCGACGTCCGCATCCCCGACGCCCACCGCCTCGGCGAGGTCGGCGAGGGATGGAAGGTCGCCCAGACCACGCTGAACAACGAGCGGGTCGCCATCGGCGGCGCCCGCATCCCGCGCGAGGGCGGCATGATCGCCACCGTCGCGCGCACCTGGCGCGACCGCCCCGAGCTGCGCACCCACGACCTCCACCAGCGCCTGCTCGACCTGTGGGTGGACGCCGAGGTCGCCCGGCTGACCGGCGAGCGGCTGCGCCAGCAGCTCGCCGTCGGCCAGCCCGGCCCCGAGGGCAGCGGCATGAAGCTCGCCTTCGCCCGCCTCAACCAGCAGATCAGCGGCCTGGAGGTGGAACTCCTCGCCGAGGAGGGCCTGTTGTACGGGGACTGGACCATGCGCCGCCCCGAACTCGTCGACTTCACCGGCCGCGACGCCGGCTACCGCTACCTCCGCTCCAAGGGCAACTCCATCGAGGGCGGCACGAGCGAGGTGCTCCTCAACATCGTCGCGGAACGCGTCCTCGGCCTCCCCGCCGAGCCGCGCAACGACAAGGACGTCGCATGGAAGGACCTGGCGCGATGACGGACCTGCTGTACACCGAGGAGGAGAACGACCTCCGGGCCGCCGTGCGCTCGCTTCTCACCGACCGCGCCGACCCCGCCGCGCTGCCCGCGCGCGTCGAGGCGGGCACGCCGTACGACCCCGCCGTCTGGCGGGGACTCGCCGCCGACATGGGCGCGGCCGGGCTCCTCGTCCCCGAGAAGTCCGGCGGACAGGGCGCCACGCACCGCGAGGCCGCCGTCGTCCTGGAGGAGCTGGGCCGCGCGGTCACGCCCGCGCCGTACCTCACCAGCGCGGTCGTCGCGACCGAGACGCTGCTGGCCGTCGACGCCCGGGACCTCCTGACGGAGCTGGCCGCCGGCCGCAAGGTCGCGGTCCTCGCCGTCCCGCTCGCCGCCGGACCCGGCGACGACCCGGTCACCACGGCGACCGGCGCCTCCGGGGCCGTGTCCGGGGCCGTCCCGGGGCCGGTCTCCGGGGTCGCCGACGCCGTCCGCGCCGACGTCCTGCTCGTGGTGCGCTCCGACGGGCTGTACGCGGTCGACGCCGCCGACGCCGAGGTCGTGCCGCAGACCCCGCTGGACCTGACCCGGCCCCTCGCCACCGTGACCGCCGACGCCGGCGGCACCCGCCTCGCGGACGCCGGCGCCGCCCGCGCGGCCGTCCGCCGCGGCCTGCTCGCCGGGGCCGGCCTGCTCGCCTCCGAGCAGCTCGGCGTGGCGGAGTGGTGCCTGGAGGAGACGGTCCGGCACACCCGCGAGCGCCACCAGTTCAACCGCCCCGTCGGCTCCTTCCAGGCGCTCAAGCACCGCATGGCGCAGCTCTGGCTGGACGTCGCGAGCGCCCGGGCCGCCGCCCGGAGCGCCGCCGACGCGCTCGCCACCGCCGCCCCCGACGCGCCGCTCGCCGTGGCCGTCGCCCAGGTGTACTGCTCGCGCGTCGCGGTACGCGCCGCCGAGGAGTGCGTCCAACTGCACGGCGGCATCGGCATGACCTGGGAACACCCCGCGCACCTCTACCTCAAGCGGGCCAAGGCGGACCAGATCGCGCTCGGCTCGGCGGGGCACCACAAGCGCACGATCGCCGAGCTGGTGGACCTTCCCGCCCCCGAGATGGCCGGGTAAGGACCGCGGTACGTGCCCACCCCTCTACATGATGTTTAATTGCGAATCGCTCGCAACAACATCCGATCTTCAAGAGGGGTGCGGACCATGACCGCCCGATCCATACGCGCCATACGCGGCACGGCCGCCGCGACGCTGGCCGGGGCCCTGGCCCTCACTGCGGCGGCCTGCTCCAACCCCACCCCCGGGGAGAAGAACCACGGCGCCGGGGAGAGCGCGATCGTCGGCATCGCGTACGAACCCGAGACGCTCAGCCCCCTCCTCGGCTACGGCAAGGACGGCAACTCCAAGATCTTCGACGGGCTGCTCGCCTTCGACGGCGACATGAAGCTCCAGCCCGCCCTCGCCGCCGAGCTGCCCGAGGTGAGCGCGGACGGCCTGACGTACACGTACAAGCTCCGCAAGGGCGTCACCTTCAGCGACGGCAAGCCGTTCAGCGCCAAGGACGTCGTCTTCACCTACCGGACCATCCTCGACGCGAAGACGAACAACCCCTCGAAGACCGAGCTCGACGCCCTCAAGGACGTCAAGGCGGTCGGCGACGACACCGTCGTCTTCACGCTCAAGTACCCGTACGCGCCCTTCGCCGAGCGCACGGTCCTCGCCATCGCCCCCGAGCACATCGCGGCCAAGCAGGACGTCAACTCCGGCCCCTTCACCACCAAGCCCATCGGCACCGGCCCGTACGTCCTCACCGGCTGGTCCAAGGGCGAGAAGCTCAGCTTCAAGGCCAACCCCCACTACTGGGGCGGCGCGCCGAAGGTGGAGAAGTTCACCATGGCGATCATCAAGGACGACGACGTCCGCGCCACCCGCCTGCGCTCCGGCGACCTCGACGGCGCCATCCTGCCGCCCAACCTCGCCAAGGGCTTCAAGAACGACGGCGGCAAGAAGACCTACGAGGCCACGACGTACGACTACCGGACCGTGACCCTGCCCACCCACAACAAGGTCACCGGCGACACCGCCATCCGCCGCGCCCTCGACGTCGCCGTCGACCGCCAGGCCATGGTCGACAAGATCCTCGAAGGCGCCGGCAAGCCCGCCTACGGCCCGGTCCCCACCGACAGCGAGTGGTTCACCAAGGGCACCGAGCGCCCCCACGACCTGGGACGGGCGAAGAAGATCCTCGACGAGGCGGGCTGGAAGCCCGGCCCCGACGGCATCCGCGTCAAGGACGGCGTCCGCGCCGCCTTCCCGCTCTGGTACCTCTCCGGCGACAAGCTCCGCCAGGAGCACGCCCTCGCCTACGCCTCCGACGCCAAGAAGGCCGGCATCGACATCACCACCCAGGCCGGCACGTGGGAGGTCATCCAGCCGCGCATGAAGCAGGACGCCGTCCTCGCGGGCGGCGGCTCACCCGGCGACCCCGACTTCGACCAGTACCTGCTGCTGAAGTCCTCCCTCGGCGGCGACGGCTTCAACAACATGGCCTGGTACGACAACCCGGCCGTCGACAAGGCCCTGGACGACGGCCGCAAGACCAACGACAAGGCCGCCCGGAAGGCCGCCTACGACACCGTCCAGCGCGAGCTGGTGAAGAACCCCGGCTACACCTTCCTCACCCACATCGACCACGTGTACGTCCTCACCACCTTCTGGGACGGACTGTCCACGCAGGTCGAGCCGCACGACCACGGCCTCGCCTCCGGCCCCTGGTGGAACGTCGAGGACTGGACCCCGAAGAAGTGACCCTCAAGCAGGCCGGCCGCCGCCTCCCCTGGGGGGCGATGGCCCGGATGGCGGGGCGGCGGGCGCTGTTCGCCGTCCCCGTCCTCCTCGTCGTGACGTTCGGGGTCTTCGCCGTCGCCGCGGCCTCCCCCTTCGACCCCGTCAAGGCGTACGCCGGCACCGCCGGACTCACCGCCTCCCAGGAGAACCTCGACCAGCTGCGCGCCAACCTCGGCGTCGACCAGCCGCTCGTCCCGCGCTGGTGGCACTGGCTGACGTCCGCCGTCACCGGCGACCTCGGCGACTCCAGCGTCATGCGCCAGCCCGTCGCCGACGTCATCGGCGAACGCATCGGCTGGTCCGTGCTGCTGGCCGCCACCGCCTTCGCCGTCGCCATCCTCCTCGGCACCGGCCTGGGCGTGCTGGCGGCACGGCGGCAGGGCGGCTGGCTCGACCGGTGCGCCACCTCCGCCGCGTACACCCTGGAAGCCGCCCCCGCCTTCTGGCTCGGGCTGCTCGCCATCTGGTTCTTCGCGCTCGAACTGGGCGTCCTGCCGGCCGGCGGTCTCACCGACACCGCCAGCGACACCGTCACCTTCCAGCAGGTCGCCTCCCACCTGGTCCTCCCCGCGCTCGTGCTGGGCGTCTCGCAACTGCCGTGGTTCTTCCTGTACGTACGGCAGGGCGTCGCCGACGCGCTCGACGAGGACCCGGTGCGCGGCGCACGCGCACGCGGCCTCGGGGAGCGGACCGTGCTGCTCGGGCACGCGCTGCGGTCCGGGATGCTGCCGATGCTCACGCTCATCGGTTCACGCGTGCCGGAACTGATCACGGGCGCCTTGCTTGTTGAGTCGGTTTTCAGCTGGCCGGGCATCGCGGCCGCGACCGTGCAGGCCGCCACCTCCGTCGACTTCCCGCTCCTCGCCGCACTCACCGTGCTCGCCACGGCCGCGGTGCTGCTGGGCAACCTCCTCTCCGACCTGCTGTACGGACTCGCCGACCCGAGGGTGGGCTTCGATGGCTGACGTCCTCTGGCGCTCCCACGGGCGCACCCGCCGCTCCACCCGCACCGCACGGGTCGCGGTCTCCGCCGTGATCGTCGCGGCGGTCGTCCTCGCCGTGCTCGTCGTACCGCCGCTGGTGCGGCTCGACCAGCAGGCCGTCGACCTGTCGCTGAAGCTCCAGCCGCCGTCCTGGGCCCATCCCTTCGGCACCGACGACGTCGGCCGCGACCTGCTCCTGCGCTGCGTGTACGGGCTGCGCGTCTCGCTCCTCGTCGGGCTCGTCGCGGCGCTCGTCGCCACCGTCATCGGCACGGCCGTGGGCGCGGCCGCCGCCGCCTTCGGCGGCTGGACCGACCGCCTCCTCATGCGGCTCGTCGACACCTTCGCCTCGGTACCGCACCTGCTGCTCGGCATCTTCATCGTGGCGATGTTCCGCCCCGGCGTGTGGCCCGTCATCGTCTCCGTCGCGCTCACGCACTGGCTGTCCACCGCCCGGATCGTCCGCTCCGAGGTGCTGTCGCTGCGCGCGCGCCCCTACATCGACGCGGCGATCTCGGGCGGCGCCTCGCGGTGGCGCGTGACCGTCCGGCATCTGCTGCCGGCGGTGTTGCCGCAGGCGGGGCTCGCGGCCGTGCTGATGGTGCCGCACGCCATGTGGCACGAGTCGGCGCTGTCCTTCCTGGGGCTGGGCCTGCCGCCCCACCAGGCGAGCCTCGGCAACCTGGTGCAGACGGCGCGCGGTTCGCTGCTCGCCGGCGACTGGTGGCCGACACTCTTCCCCGGCCTGTTCCTGATCATCCCGACGCTCGCCATCGCCGGCCTGGCCGGTGCCTGGCGGGAACGGCTCAACCCGCGCCGCCGATCGGAGCTGATGCTGTGAGCCCCGTGAACCCCGTGACTCCCGTCCTCTCCGTACGGGAGCTGTCCGTGCGCTTCCGGATGCGCGGCGGCCGCCACATCGCCGCCGTCAGCGGCGCGAGCTTCGACCTGGCGGCGGGGGAGTGCCTCGCCCTCGTCGGCGAGAGCGGCTGCGGCAAGTCCGTCCTCGCCTCCGCCCTGCTCGGTCTGCTGCCCGGCAACGCGCAGACCGCCGGCACTGCGGTGATCGACGGCATCGACGTGCTCTCCGCCGACGAGCGCGTCCTCGCCCGTACCGTACGGGGCCGGCGCATCGGTCTCGTACCGCAGTCCCCGGCCGCGCACCTCACCCCCGTACGCACCGTACGGGCGCAGCTGGAGGAGACCCTGCGCGAGCTGACCGGCACACCGCGGGCGGACCTCCGCGCGGCGGCCGTCGCGGCCGCGGAGCGGGCCTCCTTCCCGCCCGGCCTCCTGGACCACCATCCGCACGAACTCTCCGGCGGCCAGGCGCAGCGCGCCGCCACCGCCCTCGCGCTCGTCGGCGACGCGCCGCTGCTGCTCGCCGACGAGCCGACCACCGGCCTCGACCGCGACCTGGTCGACCGCACCGTGGACGAACTGCGCCGCCACGCCGACGAGGGCCGTGCGCTGCTGATGATCACCCACGACCTGGCCGCCGCCGAGCGGATCGCCGACCGGGTCGCCGTGATGTACGCCGGCCGGATCGTGGAACTCACCGCCGCCGACCGCTTCTTCGGCGCCCCCGGCCCCCGTCACCCGTACGCGCGCGGCCTGCTCGCCGCCCTCCCCGAGCGGGACTTCACCCCCATCCCGGGCCTGCCCCCGGAGTTGGGCGCCCTGCCCGACGGCTGCGCCTTCGCCGCCCGCTGCGACCGCGCGACGGACGCCTGCGGGACGGTGCCGCGCCTCCGGGACGGCGTCGCCTGCCACCACGCCCACACCGCCGCCGAGGAGCCGACCCGTGCTTGAACTCGACGCCGTCACCGCCGGATACGACCCGCGCGCGCCCGTCTTCCGCGGCGCCTCGCTGACCCTCGCGCCCGGCGAGTCCGTCGGCCTCCTCGGTCCCAGTGGCTGCGGCAAGTCGACCCTCGCGCGGGTGGCCGCACTGCTGCACCGTCCGGACGCGGGCCGCGTCACCGTCGACGGCGAGCCCGTACGCGGCTGGCGCCACCGCGCGCCGCGCGAGCTGCGCACCGCCATCGGTGTCGTCTTCCAGCAGCCCCGCCTCTCCGCGGACCCCCGGCTGCGGCTGCGCGACCTGATCGCCGAGCCGCTGCGCGCCACCGGCCACCGCGCCGAGGCCGAGGACCGCACGGCCGAGCTGGCCCGCACGGTGGGGCTCACCGACGACCTGCTCGCCCGCCGCCCGCACGAGGTCAGCGACGGCCAGCTCCAGCGCGCCTGCCTCGCCCGCGCCCTGGTGCTGCGCCCGCGCTGGCTGGTCTGCGACGAGATGACCGCGATGCTCGACGCCTCCACGACCGCCGCGCTGGTCGCCGCCGTCGAGACGTACCGCCGTGAGCACGGCGCCGGACTCCTCGCCGTCGGCCACGACCGGGTCCTGCTGGAGCGCTGGTGCGACCGTACGGTGGACTGGGCGGAGTGCGTGCGCGGGGCATGACCAGCGGCCGGCTCGCCGTGCCCTTCGAGTGGCGCTGGACCACCCGGGTGAGTGACCACACAGTGTGATCCGCGCGGGCCGGGGCAGGCGCGCCTCCATGACCGACACCCCCCGGCCCGGTGCGTGGGACACCGACGGCACGAGCGCCCTGGACGAACTGGCGCGGCTACGCGACGAAGTGCGGCACCTGCGTGTCCAGGCCCGTAACCGCCCCCTGATCGCCCAGGCGCAGGGCATCCTCCGCGAGCGCTACCGGCTGGCGGACGCGGAGGCCGCGTTCGCGCTGATGCAGCAGGCCTCGCAGCGCTTCAACGTCAAGCTGCGCACCCTCGCCGAGGCCGTGGTGCGGCTCGCCCGGCCGGACCACGGGGCGGAGCGCTGGTTCCCGGGCCGGGCCCGGCGCCCCGCCCCGAGCCTGGACCTCCTCGCCATCGACGACGCGGCACACGCGCACCGCGGCGCCGTGCTCCAGGCGACGCTCTCGCAGACGCTGGCGGTCACGGCCACGGACATGGGCAACGTCCAGATCGGGGACCACGCCACGGGCGGGCTGTGGCTGGAGAAACACGCGGGGCTGAGCGAGGAGTTCGTGAGCTTCTTCCAGTACGTCGGGGACGACGGCACCGCCTGTGCGCAGGCGGCGCGGGACATGGCCCAGGTCACCGTCCGCGACGTCTCCACCGCCCCGGTGTTCACCGAGGACGCCCGTCAGGCGGTCCTCGACGCGGGCAGCCGCTCCGTGCACAGCGTGCCCCTGGTGAGCGACGGCCGCTGCATCGGGATGGTCTCCGCCCACTTCGCACGCCCCATCCAGGAGCTCCACGCCGCCCAGCTCAAGGCCCTGGACCGGACCGGCCGTCAGGTGGGGCGCTGGCTGGACTGGTACGACCGCACGGTGGTCCTCGACGCGCTCGAGTACCTGCACGCCGTGGCACGTCACCCCGGTATGACACGCGCCCGGCGCCGCTGAGGACGCCCCGGCACGCGTGCCCCGTCGGCCAACTGCGAGCGAGGGTGACCCGGTTGTCCGGACGGAGCCGCATACTCGGGACCGTCCCCCTAGGGGTGTCTTGTCGACCAGGCCCGATCAGGCCCGATCAGTGAGCGGCACCAGGCGTCGCGAGCCCGGCAAGATCGGCAAGACACCCCCTAGCACCCACGGGAGGTCCTCATGGCGCCACTGTCCCGCCGGTCCGCCGTCGCCGCCTTCGCCACGCTCACCGCAGCCGCCCCTTTAGGGGGTGTCCTGCCCGCACAGCGGGCCGCCGCCGCGCACCGGGCGGCGCCCGTCAGGCCGCTGCGCCGCGCCCACGCGCACAACGACTACCTTCACCAGCGGCCGCTCCACGACGCCCTCGCACACGGGTTCACCAGCGTCGAGGCGGATGTCTTCCTGGTCGGCGGCGACCTGCTCGTCGCCCACGAGCCCTGGCAGCTCGACCCCACCCGTACGCTCCGCTCCCTGTACCTCGAGCCGCTGCTCGCGCGCGTGAGGGCCCACCACGGGACGGTGTACGCCGGATACCGCGAACCCGTACAGCTGCTCGTCGACATCAAGGCGGACGGCGCGGCCGCCTACCGCGCACTGCACCGCCAACTCGCCCCGTACCGGCGCATGCTCAGCACCTTCGTGCACGGCACCGTACGGCCCGGCGCCGTCACGGCCGTCGTCTCGGGCGACCGCGCGGCCCGCGCCCCCATGGAGGCGCAGCCCGTGCGGTACGCCTTCTACGACGGCCGCCTGGACGACGTCGGCACCGCGGCCCCGGCCTCCTTCGCCCCGCTGATCAGCGCCAACTGGAACCAAAGCTTCACCTGGCAGGGCACCGGCCCCTTCCCCGCAGCCGAGCGGGCCCGCCTCCACGCCCTCGTCACCGCCGCGCACCGGGCCGGACAGCGCGTACGGTTCTGGGCCACACCGGACCACCCGGGAGCGGCTCGCGACGCCCTCTGGACGGAGCTGCTCGCCGCCCGCGTCGACCACCTCAACACCGACGACCTCGCCGGACTCGCGGCCTTCCTGCGGCGTACGGACGGCGGCGGGAACGGCAAGGGGACCGGTACGGGCGCCGCGTAACGGGTCGCGGCCGGTTAATACCCGTTCGGCCGACGTGCCGTACGGCCGTACGGCGCCCCCGCTCCGCCAGACTGGCCGCCGAATGCCGCACACCCCACGCGGCAACTGGCCGAGGAGGGCGACACATGGCCGTATCCGTCTCCGTGGTGCTGCTTTTGCTGGTCCTGGCGGTGATCTTCCTGCGCAACGGAGGCCTGAAGCTCTCCCACGCGCTGGTCTGCGCTCTGCTCGGCTTCTTCATGGCGAGCACCAGCCTGGCCCCGACCATCTACAACGGCGTCTCCGCCACGGCCGACGTGGTCAGCAGCCTCAAGCCGTAGCCGCGTCTCACGTCAGACGGCCGGAAAGCCGCGACTGGCGCAAAGCGCGTGGCTGAATCGTCTTCAGGGGGCGCCCTGATGTGCACCGACACCGGGAACCCTAGCCTTCCTTGCGAGCGGGCCGAGGCACGGGTTTCCGGCGGCTCGGCCCGGGCCATCGCCCATCGACGGAGGTACACCCATGTCCATACTCACCGGAGCCCGCCGCGTCGCCGCTGCGGGACTCGGCTCCGTACTGCTCGCGACGGGAGTGGTCGCCGTGACGGCCACCCAGGCCCAGGCCGCCACCCCCATCTGCAGCAAGACCGTCACCAAGACCTGGACGGACGGATACGGCAACAGGTTCTCCGGTCCTGTGGCGGCTTCTTCCACCGGATCCCTGAACTGCCAGCTGGGCCCCGGCAACAGCAGCTCGGCCGTCAAGGCACTGCAGAACTCCATCAACCGGTGCTACAGCTTCGCCAAGATCGATGTGGACGGCGTCTACGGTTCCGGGACCAAGGCCGCCGTAGCCAAGGTGCAGCGCTACCACGGCATCTCCGCCGACGGCCTCTACGGGCCGAGCACCCGGGCGGTCTTCAACTGGATCATCACCGGTTCCCAAAGGACCGGCCTGCCACGACTTCTGAACAACAGGAGGCCGGCACTGCCCAGGGGTGGTGCCGGCCTCTCGGTGGGTGGAGAGGGCCGCTGGACCGCACGTACGGGACAGCCCTCAGGACGCCGGTTTGACGAAGATCCCGATGCCGTTCGGCACGGCCCGCTGCACCCCGCCGCTGGGATGGTTGAGGACGCTCACCTTCGTCGCCCCCTCCTGCCGCGCCACCAACGTCGACGAGCCTCCGCCGTCCAGGTTGACGGCGTCCGAGGCGCCCAAGCCCTTCATGGTGGCGGCCAGTTCGGACACGGTCAGCCCCGACCGGAAACCCGGCCCGCCGTCCAGGGCGAGCAGCAGCAGGCGGGTGCCGTCACCGCCGACGCCCGCCGCCGTGCGTACCGCCGCCGTCACGCCGTCCAGCCCCCCCAGCGGCTCCCCACCGCGCAGTACCGGGAACCCGCCCACGGCGAAGCGGTACGACGCCGTCGACGCGTCACCGGCCGCCACCAGCTTGTGCCGGACGCTCACCAGGTCCCCGACCGCCAGCTTGCGCAGCTCCCGCGCGCCCTCCTCCCGTCCCACCAGGACCTCGGTACCGGACTCGATCACGCCCCTGCCGGGCGTCTCGGCGACCGCCTCGACCTTGCCGCCGCGTACCGTCACCTCGTACGTCTCCTTGCTGCACGGCGCGGACCGCTGAGTGTCCGTGCCGCAGGTGGCACGCACGCGTGAGGCACCGCCCCAGTCCTTGGTGAACACCCCGACGGACCCCACCGGCAGCGCGTACTGGTTCAGCCCGCCGAGCGCCAGCTCCCCGTGCGGCGTCGTGACGGCCCCGTCCAGGGCCAGTTCCCCGACCCGGGCCTTGCCGTCCTCGCCCACCCCCAGCACCTGACGGGTACTCGTCCCGGGCGGCAGGGCGGGCCCGAACCGCTGCCCGTTCGGTACCGCCGCCTTCAGCGGACGGCCGTCCGCGACCGCGGGGCCGACCGGTGCGCCGGTGGCCTCCACGCCCGGGTGCTGGGCCTCGCTGATGTGGAAGAAGTCGCCGTTGACCCCGGCCGTCGCGCCCGCGCCGTCGGCGAGCACGGACAGTGCCGACCGTGCCGCGACCACCCCCGGATACAGCAGCCCGGCCGACACGCGCGCGTCCGCCAGGTCCGCCGACAGCACATGCGCCCTCGCCGTCCCGCGCGCTGACGGGATGTCGAGCGTGCGGTACTCGACGCCCGTCGCGATCCGGGACCAGGCCGCGGCGGGCGCCGCGGGCGGGGCGCCCACCAGCCCCGCGCTCAGCAGGGCGGCCACTAGCAGCAGAGCCGTACGCGTGCGCGTCACAATCCCCCCAGGGAAGGAAGTAGGTCGGGGCAACGGAGCACCTCACTCGGGTCTCGAAAGAGTTGCCCCACCCCGGGCGCCCGCGAACCGGCCGACCGACGACGAATCAGAAAACGTCCGCCGTACGGGTGTCGCGCCGGTCACCCGTACGCGCGGTTGCGCTCCAGCCACCCCTGGGCGTAGTCCACGGCGGGCGCCAGCTCCACCAGCCGGCACGTCGGCGCCGAACCGACCGGGCCCCGCCGTACGGCACCGGGACGGTCGCGCTCCAGGTCCGCCCCGAGGGCGGCGAAATCGCCGTCGTCAAGAGCCACGTCCTCGTACGCCCACCAACGCCGCACCCGTCCCTCACGGATGACACACCGGTAGGTGCGGCGCGGTGGCCGCGCGACCCTGTACTCCCCGAGGTGGAACGCCGTGCACCGGTCGAACCCGGTGCCCAGCAGCAGGATCCGCGCCCCCATGTCGTACAGCCGGGCCAGCGGCGAAGCCTCCCCCAGATGGCAGTCGGGACGGTGGCCGGACACCACCCGTTCGGCGTGCGGGCCCAGCGCCGCGAAGGACGTCTGCGGATGGGCGCTGCGCACCGCGCCGGCCGTCGTGCGCACGAGCTCGGGCAGCACCCCGACGCCGGCGTCCGAGGGCATGGCCGCAGCGTCGTACGCCGGCATCGCCTCCCGCACCGCCGCGCGCTCCGCCTCCCCGAGGCCCCGCACCCGTTCCCGGTACGCCGGTGACGTGTCCGAGTTGCGGGCGGTGAAGGTGGGCACCACCACGGTGCCGTCCGCGCCGAGCGCCCCGCACAGCGCCCGGAGCACGGTCTGACCGCCCCCCGCCACCGGGCCCACCGCCCGCAGCGACGCGTGCGCCAGCACCACCCCGCCCGGCCGCACCCCCAGGGCGGCGAGCTGGGCGCGCAGCCGTTCCTCGGTGTGCGGTCCGCTTCCGGCCTCGTCCACGTCGTCTCTCGTCCCCCTCCTGCGTGCGTAAGGGCTGGTGCGCGGTCATCGTAGGAGGCGGACCCCGCCCGTCCCCGCGGGAGCGAAGCCGTTCAGGACACCGTTCGATTCCGTGGCGTAGAGTGGGCGCGGGCCGTGACTGGCGCTGGGGTGGAGTACCACCGGGGAGCGGCCTGACGGACCGACGTCGATGCCGCGCGCCTGGGCGAGCCACCGCGACGCTCAGGAGTCCCCATGTCCACGACCTCGTCCACCGCCCGCCTCATGGACGGCAGCGGCCTCGCCCGCCGGCTCGTCGAGGAGACCGCCGCCCGCGCGGCCGAGCTCACCCGCCGCACCGGCACCCGGCCCTGCCTCGCCACCGTCCTGGTCGGCGAGGACCCGGCCTCGGTGACGTACGTCAAGATGAAGCGCGCCCGCTGCGAGAAGGCCGGAATCCGCTCCCGGCACGTCGAACTGCCCGCCGCGACCACCACCGCCGAACTCGTCGCCACCCTCCGCTCGCTGTCGGCGGACCCGGAGGTGCACGGCATCCTGCTCCAGCACCCGGCCGGCCCGCACATCGACGAGCGGGCCGCCTTCGAGGCCATCGACCCCGCCAAGGACGTCGACGGCGTGACCATCAGCTCCTTCGCGACGATGAGCTTCGGCCTGCCCGGATTCGTCTCCTGCACCCCGGGCGGCATCATGCGCCTGCTCGACGCGTACGACGTCGACCCGGCCGGCAAGCGGGCCGTCGTCGTGGGCCGCAGCGCCATCCTCGGCAAGCCCGCCGGCATGCTGCTGCTCGCGCGCAACGCCACCGTGACGTACTGCCACTCGTACACGCCCGCCGCCGACCTGTCGGCGGCGGTACGGGAGGCCGACATCGTGGTCGCCGCCGTCGGGCGGCCCCGCTTCATCAAGGGCGAGGACATCAAGCCCGGCGCCGTCGTGATCGACGCCGGCTACAACGAGGGCAACGTCGGCGACGTCGACTTCGAGACGGCGGCCGCCCGGGCGAGCCTGATCACCCCGGTGCCGGGCGGCGTCGGGCCGATGACCATCGCGCTGCTCCTCGCGCAGACGGTGGACGCGGCGGAGCGGCAGCTCGGCGCGTGACCCCGGGTCCCCGGCCGGTGGCGGCGCCGCCACCGGCCGGGCCGGGCGCTCATCCGCCGCCGGCCTCCGCCAGGGCCGACGCCGGGTCCGGTGACTCAGGGCCCGACGGCGACCAGCGGGCAATCCTCTTGCTGTACG
>NZ_JBWKLJ010000002.1:792318-906484 GCF_056430285.1 Streptomyces sp. NPDC045998
TACGCTCCACCCGTCACCCCCCACCACCCCCCCCCCCCCCCCCCCCCCCCCCCCCCCCCCCCTCCCCCCCCCCCCCCCCCCCCCGGGCCGGGCGCTCATCAGCCGCCGGCCTCCGCCAGGGCCGACGCCGGGTCCGGTGCCGCCGGGCCCGCCGGCGCCCAGCGGGCGCCCTCCTTGCGGTACGGCCACCAACGGCCGTCCCCGCCCAGACGGAGCTGGACGTCGGCGCCCGGCACCGTCCAGCGGCCGGGGGCGGACGCCCGCAGCGCGGGACGCTCGCCGTCCTCCCACGCCTCCGCCAGCAGCGCCTCCGCCCGCGCGAGGAGCTCCGGGGCGGGCGCCGCGTCCTCCTCCAGTACGGCGAGAGCGGCGGCCCCGCCGAGGCGCCACGCGCGCGTGGCCAGGGCCAGGTCCGCCTGGCGCCGGCCGGTGGCGGCGGCCAGCCGTACGGCGGCCCAGGAGGACGCACCGTCCGGCTCCAGCGCCGCCGCCAGCCGCACCGCGTCCTGAGCAGGCGTCAACTCCGGTTCCCAGGGCTGGTCCTCATGGCCGGGGCCCAGCGCGTCCGCCAGCATCCGGTGCGCCCGCGCCGCCGCGTCCGCCGCGAGGAGCTCCAGGGCGGCCGCGTCGACGCCCGGCGCCGGCTTCGCCTCCGTGTCGAGCGAGGGCGGCTCGCCCGGCTGTCCGGGCAGCGGGGGAGGGGCGGGCAGGGGCGGCAGGATGTCCCGCGCGGCGAAGGCCTCGTCGGCGCGTACGCCCGCGGACACGGCAGCCTCCGCGCGGTCGCCGTCGCCTTCCCCTCCCGCGTGTTCCTCCTGTGCGGCGCGCGCCGCGCTCCGTACCTGCAACTCGTCCAGCAGCCGCCGCTCCCCGCGCCCCCGTACGAGCAGCAGCACGAAAGGATCCCGGTCGAGCAGCCGCGCCACCTGGTAGCAGAGGGCCGCCGTGTGCGGACAGTGGTCCCAGGCCTCACACGCGCACTCCGGCTCCAGGTCGCCGATGCCCGGCAGCAGTTCGATGCCGGCCGCCGCCGCGTCCTCCACGAGGTGCGGCGGCATGTCCCGGTCCAGCAGCGCCGCGATGTGGCCCGCCCGGTCCACCGCCATGTCGAGGAACCGGTCCCACTCCTCGTCCGTCAGCTCCTGCAGCAGGACATCGCTGCGCAGCGCCGTGCCGTCCCGGTCTGTCACGACCGCGGTGATCCGCCCGGGCCGTACCGACACCGCCCCCACGGCGCCGTCACGCGCGTGCTTGCGGCCCTTCTTCAGCTGCCGGCCGTCGAGAGCCGTGTCCTCCAGGGCCTTCAGCCACGCCCGGCCCCACCAGGTCTCGGCGTAACCCCGGCCCCGCGCGGGAGGGAGCGCCGCGAACGTACGCTCCGCGTCCGTACGCGCCGTGTCGTCCCGATGGTTCATCGTCCGCTCCCTCGCAGCTCCACCAGTTCCGCCAGTTCGGCGTCGGTCAGTTCGGTCAGCGCGGCCTCGCCGGCGCCGAGGATGGCGTCGGCCAGCTCCTTCTTGCGCGCCAGCATGGCGGCGATCCGGTCCTCGACGGTGCCCTCGGCGATGAGCCGGTGCACCTGCACGGGCTGGGTCTGGCCGATCCGGTACGCCCGGTCCGTGGCCTGCGCCTCGACGGCGGGGTTCCACCAGCGGTCGTAGTGCACGACGTGCCCGGCACGCGTGAGGTTGAGCCCGGTGCCGGCCGCCTTCAGCGACAGCAGGAAGACCGGCACCTCACCCTCCTGGAACCGGGCCACCATCGCCTCCCGCGCGGCCACCGGCGTGCCGCCGTGCAGGAACTGGGTGCGTACGCCCCGCGCCGCCAGGTGCCGCTCCAGCAGCCGCGCCATCGCCACGTACTGCGTGAACACCAGGACGCTCGCCCCCTCCGCGAAAAGGGTGTCGAGCAGTTCGTCCAGCAGTTCCAGCTTCCCGGACCGGCCGGCGATCCGGGGGTCGTCCTCCTTCAGGTACTGGGCGGGGTGGTTGCAGATCTGCTTGAGCGCGGTGAGCAGCTTGACCACCAGGCCCCGCCGCTCCATCCCGTCCGCCTCGGCGACGGCCGCCAGCGTCTCGCGCACCACCGCCTCGTACAGCCCGGTCTGTTCCGCCGTCAGCGACACGGCGCGGTCGGTCTCCGTCTTCGGCGGCAGCTCCGGCGCGATCCCGGGGTCGGACTTGCGGCGTCGCAGCAGGAACGGCCGGACCAGCGCCGCGAGCCGCTCGGCGGCGGCCGGGTCGGTGCCGCCCTCCACGGCGTCGGCGTAGCGGCTGCGGAACGTCCCGAGCCGGCCCAGGAGTCCGGGCGTGGTCCAGTCGAGGATGGCCCACAGTTCGGAGAGGTTGTTCTCCACCGGTGTGCCGGTCAGCGCCACGCGCGCGCGTGCGCCGATGGTGCGCAGCTGGCGGGCGGTCGCCGAGTAGGGGTTCTTCACGTGCTGCGCCTCGTCGATGACGACCATGCCCCAGTCCACCCCCGCGAGCCGCTCCGCGTCGAGCCGCATGGTGCCGTAGGTGGTCAGGACGAACTCGCCGTCGGCCAGGCCGTCCAGGACACGCGTGGGCCCGTGGAAGCGGCGCACCGGGGTGCCCGGCGCGAACTTCTCCACCTCGCGCTGCCAGTTGCCCATCAGGGACGTGGGGCAGACGACGAGCGTGGGGCCGGCTGCGGACGGATCGGTCTGCCGGTGCAGATGCAGCGCGATCAAGGTGATCGTCTTGCCCAGGCCCATGTCGTCGGCGAGGCAGGCGCCGAGGCCGAGAGAGGTCATGCGGTGCAGCCAGTTCAGGCCGCGCAGCTGGTAGTCGCGCAGGGTCGCGGTGAGCGCCGTGGGCTGGCCGACCTCCGGCGTCCCGCCCTCCGGGTCCGCGAGCCGGTCCCGCAGCGCCCGCAGCCATCCCGTCGCCTGTACGTCGACCCGGCGGCCGTCCACCTCGGTGCTGCCGGTCAGTACGGCGCCGAGCGCGTCGACCGGGGTGAGGGACCGGTCCCGCGTGTCACAGGCCCGCCGTACCTCCTCCGGGTCGATCAGGACCCACTGGTCGCGCAGCCGCACGACGGGACGGGCGGCCTCGGCCAGCCGGTCCAGCTCGGCTCGCGTGAGGGGCTGGTCGCCCAGCGCGAACCGCCAGTCGAAGGCGAGCAGCGCGTTGGCGGAGAGGAACGCGGGCAGCGCCGAGGTGTCTCCGTACGCTCCGCCGCCCGCCGCGTTCCCCGCGTCGTCCTGCGCGTTGTCCTCCGGCGGGCCGATCACCACGCGCGCGGTCAGCGAACGCGCCAGCTGCTTGGGCCAGTGCACCTGTACGCCGGTCGCCGCCAACGCCCGTGCCGCCTCGCCCAGCAGCTCGGCGACCTCGTCGTCGGCCAGGTCGACCGCGTCGGGGACGGCGGCCGAGAGCAGCGGTGCCAGCGGCGGCCAGGCACGCGCGGCGCGGCGCAGCGCGACCAGCGCGTCCATCCGGGCGCCCGCGTCGCCGATCTCGGGGGCCGCACCCGACCACACGTCGGCGGCGTCGGCGACCAGCGCCGGATCGTTGACGCTGTGCATCTGCACCACGGCACGGAAGGCGGGACCTTCGGCGGTGTCCAGCGCTTCAGTCGTGTCCAGTCCTTCGGCCGTGTCCAGTCCCGTCGCCTCGACGCGCAGCGACACCCGTACGCCCGCGTCGTGGCCGGCCGCGACGTCCGCCGCCCACGCGCGCTGCTCCGGCACATGCTGGGCGGCCCGCTCCGCGTACGCGCCGCCGCCCGCGAGGAGGGGCGCCGCGGGTGTACGCGGCAGTGCGTCGGCGACCGCGTCCAGGAACGCCCGCAGCAGCCGCTCCGGTTCGGGCAGCAGGACCATGCCGTCGTCCGCCGCGCCGACGGGCACCGCGTGGGCGTCCGGCGGCATCGAAGCGGCCAGCGTACGGAGCCGCTCCAGGTCCTCTGCGGCGAGCGGTCCCACCCGCCAGGCGTCGTGGTCCGTCGCGCTCAGGCCGGGCAGCAGGCGCCCGCGTGCCACCAGTTGCAGGGCCATCAGGGCGGCCGCGCCCCAGAACGCCACGGAGGGGGAGGCGTGGGGGGACAGGCGTGCCCGGGTGAGGAGGGGCAGAGCGTCGGACACGGGAACCGCCAGTGCCCGTACGGTCCGGGCGGCCGGCCCACCGCCGTCACCGCCCTCGCCGTTCCCGTCGTCCTCGCCGTTCCCGTCGTCCGTGACGACGGTCAGGTCCTCGACCGCGGCGGCGCGTGTCACCGAGGGCTCGACGCCGTCAGGGAGCAGGAACCCGAAACGCCCCGCACGGGCGGGGTCGGCGGCCAGGAAAACCGTGGAGCAGCGGAGCAGTAGGGGCAGTTGAGTGGGTCGGGCGACGTCGGGGTGAGGGGAGGGCGTTGCTTCGGTGAGTCTCTGCACAGCGCTGACGCATTCCTCAAATTTGACTAGTGCGAGCCGGAGCCGCCGAGAGTACCGGACGGCGTCTCGCCACGCGCCCAAGAACGTCGTGACATAGCCCACTTCGCGCCCGGGGTGCAGGTAGCACCACCCCAGTACGCTGGAAAGCCCCCGCCCGCTTCCGGGTGGTGGTGCCATGGCTCTGGGCGCTCGCTCATCCGTACGTTCATCAGGTCGGCGCATGTCAGCGCACGGACCTACCTCCGGAGAACCCATGCCCCAGGCTTTTGCCACCCTCGCCGCCCCACCGCCCTCACCGCCCGCCACCGCCGCCCGGGGCGCCCAGCGCCCGGCCAGCGAGTTCACGCCCCTGCTGCGCACCGTCAAGGAGCAAGGGCTGCTGCAGCGCCGCACCGGCTGGTACGCGCTCGGCATCACCGCCAACCTGCTCGCGCTGACGGCCGTCGCCGTCGGGCTGATGCTCTTCGGGCACTCCTGGTGGTCCCTGCTGCTCGCCGTCCCGCTCGCCCTGCTGTCCGCCCGCGCCGCCTTCTACGGCCACGACGCGGGCCACGCCCAGATCAGCGCGGACAAGCGCACGGACCGCCTGATCCAGCTCCTCCACGCCAACCTGCTGCTCGGCATGAGCCAGGAGTGGTGGAACGACAAGCACAACCGCCACCACGCCAACCCCAACCACGAGGACAAGGACCCGGACGTGGCCCCGGACGTCCTCGTCTTCTCCCCGCACCAGGCCGAGGGCCGCTCCGGACTGCGCGGCTGGCTCACCCGCCACCAGGCGTGGCTGTTCTTCCCGCTGACCACGCTCGAAGGGCTCGCCCTGAAGGTGTACGGCTTCCAGGCGCTGTTCTCCAAGGACGGACCGCGCCAGACCCCGCGCGAGCGCCTCGTCGAAGGCGGCCTGCTGTTCGCCCACGTCGCCGGGTACGCCACGCTGCTGCTGACCACCATGTCCGTCGGACAGGCCGTGGTCTTCGCCCTGATCCACCAGATGCTGCTCGGTGTCCACCTGGGGATGGCCTTCGCGCCCAACCACAAGGGCATGGAAGTCCCCGACCCGGACGGCGAGCCGTGGGGCCATCTGCGCCGCCAGGTGCTCACCTCCCGCAACATCCGCGGCGGAGCCCTCACCGACTGGTTCCTCGGCGGCCTGAACTACCAGGTCGAACACCACCTCTTCCCGAACATGCCCCGTCCCCACCTGCGGCTCGCCCAGCCCCTGGTCCGCGCCCACTGCCGCGCGCTCGGCGTCCGGTACACCGAAACCGGCTTCGTCGACTCCTACCGCCAGGCGCTGGGGCATCTGCACCAGGTCGGCGAGCCGCTCCGCGCCTCGTAGGCACGGGGCCGGGGAACCCGGACGCCCGATCCGGCGTTCTCCAGGGCAGAGAGCGGCCCCGGCCGTCAAGGAGGCGTCGAACATGTCGACACGGACAAAAATCATCATCGGGGGAGTGGCCGTCGGCCTCCTCCTGATGCCGCTGATCGGATTCTGGCTGTCCCTGCTGGTACTGCTCGGCGTGCCCGCCGTGGCCTACCTGGCCCTGGACCCCGGCCAGCGACGCAGGCTCCGCCGCGTCGCCCGCAAGGAACTGGGGCGCTAGCCGGCGGCCGTCCAGTAGGCGGCTAGCATGTTCATGATCATTGATCGTTCAATGATCATCCGTAGGGGAGAGGGGAGCTCCACGCGATGGGCGGGACGGTCACGACGGTCAGCAGCCATGGAGAGCACGCGTTCAGCAAGACGAACCGGCCGGCGATCACCCTGCTGGCCGGGCTCGGAGTGGAGGGTGACGCCCACGCGGGCGTCACGGTCAAACACCGCTCCCGCGTCGCTCAGGACCCCACCCAGCCCAACCTCCGCCAAGTGCACCTGATCCACGATGAGCTCTTCGACGAGGTCGCCGCGGCGGGCTTCACCGTCGCCCCCGGCGACCTCGGGGAGAACATCACCACCCGCGGCATCGACCTGCTCGGCCTGCCGACCGGCACCCTCCTGCGCATAGGCCGGGAGGCCGTCGTCGAGATCACCGGCCTGCGCAACCCCTGCGGGCAGATCGACGGCTTCCAGCACGGACTGCTGAAGCAGGTCGTCGGCCGCGACGAGGAGACGGGCGAGATCGTCCGCAAGGCCGGGATCATGGGCATCGTCAGGACCGGCGGAGTGGTCCGCCCCGGCGATCCCATCGAGGCCGAGCTCCCGGATGGACCGCACCGCCCGCTGGAACGGGTCTGAGCCGCGCACACGTGGGTACCCGACCGTGACACACGGTCGGAGGGAGACACCATGGAAGAGGACGACGAGCGGCGTCAGGGGCCCGGTGCGGACGGGCCCAGGGAGAGCCAGGCCGGCATCCCGAGGGATCTTCCCGACGAACAGGCGGGGAACGGCTCCGACCACTGGGACGCCGACCTCTCACGAGCGGCGGACGACACCCGCGGCGGCACCCCCGCCGGAGAACCCGCTCCCGTCGACGACCCGGAGGGCGGTCAGCCCGCCGAGGAGCCCGCCCCCGACGAGCCCACCGGTTAGGCGGTCTCTCGGTCTCCCGCCCGTCAGGCCGGACGTACCGCCATCGCGTCGAGGGCCGCCAGCAGACCGGGCAGCCGCGGCCCACGCCCCACGGGGAGCACCTCGCGCGGCAGGTCGTCGAGGAGGACGAAGGCGATGTCGTCGGTCCGCGCCACCAGCGACCAGCCCGGCCCGTCCGCCCGCAGCAACCGCGCCCCGTCGGGTGCGAAACCGGAGCGCACCCGCCCCAGCGGGGGCGGGTCCTCCAGATAGCCGCCCAGCTCGTCCAGCACGCGCCGCAACGCGGCCTTGCCGCGGTCTCCGGTGCCCTCGTCGCCGCCGAAGGCGCCGATAGGTGTCCCAGCGTCCCCGGGAGTCTCCGATGGCGGCGCGAAGTCGCCGTCGCCGAGCCGGCTCCGCCAGGACGCCCAGTGCAGCGCGACCTCGTCCGCGCCCAGCCGCCGCAGCGCCGGGCCCCAGGTGCCGGCGTCCGGAGGGCGCAGCGGGGCCGGCTCGTCGGGGCCCGTCACCGGGTCGTGCGGCGCGGGCAGCCCCGGCGCGGCGACCGCGAGCTCCAGCGGCCAGCCAGGCAGGGCCATGACCACGCTGCGCTCGTCGGGGGAGAGGTCGTACTCCATCCCGCAGTCCCACGACGCGATCGCGACGGCGACCAGCGACACGTCGTCGACGGCCACCGTCCACCGTGCGCCGTCGCCGTCCTGCCCGAGCACCAGCCCGTACCCGTCGGCGTACGGCTCCAGGCCCAGCGCGGCGCACGCCGCGGGATAGTCGTCCCCGAGCACACTCGGGAACTGCGCGGGCGTCAGCAGCGCGGCCGTCAGCACGTACAGCGCGTCATCCTCCGCCGCCTCGCCCGCCTTCCGGCCTGGCGCCTCATCCACCGTCCCGCCCTCGGCGTCCCCGAGATCCCGCGTACCGGCCACGACACCCTCCCCTCCGGTTCCCCGGTGCCCGGTCCTCCGGTATCCCCGGCCCTCCGGTTCCTCCGACCGGTGTTCCGGCCGCTTGCCGGCGCACCTTAACCAGCGAGTAACCCCCGCGTCGAGAGGCGGCCGCCCGAAGAACGGGCCGGTACGCCGACGACGTCAGGCGGCGGGCAGGCCCAGGAGGCTCCGCGCCACGCTCTGGGGCGACTCGTTCCGCTCCCGCGCGAGGGCGATGACCGCGCGGCAGGCCAGCTCGCTGACCCCGAACGACAGCGCCTCCGGCGAGACCCAGCCCGTCGCCTCGTCGGCCCTTTCCTGGTCGTCGTCCGCGCACGCGGACACGTACACCGCCGCCGCCTCGAAGAGGTTGTGCTGCCGGGAGCGGGGGGAGCCGTTCCCGCCCCCCGGTGCCGGGGACTTGGGGAACCTGGGGTACCTGAAGAATGTGCGGAGTCTGCTGAACACCGGGCCCACCTTCCCCTCGACCTGGACTGCCCCTCCAACGTAGGGCCCGCTCCCCGGCTGCAGAAGAGGACGTCAGTACTGATGTTCGTCCCGTACGGCGAGGGCCAGGAAGCGGTCCTCCTCGTCCGCGTACGACACCATCCGCCACCCCGAACCCGCCAGCAGCGGGCGCAGGTTGGGTTCGGCCCGCAGATCGTCGGCGGAGAGCGGCCGCCCATGACGCGCGGCCAGGGCGGCGCGGCCGACCGCGTGGAACAGCGCCAGCCGCCCGCCGGGCCGGACGACCCGTGCCAGCTCCCGCAGATCGTCCGCCGGCCGCGGCAGGTGCGAGACGAGGCCGGCGCCGAAGACGGCGTCCAGTACGCCGTCGCGCAGCGGCAGCCGGGCCACATCGGCGAGCAGCAGCGTCCCGCTGCCGTCGCGCCGGGCCCGTACCGCCGCCGCCAGCATCGCGGGGGTCACGTCCACCCCGATGACCGTGCCCGTCGGGCCCACGGCGTCCCGCAGGGGCGGCAGGGCGCGTCCGGTGCCGCAGCCCGCGTCCAGGACCGCGTCGCCGGGGCGCAGCCCGAGCTCGTGGACGGCCGCCGCGAAAGCGGGGCCGTCGTCGGGGAAGCGGGTGTCCCAGTCCGCCGCCCGGGCGGTGAAGAACTGCTGCACATCCGTGTGGTCATCGGCCATACGGACATGATCCCTCACGCCGCGGCCGCCCGGGCGGCCCCGTCCGCGACCAGGAGGCCGCGGGCTACGGGCCACGGGCCACGGGCTACGCGGGCTACCTCGCCTCGTAGTCGTCCCGGTCGACACCGGCCTCTTCCAGCGCCTCGCGCATGGAGCGGCCACCCTCCTGCCGTTCCCGGTCACGGTCCCGGGTCTCCTTGTCCGGACGGACGGCCGGGGTGTCGTCGGTCGTCCTCGTCTTGGGGCGGTTCTCCTCGGGAACGGTCATCGCGGAACCCTTCTGTGTCGTCGTCGGAGGTCCGGGCGGCCGCTGCCGCCCGCGACCGGGTACCCAGGCCCCCGGCACCGGAACGGTCACCCGGCTCACCTGCTCACCCGGCTCACCTGCTCACCCGGTCGGGTCGCCGGCCGGCCGGGCGCGGTCGTCCCGGGGCGGGGCGCCCGGCTCGCCGAACAGCACGTCCCGGCCGGCCGCGGCCGTGGGGAGCCCCCCGGCGGCCCCGGTGACCTCGCCGCGTGGGTGCATCCGGTTGCCGACGCTCCGGTACGTGAACGGCAGGCCGGCCAGCCGCTCGGGGAGCAGGCAGTTCTTGCCGTCCACCACCACGGCGGGTGATGCCATCCGGGCACCGAGCGCCGACCAGTCGGCCTCGATCGTCTCGGGCCACTCGGTGAGGATCACCGCCGCACGGGCGCCCTCGACGGCCGTACGGAGGTCCGGGCACGGCCGGGCACCGGGGAAGAGGCGGCCGAGGTGCTCGGCGTCCATGGCGGGGTCCCAGACCCGTACCCCTGCCGCGTCCTCGAGCAGCTGCGGCACGACGACGCGGCTGGGAGCCGCCCGCATGTCGTCGCTCCACGGCTCGTAGCGCGCCCCCAGCACCGCGACCTCACAGCGCGCCAGGTCGTCACCGAGCTCCGCGCGCAGCGTGTCGCGGACCAGCCCGGGCTGCGCGCGGTTGACCGCGACCGCCGCGTCCAGCAGCGGGGTGGGCAGGCCGCGGGCCACCGCCCAGTGCGTCAACGCGGCGGTGTCCTTGGGCAGGCACGAGTCACCGAAACCGAGCCCGGGCTGGAGGAAGGCGTGCCCGATGCGCGGGTCGAGGCCCACGCCCTGCATCACGTGGTCGATGTTCAGCTCGGGAGCCGTGCACAGCCGGGCGAACTCGTTGGCGAAGCTGATCTTCATGGCGAGGAAGGTGTTGCTGGCGTACTTGACCATCTCCGCCGACGCCGGTGTCGTCACCACCCAGGGGCAGGCCAGCGGTCCGTACAACTCCCGCAGCGCCGGCAGGACGAGAGCCTGCGACCACAGGCCCACGACCACCCGCGACGGCGTCGACCAGTCGTCCAGGGCGCTGCCCTGGTTGAGGAACTCGGGGGTGTAGGCGTACCGGTCCCGCAGCTGCGGATACGCCACGAGGAAGCCGTCGCTCGTGCCGGGCGGCACCGTGGACTTGAGCACCACGTACGGCGCCGGGAGCAGGGCGGCCGCCTCCGCGAGCGCGACACCGACCTGGGACAGGTCCGCCGAGCCGTCCTCGGTGGGCGGGGAGCCCACGGTGATCAGCACCACGTCGAAGGGCTCGCGGAGGTGCGTGTGCGCGAGATCGGGGGCGAACCGCAGCCGCCCGGTTCCCAGGGCGAGGGACAACTCCTCCTGGAGGCCGGGCTCCGACACGGGCGTCCGGCCGGCCGTCAGCGACTCCAGCCGCGTGGCGTCCCGTTCGATGCCGGTCACGTGGTGGCCCTGCCGTGCGAGGGCGACCGCTCCGGCCACTCCCACGTAGCCCTGCCCGACGACGGCGACACGCATGGGAGGCTCCTGACGCTGGTCCGGTGTGGCGGCCATGCCCAGCTTCACCGCGCCTTCACCACCCGGCCACCCGCCACGGGCGGAAGGGTGACCGGCCCGGACGGCGCGGCCGTCCGGTCGTGGTGACGGAGCACTCTTGCCCTGCTCACGTCATTGCGGAAGGCTTACGGACGCAGGACGACCGAAGGGCACGGGCCGGCGGGCAAGACGCCGACGGGGAACGCAACGACAGTCGCAAGATCGGCCGCAACAACGGTCGCAACGACGCTCGTAAGAACGGGCGCGGGACCGCACGCGGGACCGAACGCGGACGAGGGGGAGATGCGCACATGGCTCCGGACAAGGGACTCGACTGGTTGCTGGACGACCTGACGCAGCGGGTCGCGTACATACGGCACGCCCTGGTGCTGTCCAACGACGGCTTGGTGACCGGGGCGAGCAGCGGTCTCGCCCGCGAGGACGCGGAGCACCTCGCCGCGGTCTCCTCGGGGCTGCACAGCCTGGCCCGCGGGTCCGGGCGCCACTTCGGGGCCGGCAACGCGCGGCAGACGATGGTCGAGTTCGACGACGCGATGCTGTTCGTCACCGCCGCCGGCGAAGGCAGCTGCCTGTGCGTGCTGAGCGCCGCCGAGGCCGACGTCGGCCAGGTCGCCTATGAGATGACGCTGCTCGTCAACCGGGTCGGCGAGCACCTCGCGGTCGCCGCGCGGCGGCCCGGCACCTGAGTTATCCACAGGCCTGACGCGACCGGCCTCCTCCGCGTTACCTTCGTGACACAGAGTGATGACGCACAGTGTGTCACCTTTCACGGGGGAGGACCGTCATGACGGCCACCGAGACCACCGCACGCACCGTCGCCTTCGGGCGCGCCGCGCAGGAACTCGCGCTGAAACCCAGCGAGTTCGACCTCGCGGTCCAACTCGGACTCGTGCGCACCGTGCCCGTCACCGGTACCAGTACCGGCGCGGGGGGTGGGCGGCGGCGCGTCGCCCAGGCCGAGATCGACCGGCTGCGCGGCGCGCCCGACTTCCCGGACGGCCTGCGCGAGCGCGTCCGCACCGTCGGCACGGCCGAGGCGGCCGAGCTCGTCTCGATCACCGCCGATCGTTTCACCAAGCTCGCCAGGACCGGGCACTTCACGCCGGTGAGGTTCTACCTCAACCGCTACCGCGCCATCGTCTGGCTCTATCTCGCCGGTGAGGTAAAGGAGTTCGCCGCGCACCACCCGGAGCTCCTTACCGGCAGGCTGCCCGACACCCTGCGCACCAAGCTCGACGCCGGGGACGACGCCCGTCCGCGCAACTGGCGCGCCCGCCGCCTCGGCCTGCTGCTGCGCAGGGCGGAGGACCCCTGGGCTGCCGCGGCGGCCATCGCCACGCTGCTCGACCCCATCCAGCTCGCCGAGGTGGTCGACGACCCGTACGAGCGCGCCTACCTCGACCGCCTGAGGCCGGCACCTCCCTACGGCCGCCCGGAGTCCGTCTCCGCCCGCGAGATCGGCGACCGGCTGCTGCTGGCGGACGAGCCGGACGAGATCCTGTGGCACCGCCTCAACCTCGCGCTCACCCTCGACGAGGCCCGCGCGGCACGGCAGGCCCCACGCCCCGACGGCGGCGTCACCCCGGCACCCGGCCCTGTACGGACCTCCACCCCACCGGTCACCGGGGCGGCCTCCGCGCTTCCGCCCGCGCGATCCGCGCCCGGGCGCAGCGGCCTGCTCGCCCGCCTCCGGCTGCGGCGCCGCAAGGCGGTGCCCGGGGGCAACGGGGCGCCCACCGGCCCCGGCCGCTCCAGCGGGCGGCGAGCGGCGACAGGGACCGAGGCCTCTGCGTTCGGGGGTGAGTGACAGGGTCCGAGGGTCGGCGCCCGAGGCGGGCGAGGATCGGCAGCGCCCACGAGGCCGTCCGGCGAGAGACGGGCGACGGGCGACGAGCGACAAGCGGCGAGGGCGGACGGGCGCAGGCGGGGCGGGCGGCGCGGGCGGCGCAGGGAACCCGCGGCCCGCACGGCGTGGACGGGCGCGGCCGGCACGCGCGGGCACGCGCGGGCGCGGCCGGCGGTTGCGGGCGGTTGCGGACGGCGGGTGCGGGTGCGGCCCGAAAGCGGCGGTCCGCGTGCGTGCGGCGCGCCGGGCGTGCACCATGGCCGCATGCTGCTGGCCCGTCTCGCGGAGGTCTCCCGCCAGGTCGCCGCCACCTCCGCGCGCTCGCGCAAGACCGCCGCCCTGGCCGACCTCTTCGCGGCGACCCCGCCCGAGGAGGCGCCGCTGGTCATCGCCTACCTCGCGGGACGCCTCCCGCAGGGGCGGATCGGCGTCGGCTGGAGCACGCTCAAGGACCCCGTCCCGCCGGCCGCCGAGGCCACGCTGACCGTCGCCGCCACCGATGCCGCGTTCACGGCCCTCGCCCGGGTCGCCGGGCCCGGCGCGCAGGCCGAGCGGCAGCGCCTCGTACGGGAGCTGATGGGCGCCGCCACCGCCCCCGAGCAGGAGTTCCTGCTGCGGCTGCTCACCGGAGAGGTCCGGCAGGGCGCGCTGGACGCCGTCGCCCTCGAAGGGGTCGCCCTGGCGGCCGCTGCACCCGCCGCGGACGTACGGCGTGCCGTGATGCTCGACGGGTCGCTGCCACGGGTCGCCCAGGCGCTGCTCGCCGAGGGTCCGGCGGCCCTGGAGCGGTTCCGGCTGCGGGTCGGCAGCCCGGTGCAGCCCATGCTGGCGCACACGGCCAAGAGCGTCACCGAGGCGATCGCCGCGCTCGGCCCGTGCGTGGTGGAGGAGAAGCTCGACGGCATCCGCGTCCAGGTCCACCGCTCCGGCGGCGACGTCCGCGTCTACACCCGCTCACTCGACGACATCACCGACCGCCTCCCCGAGATCACCACGACCGCCCTCGGCCTGGCGGGCGACGAGTTCGTGCTGGACGGCGAGGTGATCGCCCTCGACGCGGCCGACCGCCCGGTTCCCTTCCAGGACATCGCCTCCCGCGTCGGCTCGCGCCTCGACGTGACGACCGCGGCGGCCGCGCTACCCGTGTCCCCGGTCTTCTTCGATGTCCTCGCAGCGGACGGCCATGTCCTGCTGGACCTGCCCGGCCACGAGCGGCACACCGTGCTCGCCCGCCTGGTCCCCGAACCGATGCGGGTACGCCGTACCGTCGTCCAGGACCCCTCCGACCCGGCCGGCACCGAGGCGGCGGAGGCCTTCTTCGCCGACACCCTGCGCCGCGGCCACGAAGGCGTGCTGGTCAAGGCGCTCGACGCGCCGTACAGCGCGGGCCGACGGGGCCGCTCCTGGCTGAAGGTGAAGCCGGTGCACACCCTCGACCTGGTCGTGCTCGCCGCCGAGTGGGGCCACGGCCGCCGCACCGGCCTGCTCTCCAATCTGCACCTGGGGGCGCGCGCCGCCGACGGCTCGTTCGTCATGCTGGGCAAGACGTTCAAGGGCCTGACCGACGCCATGCTCCACTGGCAGACGGAACGGCTGCGTGACCTGGCCGTCGAGGACGACGGTTTCACCGTCCGTGTCCGCCCGGAGCTCGTCGTGGAGATCGCCTACGACGGCCTCCAGCGTTCGCCCCGCTACCCCGCCGGGGTCACCCTGCGCTTCGCCCGCGTCGTACGCCACCGCCCCGACAAGCGGGCCGAGGAGGCGGACACCGTCGACCGGGTGCTCGCGAGCGGCCCTCAGGGGGCGTCCCGCATCGTGTAGCGGTGCCGGACCCACAGCGGCAGGACGTACCAGCACACCAGGTACCAGCCCACCACGCCCGCGACCAGCCACGGCACGAAGTGGTCGCTGGTGGCGACGCGCAACACCAGGAACAGCGCCGACACGAGCGTCGCCAGCAGCAGCAGAAGCCCGATGAAGGTCAGCCGGGACGCCCACTGCACGGTCTGCGGTTTGATCCGCCGCCCGGCCACGATCCGGTGGAAGGAGACCGGGCCTATCAGCGCCCCGGTGGCCGAGGCGCCGAGCGCGACCGTCGCGATGTAGATGCCCTTGTCGGTGGAGGCCAGCTCCTGGTACCGCGGGGTGAACACCACCGTGAGCAGGAAACCGAAGAGGATCTGCACGCCCGTCTGGGCCACCCGGATCTCCTGGATCAGCTCACCCCAGCGCCGGTCCGCGCGCTCCTCCTCCGTCTCGTTCCGCCCCCGTGCCAGCCCCGAGGCGCTCTTGGCGTCGCGTCCGGCGGCACGCCCCGAAGCGCCTCTCTCGTCCTGGTCCGCCATGTCTGCCTCCCGCGGTCGGCTTGAGCACTTCCCTTGTATCCCGGCGGAACCCGCTCAACCAGGGTGGTACGGCACCCGACGGAACTCCGCGGGTGTCGCGCCGCCCGGTAAGGGCCGACGGCCCCCTCGCACCCATGCTCGTACGAAAAACGGAAACGGAAACGGGAACAGCACGGAAACCGGCACCGGAAGCCGGCACCGGAAACCGGCGACACCGACACCGGAAACCGGCACCGGAAACCGGCGACACCGGCACTGGAATCCGGCGCCGGGATCCGGAAGCGGAAGCGACGAAGGAAGAGAGACGACATGACGACCCGCGCGGCGGTCTTCGACGTGGACGGCACCCTCGCCGACACCAATCACCTGCACGTCGTCAGCTGGTGGGAGGCGTTCCGGCAGGCCGGGCACCACGTACCCATGCACGCCGTCCACCGCTCCATCGGTCTCGGCTCCCACGACCTGATCGCCCGCGTCCTCGGCGAGGACCGCGACCGCGACCGCGACGACGAGCTCAGCGCCGCCCACAAGACCCTCTACGGCACCTACTTCGACCGGCTGCCGGCCTTCCGGGACGCGGGCCGGCTCCTGCGCACGCTGGCGTCGGACGGCTGGACGGTAGTCCTCGCCACCTCCGCCGGGGGTGCGGAGCTGTCCGCCCTGCGCCGTGCCATCGACGCCGACGACGCCATCACCGCCACCGCGAGCGCCGACGACGTGGAGGAGGGCAAACCCGCACCGGAGCCGGTGCGGCACGCGCTGGAGCTGGCCGGGGCACCCGCCGACACGGCGGTCTTCGTGGGGGACACGGTGTGGGACATGCGCGCGGGGACCCGCGCGGGCGTCACCTGTGTGGGGCTGCTGTGCGGCGGCATCCCGGGCGCCGACCTGACGGAGGCGGGGGCCGCCGTGATCCACGACGACCCCGCCGACCTGCTCGCGCACCTGGAGGACGGTCCGTTCGGCCGCCCCGCCCCCTGACCCGGCCGCCCCGCCGCCTCCCGGCGCGCACTCGTCACTTGCCGAGTTCGCGCTGGAGCTCGGCCTTGTTCATGGACGACCGGCCCTGGACGCCCTTGCGCTTGGCCTCCTCGTACAGCTGGTCGTACGTGGCCTCCTTCGACCCGCCGCCGCCCGACTGCCGACCGCCCCGCTTGGCGCCGGACGACGAGGACGTGTCCTTCGACGACTGGCTCGACCGGCTGGACTTGTTCGACTGGCTCGACTTGCCCGAGCGGCTCGACCCACCAGAACTCTTGGCCTCACCGCTCTGCGCCCGCTGCTTGTTCACCGTCCGGGCGGCGATCTCCTCGGACCGCTCCTCGCTCGCGCCGCGCTTCTTCGAGCTCTCCTTGATGTGCTCGTACTGCCGCTCCCGCTTGGGGCTGGATCCTGCGGGCATCGTTCCTCCTTACGGCCCCCCTTGCCTGCCCTCACCCTCGTACCAGGCGCCCACCCCCGCAAACGCGCGCCCCGGATCCAGATTGGAGCTCCGGAGGCGAGGTATACGTGCCTGTACGACGCTGAACGGGTACTCCCTGCGGACCAGCGGACCAAGGAGTGGAGCGACGTGGAGAACAAGGCAACGAAGAACCACCCTGCGGACTGTGACGTCACCGTCCAGCTGAGCGACTGCGGACGCGAGGAGGCGCGCATCGTCTTCGACACGCTCGACCACGTCTTCTCGGCCTGCGACGCACCCGCCACCGGACCGGAGCAGCGCCACGACCACGAGCCGACCGTCTGGGTGGCGACGTTCGACAGCTCGGCGCACTCGAGCGAGCAGCCCCCCGGCCCGCCGCACCTCGGACACCCCGTCCAGGCCCTGCTGACGGGCGACCACCAAGCGGTGGCCGAGGTGGAGAAGGCGCTCGGCCGCCTCTTCGAGGTACGCACCTCCGAGTCGGTGTCCGGCGAGCACGAGAAGGAGTCGCGCCTGCTGCTCGCCCCGCGCTGAGCCGCCGCTCATCCTCATCCCCGCGACCGTCCGACCGTCTGAAGGACGCCTGGAGGCTCTGAAGGACGCCTGGAGGCATGGAGGCACCATGGCTGTACGGCACCGGTTGATCAGAAGACCCCCCGAAGCGGTGTGGGCCGTCCTCGCGGACGGATCGCGGTACGCCGACTGGGTCGTCGGCACCGACTCGTCCCACCAGAAGGACGACAGCTGGCCCGAGGTCGGCTCCGAGATCGCGTACACCGTGCGCCTCGGCCCGTACACGGCCGAGGGTGACACCGTCGTACGCATCTGCGACCCGCCCCGGACCCTGGAACTGGAGGCCCGCAGCGGCGCCCTCGGCACCGCCAGGATCGCCATCGAGCTGCGCCCCTGGGGAGACGAGACGCTCCTCGTCCTCGACGAGCACCCGCTGCGCGGGCCCGGCGGGTTCCTGCACAACGCGGTCCTCGACGCCCTGCTGCAACTGCGCCACCGGGCCATGCTCGGCCGCCTCGCCGACGTGGTGGAGCGGACCGCCCCCGACGCGCCGCGGACCGCCGAAGCCCGCACCGCCGGCACACCCTGAGGGCCGACCGGACGGAGAGAGCGATGCCACGGACACCGGACCCGGCCTGGCACACCCCCGCCCTGGAGACCACCGCGCCCGACGCGGTCGTCATCGGAGCGGGCCCCAACGGGCTCGTCGCGGCGAATGTCCTCGCCGACGCGGGATGGCGCGTCGAGGTCCTGGAAGCCAACGACGAGCCCGGCGGGGCGGTCCGCAGCGACCGCGGCGTGGACGCGGGGTACGTCAGCGACGTGTTCAGCGCCTTCTACCCGCTCGCCGTCGCCTCGCCCGTGATCGCTCGCCTGAACCTCCACGAGGAGGGCCTGCGCTGGAGCCACGCGCCCCGCGTCCTCGCCCACCCCCTGGGCGACGGCCGCTGCGCCGTCCTGGAGCGGGACCGGGCGGCCACGGCGGCCGGCCTCGAACGGTTCGCCCCCGGCGACGGCCTCGCCTGGGACGGCCTGTGCGACATCTGGGACCGGGTCGGCGAGGACATCCTGGGCGCCCTGTTCACCCCCTTCCCGCCGCTGCGCTCCTCGGGCCGCCTGCTCGCCCGGCTGCGCGCCCCCGGAGGCCTGCACCTCGCCCGTACGCTGCTGCTGCCCGCGCGCCGCCTCGGCGAGGAGGAGTTCCACGGCGAAGGCGGCCGGCTGCTCCTGGCGGGCAACGCCCTCCACGCGGACCTCGCGCCCGAGTCCGCGGCCAGTGGCGGCTTCGGCTGGCTGATGTCCATGCTGGGCCAGACCGTCGGCTACCCGGTCCCGGTCGGCGGCTCCGGCGCCCTCATCGCGGCCCTCGTACGCCGCCTGGAGCGGCGCGGAGGGGTGCTGCGCTGCGGGGAGCGGGTCGCGGAGGTCGTCGTACGCTCCGGACGGGCCGTGGCGGTCCGCACCGACGACGGGGAGACGGTGCCCGCCGGCCGGGCGATCCTGGCCGACGTCGCCGCGCCGGCGCTGTACGGGGAGCTCGTCGGCCCCGAGCACCTGCCCGCACGGCTCCTGGACGACCTGCGCCGCTTCCAGTGGGACTGGGCCACCTTCAAGGTCGACTGGGCCCTGTCGGGGCCCGTGCCGTGGACCGCGGAGCAGGCCGCCGGGGCGGGCACCGTGCACCTGGCCGACGGCATGGACGAGCTGACCCGCTTCGCGGCCCAGATCGCCATGGGCCGGGTGCCCGACCGGCCGTTCCTCCTCGTCGGCCAGATGACCACCGCCGACCCGACCCGCTCGCCGGCGGGGACCGAGTCGGCCTGGGCGTACACCCACGTGCCGCACCGCGTACGCGGCGACGCGGGCGACGACGCCCTCACCGGCACCTGGGACCCGCGCGAGCAGGAGGCCATGGCCGACCGCGTCGAGGCGCAGGTCGAACGGTTCGCCCCCGGCTTCCGCGCCCGGATCCGCGCGCGCCGCGTCCTCGCGCCGCCCACCCTGGAGGCCCTGGACGCCAACCTCCGCGACGGCGCCGTCAACGGCGGCACGACCGCCCTGCACCAGCAGCTCGTCTTCCGGCCCACCCCGGGCACCGGCCGCCCCGAGACGCCCGTCGAGGGCCTGTACCTCGCGTCGGCGGGAGCACACCCCGGGGGCGGCGTGCACGGCGCCCCCGGCGCGAACGCCGCGCGCGCCGCCCTGCGCAGCACCCGCCCGGTCCGCCGCACCCTGGCCCGCGCGCAGAGCGTTCTGGCGAGGAGGGGCCACCGCGGCGGTTTCTGAGCCGAACGACCTGCCACGGACGGCGTAAGGAGCGCATGCTGGGTGAGTGGGGTCGCGCGGCCGCCCGCCGGCCCCGTCGAGCGGCATGGAGCGGAGGTGAGGAGCCATGGCCGTCGGGGACAAGGTCCTGCTGGTGGACGACCACGAGGACAACCTGCTCGCACTGCAGTCCGCCATCGCGCCACTCGGCCACCCCATGGAACTGGCGACCAGCGGCGACGCGGCTCTCAAGGCGGTGCTGCGCGGTGGGATCGCCGTCACCGTCCTCGACGTCGTCATGCCGGTGCTGGGCGGACTGGACGTCCTGCTCTACATGCAGCGGCTCGAACACACCCGGCACATCCCGGTCATCCTCATCACCGGCTGGGGCGCCAGCGCGCAGCTGCAGCGTGACGCGCTGCGCCTGGGCGCCGCGGACCTCCTCGTCAAACCGATCGACCCGTGGGCGCTCCGCATCAAGGTGGGCTACCTCCACGGCACCAGCCGGCGCCTCTCACCGGCGTAGAGCGCCACCCGGACCCCGCCGCGCCGTCGCTCCCTGCCCACCCCCGGGCCCCGCCGCGCGGTCGCTCGTTGCCCAGCCCGGACCCCGCCGCGCGGGTGCTCACCCGCCCCTGCCGGCCTGCCCGGGCTCCGCCGCGCGGGTGCTCACCCCGCCCCGGCCGGCCCACCCGGGGGCCGCTCCTCGCGGGCCGCCTCCCCGGCCGCGTCCTCGGCCCGACGGCGCGCCCGGCGCGCCTCGCGCTCGGTCTCCCGGGCCCGGTCCCGCGCCTCCCGGGCCCCGGCGGCGGCCGTGCGCCGCCGCTCCTCGGCGGCTCTCAGCTCCTCGGCGAGGGCGGCTGCCCGCCGTTCCGCCTCGTGCAGCTCCTCGGCCAGCCCGGCTGCCCGCTGCTCCGCCTCGTGCAGCCTCTCCTCCGCGCGCTCCCGGTCCTCCCGCGCCCGCCGGTGCCGCTCCTCCCGCTCCCGTGCCTCCCGCTCGGCCGCCGCGGCCTGCCGGCGGGCCTGCTCCAGCCGCGCCTGCCGTTCCAGCCCCTCGCGCCGCCGCCGCTCCTGCCGTTCCTCCCCCTGGTGCTTCCGCTTCGCCTCCCGGGCCTTGTCCCCGGTCCCGGGCGGCGGCGGAGGAGGAGGGCGCCGCGGCCGCTCCGCCACCGCGTCCGGCGAGGCCGCCGTGAAGCCGACCGGCGCGCTCAGCGGTCTCGCCAGCCGCCCGGCCGCCCACTCCTCGGCCGCCCCCGCATCGACGAACGCCGCGTTCAGCGTCCCTTCGACCTCGTGCAGGACGTCCTCGCCGACCGGTTGCCCCGCCTCGGCCGCCAGCTGCCCCGCCTCCCGCGCAAGCGCCCTGACCACGAGATGGCGGCGGTGGCCGAGCACCCGCAGCCGCTCCCCGTCCAGTTCGTGGTGCGCCCGCCGCAGGGCCTCGCCGAGGGCGACGAGCGACCGTGTCTCCTCCGGCCGCTCCCGTACGAGCAGATTGCCGGCCCACGCGGCCAGGGTCGGTTTGCGCAGGGCCCTGATCCGGTCCGCGAGAACCTGGTCGCCGGCCTTGCGAGCTTCGGCGGCCCGCGCGTTCCGGGCCGAGGTGAAGCGGTCAGGCCGCAGCCCGTAGAGCTCGTCGGCGACGCTGTCCAGATCCCGCATAGGACCACTGTGGCCGTCCGCGCCGGGTTTCTCCTCCCGGGAGCGTGGCAGTCGTAGCACGCGGGAGCCGGGCACCTCCCGAGCGGACCGGACCGCCGCCGGGTCAAGGGATGGTATACGAAACGTAATGCCGCGGAGCGGTGAACGACCCGGGCGAAGACCCCGGGGAAAGGACGGGGAAACTCCGGCCGTCACGCAGGGTACGCACGCATGGCGACGGCCCGCACGGCCGTCTTGGTGCCGGCCGTGCGGGCCGCGGGGGAGGGCACACCCGGGCAGTCCGTCCCGCCCGTTCGCCCCTCACGCGTAGGACCGAAGAAGTACGGAGGCGGGATCAGAAAGCGAAGACGCTGTCGCTTTCGGTCTCCATCACGCAGGAATTGGGGAATGTGCGGGTGTAGTCCACACGTCGGCCTTCCCAGACGCCTTGCGCGGTGACGACCACCGGGTCGTAGATCTTGATGCAGGGGCGCTGTTCGTCTCCGCCGAGCTGGTCGAACCGGCCCTGCGCCGCACGCAGTTCCTCGCACGCCCGCTTCGGTGCCGGGTGCGTGCCGCCGGGGGTGGGGGCGCAGGTCAGCGTGGTCGCCCGCAGGGGCGTCGAGGACGCGACGTCCTCGCCCTGCCCGATGGTGAGGACGAGCGCGCTCGGGGCGTAGAGCCGCTGCCCGGCCTCGGCGGACTCCGCGGCCTCCGCAGCGGTCAGCGGTGCGACGGCGGCCACAGTGGCCAGGCCGCATATGAGGGCGCGCTTTACCAGCGTCCGCATGGCATGAATCCTCTCGTTCGGTTTCCCGGATGGGTGCGGTGGACACACTGCCTGGTACGGGCTGTTGACGCACATTCAGCGATGCTTTTCAGTTTTGTCTGTTATTCAAGCAGTGACGCGAAACCGCCTGCCCGAAAGCCTCCGCCGACTCACCCGACGCCTCGTCACCAGGCCGGACAGGACCGCCCGATACGGTTCAAAAGTTCACGATGCGTAGAACCCTGCGGACCGGCGCCGGGTCAACACGGCTGAAACGTAACGGCAACATGGCTCAGGGTGGCGCTGGAGCCGGCTTTCATCTGAAGGTAATGTTCAGGCAAAGTCGGCGACGTCGCAGTGGGGCACGCTCGCATGGACACCGCACCACGGTGTCGCGCCCCCCGACGCAGCCGCGGAGACCCCGCGGTCCGCCGGCCCCGTCCATGACCCGACCACACCGCGCCCCAGGCCACGGCCCGGCGCGCAGGAGGCAGGCCAGATGTACCACCCGAAAGCCGCTGTTCCTGAACGGGCGACCGCCCACCGGCCGTACCCACAAGGGGAGTTCGGGTCGCCGTGAGGCGCTCGGCCCCCTGTCCCGGCCCGCTCGGCCTCCTCGCCGTCCGACGTCCGCTGCCCGCCGCCGTTGTCGGCGGACCGCAACGCTAGGAACACACCGTCATGCTCACCGCTTTGAAAGATCCTTCCGTATTGCGCCGCGACTTCCTCGCGTCGCTCGTCGTCTTCCTCGTCGCCGTGCCCCTGTGCGTGGGCATCGCGGTCGCCTCCGGCGTACCGGCCGAACTGGGCCTGATCACCGGCATCGTCGGCGGGCTCGTCGTCGGCGCGCTACCCGGCAGCTCCCTCCAGGTGAGTGGCCCCGCCGCCGGCCTGACGGTCCTCGTCTTCGAGGCCGTGCAGGAGTTCGGCGTCGGCGCGCTCGGCGCCATCGTCCTCATATCGGGGCTGCTCCAACTCGCCCTCGGAGTTCTGCGGTTCGGCCGCTGGTTCCGGGCCATCTCCGTCGCCGTCGTCCAGGGCATGCTCGCGGGCATCGGCCTCGTCATCGTGCTGGGCCAGGTGTACGCGATGGCCGACACCACCCAGCCCTCCGGCGGTCTCGGCAAGCTCGCCGGACTGCCCTCGCTGGCCGCCGCCGTCGCCTCCGGAGGCACCGCGCTCACCGCGTTCCTCATCGGCGCGGGCACCGTCGCCGTCCTCGTCCTGTGGCCGCGGCTGCCCGCCCGGATCCGGGCGGTGCCCGGCCCGCTGGCCGCGGTGGGGCTGGCCACGGCCGTCGCCGCGCTGTTCGAGCTGCCCGTCGCCAAGGTGGAGGTGCAGGGGCTGCTGGAAGCCGTCCAGCCGCCAGGCCTCGGCGACTTCACCGACCTCGCCGGAGTGGCGGCGATCGGGACCATCCTCGCCTTCACCCTGATCGCCTCAGCCGAGAGCCTGTTCAGCGCGGCGGCGGTGGACCGCATGCACGACGGTCCGCGCACCGACTACGACAAGGAGCTCATGGCGCAGGGCGTCGGCAACACGATCTGCGGGGCGCTCGGCGCCCTGCCGATGACCGCCGTGATCGTACGCAGCGCCGCCAACGTGCAGGCGGGCGCCCGCACATCGCTCTCACGCTTCCTGCACGGTCTGTGGCTGCTGCTGTTCGCCGCCCTGCTGCCCGCGACGATCGGCGCCATCCCGCTCGCCGCGCTCGCCGGCGTCCTGGTCCACGCGGGCTGCAAGCTCGTACCGGTCAAGGATCTCGGCCCGCTGTGGCGTGAACACCGGGGCGAGGCGGTCATCCTCGCCGTCACCGCCCTGGCCATCCTGTTCACCAACCTCTTCGAAGGGGTGATGCTCGGGCTGCTGCTCGCCGTGTGCAAGACCGCGTGGGAGACCTCCCACCTCCACGTCGAGATCCGGGAGCTCACCGGGGGGCGGCTCGTGGCCGCCATCACCGGCAACGCCACCTTCCTGCGGCTGCCGAAGATCCTGGAGCAGCTGGAGAGCCTGCCCCAGGACCGTCCCATCGAGCTGGACCTGTCCGGGGTGCGCCACCTCGACCACGCGTGCCGGGTCGCCCTGGAGAACTGGGCACTGCGCCACAACGACGCCGGCACCGAACCGGTCCGCCTGCTCCACCCGGCCCCGGTGGGCCCGGGGGCCCCTGCGGCTCCCGAGGATCCGGCGGGTCAGCCCTCGGCCGTGTCGAGGGCGTAGCCGACGACGGACCAGGGCGTCAGCCGGTCTTTCTTGACCAGCCCGACGGCCTGGTCCGACTCGTGCCCGCCGGCCTCTCCCGAAGGCTGCCCCACAGGCTGCGCGGGCTGCGCGGCGGCCTGCGCCGTGGTCGCGGTCCCGGCGCCGAGCAGCGCGCCGGCGACCGCGGCCACGGCGGCGGCGCGGAGATTCACGGTGCGGGCGGTGCGGGCGGTACGGGCGGCACCGGCGATACGTGCGGCACCGGCGGCACCGGCGGCGCCGGTGGTACGGGCGGCGCCGGTGGTACCGGTCGCACCGGTCGTGCGGGCGGAACGGAGATTCACGGTTCCCCTCTCGACTTCGTCAGTCCTCAGTCCTCGGTCCTGCCGGAGATCAACGACCGGGAGCCCCGCAGGTGTCGTGACGCGGGTCGCGGAGAGGGGGATCTCCGCCTGTTGACCAAAAGGTCCGAAAGGAGTTTTATGGGGTTAAAGGGCAGATAAAGTCTTCCACAGGAGGCAGGGCCCGCAATGACCACTCATCCGAGCATCGAGCAACACCCCGATCTGGCCGAGATGCGCTCCCGCTTCGAGCGCGCGACCAGCAACCCCCGTAGCCAGGCGGTCGAGACGCTCGGCCTCCTCACGGGTGTCTACCTGGCCGCCTCGCCCTGGATCGCCGGGTTCAGCGGCCTCACCGCTCTCGCCGTGACCAACTTGATCACCGGTATCGCCTACGTGCTGTGCATGGGCGGGTTCACCTCGGCGTACGAGCGGACCCACGCCATGGCCTGGTGCGCCTGCGCCATCGGCGCATGGACGATCGTCTCCCCGTGGGTCGTCGCCGGCAACGTCGACACGACCCGCAGTGTGGTCAACAACATCATCGTCGGCGTCGTGGCTCTGCTGCTCGGCGCGGCCATGGCCGCAGCCGCCAAGAGCGAAGCCCGCTCCGGACGCGCCCGCGTCCGCGGAGGCCCCGGCCCGACCATGGAGTGAGGAACGGAACGAGGAGCTGACACGCTCAACATGAGGTGACGCGCACCGACGCGCCCCCCGTACGGCCCCGACGCCACCCACGGCGCCGGGGCCGCCGCGTGCCGGGAACCCGGCAACCGGCCCCGCGCACCGACCACACGAACACGTAACACGGGACAGGTGTGCGACGACCCCGGCGCGGGGAGGGCCGTGATCATGACATCGACTTCCGCCCCGGCCCGCCAGGGCCCCGGCCACCGCCCCGCCCGGCAACTCCTCGCGGCCTCCGTCGGCAACGCCGTCGAGTGGTACGACTGGTACGCCTACACCTTCCTGGCCACGTACATCGCCGGCCAGATATTCCCCAAAGGGGCCGAGACCTCCCTCGTCCCCCTCCTCGCCACCTTCGCCGTCTTCGCCGTGGGCTTCTTCATGCGCCCCGTCGGCGGCCTCCTCATGGGCGCCGTCGCCGACCGGCACGGCAGACGGGCCGCCCTGACCGTCACCATCCTGCTCATGGGCGGCAGCAGCCTGCTCGTCGGGCTCACCCCGACGTACGCGACGGCCGGCCTCACCGCCCCCGTGATCCTCGTCGCCGCTCGGCTCCTCCAGGGACTGTCGGTGGGCGGCGAGTTCGCCGCCTCCACCACCTTCCTCGTCGAGTCGGCCGGCCCGGGCCGCCGCGGACTGTTCTCCAGCTTCCAGTACGTCTCGACGACCGCCGGCCAGCTCGCCGCCTCCGGCATCGCGGCCGTCCTGGTCGGCACCCTCAGCGCCGGCGCGATGGAGAGCTGGGGCTGGCGCGTCCCCTTCCTCCTCGGCGCGGCCCTCAGCCTGGTCGGGTTCTGGATCCGGCGCGGCGCGCACGAGACGCTCACCCCCGCCGACGGCGAGGGCGGCCGCCCCCGCCCCGGCCTGTTCGACGCCCTGCGCCACCACCCGCGCGCGTCCCTGCTGATCTGCGGCATCACGGCCGGCGGCACCATCGCGTACTACACGTGGACCTCGTACCTCCCCACGTACGCCGAGCTCAACGCCGGTGTCGCCAAGGCCGACGCGCTCCTCGCGGGCACCCTCGCCCTCGGCTTCTTCGCGCTGCTGCAGCCGCTCGGCGGCCTGCTGTCCGACCGGTACGGCCGCAAACCGCTGCTGCTCTTTTTCGGCGTCGGCTTCGCGGTCCTCAGCGTGCCGCTCCTGCGCTCCATCAGCGGCTTCGGCACGCTCCTGCTGGTCCAGTGCGCGGGCATGGTGCTCCTGACCGGCTTCACGTCGATCTCGGCGGCCGTCAACGCCGAGATCTTCCCGGCCCGGGTGCGGGCGGCCGGCATCGGCTTCCCGTACTCCCTCACCGTCGCGCTCTTCGGCGGGACGGCCCCCTATGTGGGCACCCTCTTCAAGGACCTCGACCGCCCCGGGCTGTTCCCCTGGTACGTCTCCGCCCTCTGCCTGCTGTCCGCACTCGTCTACCTGCGGCTGCCGGAGAGCGCCCACAAGGAGCTGGAACGATGAACCCCGCCTGCTCCGGACCCGACTCCTACGTCGCGTCGTGCCGCAACGGCGTCAGCTGCTCGATGTCGTACCGCGCCCGCAGCGCCGCGATCGCGTCGTGGTCCGGCGGGCCGCCCTGGTCCAGGATCTCCAGCAGCTCCTCGAAGTAGCGTTCGTGGTCCGGCGGCGGCGACGCCTGGAAGAACATCTTGGCCGGGGTGTCCGTGCGGTTGGCGAACGCGTGCGGACAGCCCGGCGGCACGACGATGACCGTGCCCGGTGTGGCCCGCACCGTCCGCTTCCCGGACGCCGACTCCCAGTGCCGCCAGTCGTCCGGTGTGCGTACGCGCGGCTCGAACGCCAGGACGTCCAGCTCTCCCTCCAGTACGTAGAAGAGCTCCTCGCTCCGTGTGTGGAGGTGGGCCCCCACGTCGAAGCCCGGCGGCACCACCACCTCGAAGCTGGACGCCGCCCGCGAGTGCTCGCCCGTCACCTTGAACGTCACCTGCTGGGCGGGCGTACGCAGCGTCCGGCCGTGCCCCGTCGGCACCAGCAGCCCGTCGGGCGCGCCGGCGAGCAGGGCCGCCGGCGTCCCGTGGTGCGCCGTCACCAGGTCACCGGGAGGGACTCGGGCCCACGGATCAGCGCGCCTCGGCGGAACCGGAGCCGCTCCACCGGGACCGCGAACCGGAGTCCGGGGAAACGATCCGCCAAGGCGTCGACGAGCAGCTCCGACTCCAGCCGCGCCAGCATGGCGCCGACGCAGTAGTGCGGCCCGTACCCGAACGCCACATGGGGGTTGGGGCTCCGGTCGAAGTCGATCGTCTCCGGGTCGGCGAACACGTCCGGGTCCCGGTTGGCCGCCAGGTACGACACGTAGACCGGCTCACCCGCCCGGATGCGTACGCCGGCGACCGTCACGTCCTCCAGCGCGATCCGGGACAGGCCGACGGCGCTGCGGTGCGGGATGTAGCGCAGCAGCTCGTCGATGGCGCGCGGGCGGATCCCCGGCTCGGCGCGCAGCCGGGCGAGGTGCTCGGGGTGCGTGAGCAGGATGAAGACCATGTTGCCGACGTTGTTGGTGACCGCCTCCCCGCCGATCTGGATCAGCAGCGCCAGCCCCACCGCCTCCGAGGCGGTGATCTCGCCCGCCTCGACCGCCGCCCCCAGCAGGCCGATGACGTCCTCGCCGCCGCCCGCACCCCGCTCGCGCAGCACCTCCGCGAAGTACGCGCACATCTCGTCCTTGGCCCGCTGGCTGCGCTGGGCACCCTTGGCCGAGGACAGGATCAGCGACGTCCACTCGTGCATCTGCGGCCGGTCGGCCTGGGGCACGCCCATCAGCTCGCAGACCACGGCCAGCGGGAACGGTTCCAGCAGCCGCTCGGTGAAGTCCGCCGGCGGCCCGTCCCGCAGCACCTCCTCGACGAGCTCGTCGAGGCTCTCCCGGGCCCGTTCCCGGACCCGCTCCACACCGCGCGTGGTGAACGCCGGCGCCACCGCCCGGCGCAGCCGGGTGTGGTCGGGCGGGTCCTCGAAGCCGACCGCCCCGTCGACGGGGATGAAGTGCGGGGCGAGCCGGGTGACGTTGTGCTGGGCCACCAGCTTGCGACTGAAGCGCGGATCGTTGGTCACCATCCGCACGTCGTCGTAGCGCGTCACCAGCCAGGCCCAGCCGTCGCCGTTGGGCAGCTTGATCCGGGTGACCGGCCCCTCCCGCATCAGCTCGGCGAGCACCGGGTCGAAGTCGACCCCGAACAGGTCGAGCGCGGGCCAGGGGCGTACGGGCGGCAGCGTGGCCGTGTCGGCCGTGTCAGCCGTTTCGGCCGTGGTGGCCGTGGTCGTCTCATCCAGCACGGTGCGAATCCTCTGTTGAAGACGCGGTCGGGAACGGTGTCCGGGGCCCGGTCAGCGTTGATCGGAGATGGTCCAGCGGCCGAGCGACATCTCGGCCGTGATGCCGGGGCCGAACCCGGCCAGCAGGCCGCGCGCCTCATGCTCCGCGCTGCCCTCGTCGAACAGCCGGCGCAGCGCGTCCAGGACGACGGCGCTGGCGATGTTGCCGTACTCGGTCAGCGTCGCCCGGCTGAAGCGGAACGCCTCCGGTTCCACGCCCAGGAACTTGCTGAGGTCGTCCAGGATGCGTGGCCCGCCCGCGTGGATGATGTAGAAGTCCAGGTCGGACGCGTCCCAACCGTGCTGCCCCGCCAGCTCCTTGAGCGCCGGAGCCAGTGGCTCCATGGTGCCCGGCACCCGCTTGTCCAGCTTGAAGTGGAACCCGGTGTCCTTGATGTCGTACGCGATCCACTCCTCCGTCTGCGGCACCAGGTATGAGCCGTTGCGCTCCAGCGAGATCCCGGTACCGCCGCGCCCGCGCATCACCGCCGCGGCGAGGCCGTCGCCGAAGAGCCCGTTGGACAGCAGGTTGCCGACCTCCAGGTCGGTGGGCTGGTAGCACAGCGAGCAGAACTCGCAGGCCACGATGAGGGCGTTGGCCTCGGGGTAGGCGGTGCAGAAGTCGTGGGCGCGGTTGATCGCCGCGCCGCCGGCCGCACAGCCCAGCTGTGCGATGGGCACCTGACGGGTGTCGGATCGGAAGCCCATGGTGTTGATGAGCCAGGCCGTCAGGGACGGCATCATGAAGCCGGTGCAGGAGACGTAGATGATCACGTCGATGTCCTGGGCACGCAGCTCGGCATCTTCCAGGGCCTGGCGGATGACGGCGGGCACACGGGCCTTGGACTCCGCCTCGTACACGGCGTTGCGGGCCTCGAAGCCGGGGTGCTTGAGCGTCTCCTCGATCGGTCGCAGGAGATGCCGTTTACGTACGCCGGTGTTCTCCATCAGTCGCAGCGCCAGCGCCAGCTGCGGGTGGTCCGCGTGGATGGAGCGCGCCAGATCGAGCGTCTGCTGCATGGTGATCACATGCTCGGGGACCGCCACCGCGGGTCTGCACAACGTGGCCATGACGTAAGCCCTTTCGTCGCGTTTGCTCAAAGGATCACGGACCCGCGGCGAGGGCGCGCGTCGAGGAATTCCGGCCCCGTTGAGCCGATCCGGTGAGCGCGGCCCTCCCAGGGGCCGGTGAACCGCCACCGCGGCCCGGGATGCCCGGCGGCCGTTTTCCGCCCGGCGGACCCGCTCATGGGCCGCATCACGACGTCAGGCCCCGCTGCACCGGCGGCCGTGGCGCACGGCACGGAGAAGTGGCGTGCGCGGCGCGCGCAACAACAGCGACGGCGTGGCGTGCCCACGTCTCACCCGTGCGGCCGAGCACGGCATGCCCCGGCCGAGGGCGTCGGCGCAGCATGAGTGAATGCCGCACCACCTCCGCATCGTCCACGGCCGCCCGACCGCCACCGAGCTCGCGGCCCTCACCGCCGTGCTGACCGCACTCGCCTCCCGGTACGCCACCGACCACACGGCAGCCGGACCCTCGGCCGCCCCGCGCAGGGCCGAGTGGGACCGCGGCTGGCGGGCGCACCCCTCGCCCGGATCGTGGCGCGCCCGGTTGGGCGCGGCCGTCCACCACCACCGGCGATGAGCGACGGCGACGCCCTGCGGCTGCTGCTCACCTCCGACACCCACGTGCCCAAACGCGCCCGGCAGCTGCCCGCCGAGCTGCTCGACGCCGTCGACCGGGCCGATGTGGTGCTGCACGCGGGGGACTGGGTGGACGCCGCCACACTGGACCTGCTCGAGAGCCGCGCCCGGCGCCTGATCGCCGTGTACGGCAACAACGACGGCCCCGAGCTCGCCGCCCGCCTTCCCGAGGTGGCCCGCGCCGACCTCGGCGGCCTGCGCTTCGCCGTCGTCCACGACACCGGCCCGGCCCAGGGCCGTGAACGGCGCTGCGAGGAGCGGTTCCCCGGCCTCGACGTCCTCGTCTTCGGACACAGCCACATCCCGTGGGACACCACGGCCCCGGGCGGCCTGCGGCTGCTCAACCCGGGCTCCCCGACGGACCGGCGCCGCCAGCCGTACCGCACGTACATGACGGCCCTGGTGACCGGCGGCCGCCTCACCGAGGCCGAGCTGCACCGCCTGGGTTAGTCCGGCGCGAGCCGAGGAACACGGAGACCATGAACGAGCGGAAGCACACGCCCGAGACGGCGACGGAAGAGGTCCTGCACGAGTTCGAGGAGGCCGAACTCGACATCGACGAGGAGAAGCGGGACCGCAGGGGGAAGAACGGCGAGGCGGCCGACACCCTGACCCCGAGCCCCACGGCCCAGGAGTCGGTGCGCCGCGAGAAGGACCGTGAGAAGGACCGCGAGAAGGACCGCGAGAGGTAGGCCCCCTGCGGCCGCACAGCGGCGGACCGCCGGGGCGGCACTGGTGCCATCCCGGCGGTCCGGTTTCTACGGCCCGCGAGCCGATCGCGTGCGGAGTGCTACGCGGCGTCGTCCGCGTGCGGGGCCGGGCTAGTTCCCGGTGGCCGCCGACCCGTTCTCGGAGGCCACGTTCTCGAGGATGTGCGACAGGGCGCTGTCACCCTTCACGGCCGTGGAATTCTCGGTGCACTGCTGGTTCTGCGAGTCGGTCAGGACGTCCTGAACACCGATGTTGAGCAGCAGGATGTTCTGGAGGTTCTGGACCGGCACACCGGCGCAGAGCTTGTTGAGGGACCCCTGCACGAGCCCGAACTGGCCGCTCTGGTGGCCGCCGGTGACGGTGTTGCCGTACACCTGCTGCGAGTGGTTGCCGTTCTGCGTGTCGACGCTGCCGTCCCCCACGCCGACGGCCATCGGAGCCGACGCGCCCAGCAGTACCGCGGCGATGCCGGCGCTCGCCAGAACCTTCTTGATCATGTTCCGTCCTTCGGAGTCGACAGACCCGACGACCGGGTCTGCTTGCGTAACAGCACAACCCCTCCGGTGCCGCGGCCCGGCGAGCCGCCGCGCCCACTTCACTCCTTTGCCATACATCGGGACACTCCACACGCGTACTGCGCCGTGCCGGGCCGCCCCGCGTCGTACGAGATCACCGCTCCGGTGTGCGGGTGGCGGCGGACGACCGCGTCACGCGGTGAGGCCGACGAGCTTTCCCACCTTGCGGCCCTCCTCCAGGTCCCGGTGGGCGGTGGGTATCTCGTCGAGGGAGTAGGCGTGGACGGGCCCGAGCCCGATCCCGCCGGTGGCGATGCGGTCGAGGTAGCCCTGCAGGACGGCGGCGGGCAGGTCGGCGGCGTCGCCGGAGTAGGCGGTCAGCCGCACCCCTGTGGGCAGGTAGGCGATCGGATAGAAGTCGCGCACGGTCCACTGGTTGGACAGCATCCCGGTGAAGCACACCGTGCCGTGGACGCGGGTGGCCGCCAGCGTGTCCGGGAGGGTGGGGGTGCCGACCAGTTCGAGGGCGGCGTCCACACCGGCGGGGACGAGCGCGCGTACCCGGTCGGCGACCGTGCCGTCGTCCACCAGGGCGTGATCGACACCGTGGGCGGTGAGGGCCGCGGTGCGCCCGGCATCGCGGGTCGTGGCCAGGACGGTGGCGCCCATGTCCTTCGCCAGGGCCGTCGCGGCCAGGCCCAGGGCCGAGGTTCCACCGCGGATCAGCAGCGTCTGGCCGGGCTTCAGGTCCAGGCCCACCGTGAGGGAGCCGTAGGCGGTCTGGAGGGTCTCGGGGACGGCGCCGAGGGTCTTCCAGGGGAGGTCCGAGGCGAACGGGATCACCTGGGAGCGCGGCACCACGGTGTACTCGGCGTAGCCGCCGTCGAAGGTGCGGCCCATGCCGCCCATCATGGCGGCGACCCGCTGCCCGGGCTCCAGCACGCCGTCCGGGTCGGCATCGACGGTGCCGGTGGCCTCGATACCCGGTACGCGCGGGAAGGTGACGCCCTCCGCCAGCCCGAGACGGGTGTGCAGCTCGGAGCGGTTGAGCCCGAACGCCTCGACCTTGATGCGCACCCACCCGGGGCCGGGCTCGGGGACGGGCAGCCGGCACAGCCGCAGGTTCTCGACCGGCCCGGGCCCGTCCAGCACGACGGCCCTCATGGTCGCGTTGACGGTCGTACGCATGACGCCTCCTCAGAAGCCTTGTCCGGGGCGGCTGTTGATCTGCCGCCCGTACGGGGATCAGGCTACGGGCGCACATGCCGTCAACCTAAGCTGTCACGATCGCGGTAGCGACGGATGGCGGAGACGGGCGGAACGGACGGAGGCGGACCGGTGGGAGAGGGCGGGAAGGCGTCGTACGTGAGGTTCCAGGGAACGATCCGCAGCCAACGGGGCCACTACCCGGGCGTGTTCGCGCTGGCCAACGGGCTCGCCAGGGACGGCAGGCTCTCCGAGGAGGAGTACCGGTTCTGGCGGGCGGGCAACGACTGGTACGACGCCGCCTACCCCGACCCGTCCGCCACCGACCCCGGCGTCTACGACCAGGACGTGAACCCCGGTGCCGTCGCGTGGTTCAAGACCACGGCCGTACACCTCATCGACCGGGTGACCGGTTACCTGGACCTCCTGGCGGCCCACGGAGTGGCCTGCGAGCGCGTGGAGTCGTCGTCCCCGGGACGGATCGTCTACGAGGACGACGTACAGGTCGTGGTCGTCCCGTGGGGGACGGAGCCGCCGCACCGGTCCGCCGCCGGAATACCCGCGGAGTGACGCGGTTGTAAGACAGCATGACCACCGACACGACGCACGACACGGACCGCTCGTTCCTCTTCGTCCTCGGCAGCTCCCGCCCGGACGGCAACACCGAGATCCTCGCGAGAGCCGCCGCCGAGCAACTGCCGCACGGCACGCCCCAGCGCTGGGTGGACCTGTCCCGACTGCCGTTGCCCGACTTCCAGGACGGACGGCACGAGACCGCCGGCTGGTCGACCGGAGAGACCGAGGAGATGCTGCGGCAGGCCACGCTGGAGGCCACCGACATCGTCATCGCCTCGCCCCTGTACTGGTACACCCTCTCCGCGCACACCAAGCGGTACCTGGACTACTGGTCGGGCTGGCTGGTGGCGCCCGGCTCGGACTTCAAGGAGCGGATGGCCGGCCGGACCCTGTGGGGAGTGACGGTCATGGCGCACCGGGAGGAGGTCGTCGCCGACGGCCTGGTGACCAGCCTCCACAACTCGGCCGCGTACATGGGGATGCGGTTCGGAGGGGTGCTGTTCGGCAACGGTTCCCGGCCCGGACAGGTGCGGAACGACGAGCGGGCGCTGATACGCGCCAAGACCTTCTTCCAGCGTGAGGCCCCGCTCGCCCGGTTCCCCTACGAGGAGGAGGCCGGGGAGCGGTAGCCTCACGCTGGAGCGGTGGGTGACGGTGCGTCAGGAGGCGGTGCACCCGCCGAGGACCGGGGCCGAGGTGTTGCCGTTGGTCATGACGGTGAAGCCGAAGCTGGTCGAGGCTCCGGCCGCCAGGCTGCCGTTGCCGTTCGGCCTCATCGTCATGACGTTGCCGCTGCCGTCCCAGGTGGGTGAGCCGTTCCAGGTCGCGGACACCTTCTGCGGCGGCGTCACCGTGACCGTGGTGGTCCAGCCGGTGATCGGCGCGGCGCCCGCGGTCACGGTCACCTGACCGTTGAAGCCGCCGTTCCACTGCGCCGTCCTGGTGTACGACACGGAGCAGGTGGCGCCGCCCCCGCCGCCTCCGCCGCTGCCTCCGAGCGCGGCCAGCACGGCGTGGTACGCGGGCTTCTTGGCGTAGTTGCCGTCGAAGAGCAGCGGCGTGCCGCTGCTGCGCCAGGAGTACTTGTCGGTGACGCCCCAGACGGTGATGCCGGTGCAGCGCGAGACGGCCAGGCACGCCTTGACGACGGTGCCGTAACTCGTGGCCTGGGCGGTACCCGAACCCTCGATGTCGAGCTCCGTGATCTGGACGTCGACGCCGAGGTCTGCGAAGCGCTGGAGGTTGGCCTGGTAGTCGGCGGGCACCGGCGACGCGCTGTTGAAGTGCGACTGGAAGCCCACGCAGTCGATCGGTACGCCACGCGCCTTGAAGTCCCTGACCATGGCGTAGACCGCGTTGCTCTTCGCGTTGACGCCGTCGGTGTTGTAGTCGTTGTAGCAGAGCTTGGCGCCGGGGTCGGCGGCACGGGCGGTGCGGAACGCCTCCTCGATGTACCCGTTGCCGAGCTTGTCCTGGAAGGGCGAGCTCCGCCGGGCGCCGCTGCTGCCGTCCTGGAACGCCTCGTTGACCACGTCCCAGGCGACGACCTTGCCCTTGTAGTGCTGCATGACGCGGGTGATGTGGTTGTTCATCGCCGACCGCAGGTCGGCGGTGCCCAGACCGCCGACCCAGCCGGGCAGCTGCGAGTGCCACACCAGGGTGTGGCCGCGGACCGTCATGCCCCTGCCCAGGGCGTGGTTGACGATCCGGTCGGCCGAGGTGAACGTGAACGAGTTGCGGGTGCCCTCCAGGGCGTCCCACTTCATCTCGTTCTCGGGCGTGACCGAGTTGAACTCGGTGTTGAGCGTGGAGACGTACGGCGCTTCTCCCAGGTACTGCGCCGACACGGCGGTCCCGAAGTAGCGGCCCTTGGCGGACGCCGCCGACGCGAGGGTGCTCGCGGCCTCGGCCGTGCCGGACAGGGCGGTCACGCCTGCCGCGGCGAGCAGGAAGGCCGTACCGGCGGTGAGTAAGCGACGCGCCCGGAAGCGCCGGCCCGGGCGTGCGGGCGCCGGCGCGGATACGGATACGGGTGCGGATAAGGGGGTCGAGGCGGGTTCGGGGCTCACGGAGGTACGCATGACCATGTCGTGGTCCTCTTCTGGCGGTGCCGGACGACCTGAGGAGCGTCCGGACGGCTGATGGGTCGGCTGCCGTTCGTCGACAGACATGCCGGGCAGGGCGCCCCGCCGAATGGCGCGTGCGTCGGCATGCACTCCCTGTTTCGAAGCAGTGTTCCTGTCAGTCCTGTCAGGATGACCGCTTCGAAACTTTCGGAACTTCTTCCGAAGGTTGGCCAGACCATACGGCCGCCGCTCCGGGCGGTCAACCGCCGGGACGAGAGTGCCTCGCCTCAGGCCGAGGTCCCTCGCGGGAACGGCGGCGCGGTGCTCTTGCGCACCACCAGCTTCGTGGCCAGCTCCATGCGCAGCGCGGCCTTCCCGGGATCGCGCGGACGCAGCAGCATCTGGGCCGCCTCCTCGGCCATCTGCCGCAGCGGCTGATGGACCGTCGTCAGGGCCGGGCTCGACCACTGGGCGAGCGGGACGTCGTCGTACCCGACGACCGACAGGTCCCCCGGGACGCTCAGGCCCTTCAGGCGTGCCGCCTCCAGCACCCCCAGCGCCTGGAGATCGCTGCCGGCGAAGATCGCGGTGGGCCGGTCCGGCCCGTCGAGCAACTCCATGGCGTGCGAGAAGCCGCCTTGGACGTGGAAGTCGCCGAACCGCACGTGGCGCGGGTCCACCGCCAGGCCGGCCACCGTCATGGCGGAGCGGAAGCCGTCGAGCCGCGCGAGCGAGCACATCATGTCCTCGGGCCCGGTGATGATGGCGATGCGCTCGTGCCCCTGGTCGATGAGGTGGCGGGTCGCGGCCATGCCGCCCGACCAGTTGGCGGAGCCGACGGAGGGCACGTCCGGCTCGGGATCGCCGGCCGGATCGATGATGACGAACGGGATGGCACGGGACCTGAGCTGCTTCTTGACGGCGTCGGGCAGGGTCGAGAAGACGAGCACGACGCCGAGCGGGCGGCGCCGCAGGACCCCCTCGACCCAGTCGGGCCCGGGGGAGTGGCGGGTGCCGCTCTCCGTGAGGACGACTCCGGCGTTGTGCTGCTTCGCGACGTTCTCGACCCCGCGGATGAGCTCCATCGCCCAGACGCTCTCCAGCTCGTGGAAGACCAGCTCGATCAGCGGTGCGTGGGGCGTGCCCTGCGCGCGGCGCCGGTAGCCGTGGGTGACCAGGAGCCGCTCGACCTTGGTGCGGGTCGCGAGGGAGACGTCCGATCGGCCGTTGAGGACTTTCGAAACCGTCGAGAGGGAGACACCGGCCTGCTCGGCCACCTCCGCCAGGGTCACCCGGCCGTCCGCACCGTCGTCATCACGCATGCCCGAAGGATAGGGCACCTCCCGACGGCCGTGGTCCGGCCGCCCGGCCGCCCGGTCGTCCCGGTCGTCCGTCCAGTCGTCCGCTCGTACCCCGTTGACGGCTGCGGGAGGTTGACCTACTGTCCAGGCTCGCAGCGACTTTCGCTCATACGCCGGAAACTTTCGAGAGGCTAGGCGATGAAGACACGTGCGCGCTCCCCCCGTATGCTCGCGGCCGGCGTGACCCTGGCCATGGCCCTGAGCCTCGCGGCCTGCGGGGGCGGCGCCGGCGAGGCCTCGTCCGGCGAGGGCGAGTTCCACGTCCTGGTCTACGGAGACGCCACCAACAAGGTCGAGAAGCGGCTGGTCGACGAGTTCAACAAGACGTCGAAGGTCAAGGCCGTCCTGGACACCATCCCGGGCGCCGACTACCAGCAGAAGCTGCAGACCGTCATCAGCACTCCGCAGGCCCCGGACGTCTTCTTCAACTGGGGCGGCGGCAGCATCGCACCGTACGTCAAGGCAGACCTGCTGCTGCCCCTGGACGAGTTCACCAAGAACGACCCGCAGCTGCTGTCCCGGTTCCTGCCGTCCGTCTTCAACACCGCCGTCGTCGACGGCACGCCGTACGGCATCCCCATGCGCGGCACGCAGCCGGTCCTGCTGTTCCACAACAAGCAGGTGCTGGCCGACGCAGGCATCGCGCCGCCCCGCACCTGGGACGAGCTGCTCGCCGCGGTGAAGACCCTGAAGGAGCGGGGCGTCACGCCCATCGCGCTTGGCGGCGGCGACAAGTGGCCGACCCTCATGTGGTTCGAGTACCTCTACGACCGCGTCGCGGGCCCCGAGCTCTTCCAGAAGGCGCTGGACGGCGACAAGAGCGTCTGGGAGAGCGCCGACAGCAGGAGGGCCCTGCGCATGCTCCAGGAGCTCGTCGAGGCCGGCGCCTTCGGCTCCAACGTCGACTCGGTGAAGTTCACCGACGGAGGCTCCCCCGCCCTCCTGGCGAGCGGCAAGGCGGGCTTCGAGCTGATGGGCTCGTGGGCGTACGCGACCCACCAGGACGCCGACGAGAAGTTCGCCGAGAAGCACCTCGGCTACACCGCCTTCCCCGCCGTCCCGGGCGGCAAGGGCGACCAGGCCAACCTCGTCGGCAACACCAACAACTTCTACTCGGTGCTGAAGAAGACCAAGCACCCCGAGGCCATAGCGGAGTTCCTGAAGCTGATGTACTCCGACACCTTCGTCAAGGAGCAGCTCGCCGTCGGCAACCTGCCCACCACGACCAACACGGAGAAGTTCCTCGGCACCGCCGCCAACCCGGCGTACTCCCGCTACCAGTTCGACCTGGTCAAAAAGGCACCCTCGTTCCAGCTGTCCTGGGACCAGGCCTACCCGCCGGCCGCCATCACGCCCATCCACCAGGCCGTGCAGAGCTTCCTCAACGGCCGGACCGACGCGGACGGCTTCATCAAGGCCATGCAGGCCCTCCCGACGGTCTGACCCCGAACCGACATGACCCCACGGCCCCAGACGACCCGGATGGGCCGCCCCGGCTTCGGCTGGGCGCTCCCCGCCACCGTGTTCTTCGCCCTCTTCGCGCTCGTCCCGCTCCTCATGGTCGCCGTCCTGTCCTTCACGACCTGGAACGGCCTCGGACCACCCGAGTTCGCCGGCACGGCGAACTGGACCAGGGTCTTCCGCGACCCCGTCATGATCGAGAGCATCTGGCTCAGCCTCCTGCTCACCGCGCTCGGCGTGGCGGTCCAGACCCCGCTGAGCATCCTGCTCGGTGTCTGGGCCGCGGGACACCAGCGCAACCGCGGGGTACTGTCGGCCATCTACTTCGTCCCGCTGCTGCTCTCCACCACCGCCGTCTCGGTGCTGTGGCGCGCGGTGCTCGACCCGAACTTCGGCGTGCACTCCCGGGCCACCTGGCTCTTCGGCGACGGCAACCTCTTCGGAGGGCAGGCCACCGCCATCGGCGTCCTGGCGTTCGTCTCCACCTGGCAGTTCACGCCGTTCCACACGCTGATCTACCAGGGCGCCGCCCGGGCCATCCCGCCCGTCCTCTACCAGGCCGCGCTCATCGACGGCGCAGGGCGCTACCGCCGGTTCTTCCACATCACCCTGCCCCAGCTGCGCAACGCGATGATCACCTCGGTGGTCCTCATGGTCGTCGGCGGGCTCACCACCTTCGAGACCGTCCTCATCCTGACCCAGGGTGGCCCCGGCACCGACACCACCATCAGCGCCTACTACATGTACCAAAAGGCGTTCAAGGGCTTCGACTTCGGCGCCGGATCGGCCGTCGCCCTGGTCCTCGTCGCCGCGGCGACCGTCGTCTCGCTGGTCGTGGTGCGGGCTTCCGGCTACGACAGGATGCGCAGCTCCACGGAGGGCCTCTGATGAAGCCACGACCCCATTACCTCGCGGGCGTCGGCTCCCTGCTGTGGCTCGCGCTCGTCGGACTCCCGCTGTACGTGATGCTCACGGCCACGGTCCGCACCCGCTCCGACTACGCCCGCAACGGCCCCCTGGCCCTCCCCGAGGCCCTCACCCTCGACAACTACCGCAGCGCCCTCACCGGCGGCTTCGGGCAGTACTTCCTCAACACGCTCCTCGTCACCGCCGCCGTGGTCGGCCTGGTGCTGCTGCTCGTGCCGCCGCTGGCGTACGCGATCGTGCGCGGCGGCGGCCGGATCACCTCCGGCGCCTTCCGGCTCTTCCTGCTCGGCCTGGCCATCCCGGCCCAGGCCGTGATCGTCCCGATGTTCTACCTCATCAGCCAGGCCGGTCTGTACGACAACCTCATCGGCGTCGTCCTGCCCACCGCGGCGTTCTGCCTGCCGGTCTCCGCGCTCGTCCTGAGCGGTGCCATGCGGGACATCCCGCCCGAGCTGTACGAGGCCATGGCCGTGGACGGCGCCTCGCCCCGCCGGATGTTCTTCCGGCTCGTGCTGCCCCTCTCCAAGGGCGGCCTGTCCACGATCGTGGTGTTCTCCGCCCTCCAGGCGTGGAACGGCTTCCTGTTCCCGCTCGTCCTGACCCAGTCCGACTCCACCAAGCTGATCACGCTCGGTCTGTACGACTTCCAGACCGAGCACGGCGTCGACATCCCCGGACTGCTGGCCGCCGTGGTCCTGTCCATGCTGCCCGTCCTGCTCGTCTACCTGTTCGCCCGTCGTGCCCTGGTCCAGGGCCTGATGGGTGTGGGAGGAAAGTGACCACCAACCCGGCCGACACGGCCGAAGCCCAGCCACCGTCCGCGGCCCCCGCCCCGTCCGTCCCGGCCCAGGACATCGACACCCGCGCCCCGTCCGGCCCGGCCCAGGACATCGACACCCGCGTCTCCGCCCTCATCTCCGCGATGACCCTCGAGGAGAAGACCGCCCAGCTCTACGGGATATGGGTCGGGGCCTCGGACCAGGGCGGCGAAGTCGCCCCCCACCAGCACGACATGGAGGAGCCCGCCGACCTCGACGCCCTCCTGCCCGCCGGTCTCGGACAGCTCACCCGCCCCTTCGGGACCGCCCCCGTCGACCCCGCCCTCGGCGCCCTCTCCCTGATGCGCACCCAGCAGCGCATCGCCTCCGCGAACCGCTTCGGCATCCCCGCCCTCGCCCACGAGGAGTGCCTCGCCGGATTCGCCGCCTGGAAGGCCACCGCCTACCCCGTCCCCCTGTCCTGGGGGGCCACCTTCGACCCGGGCCTGATCCGGCGCATGGCCGCGGCCATCGGCGCCGACATGCGCTCCGTCGGCGTTCACCAAGGCCTCGCCCCCGTCCTCGACGTCGTACGGGACGCCCGCTGGGGCCGCGTCGAGGAGACCATCGGCGAGGACCCGTACCTCGTCGGCACCCTCGCCACCGCGTACGTCCAGGGCCTGGAGTCCGCCGGGATCGTCGCCACCCTCAAGCACTTCGCCGGCTACTCCGCCTCGCGCGCCGGACGCAACCTCGCGCCCGTCGCCATGGGCCCGCGCGAGCGCGCCGACGTCGTCCTCCCACCGTTCGAGATGGCCGTACGGGAGAGCGGGGCGCGCTCGGTCATGCACGCCTACACCGACACCGACGGCGTCCCCTCCGCGGCCGACGAAGCGCTGCTCACCGGGCTGCTGCGCGACACCTGGGGCTTCGGCGGCACCGTCGTCGCCGACTACTTCGGCATCGCCTTCCTCAAGACCCTCCACGGGGTCGCCGGCGGCTGGGCCGACGCGGCGGCCACCGCCCTGCGCGCCGGTGTCGACGTCGAACTGCCCACCGTGAAGACCTTCGGCGCACCCCTCCGCGACGCCGTCACCACCGGACGGGTGCCCGAGGAGCTGATCGACCGGGCCGTGCGCCGAGTGCTCACCCAGAAGGCGCAACTCGGGCTGCTCGACGCCGACTGGAGCCCCGTCCCACCCGCGCTGGAGGGCGCCGACCTCGACGACCCGGCCGCACTGCGCGGCACGGTCGACCTCGACTCGCCCGCCAACCGGGAGCTGGCGGCACGGATCGCCGACCAGGCGATCGTCCTCCTCGCCAACGACGGCACCCTGCCGCTGACCCCGTCCCCGTCGCCGCTGACCCCGTCCCCGTCCCGGCCGCGCACCATCGCCCTCGTGGGCCCCAACGCCGACGAGCCGACGGCCGTCCTCGGCTGCTACTCCTTCCCCGTCCACGTCGGTACGCAGCACCCCGGCACCCCGGCCGGGCTCGAGCTGCCCACCCTGCGCGAGGCGTTGGAGCGCGAGTTCCCCGCCGCACGGATCGTCACCGCCCGCGGCGCGGACGTCGACGGCGACGACACCTCCGGCATCGCCGAGGCCGTACGCCTCGCCCGGGACGCCGACGTCGTCGTCGCGGCGCTCGGCGACCGCGCCGGGCTCTTCGGCCGCGGCACCAGCGGCGAGGGCTGCGACGCCGACTCGCTCGCCCTGCCCGGCGTACAGCAGGCCCTCCTCAACGCCCTCCTCGACACCGGTACGCCGGTCATCACCACGCTGCTGGCCGGACGGCCGTACGCGCTGGGCCGCGCCGTGGCGGAATCGGCCGCGATCGTGCAGACCTTCTTCCCCGGCGCGGCCGGTGCGACAGCGCTGGCGGGCGTGCTCAGCGGCCGGACCAACCCGTCGGGCCGACTGCCCGTCAGCGTCCCCCGCACACCCGGCGCCCAGCCCTCCACCTACCTCGCCGCCCGCCTGGCCCAGGCCACCGAGGTGTCCAGCATCGACCCGACCGCCGCCTTCGCCTTCGGCCACGGCCTGTCGTACACCGCCTTCTCCTGGAGCGGCCTCACGGTCGTGAACGAGGAGACCGGGACGGACGGTGAGTTCGCGCTCGCCTTCACGGTCCGCAACACGGGCGAGCGCGAGGGCACCGAGGTCGTCCAGCTGTATCTGCACGACCCGGTCGCATCGGTCGTCCAGCCGGTGCAGCGCCTCATCGGGTACGCGCGCGTACCGCTGCGCCCGGGGGAGTCGCGCCGGCTCGAGGTGACGGTCCCGGCCGACCTGGCCTCCTTCACCGGCCGCGACGGACGGCGCGTCGTCGAGCCGGGCGAGCTGGAGCTGCGCCTGGCCGCCTCCAGCTCCGACCCCCGCCTGGTGGCGAGGGTCCGCCTCACCGGGGCCGCCCGGTACGTGGACCACACGCGGCGGCTCCACGCGCACATCGGTCCCGTCAGGCGAGCCCGTCCACGGGCAGGCGCATCAGCAGCACGTGATAGGGATCCCAGCGGGACATCGTGAAGTACACCTCCGCCCCGGTGGTCGCCGGGTGGAGGAACCCGCCGTAGAGGCCCGGGTGGTCCCGGCCGTCGACGACCACCCGCCCCTCGCTCCAGGGCCCCGTCGGCTGCGGGGCGGTGCGCGCCACGATCGCGGCACGGGACTCGTCCAGGTGGAGCGCCAGCCACTGGCCCAGATGCGTGTTGTACTGCACCGACAGCTCACCCACGGGACCCCGCATGACCGGTACGGCGTCGGCCTGCGCGCCCACCCGCCAGCCGGCGGCGGTCCAGTACTCGTACGCCGCCGGCTCCAGCAGGCCCGCCGCCGTGGTCCTGGCCAGATGGGCGTCGTCGAACCGGCCGTTGGGGGTGCCGAAGAGGTAGACGTGCTCGCCCGACGGGACCAGCGCCCCCATCTGGAAGGCGCTGGTGCCGCCCGCGTTGTCCCACCGCGCCGTGGAGGGTCTGGTCCAGGTACGGCCGCCGTCGTCGGACCATGCCATGCCCGCGTGGTGCGTCACCCACCTGCCGGGCGGCCCCCAGGACCGTACGGACATGTAGTGCACGTAGTCCCGGCCCAGCGCGCTGACACCGGCCGTGGGGATGACGGTGACCTCGCCGACGGCGGGGTCACCGGGCAGGAATGGGGCCGCGTGTCCGGGCCGGTCGGTCACCATGGAGTCGAGGTACATGCCGTCGTCCAGCCGGCCGTCGGTGGAGTGCGCCAGCGTGTTGAAGCGCCAGTCCGCGGTGGCGGGCCCGGCGCCCTTGCCTCCCCAGCCCTCTCCGTAGGTGTCGCCGAAGGCGACCGCCACCCGGCCGCGGCTGTCCCGCCACAGCACGCCCAGGTCGGTGGCGTGCACGGCGAACCGGTCGCGGGTCCGGTTGACGTCCCCGTCCCCCTGACCCGCCACCAGGGCCACGACCTCCGCCCGGGGCGCCGGGGCCGAAGGCGCCTCGTGGTCCCGCGCCCGGTCGGCCGGGCGGGCCGTCCGTGCCGACGCCCACGCCGCCACCGGCAGTAGCGCGAGACACACGGCGAGGGAGACACCCCACGCGGTACGCCGGCGTCGCGCCGTACGACGCTGTGCCGCGGCCGCTTCACGACGCCGCCTCACCGCGTGGAGTCCACGCGGCGGGGCCCGGCCGGGTGCCGCGCCAGGTGCAGTCCGACGACGGCGACCAGCACCGTCACGCACGCGGTGAAGATCAGTCCGGCCTGCTCGAGCCCCCGCCACATCGTCAGCGCCCCCACGCCCACCACGGGCAGCGAGATCCCGGCGTACGCCACGACGAAGAACGACGAGATCGTGCCGGCCCGCCGCTCGGCGGGCGCGGCGTTCCCGACCGCGGTCACCGCCGCCCGGAACGCGAGCCCCTGCCCGAACCCGCCGCAGACCGCGCCCGCCACCAGCAGCGGCATGGCCTTCACCCACAGGGACGCGCCGACGAGGAGCAGCCCCACCACGAGCACCAGGCAGCCGAGCGGTGCGGCGGTGGCCAGGGTGAGCCGGCCCGTCAGGGACTGTCCCACGGTCGAGGAGAGGAACACGGTGAACACCACCAGACCCGCGACGGCCAGGTTGGTCACGCCCAGGGTCTGCGCCACGAAGCTCGGCGCGACCGCCGTGAACAGACCGAGGAGCGAGAAGCCCGCGAACGCGGCGAGCGCCGACGGCACGAACACCCCGCGCGTCTCGGGCGGTACGTGCAGTCCCTGGGGCCGCAGGCGCGTCCGGAGGTGTGGATCGGCCACCGTCTCCGGCAGCAGCAGCACGAGGACGCAGGCGACCGCCACCAGCACCAGATGGGCGGCGAACGGCAGCCGGAGCGGCAGCGGGGCGTACTCGGCCAGCAGCCCGGCCAGCAGGGGGCCGCAGCCGAGGCCGCCCATGTTCGCGGCCGTCGCGGCGAACCCGGCGCGGGACTTCCGCCCCGCCGCGGCCAGCTCCATGACGGTCACCGTGCCGACACCGCTCAGCAGCCCGGCCGAGAACCCGGACAGCAGGCGGCCGGCGAAGAGCAGCGGCAACCCGCCTTCGAGCAGGAAGCACACGGCGCTCGCCGCGGCGAGCCCCAGGGCGTACAGCAGGACGGGGCGGCGCCCGGCCCGGTCGGAGTAATTGCCGGCGAGCAGGAGGGTGGCGATCACGCCCACCGCGTAGACGGCGAAGACGACCGTCACCATCAGCTCGGAGAAGCCCAGTTCCCTGCGGTACAGCCCGTAGAGGGGCGTGGGCAGGGTCGTCCCCGCCATGCCGATGGCGAAGACGGCGGCGGCCGCCGGGTAGCCGAGGCGTCGTCGCCGGTTACGGGGGGAGCTGCGCGCGATCCGAGAGGACGTACCGGTCATACCGGTCACCCTAGGCACGCGAACCGGGCCTTCCCGGAACGCCATGAGCGGTGAGGACGCCCGCCCGGCGGCTCTCGCCCGATCGGCGGTACGCCCCCGGCGCCCGCGCCCGCGAGCGCGGATCAGGCCCGCTCCAGGCCCGCGTCAAGCCGGGTCGGCGGTCCACGGCCAAGCGGCCTCGCGGCCCGCCTCGATGAGGCCCACCATCCGGAACGCGGCGTCCGTGAGGCCGCCGAAGGTGTGGCGGCGCGGGCCCCTGAGTCCGTGGGCGGGCCGGTAGCCGGCCAGGTTCCACGTGTAGACCGGGATGTCCGCCGGGACGGGTTCGGCCGGTCCGCCCGGGTCGTAGCCGGCGGTCTGCTCGTCGGTGACGATCAGGACCCGGTCGTGCTCCCGGTAGTGCTTCCGCAACGCCTTCGCGGTGTAGGTGCCCCCCATACTGCGGAACCGTTTCATCACGTCCAGCACCGGCTCACCGCGCTCGAACGGCACCGCCGCGCTGCCCCAGCCGAACTCCACCAGATCCGCCCGCTCGGCCCGCATCGCCAGCGCGGTGCCGAACACGGCCGCCGCGTCCGCCCGGGTCAGCGTGGACCGCTCGGAGACGGTGTCCCAGAACATGGAGTCGGACCGGTCCACCAGGATCAGCGTCCGGCCGGGCAGGGACGGCACGTTGGCCAGCGAGTGGCCCAGCGCCCGTTCCAGCGCGTCCGCCCAGCGCGGTGACGGCGCGTGCTGGTGGGCGGCGAGGTAGCGGAAGGGGAACTGCCGGGACCGGGCGACCTCGGCGGGGTCCGAGAGCCGCGCGGCGACCTGCGCCGCGACCTCGTCCGAGACCCCCGCCTCGTCGAAGTTGCGCAGGTTGCGCAGGAGCGCCATCGGGCCCATCGCGGGGATCACGGCCTCCCAGGCGGCGGCGTCCATCGGCCCGTGGAGCCAGCCCGCCAGGGCCTCCCACGTCATGCCCGCCTCGGCCAGCCGCTCGGCGCCGCCCGGCCCGGTCACCACCGCCCGGCGCTCCTCCACCGGCATCTCCATCAGCACCCGGTGCGCGGTCAGCAGGTGGTCGGAGGCCGGCGGCACCGCTCGCTCCGGGTGGTGGCGGCGGTCCAGGGCGTACCGGAAGAGCGCGCCCTGCCAGGGCTTGCCCGGGTCCGGGGAGGCGTGCACCAGGTTGAGCACGTCGCCGAAGCGGAACCACCTGCCCGCGGTGTCGTACTTGAGCAGGGACCGCGAGGTGTACAGCCGGCGTACGGCGTCGGCGACGCCCCGCTTCACCGGCTGCGGCACGTTCCGCCCGTACGCCGTGAACCAGTGGGCGAGCAACTCGCCGGGCTCGTCGGCGCGCTGGAGCACCGAGTCGATCACTGACCGGTTGGACGGACCCTCGGTGGCCCCGGCTTCGAGCCGGGCCCGTACGTACGCGGCGGCGCCCACCAGGGACGCGGTACGCATGTTGCCCTCGCCGCGCAGCCAGCGCAGCAGACCGGCGGTCCACACCGGGTCCTCGACGGCGAGTTGGCGGACGAGCCGGACGTACCGGTCGTCCCGCTCCCGGCCGCCTTCGTAAAAGGTCTCCTGGGACACGAAGTTGCCCACGGCGAGGAGGAACAGCTCCTCGCGGGGCTCCCGGACGAAGGCCGGACCGCCCGGGTACGTGCGGAACTCCGGCGCGGCGAGCCTGGGGAGGCGCGGTGTCGGGGCGGGCATGGCGCGAGCGGCCGCCGCGACATGCGGCGCCACGAGCATCTCGGACCACATCTTCGAGACGCGTCGGGTGTAACGAGGCAGCGAATCCCCCCGGATTCAACGAATGGTACGGCCCCGGCCGCGAGACCGCCGGGGCGAAGACGCCCGCGCCTGGCGAGATCAAAGGGGCGGCGGCGTCACTTGGTTGTCGAAAGAAGTAGCCGCAGCCGAGCGCATCGTCAGGCGCGGTCGCGACGCCGACCCTACACAGGCCGCCGAGCCTCACGCCACCGAATTCAGTGGGGGGCGCCCTGGGAGTCGGCGCGCTCGGAGCACCTGGCCCTGTCCCTCGGGTCCCGCCGTCCCACCCCATTGTCAGACCTCCGTGGTCCACTGTTCTTGATCGGAGAACAACCATCGGGGGAGACACATCATGGGCAACCGTCCGTACGACGCACGGTACGTGGAGGTCCACCGGGCGGCGGTGGCCGCCATCGACCTCCTGCGTCGCCTGGCCGCCGAAGAGAACGGGGGCGTCGCCCCTCCGCTGCCCGCTGATGCCGAGGTGGTGCGCCGTCTGGGGGGTACGCCTCGCAACAGGTACCCCCGGTCGGTGGGCCGCCCCGAGTGGCTGGCCGAGGCATGGCGCCGCTGCGACCTGCCGGCGGACGCGCAGGTGCTCCAGCCGACGCCTCCGGCCGACGGGCGCGAGGCGCTCGAGCGCTTGCGGCGTGACGTGGCGGAATTCCCGCTCGCCGCCGGCCGCCGCTCCGCCCTCGATCACCGGCTGGCGACGGCGTACGAGGCCGGGACGCTCACGGCGGGCGACGTCGTCGAGGCGTACCCGGCGCGCTGGACGATGCCGGTCCCCATGGAGTCCCACCTCAGCCGGGCCCGCCGCGCCTTCGAGCGGGAGGTGCGGAGGTACCTGACGACCACTCTGGGAGCCGAGCCGGCCGCCTGGCTCAAGCTGCTCACCACCGTCGACGCCCTGTGCCGGCCCGGCGGCGCAGGCCCCGACACCCGGCTCAGCTGGCCCGCCCTGGCACAGCGGTCCCAGGACACGGAGGCGGTCGACCCCGCCCGCCTGCTGCCCGACCGCCCGCCCACGGGCCGCGCGATCGAGGACCGGCTGTTCCACGGCCAGTGGTGGTGGCCGACGGGCGAGGTACTGCTGCGGTGCGACGCCGACGTCCTGGACGCCCTGATGCCCGAACTGCCGCCCGGCGCGGGCAAGTTGCTGGCGCAGTACGTCGTCGCCCTCCGCCACGGCACGCCCAGGGCAGTCCTCGAGCACCTCCTGCGCAGCCGTGACCGTGAAGCCCTGCTGGTGATCGCCCGCGGAATCGACCTGACCCGGGGCACCGCGCTACGGCTCCTGGAGCAGGGCGATCCGGAGATCCACCTCGCCGTCCTGGACAATCACTTCTACGTCTGCGCCGAGGAGCGCCGCCAGGCCCTCACCGACCCGGCGGTGCCGCTCGCACCGTACGTCGACCGCATCCCGTGGGGCGCGCTCCCCGACTGCCTCCACGCCATCGAGCCGGAACTCGTCGAGGCGGCGTTCGCCAGCACGCACCGGGAGTCGTTCAAGATGCCGGAGCAGCTGACAGGCTGCCTCAACCTGCTGCGGCACGGGGGACCGGCCCGGTTGTCGGCCCTGCTCGCCACCGGACTCGTGGGCCCGGCGGTCACCCGCATCTGCGAGAAGGCGCTGGCCACCGCCGACCCGCTCGCGGCCCTCCGCGCCCGGGCGGACAAGGAGCTGACCACGCCGAAGCTCGCCTCGCGCCTGCGCCGCCTCGGCCCGCGGGCCGGCGCGCGCGCCGCGGACCGGCTGATGGAGCTCCTCGCGAACCCCGACTGGGATTATCTGGAGGCGGAGCACGCCCGCGAGCCGTTCCGGTACTGGCCACAGATGGTGAACCGCCCCGGCACACCGCCCGACGTGGCGGCCCGCCACATCGACGCGATACGCGGCGACTACCGCAGGCACCGCTCCTACGCCGCGACCTGGCTCGCGGACGGGAGCACGCTGTGGGCCGGACTGGGCTACAGCAGCGATCAGGAGAAGGAGACGGGCCCCCTCGAGGAGTTGCTCACCCAGGGGCTCGTCACCCCCGAGGACCTGCTGCGGCGGGTGGGCCGGGGCCCGTGCGTCCTGCGCCACCTCGGCGACGCCCGATGCCGACCGGACGCCCCGCCGCAGATCGGCGAAGCGGTGGCGCAGCTCAAGGCCCTGGTCCGTACGCACCTGCCGGTCACGGACGAAGCCGCCTGGCATCGGCTGTACCACCGAATGGCGGGCTGCGATCCGCGGAGCCCGGAACTCGGCACGATCGAGGAGCTGCTGACCGCGGAGTACCGAAGCACCGGACACGACGCCGCGGTCGGCGGAGATCTCGCGGACTCTCCGGCCCCTGGGGACCGGCTCGCCCACGGCCTACGATGAGGCCGTGGGGGACCTGCTCGCGGGATGGCTGCTCTTGGTCCTCGGCGTGGCCGGGTGCGCGGGCGGGGTCGCGTGGATGCACGGGGACGTCCGCCTGATGCGCCGAGGTGTACGCGTCGAGGCGGACGTCGTCGGTGTGCGGGAGCACGAGGACGGTGACGGCGACGTGCACCACTACCCGATCGTCCGCTTCACCGCCCCGGACGGGACCGAGGTCGAGGGCGAGACGCACGGTCGCGTGCACGAGTACCACGCCCCGGCCACGATCGGCGTGGTCTACGACCCCGCAAACCCCGAAGGTTCCGGGAGGACCTGGGGATCGTCGGGCCCCTGGTGCTCCTCGCCGTATCGGTAGCCGCGGCCGCCGTCGGCCTGCCGGTACTGCTGGGGTAGAGCGGGAGGCGGGGACCGGCCGCATCGCTGACGGCCTGTCAGGTCCGTAGGTCCCCCCCGGAGCTTGACCGATGGACGTGCGGGGACGTAATTTCAGCGCACCGACCCGTGAGCGCTGGAAAGGAGGCGAAGTCGGATGTCCATCTTCTCCGACCTGCATCGCCTCGTCCAGCAGGCCGCCTGGGTTCCGGGTCGCGTAGCACACGGCTGCTAAGCAGCCCTTTTCCGGTCTGCCCCCACGCGGGCCCGGTATCTTGCCATCCTTTTGGTTTCCTTCACCGCCTGCGGCACGTCGTTACGTGCCGGTTTGCGCGGGTTCTTGAGCTGCGCCACCGAAATAGAAGGCTTTCACATGGCGACTTGGACCATCAGATCGACCGCGCCCGGAAATGAGGACGTGCCATGGTAGCGGCGCGGATCACGGTCAATGGGAAAGAAGCACCGATTTCCCCGGCAGCACCCCACACCACGGTGCTGGATTTCCTGCGCGAGCGCGGCCTCACCGGCACGAAGGAGGGCTGCGCCGAGGGTGAATGCGGCGCGTGTTCCGTCCTTGTGGCCCGCCCCGGGACGGACAAGCCCACCGACTGGGTGGCGGTCAACGCCTGCCTCGTCCCGGTCGCGGCCCTCGACGGTCAGGAGATCGTCACCTCCGAGGGTCTCGCCACCCCCGGCGAAGCCGGCGAGCCCGCCGTGCTGCACCCGGTGCAGGAGGAGATGGCGGTCCGCGGCGGCTCCCAGTGCGGTTACTGCACACCGGGCTTCATCTGCAGCATGGCCGCCGAGTACTACCGGCCCGGCCGCTGCGCACACGCGGAACCGGCCGGCGGCGACACCGGCACCCATACCGACACCGACCCCGAGCACGGGCCGAACGGCTTCGACCTGCACGCGCTGAGCGGAAACCTGTGCCGCTGCACCGGTTACCGCCCGATCCGCGACGCCGCGTTCGCCGTCGGCGCGCCCGCCGAGGACGACCCGCTGGCCCAGCGCCGCGAGCAGTCCCCGCCCGCACCGGTCGCCACCGCGTACACCCAGGGCGACAGCACCTTCCTGCGGCCCGGCACCCTGGCCGAAGCGCTGCGGCTGCTGCGCGAGCGGCCCGACGCGGTGGTGGTGGCGGGATCCACCGACTGGGGCGTGGAGGTGAACATCCGCTCCCGCCGGGCGAGTTGCGTGGTCGCCGTCGACCGGCTGCCCGATCTGCGGCAGCTGCGCGTCGAAGCCGGCCACATCGAGATCGGGGCGGCGCTGACGCTCACCGAGATCGAACGCCGCCTCGACGGCAGCGTGCCGCTGCTGGCGGAACTGTTCCCGCAGTTCGCCTCCCGGCTCATCCGGAACAGCGCGACCCTCGGCGGCAACCTGGGTACCGGCTCCCCGATCGGCGACAGCCCGCCGGTGCTGCTGGCGCTGGACGCGTCGGTGGTGCTCGCCGACGCCGACGGAGAGCGCGAGGTCCCCCTCTCCGACTACTTCACCGGCTACCGGCAGAGCGTGCGCCGTCCCGATGAGCTGATCCGCGCGGTACGCGTCCCGCTGCCGCTGTCGCCGGTCGTCGCCTTCCACAAGATCGCCAAGCGGCGTTTCGACGACATCTCCAGCGTGGCCGTCGCCTTCGCGCTCGACATCCAGGACGGCGTCGTCCGCAGGGCACGCATCGGCCTGGGCGGCGTGGCCGCCACCCCGATCCGCGCCCTCGCCACCGAGGCGGCCCTGGAGGGCGAGCCGTGGGCGGCGGAGACCGTCGAGGCCGCGGCCCAGGTGCTGCGGGCCCAGGGCACGCCGATGGACGATCACCGCGCCAGCGCCGGCTATCGCTCCGCGATGCTCGGCCAGAGCCTGCGGAAGCTGTACGCGCAAACCACCGAGGCGGTGTCGTCATGAGCCAGTTGTCCGAGCGTCCCGAAAACCCCGCCGTCGGCGTGTCGATGCCGCACGAGAGCGCCCACCTGCACGTCACCGGCGCCGCGCTCTACACCGACGACCTGGTCCACCGCACCAAGGACGTCCTGCACGCCTACCCGGTCCAGGTCATGAAGGCCCACGGCACGATCACCGCGCTGCGCACCGAGCCCGCACTCGCCGTGCCCGGTGTGGTCCGCGTCCTCACCGGTGCCGACGTGCCCGGCGTCAACGACGCCGGAATGAAGCACGACGAACCGCTCTTCCCCGACGAGGTCATGTTCCACGGCCACGCCGTGGCCTGGGTGCTCGGCGAAACCCTGGAGGCGGCCCGGCTCGGTGCGGCGGCCGTCGAGGTGGAACTCGACGAACTGCCCTCCATCGTCACGCTGCGGGATGCCATCGAGGCGGGCAGCTTCCACGGCGCCCGGCCCATGATGGAGACGGGCGACGTGGACGCCGGCTTCGCCGACTCCGCGCACGTCTTCACCGGCGAGTTCCAGTTCTCCGAGCAGGAGCACTTCTACCTCGAGACGCACGCGGCGCTCGCCCATGTGGACGAGGCCGGGCAGATGTTCGTCCAGAGCAGCACCCAGCACCCGTCCGAGACGCAGGAGATCGTCGCGCACGTCCTCGGCCTGCACAGCCACGAGGTGACCGTGCAGTGCCTGCGCATGGGCGGCGGCTTCGGCGGCAAGGAGATGCAGCCGCACGGCTTCGCGGCCGTCGCCGCACTCGGCGCCAAGCTGACCGGCCGCCCGGTGCGGCTGCGGCTCAACCGCACCCAGGACCTGACCATGTCCGGCAAGCGGCACGGGTTCCACGCCACGTGGCGGATCGGCTTCGACGCCGACGGCCGCATCCAGGCCCTCGACGCCACCCTGACCGCGGACGGCGGCTGGAGCCTGGACCTGTCCGAGCCGGTGGTGGCCCGCGCGCTGTGCCACATCGACAACACGTACTGGATCCCCAACGCCCGCATCGCCGGTCGCATCGCCAAGACCAACAAGGTCTCCAACACCGCCTTCCGCGGCTTCGGCGGCCCCCAGGGCATGCTGGTGATCGAGGACATCATGGGCCGGTGCGCGCCGCTGCTCGGCCTGGATCCGACGGAGCTGCGCGAACGCAACTTCTACCGGCCGGGCCAGGGCCAGACGACGCCGTACGGACAGCCGGTCACCCACCCCGAACGGATCTCCGCCGTCTGGCGGCAGGTCAAGGACAACGCCGGCATCGACGACCGCCGACGCGAGATCGCGGCCTTCAACGCCGCGCACCCGCACACCAAGCGGGCGCTCGCGATCACCGGCCTGAAGTTCGGCATCTCGTTCAACCTGACCGCCTTCAACCAGGGCGGCGCGCTGGTACTGATCTACAAGGACGGCTCCGTCCTGATCAACCACGGCGGCACCGAGATGGGCCAGGGCCTGCACACCAAGATGCTGCAGGTCGCCGCGACCTCGCTCGGTATCCCGCTGCACAAGGTGCGGCTGGCCCCCACCCGTACCGACAAGGTGCCCAACACCTCCGCCACCGCCGCCAGCGCCGGGGCGGACCTCAACGGCGCGGCGGTGAAGAACGCCTGCGAGCAGCTGCGCGCGCGCCTGCTCCAGGTGGCCGCCACCCAGCTCGGGGCGAACGCCTCGGACGTACGCATCGTCCAGGGCGTCGCACGGGCGCTCGGCAGCGACAAGGAACTGGCCTGGGACGACCTGGTGCGCACCGCGTACCTCCAGCGCGTCCAGCTGTCGGCGGCCGGCTTCTACCGGACCGAGGGCCTGCACTGGGACGCCAAGACCTTCCGGGGCTCGCCGTTCAAGTACTTCGCCCACGGCGCCGCCGCGACCGAGGTGGAGGTGGACGGCTTCACCGGCGCGTACCGCATCCGGCGGGTGGACATCGTGCACGACGTGGGCGACAGCCTCTCCCCGATGATCGACATCGGCCAGGTCGAGGGCGGTTTCGTGCAGGGCGCGGGCTGGCTGACGCTCGAGGACATGCGCTGGGACACCGGCGACGGACCGCACCGAGGCCGGTTGCTGACGCAGGCGGCGAGCACGTACAAGCTGCCGAGCTTCTCGGAGATGCCCGAGGAGTTCCACGTCACGCTGCTCGAGAACGCCACCGAAGAGGGCGCGGTGTACGGGTCCAAGGCGGTGGGGGAGCCCCCGCTCATGCTGGCCTTCTCGGTCCGGGAGGCGTTGCGGCAGGCCGCCGCGGCGTTCGGGCCCGACGGGGTCAGCGTGGAACTGGCCTCCCCGGCGACACCGGAGGCCGTGTACTGGGCGATCGAAGCGGCCCGCGGTGGCGGCAAGGGCGGCGAGGCCCCGGCCCACGCGACCGCTCTCAGCAATGCCTGACATGACCTGGGTGTCCGCGGTCGCGCGGTTGCGAGCCCGCCGGGAGTCCGGCGTGCTCGTGACCGTCGCGACCGTGCGCGGCCACGCACCCCGCAAGGCCGGCGCCAAACTCGTCGTGGGACGGACCGACACCTGGGGTTCGATCGGCGGCGGCAACATCGAGGCGGTCGCGATCGACCGGGCCCGCGAACTGATCGCCACGCCCGACGCGGAGCCGGAGCTCATGGAGTTCGCCCTCAACGACAAGGTGACCGGCCGGCACGGTGTGCAGTGCTGCGGCGGCGCCGTCACCGTCCTGCTCGAACCGCTGCCGGTGGTCCCCGCGGTGGCGGTCTTCGGCGTCGGACACGTCGGGCTGGAGCTGGCCCGCATCCTGGCGCGCCACGACCTCGACCTGCACCTGGTGGACACTCGCCCCGACATGCTCACCGACGAACGGCTCGGTGTGCTCGCGGACGCGGTGGCGCAGGTCCACGTGCACCACACACCGCTGCTTCCGGAGGAGGTGCTCGGCGAGCTGGCGCCCGGCACCCACGTGCTGATCATGACGCACGATCACGCCGAGGACGCGGCGCTGTGCGACGCCGCCCTGCGTACCACCGGTCTCGGCTCGATCGGACTGATCGGCTCGGCCGCCAAGTGGACGCGGTTCCGGCATCGTCTGGCCACCGAGGGCGGCCACGACGCCGCCACCATCGACCGGATCAGGACCCCGATCGGCATCACCGGGATCACCGGCAAGGAACCCGCCACGATCGCGGTGAGCGTCGCGGCCGACCTGCTCCTGACCTTCGAGCGGGAACACCGCCCACCGGCGCGGTAGCCCTCGCCGTCGGCCGTCGGGCCCGTGGACACGACGGGTGGGCCGCCGACCCGCGGAGAGGGGCCGGCGGCCAGGAGGGCAGGGGTCAGGAGGTCAGGAGGTCAGGAGACGGAGGCGGTTTCCGGGTCGAGGCCTCGGGCGGTGACCAGCTGGGCCGTGCCGTCGGCGAGCCGGTACGACAGGCCCACGACGGCGGCCCGGCCGCCCGCGACGGCCTCGGCCAGGACCTTGGAGCGGTCCAGCAGGAGATCGACGGTGTGCCGGATGTGCCCGGTGATGAAGTCCGCGTCCTCGGTGTGGCCGGCGGCGCGGGTGGCCAGCACGCTGGGGGTCACCCTCTCGATCACGTCCCGCACGTACCCGCCGACGGCCGTGCCCTCCTCGACGGCCGCGCGGGTGGCCGCGACCGCGCCGCAGGCGTCATGGCCGAGGACCACGACCAAGGGGCTGCCGAGCACGCTGACCGCGTACTCGATGCTGCCCAGCACTTCGGATCCGACCACGTGCCCGGCGGTCCGTACGACGAAGAGATCGCCGAGCCCGCGGTCGAAGACGATCTCGGCGGCCAGCCGGGAGTCCGAGCAGCCGAACATCACGGCGAACGGGTACTGGGCCGGCGCGGTCTCGGCCCGGCGGGCGGCGTCCTGGTTGGGGTGCTCCGGCGAACCAGCGACGAATCGCTTGTTGCCGACCAGCAGCACCTCGAAGGCTTCACGGGGCGTCAACGTCTGGGCAGGAGTCATGGGACCAGATTACGGCCCTGACCTCGCAGGGAGCTGCAGCGGGGCCCGCGGATGTCCGGATGATCCGCGAGTATCCCGGACCGTGTCCCCGCACCATGGCCGGCACATGTCACCGCGGGGTCTCACCGGTGAACGACTCGTCTGCGTCGCCGTGCCCGGGCGGCGCGGGCAGCCCCTCCAGCAGGTGGCCCAGCGCGCCCCCGACGAGACGGCACACGTCGTCGGCGTCGGCGTCGGCCAGGGGCTGCCTGCCGACCACCACCCGCATCAGGCCGATGCCCAGGAGCCACGACAGCGCGAGATCGGCGCGAAGCCCCCGGTCGTCCGCGGTGCTCAGGGTGGCGAGGGCGCGGGCGTACTCGTCACCCAGCGCGGTCACCACCGCCCCCACCTCGTCGTCGCCGCCCACCGAACGCAGCAGGGTCGCCAGCGACCGGCCCGTCCCCGCGTGTTCGCCCTCGGAGGTGGGATGCAGCAGGCTCCGCAACACGACCTCGACCAACCGCTCCGGCGGCGTGCTGCGCAGCTGCTCGTGCCCGCCCTGCGCGACCACCTCACCGAAGAGGGCCTGCTTCGAGCCGAAATGGCGGAACAGCAGCGCCTGGTTGACCCCCGCGCGGGCGGCGATGTCCCGTACCGTCGCCCGGTCGTAACCCCGCTCGGCGAACAGGGCCGACGCGGCCGCCAGCAACCGTTCCCGGGTCGTCGTGCCCGTCTGCGCGGGCTCCGCGCCCGTCCCGTCGACGGCCGGCCCGGCCTCCGCCGCAGGCTTCGTCCCCATCCCGCCCGCCGGCCCGGCTTCCGCCGCAGGCTCCGCCCCCGCCCCGTCGACGGCCGGCCCGGCCTCCGCCGCAGGCTTACCCACCGCCTCCCCCACGGCCTTCGCAACCGCCATTTTCCGCCACCCCTCCCTCGTCCGGCGCATCGTCCAAGGGCCTTCGCCCCGGCCGCCGTTGACTGTCCACCCGCCCCACCCTAGGTTCGTAAGCAGCTGCTTACACCAGGGAGGTCACCCCCGATGACGACCACTGACGAGCAGGCCCCGCTCGTCTACCCGTTCAACGAGCCCGAAGGGCTCGGCCTGGCCGAGGCGTACACCGAGGCGCTCGAACGCCCCGGCCTGTTACGCGTACGGATGGCCTACGGCGAGCCCGCCTGGCTGGCCACCCGGTACGCCGACGCCCGCCTGGTCCTCGGCGACCGGCGCTTCAGCCGGGCGGACGCACTGCAGCACGACGAGCCCCGCCAGTCCGAGGGGCGGCAGGACGCCGGCATCCTCAGCATGGACCCGCCCGAGCACACCCGGCTGCGCACGCTGGTGGCGAAGGCCTTCACGGTCCACCAGGTGGAGAAGCTGCGCCCGCAGGTACGGGACCTGGCGCACGGCTTCCTCGACGAGATGGAGGCCGCCGGACCGCCCGCCGACCTCGTCGAGTCGTACGCGCTGCCCATCCCGGTCGCCGTGATCTGCCGGATGCTGGGCGTCCCGGAGGAGGACCGGCCCAAGTTCCGGGTGTGGAGCGACGCCGCCCTGTCCACGAGCTCGCTGACCGCCGAGGAGTTCCTGCGCCACCGCGAGGACCTGCGCGCCTACATGGCGGCGTTGATCGAGGACCACCGCGTCAGCCCCCGCCCCGACCTGATGACGGGGCTGATCGAGGCCCGCGACACCGGGGACCGGCTCACCGAGCTGGAACTGGTCGACCTGTGCGTCGGCATCCTGGTGGCCGGCCACGAGACCACGGCCAGCCAGATCCCGAACTTCCTCTACGCGCTCCTCGAACACCCCGACCAGCTCCAGTTGCTCCGCGAGCGGCCGGAGCTCATCGCGGGCGCGGTCGAGGAACTGCTCCGCTTCGTCCCCCTCGGCAGCGCGGCGGCGTTCCCCCGCTACGCCAAGGAGGACATCGAGGTGGGCGGCACCCTGGTACGCGCGGGGGAGCCGGTGCTGGTGGCGGTCGGCGCGGCCAACCGCGACGCGCTCAAGTTCGACGCGCCGGGCCGGCTGGACGTCACCCGCACCGGGGTGCAGCACCTCGGCTTCGGCCACGGCGTCCACCACTGCCTGGGCGCGCCGCTGGCCCGCCTCGAACTCCAGGAGGCGCTCCAGGCGCTGATCACCCGCTTTCCCCGGATCCACCTCGCGGGTGACGTCGCCTGGAAGAACGAGATGCTGGTCCGCGGGCCGCGTGTGATGCCGGTGGGGTGGTGACCGCGGTGACCTGGACCCTGGAGGTGGCCCAGGACCAGTGCATGGGCTCCGGCATGTGCGCGGGCCTGGCCCCGGACCTGTTCCGCCTGGAGGGCGAGTGGGCGGAGCCGGTCCGCGAGGAGCTCGCTCCCGACGAACGCGCCCTGGACGCGGCCGACTCCTGCCCGGCACTGGCCATCGTCGTGCGCGACGGCCACCGCACCGTCGGCCCGCGCCCCTGACACGCGCGCCGCGTCCCGGTCGCCGGCGGGGCGACCGGGGCACGGCGGGGACCCCGTCGGGATCAGTCGAGGTCGGTGCTGCCGTGCACGACCGTGCCGCCGACCATGGTCAGCAGCACCTTCGTCTGGGCGATCTCCTCGTCGGGGACCTTCATGACGTTGCGGTCCAGCACGATCAGGTCGGCGAGCTTGCCGGTCTCCAGCGAGCCGGTGTGCTTCTCCTGCCGGAGCTGGTACGCGCCGTTGACGGTGGCCGCGCGCAGGGCGGCCGCACGGCTCAGGCGCTGGTGCGGCGTCATCGGGCCCTGCTTGGCGTAGGGGCTGTCGGGGGCGGCGGTGCGGGTGATGACCGTCTTGATGGCGGTCCACTCGTCGAGCGGGTCGACCGGCCAGTCGCTGCCCAGCGAGATGCGGCCGCCGCTCTGGAAGATGTCCCCTTCCGGCTCGTACAGCGCCCAGCGTTTGGTCCCGAGGTACGGCTTGACCGACTCGACGGAGTCGGGGGCGGGCTTGGCCCAGTGGAACCCCATGGCGGCGACGACGTCCAGCCTGCCGAACCGCTTGATGTCGGCGGGGTCGACCAGTTCGGCGTGGGCGACGGTGAGCCGGCTCGTGCGGTCGCCCTGCTCGCGGACGCGGGCGAAGGAGTTGAGGGCGGTACGGACCGACCGGTCGCCGATGGCGTGGATGTGCGGGTCGAGCCCGGCTTTCGTCAGCTCGAGGACGATGTCGTCGAGCTGCTCCTGCTTCCAGTACTGGGCGCCGGTCTTCGTCCCGGGGCGGCACGCGCCGTGGCCGCATTCCAGGTAGGGCTCGATCAGCCCGGCGGTCTGGGCCGGGTACTGCAGTACGCCGTCGAGGAACAGCTTCGTGTTGCGTACCGCGACCGCCGGTTTGGCGGCGATCGCGCCCCCGTCGTAGCGGTCGCGCAGCGCGGTGACCTTCTCGACCGGACGCTCGTCGCCCACGTTCACCAGCGGGGCGAAGTGGGCCCGTGCGGTGAGCTCGCCCTCCTTGGCGAGGGAGGAGAAGGAGCCGATGGCCTCCTCGGACGCCATGGCGTCCATGAAGGTGGTCACCCCCTGCTCGGCGAGCGCGGCCAAGGCGGTGCGGGCGATCTTCAGGTTCTCCGCGGCGGTCGGCCGGGGGATCTTCGCCGTGACGAGATCGCCCGCACCGTCCTCCAGGATGCCGGTCGGCTCGCCCTTCGCGTCCCGCGCGATGGTGCCGTTGGACGGGTCCTTGGTCGCGGCGGTGATCCCGGCGATCTCCAGGGCCCGGCTATTCACCAGCACGGTGTGTCCGTCCGTGGACTTGACGACGATGGGCCGTTCGGTGTCCAGCACGTCCAGGTCGACCTTGGTCACCTTGGTCCCCGACGGGCGCATGGCCTGGGCGTACCAGTGCTCCACCTGGACCCAGCTGTCGGGCTTCTCGCCCTTGGTCTTCTCCAGATACGCCCGGATCCGGCCCTGGAACTCCTCGACCGTGAGCGGTGCGTACGCGAGGTCGCAGCCGAGCAGCCCCTGCCCGCCGGACATCGGGTGGAGGTGCCCGTCGTGCAGACCCGGCATGACCATCCTGCCGCGCAGGTCGACCACCTCGGTGCCCTTGCCGATGTGGCGGGAGGCCCCCTTGTCGGTGCCGACGTAGACGATGCGCCCGCCGGAGACCGCCAGCGCCTGGTGCACGCTGTCCTCGGCGTCGACGGTGTAGACGTAACCGCCGGTGAGCACGAGATCGGCACCGCGCTCGGGCTTCTCGTCACCCGGTGCGCAACCGTCGAGAAGGACCGCCGTCGCGGCGACCGCGCCGGTGGCCAGAACCGTCCGGCGTCGTGGAGTACCGCTCATCATCTTCGACCTCGTGCTCTGTGGGTCCTGCGTCACATGGAGGACCGTAGAGCCTGCGGTTTCCGTGCCCGGGTGATCACGGCGAGGGAGTAACTGCCTCTATTTCCAAGGTGCGTAGCCCTATCCCGCCCGGGAAGCGAAGAGGTAGCCGCGGGTGCCACTGCGGAAACGTGCGCCCATGGCGCGCACTTCCGCAAGCTGGAAACCGCAGCTGCGCCCGATTCGTCCCTTTCCAAATTTTCCTTTCCTTCTACAGGTATCCCGGTGGGGGAGCCGTCGACGGCCCTCCCGCCCGCTTCGGGAGACGTCCGGATGTGACACAAGCTCGTCATTGCGGCCGTACCGGCCGCGGACCGACGATGTGGACATGCCCAAGATCAGTCACCGCGTCGTGATCGCGGTCTTCCCCGACGTCGACCTGCTCGACGTCACCGGGCCGGCCGAGGTCTTCACGCTGGCCAACCGGGAGTCGCGCGGCCGCGCTCGCTACCAGGTGCGCCTGGCCGGGCCCGGCCAGGCCGGGGAGGCGGTCGCCACTTCGGCGGGCGTACGCCTCGTCACCGACATCGGCTTCGCCGACGTCGGCGCCGCGGTGGACACGCTCCTCGTCCCCGGCGCGGTGGAGGCGCACGCCGACGGCCCCCGGCCCCGGATCGACCGCCACGTCGTGGACTGGATCAGGGACACCGCTCCCCACGCGCGGCGGATCGCCTCCGTGTGCGTGGGTGCGCACCTGCTGGCGGCGGCCGGTCTGCTGGACGGCAAGGCCGCGACCACCCACTGGTCCACGGCCGACCGGCTCGCCGCCGACCACCCGCGGGTCACCGTCGACCCCGACCCGATCTTCATCCGCTCCGGCCGGGTGTGGACCGGGGCGGGCATCAGCGCCTGCCTGGACCTGGCCCTCGCCCTGGTCGCGGAGGACCACGGCGAGGACCTCGCGCTCGCGGTCGCCCGCCACCTGGTGGTGTACCTCAAACGGCAGGGCGGCCAAAGCCAGTTCAGCGTGCCGATCAGCCGGCCGCCGACGTCCCGCAGGGACATCGACGAACTGCGCCTGTATGTCGCCGACCACCTCACCGCGGACCTGTCGGCGGCCGCGCTGGCGGCCCGCATGTGCCTGAGCGAGCGACACTTCGCCCGCGTCTTCACCCAGGAGACCGGGACGACCCCCGCCGCGTACGTCGAGGCGCTGCGGGTAGAGGCCGCCCGCCGCCTGCTGGAAACCACCGACCAGCCCCTGGAGGAGATCGCCCGGGCCACCGGGCTCCGCTCGGTGGAGACCCTCCACCGCGCCTTCCGGCGGCAGATCGCCACGAGCCCCGCCGCGTACCGGCGCCGGTTCCGTACGACCACGGCCTGACCGGCCGACAGCCCGGCCCGGACCAACACCGGCCCGGCTTCACCCCCCTTCGAGAGGAAGACCACCATGTCCACGCCCATATCCATGTCTGCGTCCACGCCCACGCCCGTGTCCGCGACCCTGCGCGAGGTGATCGGTCTGCACAACGAGCTGCCGAACCTCGCCGACGCCACCCTCGTCATGATCGACTTCCAGAACACCTACCGCACCGGCGTCATGGCCCTGGAGGGAGCCGAGGAAGCTCTGGCCGCCGCCGCGCGGCTGCTGTCCGCCGCCCGGGCGCAGGGCGCGCGCGTGGTGCACGTCGTCAACGACGGCGGCGAGGGCACCCCGTACGACATCCGCGCCGAGATCGGCGCCATCAGCCCCGAAGTCGCCCCGGTCGAGGGGGAGCCGGTGGTGGTCAAGCGGGTTCCGAACGCCTTCCACGACACCGAGCTGCAGAAGACGTTGGGCGAGCTGGGCGCGGGTCCGGAACTGGTGCTGGCCGGATTCATGACCCACATGTGCGTCACCTTCACCGCACAGGGCGCCTTCAACCTCGGCTACCGTCCCACCGTCGTCGCCGAGGCCAGCGCCACCCGCGCGTTGCCCGCCCCCGACGGCACCGCCCTGCCCGCCGAGGTCCTGCACAATGCCGCCCTGGCCACCATCGCCGACTTGTTCGGCCCGATAGCGCGCCGGGTGCGGGACCTCACGGCCTGACGGCTGGGGGAGGGATCGGAGGACGGCTCGGGGGAGGGCTCGGAGAGGGGCGAAGACCTTTCGGGTGAACAACGGCAGGGGGCGCAGGACCCGCCCGCGGCAGACGGGGATACGGACCCTGTGCCTCCGCCCCTCTCGGGCGACGCCGTGACACGAAGGAACCCGCCATGACCGTGCCCTCCACCATCGACCACCACGCCAGGGGCTACAGCGTCCAGCTCGCCTACTGGATGGCCCAGGCGGCCGACCTGGCGTACAAGGACGAGGCGACCATCGCGCGCAAGGCCCGCGAGTGGGGCTTCGACGAGGTACGCCACCACCACACCCGGTTCACGCCGCCGTTCCCCCTCCAGGACACCCAGGCGTACACGATGGCCAGCGACCACATGATCATCACCGGGTTCCGGGGCACCGAGCCCGCGCAGATCCGCGACTGGCTCTCCGACGCCACCACCCCGCCCTGGCCCGGCCCCGCCGGCACCGGCTACATCCACTACGGCTTCGGCGAGGCCCTCGACTCCGTCTTCCCCGCCGTCAGGGACGCCCTCGCCGAACTCCGCGACGGCGACCAGACCGTCTGGTTCACCGGGCACAGCCTCGGCGGCGCCCTCGCGATGCTCGCCGGCTGCCGCATGTACCTGGAGGAGCCACGCCTCCAGGCCGACGGCATCTACACCTACGGCCAGCCCCGCACCTGCGACCGGCTGCTCGCGGCCGCCTGCAACAAGGGCTTCAAGGACCGGCTGCACCGTTTCGTCAACAACAACGACATCGTCCCGCAGCTGCCCCCGGAGCCCGCGTACACCCACGTCGACACGTTGCGCTACATCGACTCCCACGGCAGGATCCGCAGCTCGATGCCGGTGCTCGGCATCCTGACCGACCGCGTCAAGGGCGCGACCGCCGACCTCCTCGCCCCGGCGAGCGACGGAGTGCGGGACCACTTCATGCACCGGTACGTCTCCGCCCTGGAGAAGAACCTGCACTGATCGCCACTTCGCCCCCGGGCCGGCGGGAGACCTCACCGCACGGCCGCCGGCCGCCAGGGCAGGGGCGATGGGAGCCGGCGGCCGTACACGGCGCCTACCCCACCGACCGCGCCGGTCCTCCCGGGCCTCTCGGCCCGCGCCCCTGCCGGCCAGGGACGTGCCGGCCCCCGAACGCCTCCGGCGACATCCCGACCGCCCTCGGCACCGCGGTCCGGCCCCAGGGCCGTTCGGACGCCCGGGTGGCGGCCTCGCGGCCGGCGTCGTAGACCTGAGTGCATGGGCGAGGAGAAGACGTCGTGGCACCCCGGCGAGATCGTGCCGGCCAGCGGGATCTACGAGTGCGACTGCGGCGGCGAGCACCACTGGAGCACGGACGTGAAGGGCCACCGCTTCCCGCCGCTGCCGACCGGCTGCTCGGGCGAGTACTGGACGCTGAAGACCCAGGCGCACCCTGAGGACCAGCTCGGCTGACCCGCACCGGCGGGCCGCCGGCCCGGTCACGAGCGGGGGGCGCCGATCTGGTGATCGACCGCGTCCCGCCAGTACTCGGCGACGGTCGGCGACGAGCCGCCACCCGCTCCCCGCACGGGCGCGCCGAGGTCGGCTGCCGGGGCGGGGCGGGCGTTCGCCAGCACGGCGTGTTCGTCGCTCGCGTCGTGCCACGACGCGGTGGCGAAGACGTACTTCCCGCCGATGGCCAGGCGTGGCTTGTCCGCGGGCTGTGTCAGCGTGATCGTGCCGCGCACTCCGCCCTTGAAGACGTGCCCGACGCGCACCTCGTACAGGTCAGAGGGGATCTCGGCGATGGTACGCCGCCCGGCGTGGCGCATGACGGTGCCGTGGAAGACGTCATCGGCGCTGCCGACGATCCTCCGGGCGCTTTCGGGGGCGTGGACGGTGACGGTCGCGCTCCGCGCGGAGGGAGCGGTGACGTGGCGGTGGGTGAAGTAGCCGGCGACGGCCAGAATCGCGAGGGCGGCTGCGGCGAGGGCGACGGCGACATGCTTCTTCATGGTCTTCCCAACGGGGAGGCGGCGGTGTGCTTCATCACGCCTTCGTAGAAGGGCGGGCTTCCGCACCGCAGCACAACGGCCCGCGTGTCACCCGCTCGCGCGTACAAGTCGTATCGGAGGGACGGCCGCCGACACGCGCGGCGGATACGCGGAGCCCGCGTGGTGACGCGCGACCCTCGGCGCGGGGTGCAGGCCTCGGAAGGCGGCGAACGTACAGACGTACGCGACAGGCAGGCGTACGTGACCGGGGGCCGTCCGCGCTCAAGAGCGGTCAACGGCCGGCCGATGAGGCCGGTATGACGACGCGTGGTCTGTTCGCCGCACACGGCCCCCTGTCCCACCGCCTGCTCGTGGCAGCCGCCGCCCTGTTCGCCGTCTCGTACGGCGCCGCCCCGCCAGCCCCGGCTTCGGCAGCGGACGCGCTTGCCCGGACGGGGCCTCCCCGCCTCGCGGCGGCCGTGGACGACGACGAGGAGGAGGGTCTGCGGTCCTTGTTCGGTTCGGAGAACCGCGTGATCCGCACCTGCGAGAGGGTCGTCGCGGTGACGTTCAACGCGGCGTGGAACGACGCCGGCCTGGGCCGCGTCCTCGACGAGCTGGCCCGCCGCCGGACGCCTGCCGCGTTCTTCCTCACGGGCGAGTTCGCCGACCGCAACCCCCAGGTGGTCCGGAGGATCGCGGCAGCCGGGCACGGCCTGGGCAACCACTCTTACAGCCACCCCCAATTCAAGGACCTGACGCCGGCCGGCAGAGTCCGCGAGGTCCTCGCGGCGGACCGGGCCCTGCGCGCGGCCGGCGCGGGAGCGGCCCGCACGCCGTTCTTCCGCTTCCCCTACAGCGAGACCAGCCCCGCTCACATCGACGAGGTCAACGCACTCGGGCTCGCGGACGTGGAGTTCACCACCGACACCAACGGATGGAAGGGAACCGAGGGCGGCATGACCGTGGACCGCGCGGTGCGCAGAGCGCTGGACGCCCTGCGCCCGGGAGCCATCGTGCAGATGCACGTCGGCGCCCGCGACGGCGGCGGCGAGGTGATCGACGCCCAGGCCCTGCCGCTCATCCTCGACGCGTTCACCGCCCGGGGATACCGCGTCATCGACCTCCGTACCGTTCTCCGTGGAGGCGGCGGCGCACAGCGCGCGCCGGGGGTATGCCGCCACAGCGGCCGGTGAGCAAAGCGGCTGGTCCCGCGGCGGATTCGGCCAGGCAGGGGACGGCATAGCACGCTCGGCGCTGCGCCGGCGCCGTGCATGCCGTGGCCTCCGACTACGACACCGGTCTCCAGCTCCACGCCTTCCCGCTCGGCGGCGCTTCCCCCGTACGCGGCGGCCAGGTCGTGATCTCACCGGAGTCCGCGGCCCCGGCCCGGCTCACCTCGGTGTCCTCGGAGGTACAGGCGGCCGGACGGCTCGTCGTGTCGTACGAGGCGGGGCGTGGCGGCCGGGCCTGACGGGCGCGGCCGATGCGCGGGTCCCGGGTCAGTCCAGGCAGAACTCGTTGCCCTCGGGGTCGGTCATCACGATGAACCCCGCGCTCATCGGGGGAGCGGGCTCGAAGCGACGTACCCGCGTCGCTCCGAGCGCGACGAGCCGGTCGCATTCGGCCTCCAGTGCCGCCATCCGCTCCTCCCCCTGCAGTCCCGGAGCCGCACGGACGTCGAGATGCACGCGGTTCTTGGCGACCTTGCCCTCGGGGACCTGCTGGAAGAACAGTCGCGGGCCGTGCCCGTCCGGGTCCTCGAGGGCCGACCGGGTGCTGCGCTCCTCCTCCGGTACGCCGATCCGCGCGAGGAAGTCGTCCCACGCGGCCAGCGGGTCGGCGCCCTCGGGCAGGTCGACCCCGGGCGGACCCGGGTGGACGTAGCCCAGCGCGTCGCGCCAGAAGGACGACAGTGCCCGCGGGTCGTGGGCGTCGAACGTGATCTGGATGTGGCGGCTCATCGGGGTCGCTCCGTTCGTCATTGCTTCGTCTCGACGGCTTGTCTCGGTACCGAGGGCCACCCTGACACCTGTGGCGGACAGAACCGGTCCGCTTCGCTCAGCTGCCGCTGAAGGGCCAGGAGTCGACGTCGCGGTACTGGATCGGGCCCGGGCCGCGGCCGTAGTTGCTGCCGACCAGGTGCAGCCGCTCGGCCGGCCATGTACGGCCGGTGAACGCGGAAAGTCCCTCGGCGGCCTGCACCACGCTGGAGGTGTCGTCGCGGCGGGCCCGGGCGAGGGTCAGGTGCGGGTTCAGCGGCCGGTCGGCGAAGGCGACACCGTGCTCCTTGACCAGCGTCCGCACCTCGCCGGCGAGCAGCCGCAGACCTTCGAGGTCGCCGCCGATCCCGCTCCACAGCACACGCTCGTCGAAGTGTCCGCTACCGCGCAGGGCCAGGTGCAGGGGCTGGTGCCGGGCCGCCAGTTCCGCGAGGGGCGGCTGCAGGAGCGAGACGGCGGACCTCGGCAGCTCACCGAGGAACGCCAGGGTGATGTGCCAGTCCTCGATGCGGTTCCACCGCAGGCGCGGATAGGCGTCGTAGGCGGGTCGCAGCGCCTGCGCCAGTTCCTCCTTGGCGTCGTCGGGCGGTGCGAGGGCTATGAAGACGCGGATGGTCGCGGCCGGAATCTGTTCGTTCACGAAGGACTTCGTACACCACCGGCGCCCGACGTCGACGGCGGGACAGTCCGACGGCCGGTGCGGCCACCCGGTGAGGAACGGGCGGAGAAGTGGGCGACCGTACGATGACCGGGCCCTCGTCGCCCGTCGGCGCCCCGGGGACTCGCACGCGCGGAGGGTCCTGCACCACCGGAGTGCGGACAGCGTGAATCCTTCCGCGCCCGCCGCGCCTCTCATACGTGTGCGGACAACCGTGTCCGCCGCGCACCCCTACCGGGAGGACCCCATGACCACCGCCGTCATCGCCGCCGCGGCCGCCGTGCTGCTGCTGTGCGCGTGCACCGCCACACTGCTGCGCCGCCGGAGGCGTCAGCGTGGCTGACCCCACCTGGCCCGGCGCGACCCTGGTCGCCGCGGCGCAACGCGGCGACGCCGAGGCGCTCACCGCGCTGGTGTACGGCTCCCACCCGCATGTGCACCGGTTCGCGCACTCACTGTGCGCCACACCCCAAGACGCCGAGGACGCCGCCCAGGAAGCGCTGATCATCCTCTACCGCAAGATCGGCATGCTGCGCGCCTCCGGGGCGCTGGCATCGTGGATGTTCCGGATCGTCCGCAACGAGTGCCTGCGGCGTACCCGTAGCCTGCTCCACCGCAAAGGGACCGACGTGCCGGGCGGGCTCGACACGCCCGGCCGGTCCGATGCGTCCGGCGGCACCGCACGCTCCGCCGAGGAGGACGTCCTGCTGCGTCTGGAGGCCGAACGCGTCGCCGCCGCCGTGGCGGCCCTGCCCGACGACCAGCGGCAGGTGCTGGTCATGCGGGACATCCAGGGGCTGCCCGGCCGCACCGTCGCCGACCGGCTCGGGCTGAGCACCGCCGCGATGAAGTCCCGCCTCCACCGGGCCCGTTCGGCGGTACGGGAAGCACTGCGCGACGAACCGGCCGGAACGAAGGGCACCGACGATGACACCTGAACCGACCACGACGACACCTCACGCCGCCCCCGGCGCCGCCGGCGCGCGTGGCGCACCGGCGCCCCGGGGCTTCGCGAGCGCCACCGTTCCGCGCCATCTAGCCCGCGGCGCACTCGGCTTCGGCGCGCTCGTCGCGTCCCTGGCCCTGCTGCCGGTCACCGGCCCGGCGAGCCTCCTGCTCGCCCCGGCCGGCCTGGTCGCGCTGCGGGGCTGCCCGATGTGCTGGGCGATCGGCCTCGCGGAGACGGTCTCGGCCGGCCGGCTACGCCGGTCCTGCGCGGAGGGGAGGTGCGAACTGACCCGCGCCGGAAGCTAGTGCTGCCGGTCAACAGACCGTGGCGCGGAAGACGACGAGCAGCGGTTCGGCGTCCCCGGCGCCGATGGAATGTGAGGAGGGCGGGCCGGCAGGGCGGGGCCTGTGTATGAGCCCAAGGAACAGGGCGCCCCAGGCCACAGTCGGGGAAGGGGAAGGGGAAGCGTGGCGCCGGCAGCGCGGCAGCGCGGCATCGACGCACCCGACTGGCCCGGCACCACACCACCCAGCCCCCGCCGCCTCCACCCCGACGACCACCGATCCCCTGCCCGACTCCGACTTCCGCTCTGACTCGGCCGCGTCGGCGGATTCCGGACGCAGCCGCGGGGGAGCGGCGTTCGGGCGCGGCGACCCCCTCGGCATCGGCTGGTTGTCCGCCGACAACGCCCTCGGCCCCGGCACGCTGGTTGAGCGGTGAGCCGGGATCGTCGGTGAGTTCGACGGTGGTCGGCACCCACCCGGCATAAACCGCCCGCGCACCGCGAACGGCAGCCCGCTCGGGCGGACCGGCGCGGCTCCGCGATATCAGTTCATGAGCAACAGCCGCGTATTCGGCACAAGCTTCCGATTCACGCTCGTGCTCTGCACGAATATCGTGAAGTCGTCGTTGTGGTCCGGCTTGATGCGCACTTCCATGTCCGGCAGGCCGAGCAGGGCTCGCGCCTCCGGCCCCGTGTACACGCGGTCCGTCTTCTTCTCCAGCACCGCGATCTGCTTCCGGGCCTGGATCTTTTCCGACTTGCTCAGCTGGTAGAAACAACCTCCGGTGCGGTAAGTGTGCCCGTTCTCGGTCACCCACTCCCGAATGGCCGCCGCGCGAGTCACCGGAATGAGCTGGTACTGGGACGGATCCACCGGCGCGAGACCGGCTGCCTTGATGGTGTCCTTGTTGACCGCGTCCGCACCGGTGGAGAACACCGCCCGCGATCCCCGGATGCCCTTGGTGCGGCCCACCATGAACTTCTCGGTGGCCTCCTGGATGACCTGCCCGGCCTCCTCCAGACCCTGTGTGCTCGTGGCGTCCCAGATGGCGATGTTGTCCTTGGGGAACCCGTACTGCATGGCCTCGCGCTTGCCCATCTGGTCCGGCACGAGCACGGCGAGCGTCCAGTTGTCCTCCTGGGTGTCGATCATCTTGGCCACGGCCTGCACCAACTCCCGCTGATCGCGGGAAGGGGCGTCCGGGCACCGATGACTCGCGTTCTCCTGACCGTCGGTCAGGACGAACGTCAGGAAGCTGTGGTCCCCGTACAGCTGAGCCGTCTGCGCGAGTTCACTCTGTGACTTCAGCGTGGCCGCCAGCAGCGCCGTCATTCCACCGACCCGGTACAACTGCTTCAAGGACGGCATCCGCAGCACGTCCTTGTCGTATATGACGCACTCCACCTGTCCCGCGAATACGTACACGGTGACGCGGGTTTCCTGGTCCAGTTCCTCCGACCGGCGGGCCAGATAGGCGATTTGCTGGTCGGCGACCTCGATGACCTTGTGGCTCAGGTGTGACATGGACGAACTGGCATCCAGCACAAGAGCGACGTGATTGATGTAGTTCTGCTGTCCCGACATGAAAGATCCCCCTCTTCCGACGTGATGCTCAGATCCTCTCACCCACCACTGACAATCGATCTTGATCCAGGCCGCGCCGGGGCGCTGACCGCACGGCCGCCCCGCCTCGTCCCGGGCGGCACCGAACAGCCGCCGCCTTCTGCCGCCGCGCTCGCGGTCAGAGCCCGACGGCGCGCACCCGGAGCTTTTGCCGGTCCAGGGGAGAGCGGGCCGTACGCCGACCGGGTGTGACAGGGCCGGTACTCGATCGTTCACCGGGCATGATCAGTCGACGTATCACGACCGCGCTCGCCGCCGCTCTGTGTGCCGCCACGGCCACGGCCGCCCCCGCCGGCGCCGAGGAACGAGCGCCCTCCGCGTTCACCATCGAGGACTCCCGCATCAAGGAGTCCAGCGGTCTCGCCGCCAGCCGGTTGCATCCCGGTGTCTACTGGACGCACAACGACAGCGGTGACGGCGCCCACGTGTACGCCGTCGACAGCCGCACCGGGCGGACGGTCGCCACCCTCACCCTCGCCGGGGTCGATCCGCGCGACGTCGAAGCCGTCTCGCTCGGGCCCGACGGCAACCTCTACCTCGCCGACATCGGGGACAACCGCAGCAGCTGGTCGGAGGTGTGGATCTACCGCTTCCCCGAGCCCACGCAGCTCAAGGACGCCACCCTCCCCGCCACCCGTTACACCGTCCGCTACGAGGACGGGCCCCGCGACGCCGAATCGCTGATGGTCCACCCGAAGACCGGGCGTGTCTACATCGTCAGCAAGAAGAGGTCCGGCAAGGGCGCTCTCTACGAGTCGCCCACCGTCCTTTCGCCCTCCGGCGTCACTACCTTCAAGCGCGTCGCCGACATCAACGTGTGGGCCACCGACGGCGCCTTCTCGCCCGACGGCACCCGGCTCGTCGTACGCGGCTACTTCGAGGCCCGCGCCTACCGGTGGCGCGACGGCCGACCCGCCGAGATCGGCCGGCGGCCTGCCGTACCGCTGCAACGCCAGGGTGAGTCCGTCACGTTCACCCTCGACGGCAGGGCCCTGATGTACGGCTCGGAAGGCGCACGCAGCCGCGTCGAGCCCGTGACGCTGTCCGGGGAGCTGCTGCCGGAGACCGCTGCCACGGGGAACCGGAACCTTGCCCAGGGGAACCCCGATCCGAGGCGGGCGGACGCCGGGGCGGCGTCGTAGGGACCGTCACCTTCGTCGTGGTCCCGGCGTCCCGTGCCGCGCGCAGCCGCGTTGTCACAGCCGCGTGGCGAGCCACGCAGGGCATCACGTCGGCACGGGACAAGTCCGTCAGGCGGTTGGGGCGTTCGGGGGCGGAGGTGGCGGAGGCGGGGGAGGCGGGAAGGGAGGCCGTGGCGGAATCCGGGGCCCCGCTGGTGGCGCGCTGGCAGGGGGCGGCGGGGGCTCCGTGGGTGGCCGGCGCGGCTGCCGGGGAGGCCGTGTGGGTGCCGGAGGCGGCGGGCCCGGCGGCGGTGGCGGGGGCGGCTCGATGTCCGACAACAGCGGTCCACCAGCGCGTAGCCGGGCGATGGTGAGCTCCCTGCGGCGGCGTGCCTGGGGCGCGTCGTCGCGCTCGTAGACGAGCCGGACACCGCTGGGCCAGACGTTGTGGACGCTGAGCAGCCGGTAGCCGAGCGCGTGGGCTATGTCGTCGGCCCGGCGCTGCCTCGCGACGGTGAACTGGCCGGGCAGCAGCTCGACTCGGGCACGGCCGTCGAAGTGCGAGCGAATCTCGTCGTCCTCCACCTGACTCCTCTCGGAAAGATCATCAGCCTCATTGCCACCGCACCCTGTGATCGTCGCATACCCGAACACCCCCGGACCTCGCCGCCGGGCAGGCCCGGGGACCGGCCAGGACGATGACCGAAACCGTCCTGGATCATGACGGCCCGGCACCGTTGAATGGCATCCCGGGACGGGGATATCCACCAGCGGAGTCAGCTCGTGAACGAACGCGCGTTACGCAGGCGATGCCGGAGCATCCTCAGGGAACTGGGCATCACCCCACCCCTCCGGGTCGCCGAGCTGTGCCGGCTCCTCGGTGAGCACCGGGGGCGGCCGATCCGGCTGGTCCCGTACCCCCTGCCTGTCCCCGGCCCATACGGGCTGTGGATCGCGGGCCCCCACGCGGACTACATCTTCCACCAGAAGGAAACCAGCAAGGCGCACCAGGACCACATCATCCTGCACGAGGTCGGGCACATCCTGGCGGACCACCGAGGGGACGAGTCGGACGACGCCGTCTGGCGGGAGCTGCTGCCGGACCTTTCGGCCGAAGTGATCAACCGTGCGCTGAGACGCACCTCCTACACCGAGGACCGGGAGCGGGAGGCCGAACTCGTCGCCACCATCATCCTCGAGTGGGCCTCCGTACTCGACCGGGTCACGCCCCGCGCGCCCGGTGACGTCTCGGCCCGCCGGGTGCACACGGCGCTGGCGGACCGGCAGGGGTGGTTGTGACCGTGCTGTCCCTGGTGCTCGCCGTCGTCCTGTACGGCTCGCTGCTGTGGACGGGACGGCAGGTGCTGCGTGATCCGTCCGACCGTCTGCTACGCGCGGTCTTCCTCTGCCTGCTGTGCGCGGGACTGTCCTTCCCGTTCGGCCTCCCCGCAGGTGTCCGGCTCGTCGACGGTTTCACCGGGGACGGCATCGCCAAGCTGGTGCAGAACCTCTGCCTGCTCGGCACCGTGTACTTCCTGGGGTGCTTCTTCATCCATTCGGCGTCGGACCCGGCGGCCGCTCGGGCGCGGGTGCGAGGGGAAGCGGTGCCGTTCGCGTTGACCGCGGTGACCGTCTGCGTGGCCATGGCCATGACGCCGCACGTCGAACGCAGCCATACGTACGCCACGGCGGACATGCGCGTGCCCGGAGTCGCCGTCTTCTACCTCTCGGCAGGCGCCTATCTCACGTACGCCCTGGCCATGGCGCTGTTCTGGACGGTGCGGTATGCCAGGCTGGCGAGCCGACCGCTGGTGACCGGGTTGTGGATGGTGGCGGCCGCCCTGACCGGCATAGTGCTGGCTTCGGCGGCACGGGAGTGCCTCACGCTCGTACGGCTGCTCGGCGGAGCCGTTCCCCAGCCGGTGATCATGGGGGCGAAGCTCCTACTGGACCTGGCGATCCCGCTGTTCGTGGCCGGCGTGGTGTATCCCGGGCTCGTGACGCGCTGGGCCAGTCTCCGTTTGTGGTGGCACCACGCGCGCGTCTACCGCGAGCTGGCCCCACTATGGACGGCGCTGCACACCGCGTTCCCGCAGGACGCGCTCGAACGCCCGCGGGTCGGTCGCCGCTGGGGCCTGCCGAGTCCGCGGAGCGTCCACCGGCGTTACTACCGGCGTGTCATCGAGTGCCGTGACGGTCTCGTACGGATCAGTCCCTATCTGGCGCTGGAGGCGGCCACGGCCGACGCCGAAGCGCCCCTTTCGCCCGAGGTCGCGGCGCGCCATCTGAGAACCGCGCTGCGGGCGTACGCCTCGGGTGAGGACGCGCCGTCGCAGGCGGTTGCGGTTGCCCTGCCCGAAGGGGGCGGCGGCGGCCTGGAAGACGACGTACGGCAGTTGACCCGGCTCTCCCAAGCCTTGGCCGCACATTCTTGAACGAGGAGTATCGATGGACACCCTGATCTCGGCCGGGCGCGTGGTGACCGGGCCGCACGGCCGCCTGCTGGCGGACGGCGCGGTCCTGGTCCGTGGCGGCGTCATCACGGACGTCGGGCCGCGCGGCGAGGTGGAGACCCGCGCCCCCGCGGGCGTCGCCCGCCACCATCACCCGGACGGCACGCTGCTGCCGGGGCTCGTGGACGCGCATGTCCACCTCGCCCTGGACGCGGGGCCCGACCCGGTCACCGCGCTGTGCGAGGCGGACGACGCGAGCGTGGCCAAAGGCATCGCACAGCGCGCGCTCGGCCTGCTGGACGCGGGCGTCACCACCGTGCGCGACCTGGGGGACCGCAACGGACTGGTGACCGCGTTCCGTGACGCCGTCGCGGCCGGCCGGATGCCAGGTCCCCGCGTCCTGGCGGCCGGCACCCCGCTGACGGGACCGGGCGGACACTGCTGGTTCATGGGCGGAGAGGTCTCCGGCGAGGACGCCATTCGGGAGCTGGTCCGCCGTAACGTCGAGCGGGGCGTCGACCTGGTCAAGGTGATGGCCACCGGCGGCGGGATCACCCGGGGTGGCCCGCCGATCTGGGCACCCCAGTTCACGGCCGCAGAGCTGCGGGTCGTGGTGGAGGAGGCGGCGCGCGCCGGGCTGCCGGTGGCAGCGCACGCGCACGGCACCGAGGGCATCGTCGCGGCGGTGGCGGCCGGGGTGAGCACGATCGAGCACTGCACGTGGATCGATCGGGACGGGTTCCGGCTCCTCGATGACGTCGTCGACGAGATCGCCGCCCGGGGCATCCGCGTCTGCCCGGCGGCGAGCCCCGACTGGCGCGGCTTCGCCGAACGTTTCGGTGCCGAGCGCGCGGAGGAGATGTTCGGCGGGATCCGCCGGATGCGCGAGCGCGGGGTGCGACTGCTCACCGGCACGGACGCGGGCGTGAGCCGGGCCGTCTTCGACGATTTCGTGTCCAGTTTGGAGTTCTTCGCCTACCTGGGATACACGCCGGCGGAAATCGTCGACCTGGCCACCTGCGAGGCGGCGGAGGCACTCGGGCTGCGCGAGGTCACGGGCCGAATCCTCCCCGGCCTGCGTGCCGACATCCTGGTCGTGGAAGGGGATCCGCTGCGCGACCTCCAGGCGCTCCGGCGCGTCCGGCTGGTGATGGCGGATGGCCGCCTGCACGCCTGACGACAGGCGGCCTGACCGACCGCGTGGTCCGGCACGACGGGCACGAGGGAGCGGGCCTCCGCGCACTCCGGGTAGAGCTGAGCGGCCGCGGCGATCTGGGCGTCAGCAGCGCTGAAGGACTCTTCCCGGAGGCGCTACCCGCCTACAGGCGCTCGCCCTCCGCTCGCTCATAGCAGCCTCGCCGTCCGCGCGGAGTCAGGAAGCCGGCAGGATGCCCTCTTCCTGGGCGACGTGAGAGCAGGCCATGGCCGCGGCCGCCATACCGAGCCGGTCGAGTACCTCGATGGACTCCAGCAGGATCCGGGTGTCGGCGTCGGCCATGGCGTTGCCGCAGCGGTTGCGTTCGGCCACGTCCTCGGGGGCCGTGGCGGTGCGTAGCGCGGTCACCCGGGCGGCCAACGCGTCGCGTGAAGCCTCCAGGGCGACGATGCCGCGCACCGCACGGGCGATCTCTTCATCGGTCAGGTCGTTCATGCCCTTCCAGACGGTGCCCAGCTGTCCCCGGTCACACCGTCGTCCCTCCCTGTGAGGGAGAACACGGTAGCCTCCGCCGGGCCCGACCCCGCTCCCCGGGGAGGGAGTCAGAGGCGGACGATGAGGAGGGCGATGTCGTCGCGGGCGCCGTGGGCGACGTCGAGGTGATCGAGCAGGGTGTCGGCGAGGTCGGCTGAGCTGAGTTCGCGGTGGGGGACGAGGGCGTCGGTGAGCCGGGTCAGGCTGGCGTCGATGTCTTCGTCGCGGCGTTCGACGAGCCCGTCGGTGTAGAGCACGAGGGTGTCGCCGGGGCGGTAGGCGGTGCTGGCCTGCGGGCGGGGGACGTGCTCGGGCCGGGCGCCCAGGGGCGGGTCGGTCGCCCGGTCGAGGAATTCGTGGGAGCCGTCGAGGTGGAGGAGCACGGGCGGCAGATGGCCGGCGCTGCTGTAGACGAGCAGGCGGGAGCGGCTGTCGATCAGCACGCTGACGGCGGTGGTGGCCAGGGCTCCTTCCACCGCTCGGGCGTACATGCCCAGCACTTCCAGGGCGTGGGCGGGGGAGGTGACGGTGCGGCTGGCGGCGGACAGGGCGCTGCGGAGCATCCCCATGACGGTGGCGGCGTCCAGGCCGTGGCCGACGACGTCGCCGACGGCGACACTGAAGCGGTCTTCGGGGAGGTCGACGGTGTCGTACCAGTCGCCGCAGATGTTCAGGGAGCCGACCGCGGGCAGGTAGCGGACGGCCACGTTGCTGTGACGGGCCAGGTCGGGGGAGTGCAGCATCGCCTCCTGGAGGGTGAGGGCGACTTTGCGTTCCTTGGCGTGTGCTTCGCGCAGTTCGTCGTTCAACCGCTGGAGTTCCCTGGCGCGGGCGTAGAGCTCCGCTTCCATTTCCTGCTCGAGCGGGCTCATGGAGTCGTGCGCCCGGTGGACGCTGCGGCGTGCGCGTACGAACTCGGTGACGTCTTCGAGGCGGGTGAGGACCCAGGCCACCTCGCCGTCGGGTCCCGTGACGGGGGTGTGGATGGGCGACCACCAGCGGTCGTGGACGTGCCCGGGGCGATCGGGATCGGGGATCTCGTAGTGCAGCACGGCCATGGTCTGGCGTCGGCCGGATTCGACCGCACGCCTCAAGGCGGCGCGGCCACGCTCTGCGCCGTGTCGTCGCCGGGCCGGCCGGGAAAGGCGTCGAAGAACAACCTGCCGATCAGGTCCTGGACCGCGTGGCCGGTGGTCTGGCAGAACGCCTCGTTCACGTCCGCGATCACCAGATCGCGGGTCAGCACCAGGCAGGGACTCGGAGTGACAGAGAACAGTGCCCGGTAGTCGACTTCCGCCGTGCCCGCGCGGATGGCGCCCGTCGCATTGACGTTCACCCCTTAAGTGTAGGAACCGCCCGGTAGCCCCGCAGCCCGCGACGTGCGGAGCTGCCGGGCGCGCCCTGCGGACCCGTACGCGCCCTGTCGCGGGCGACGGTGCGCTCGCCCCTAACGGGGCTTGCCGACGCCGGGAGGAGGTGGTGAGTGGGTGCGTATCGAAACGGCGGTCGGCTTGGCTGCCTGACAGCCCGGAGTCCTTCTGCGCACTCGTGTGTCGGCCGGGCCCTTCGAGTAGGCGCCGAGCCTGCCGGGGCGGATGACCGCCCCGGAGAGGGGCTCGCAAGGCGCCGGGGCGGTGTCAGAGCAGCGAGCGACCGGTGGGCCTGAGCCGCAGGATCCGGGGCGGCGCTGTCTGTTCCCGTTCGATACCCGGCAGGGCTTCGCCCTGGGCGGCAGGATGGGCTTCCACGGCGGCGAGGTGCCGACGGTGCGCACTCTCATCGGCGTACGAGGTGAAGATCGCGGCGACGTTCTCGCCGGTACGGACCGGCAGCCTGGCGAAGGTGTTGTGCGCCGGTTCGGTGGTCAAGAAGGCGAGCGGCGCGGGTCCCGTCTCCTGGAGGACGGGGAGGAGCCGGTCCCGGATCAGCTCGACGCCGTCCCGCCGCCCGGGAGGGAAGGACCACACGGTGGCGGACACGAACCGGTCCGGCGCGGGAGCGCCGACCGGAGGCCGCACGGAGACCGAGCCGGTGAAGCCGCTCCCTGCCGACACCGGGCGCAGGAGGAGGACGTCGCCGGAGTCGATCATGGTGTCGTTCGCCCGCGGACCGTGCTCGGCCCAGACGGGTCCACCGTAGAAGTCCGTGAGCGCGCGATGGCGCGCCGCCATGTCCCGGAAGCCGCGCAACCAGACGAAGCGGTTCGGATCGTCCAGGTCCCGGAACTGGCCGAGCACACTCATCCCCACGTCTTCCTGGGTTTCCAGGAACTCGCGATCGAACAGCTCGATGAGATCGTCGCGCCGGTTGGGACGCAGCGTGTACTGGCGAAGCTCGATTACGGCGGGCGGGTCGACGAGTTCGGTGGGTGGCACAGCAGGGCTCCTGTTCGGCGGGGGCCGGGGTACGGGTCGACGGTAGGGAGGCTGCGTGACAGGTGCTGTCAGGGTTTCCGAGGAGAATGCGGCGCATGTCTGCCAGTCGACTGCTTTCGCTGCTGCTGTTGCTGCAATCGCGGGGCCGTGTGTCCGCGCGGGGCATCGCCGACGAGCTGAACGTGTCCGTGCGCACCGCCTACCGTGACGTGGCGCGCCTGCAGGCCGCAGGGGTCCCGGTCTACGCGGAGCCCGGCCGCGGGGGCGGCTACCGGCTGCTCGACGGCTACCGCACCCGCCTCACCGGGATGAGCGAGGGCGAGGCGCGGGCACTGTTCTTCGCCGGACTGCCCGGGCCGGCCGCCGATCTCGGATTCACGGCCGAGATGTCGGCAGCCCGATTGAAGCTCCTGGCCGCGCTGCCGGCCGGATTGCGCGAGGAGGCGGCACGGGCCGCGACGCTGTTTCACCTGGACGCCCCCGGCTGGTACCGGGAACCCGAACAGACACCCCACCTCCCCTTGTTGGTCGACGCGGTGCTCAACCGGCGCGCGGTGGATGTCCGCTACCGCCGCTGGCGCGCCCCGCAGGAGGTGGACCGCCACCTCCACCCCTACGGCCTGGTACTCAAGTCCGGTACCTGGTACCTCGTGGCTGCTACGGAGAAGGGAGCCGCGACCTACCGCGTCACCCACATCCTCGAGGCGGCACTGGGCGACGAGCGGTTCGACCGGCCGCGGGACTTCGACCTGGGCGCGTACTGGGCCTCGTACCTCGACGACTTCCAGGCCCGCCGCTACACCGGCACAGCCACCGTCCGCCTGTCTCCCCGGGGACGCCGGCGCCTGCCCGACAACGTCCCTCCGGAGGTGGTGCGGGCGGTCGACTCCACCGCGACCGCCGTCGGCGACGACGGATGGGTCGAGGCGGTCATCCCGGTCGAGGGCACCGAGCACGCCTGCGGCGAGTTGCTGAGGCTCGGAGGAGACGTCGAGGTCGTCGCACCGGCCGAACTCCGCCAGGCCATGGCCGCCACCGTAGGGATACTTGCCCGCGCTTACGGCCTCGGTCGGTAGGCGGTCGGAACGTACGGCGACGTCCCTAGTCCACCAGACAGTCGATGCGCCCGACGACATACTCCCCGTACCCGAACCGGGATCCCAGCTCTCCCAGCCGGTCAAACACTTGGGGGGAGATCGACGAGTGGAAGGCCATGAGCCCATGGAGTGCAAAACGGAACGCGAGCTCCGGGCACACCGTGTCGGCACACCGGGCGACAAGACTGCACGGGTGAACACCCTGCCACCACAGCCTGACCCGCTCCTCCTGCCGGTACGTGACCCGCGCGCCCGCGACCTCGTACTGGACTATGCGGACATGCACGCCCTGGTTGCCGACCTGGTCCTGCCCGGCGACGCGTCGATGTACGTCATGAGTGCGATGGAGACCTCCCGCGAGCTCATCCGGCACTCCTTCTACCGGTACGAGTTCGCCACCGTCGCGGTCACGCATTCCCTGTTCGCCTTGGAGCACGTCCTCGCCGAGCGTCTCGGCACGAACGAACCGCTCCACCTCCTAATCGAGCGGGCCACCGACGCAGGGCTCATCACGGCCGGACTCGCTGCCGAACTCGACCGCAGCCGACTGCTGCGCGACAAGCTCGCGCAGGGCGCCGAGTCAAGTGCCGCCCTCCGCCCGCTCCGGGCGGTCGCGATGGTGCGTGCCGTCTTCGACGCCGTCTCCCTGCTCCTTCCCCCAGTGTCCGCGACAGAGGCGACAGCCGCCGAGGTGGGCGGAGCACAGCCCGACGGCGACCTCGCCCGACTGTGGGAGGACCACCTGCGCGCCCCGTTCCCCGACGGCTTCCGCGGCGTGGACTTCGACGGCGTGGATCTGGTCCTCCTGGACGCCGACGTCGCCGGCCTCGTGCAGAGGGAGCTGAAGGGCGGACTCGACGACAGTGGTATCGCCTGCCTTTGGGGCTGTATCGCCGACCTCGACAAGATCGTTGCTCTGATCCACGAGGAGTACTGCGCCTCCTACTTTGCGAAACTCCGGACTATGGCCCAGGTCGCAGCAGCGCCCTACACACCCACCGCGATCTGACCACTGGGCTGCAACAGACTCAGGGTTTCCCGCAACCCTTGTCAGGGTCTGGTTCGGGCCTGTTCGATCAGGCTCTCCAGGCCTTTGTCGCTTTCGACCACTTCGTAGCGGGCGGCGGGTTGCTTGTTCTTCGAGCCGAGTGGCCGGCAGGTCCAGGCCGCGACGGTTTCCGCGTACGAGCCGGACAGGGCCAGCGAACCCGGAGGCTCCGAAACTCCCGCCGGACGCGAGCGGGTGTGAGTCGGCTGGGCTTCGCCGGTCGCTCCCAGGGCCGCCGAAGGTCCTGGGCAAGGGGACGGGCCAGACGAAGTTGGCCGTGCGCGGTGATCATGTGCCGGGCTCGGCTCTTGCGACTCTGGTCGCATGCGATCGCGACTTGGGACCGATGTGGCATCGTCTGCCCTGCCCTGAGGATGGCCGGGTGACCGAGATCATCGCGGGGCTGTCCATGTCCCCTCTGGAACTTCTTGCCCTACTGGGGGCCGTTGCGCTGCTGGTGGCGCGCTGGCTTCGCCCCGCGGCCCGCCCGTACGTCGCGATAGCGGCGGTGGCGGTTCTCGTAGTGTCCACGCTCCTGCTGGGTGCGGTGGGGATCCGCTGGCAGATGCTGCCGGTACTGGCAGGCGCTGCCGTCATGTTGCCGTTCACCCTCTCGCCCCTGCTGCGACGCCGTACCGGCCGGCCGGCGTGGCGGGCCCGATGGTGGGTGGCGTTGCCGGGGTCGGTGGCCTGCCTCGGCCTGATGGCCACGGGTCCGCTGGCCGCCTGGGCCTTTCCCGTACCCGTGTTCCCCGAGCCGTCGGGCCGCTTCGCGGTCGGCACCCGGGTGGTGCAGTGGACCGACCCGCGCCGCCCCGAGACGTTCACCACCGATCCGCATGACCGGCGCACGGTGGTGACCCAGCTCTGGTATCCCGCGCAGAAGAGCCCCGCAGGCGCGCAGCGGGCCCAGTACCTCGGACGCACGGAGCACGAGGCGCGTACCGTTTCCGACGCCCTCGTCCGCCAGGTCGGCCTGCCTGGCTTCCTGGTCGACGGTGTCCCGCGTGCCCGCACCCATGCGGTCTTCAACGCCCTGGTGGCCGACGGGGGCGAACGGTTCCCGGTCGTGTTGTTCTCGCCCGGGTTGGGAGGAGTGCGTACTCAGAACACCGCCTGGGCGGAGGAACTGGCCAGCCATGGCTATGTGGTCGTCGGCCTCGACCACCCGTACGACTCCGCCGCCGTCGTCCTCGCCGACGGCCGAACGATCCACACCACGACCGACTCCACCGGAGACCGGGACAAGGACGACAAGCTAGCGGCTGACTGGACGGCTGTGCGGGCCGCCGACCTTAGCTTCGTCCTCACCCAGCTGGACCAGCTGGACCGAGGTGAGATTGCCGGCCCGCTGACCGGGCGCCTGGACACCAGTCGGGCCGCGGTCACCGGCCACTCCATGGGGGGTGCCGCTGCTCTCCAGGCAGCCCGGCAGGACCGCCGGTTCGACGCCGTCATCGATCTGGACGGCTACCCCCACGGCCCCACCTCCCCCTCCCTCCACCAGCCGACGCTCGCGCTCACCCAGGCCATCACCCCGGGAACCGACCCGCGCTACATACCCCGCCTCACCAAGGCTCTCCAGCTCAACACCGCGACGAGCTACCGGCTCACTATCCCTGGTGCCGCACACCTCACCTTTATGGACGGACCCCTGTACCTGCCGCCTGTGCCCTCGATAGTCGGCTCTCTGGGCCGCACCGACAGCCCGCACGTCGTCGCCGCGACCACGCTCGCCTTTCTGGACACCACCTTGCGGCACAAACCCGGTGACCTGGCCGGCGTTCTGTCGTCCTACGGCAACCTCAGCGTCTACCCGCCGGACAACAGCCGCTGATCAGCTGCGCCACGGCAGCAGCCGACGGGGCACGGCAAGCCGTCCTGCGCCGCGGGGAGAAGCGCGCCCGCGACGGTCGGCGTTCGCTTCACAGGGCACAGGGCACAGGGCACCGGGCACCGGGCGCTACACGCGAACGTGCACCACGCGCCATGGCCGGGCTTACGCGAGTGTCATGGAGTGGTGTTGCCGCCTTGGCCGAGACCCTCGAGGAACTGCCGTTGGTCGTCCAGGAATCCCTCCGCGAACAGCGACCGGGGCAAGAAGAGCGCGGTGAGCGTGGTCTTGAGGTCCGACTGCTCGATGGACCGTTTGAGCAGTGAATGGGCCGCGTCCGGGTATCGCCTGACCGTCAATGCACCGCCTCCGTCCAGCGCCCTGCGGTAGCCGCGCTCCGTGTCGGCGGTGTCCACGTTGATGTCGTGGCCTGCGAGTGTGAGCAATACGGGTATGCCGCGCAGAGCGCGGAGGTCCTGCGTGGCGTCCGCGGTGTAGTTCTTGGAGACGAAGCCCCAGCGATCGGCGGTCATGCCGTCCGCGTCACCGCCCATCGCCCTGACGTACTCCTCGAAGGTCGCGCCGCGTTCCAGCAGTCGGCGGGTCGTCTCGCTCCTGGTGATCTCCGCCTTGGTGCGGGCTGCCGACGCGCCCTCGGCGCGCAACTGGGCGAGAAGGTTGTAGCGGCCCTGCTGGAGCCAGTTGATCGCAGGCGAGACGGCGATGACGAAGCTCACGGGCGTCTTGGCGGCGATCTTCGGTACGACCCAGCCCGCCTGACTGGCGCCCCAGAGCCCGATCCGGTCGCCATCGATGTCCGGGCGGGCGCGCGCCCAGGCGATGGCGGCGGCGGCCTCGTCGGCGCGGTCGTCCATGGACTGGTCGAGCCAGTCGCCGGGTGCGCCCGCGACTCCGGGCTTGTCCCAGGACAGGGAGGCGTACCCGGCCTTGGCATTCGCTTCCCACATGGGCTTGTAACCGTCGTCGTGGGTCGCGCTGACCGGGCCGTCGCCGTGGATGTACACGACCAGGCCATGCTGCCTGCGGCCGTCCCTGGGAGTGGCGAGGACGCCGTTGAGGGTGTGGCCGCCGTGGCGTATCGACACCCGTTCCTCCTCCATGTCGTAGGTGTGCTGCCACAGCACCACACCGATGAGACCGGCGGCCACCATCAGGACCGGGACGAAGGACCACACGGCGATGCGGAGCCCGCGCCGTCGGGGCTGGATCTTTGCGTACATGAGATCTGACCGCCTCTGTTCGGTTCACGCGACATCAAACTATCACTGCTGAAACGATCGTTCTTTGAGTGATAGTTTTGAGGGGAGGTTACAGCCACACGAGGGGGACATCGCATGGGATTCGACGCGACGGATACCGGCATGGGGTCGGTGACAGTCCGGCGAGGGATACCGGAAGGAGACGAGCGGCGGGCGGCCGAGCTGTATTGGGACGCCTTCGGCCGCAAACTCGGCCCTGCTCTGAACCCGCCGGACAAGGCGGTGTCCTTCCTCACCGCCCACCTGAACGCCGACCGCGCGGTGTGCGCGTTCCTCGACGGGCGGCTCGTCGGCCTCGCCGGCTACCAGCTCGACGGGCGGCCCCTCACCGGGGGTTCGGCCGCCGCCGTGCTGCGCGCGTACGGGCACCTGCGGGGACTGCACCGGCTCCTGCTCCTCGCCCTGTTCGAACGCCACCCGGCCCCCGGGCAGCTCGTGATGGACGGCATCGCCGTGGACCCGGGTGTACGTGGCCGCGGCGTCGGGAGCCTGCTCATCGAAGAAGTGGCCGCAGTCGCGGCCGAGCGGGACTGCCGGGAGATCAGACTGGACGTGATCGACACCAACCCGCGCGCCAGGGCCCTGTACGAGCGGCGCGGCTTCACCGCCGTACGGACCGAGCACACGCCCTGGCTTCGAGGCCTCATGGGCTTCGGCGCGGTGACCACCATGCACCGCCCTGTCGGGGCGAACGGACCGAGAAGACTGAGCACACCATGACCGAACACATCGAGATCCCCACCCGCATGCTCGTCCACGCGCTGATCCGCGAGGACGGCACCGTCCGCGCGGACGAGCTCTACACCGTCGCCAACACCCTGGGCATGAGTGACCAGCAGGTGCGGCTGTGCGTCAAACGCCTCGTGGCCGAAGGCCGGTTCACCCACAAGGGCCGAGGCCGCAAGGCTGAGCTGCACGCCACCGCGGACACCATGCGTGCCCTCGCCCCCAACGCGGACTTCCTGCGGCACGCGTTCCAGCAGGACGCCGGACTCGCGCCCTGGGACGGTGTCTGGCACCTCGCCGCCTTCGCGGTGCCCGAATCGGCGCGCTCGGCCCGGGACTCCCTGCGCGAGACGCTCGTCCACCTCGGCGGTGCCCCGCTGCAGGGCGGACTGTACGTCTCCGCCAACACCTGGGAACCGTACGTCGAAGAAGCGGCCCGCCGCCTCGGCGCTCATGACGCGCTCACCCTCCTCACCACGACGGACCTGCGAAGGGGTTCCATCCAGGAGCCCGCCGAACTCGCCCGTCATCTGTGGCCCTTGCAGGAGATCGCCGAGCGCTACCACCGCCTCAGCCGTCTCGCCCTGCCCCGCCTCGCCGCGCTCACCGGCCCCGACCGGCTCTCCCCGTCCGCGCTCCTCACCATCGCGGTCGAACTGGCCGCCGAACTCACTCGCGCCATGGAACCCGACCCACTCCTGCCGCCCCAACTCCTGCCCCAGCCCTGGCCCGGCACCCAGGCCCGGGAGCTCATCGCCCGGTGCTGGGCCGCCCTGCACCACCGACAACACGGCGAAACCCGCCCGGTCCTCTTCCGCCTCTACACCGACATCACCCGAGAGGTGGCAGGCGGCGCCGCGCACTGAAAATGGGTGAGGCGCGAGAGCCCCCTGCCGGGCAGACGGGCAGCTTCAGCGGTGCCGGGCCTCCTGCGCGGTGGTCCGGCAGAGGGTCGCCCTCCGGGTGGACACCGCGCTCGCGGCCGTCGACGCGGTCGTCTCCGCCGCGCGCCGTACCTTCGCTCGCCGCCACGCCGCGGCCGAAGCTCTTCGCGGCCGCGCCTTCGTACCCGGCTCGGACGCCTCCATCGCGAAGGCGGCCGGCACGGCGGCGATGATGCGCTGGCTGGTAGTCCTACGGAAGCGAGATCTCCTCCACGCCCGGTTCGCGGTGCGGGATCAGCATCACCGCCCGGCCGGCCACCTGCCCGGGTACCGGTCCGGCGGAGGCGTGTTCCGCTCAGCCCGCACTTCGATCAGTTGCTTGGCCATGCGCCGGGGCGTAGAAGACCACCCGCCCAAGGGTGGCGAGAACCGGCAATCCAGCCGCTGACGGACGGCGCGTAGGCGAGATGCGGTTCTGCTGACTCAAGCCGCGGCCGCGCGGGCTCACCCCGTCAGGTTGGAGCCGGACCCGGGGAGCGACACGGCCCGCACGTGGTCGGGTGAGAGGTGCAGCTCATACGGCAGGCAGCAGTCAGAGCAGAGGGTCGCGACCAGTGCCCCGCAGGCGCAGACCTGGTTCAGTCCCCCATCGGGAGTCGCCCCGCAGCATGCGGCGGAGGCGTGCCGCGTCGTCAACCCGCGGCAGTCATCCGGGTTCAGGACGATATTGCCTCGTGGCCCCTGCGAGACCAGTGGCTGCCCGTCGATGTCGTAGCGAGTTCCGTGCCGTGGCATCACCGGGCCGGGTGCCTCGGCAACGACGAGAGGCGGGCCGTACGGTTCCGTCTCGATCGCGTAGCAGCCGGACGGCACAGTGGCCGGCGACGGCCCCATTTCCTCCGCATCCCACCAGGCGTAGTCGGGGGCCTCGGGCACCGCCGGCAGACGCTTCAGCGGCCCCGTAAGCGCAGCGCCGCAGGCAGCGCACGCAAACACGGTCATCTCCGGCGGGGTCCGCTCGACCATGGTGGCGTCGGGCACGGCGGTCTGCTCGCTGCCCAGCCGGACACTGGCCTCATCCTGATGACGCTGATCCTCCATGGAGGAACCGTACGGAAACGATTTCCCTACCGGGACGCGCACCCCCACAGCCTCCTACCACAGGTACAAGTCGGTGATCGCCGCGTCCCGGGCCCGGCCGGTGACGCGCATCGACGCCACGGTCGGACCGCGACCGCGACCGCGACCGCGACGGCGACCGCGACCGCGACGGCGACCGCGACAACGGCACCGCGGCTGCGAGGAACCCCGGCCCGCCGCACGGCCGGGGTGCTTCAAAAACGGTGAGTGTCGGCTCGCGGCAGATCAGCGCCGCAGGGTGAGGACGCCCGGCCGCCACGGCAGCTGGTCGTAGGGTCCGCCCGCCTGCGGGGACTTGCCCTGGTAGAGGAACCGCAGGTTGCAGGGGTCGATGGTCATGGTCTGGTCGGGGTTGTCACGGACCAGGTCACCGTGACTGATGTCGTTGGTCCAGGTGGCACCGCTGTTGGCCTTGCCCGCGAAGGGGTTGCTCTCGCTGGCGGCCTGCGGGGTCCACGAGCCGCTCAGGCTGGTGGCCGTGAAAGAGCGGAAGTAGCGCCCGTTCGCGCCCATCGCCTCGACGATCATGAGGTACTGGTTCTGGCCCTTAACCTTATAGACCTGTGGCGCCTCGAACAGGTTGGCCTTCGTGTCGCTCATGATCGTCGTGTACGACGAGCCGAAGTTGCCCGGGAAGTTCCCGATCGGCATGCTCGCCCGGTAGATCTTGCCGTTGTCCCCCGCGAAGAACAGGTACATGTTCTGGCCGTCGGCGATCAGGGTCTGGTCGATCGGGCCGGTGTCGGAGCCGGAGATGCTCCCGGTGAACAGCGGCTGCGGAGCGGACCAGCCGTTGGGGTTGGTGGGGTCGCTCGACGTGCGGTAGATGAACGGCCACGCGCCCCACTGGTACGCCAGCACCCAGATGTTCTTGGGCGCGAAGTAGAACAGCGTGGGCGCCACCGCGGCCTGGCTCATCCCGGTCTGGCCGGCCGACGCCATGTCCGACCAGTTCGTGAAGGGACTGAACATCATCGAGCCGTACGACGACCCCGACACGTTCGACGCGTAGACCAGGTGCTTGCCGTTGTGCGTCACGGTGGTGAAGTCCTTCACCGCGGCCCACCCGTTCGCTGGCTGCGCCAGCACACCCGTCGACGTCCACCGGTACGTCGACGGAAGAGGACACGCGCCGTCCGTCGGCGGGGTTGCGGGCAGGCCGGTCCACTTCTGGTTGCTGCCACCGTTGCACGTCCCGATCTGCACCGCCGTGCCGTTGGCCGTACCGGCGGCCGCGGTCTCCAGGCACAGCCCGGACTGCACGCCGACGATCGTGCCGTCGGCGTTCACCCGCCACTGCTGGTTCGCGCCGCCGGAACAGGCCCATATCTGCACCCGGGTACCCGGCGCCGTGGCGTGGCCCGGGACGTCGAGGCACTTGTCGCCGTACACGGTCAGCTGGTGGGTGTCCGTCGACGTCCACTGCTGGTTGGCCCCGCCCCAGCAGTCGTGGATCTGCAGGTACGTGCCGTTGGTCTGGCTGGCGCCCGGTACGTCGAGACACCGGTTCGAACCCACACCGCGCAAGGCGCCACTGGCGGCCGCCTGAGCCGGGGTGGCGACGAGCATGGCCGCCACCGCGGCCAGAGCCGCGAACACGGCGGCGAGCACCGCGGTGGGATGCCTGCGGCTGAAACGTCCTCTGTACATGGTGACTTTCCCAACCTTGGGTGAGCGGTTCCGGCCGGCCTCGTCGGAGGCTGTCCGGACTGTCATGGAGTGCGGCGCGCGGCGGTCCGCGAACACCACGGCGGTGCGACCTTCTGCAGGACTGGTGGCGCCCGGTGCCTTCGGGCCGCGTGTGCGCCGGGGGCGGTGGGGTGAACGGTGTCGGCGCGGTTCAGGGCGTGGACAGCTCGAACCGCGTGACGTGGACCGAGCCGCCGAGTGCCCGGGTGGCGTGGTTGAAGAGGGCGTACCGGTAGCCCATGAAGAACCGCCAGTCGTTGCCCATGGAGAAGTCGGGGCCGAGCCGGGTGTACGTGACCGGTGCTGTAGGAGAAGGCGACCGGACGTGCCGCGCCGGGGCGGATGTCCGCGCTCGCGCGCAGCCAGACGCGGCTGCCCGGGACGGGCGCGCTCGTGAGTGCGTAACCGGTGCCGGTGGTGTTCCAGTTGCTGTCCATGGTCAGCCCGCCGACCCTCACCACCCGGGTGGTGCCGCCCTCGCGCTTGACACCGATCCACGCGGAGGAGTCACGCAGCAGCGCGAGTCCGGCACGGTCACCGTCCCGCATCGCGGAGTGGTCGAGCTGGACGGTGGCGGTGGAGGTGGGTCCCTGGATGCGGTGTGTGAGGGTGTTCCGGGTCCGTACAGGTCGTTGGTGACCGTCGCGGTGCGCAAGGTCAGGCCGTTGTCGACCGACCACTTGGTGTTGTCCGGATTGTGGTTCCACTCCCATCTCGGTTTGAGGGACCTGCCGTCGAAGGCGTCGACGCCGGTCATGGGGGTGATCTGCCGGGGTGGCGGCGGCACCACCGGGCTGGGGTGGGAGGCGCCCCACGCGCCGTTCACCCGTTGGACGACCGGCCAGCCGTCCCAGGTCCACGTGACCGGTGCCAGCGCCGGCACCTGGCCGCCGGGGTAGGCGTCGACGAACGCCAAGTAGTCCCAGGCGCCGTTGCGCGTCTGCACCAGACCATCCTGGTGCAGGACGCCTCCGCCGGGGGTCGGCCCGCGCAGGCGGAGGAGCACCTGCCGCATCGTGTACGGACCGAAGGGGCCGCCCGACGATTTCAGGATGTACTGCCCGTTGCTCTTGTAGAAGCGCGCCCCCTTGAGGGTGCCGACGCTCGACGGGGTCGTGAACACCTGCTGGGTGCGGACCTGGGTGCGGCCGTCGGGGGAGAGCTGGGCCACACTGCTCGTGGTGTTGCCGTTTACGCCACATACAGGGTGTCGTCGCTGTCGACCAGCAGCCCCGCGTCGTAGTAGGGCGTACTGATGGTCGTCAGCCGGTTCCACGGACCCTCGGCGGCCGTCGCGGTGTAGATGTACGTCCGGGCGAAGTCGACCTGGCCCAGCCAGTAGAACGTCCTGTTGCTCGGCCGGTAGGCCAGCATCGGCGCCCAGATCCCTCGGATGTAGCCGCGGCCCCCCGTTCAGGTCGTACGTGGCACCGAAGTCCAGGACCGTCACCGAGTGGTCGGCGATCTCCCAGTGCACCAGGTCGTCCGAGCGCAGGACGGGCGCGTCCGGCGAGTAGTGCATGGTCGAGGCCGAGGCGTAGTAGGCGTCTCCGGCACGGATGACGTCGATGTCCGCGAAGTCCTGCCAGATCACCGGATTCACGTATTCCCCGGCTGCAGCACGGGAGGCTCCCTCCGGGAGGGCCATGCCGACGGCGAGGCCGGTGACGGCCGCCAGCGCATGACGACGAGGGATCGACTGACGAGGGCATGACATACGTGGACGAACTCCTCGGGCTCGGCGTGCGGAGGGTGTATCGCGGAGATGCCCTACTGGTCGGCGGATCAATTCATATGCGTTCGAAATATCGACCACAGTTCGATGTGCCGGTCCACCTGAATGGTAGGGAACCGGCGAACGACGTCAACCCCTCTCGCACCTATCGCCCCATGCATCGAAATATTTCGGAGGCTCTCGCCGGGGAAAGGCGCATGTCATGCCGTCAAGCACCACTGGCTCGTGACTAGTTAGGGACAGATGGCGCGATTACGCGGATGGCGGTAGCACCCGGTCGGCCGAGTCTTACGCATGCGCGACAACGTCGTTTCCCGAAGGGTGTCGGCACTTTCGAGACCACATCCCGGCGTGCGTCACGCCGATTCAGCTGGCCCGTCATCAGCCAATAGGAGGTCTCGGCCCCTCACGCCGACTGTCCGAGGCCACCATGGTCGGCGTCAGCGGAAGCCCGTGCGTGACTTGATGCGCCCCGTCCATAGCAGAGGCGGCGCCGCGCGTAGGTGCACCCGACGAGACCGGACAGGGCGGAGCCGGCCGTTTGGGGCTGGCTTGGAGTGGGCATGTCAGCGCGCGACCGTCCGGTCCACCGTCCGGCACGCGGTGCGACCCCTCAACCCATCGTCTCGACCCCCCGCAGGGAGCCGGAGTTGAAGACCTCGCGCCGCGTCACGAAGGGGGCCGCCGTCCTCGGCGCCGCCCTCGCGCTCCTCCTCGCGTTCCCAAGAAGCGCGTTCGCCGCACCGCCGCCCCCGCTTCCCGCGAACGCGTCCGCCCTGGAGCAGACCTTCCAGCCCGCGTACGACTACGACACCGACGGCTGCTACCCGACGGCCGCGATCGGCCCGGACGGCACCCTCAACCCCGGACTCAGCCCGTCCGGCACGGTCAGCAGCCAGTGCCGCGACTCCTGGGACCTCACCCAGACCAACGGCTACTCCCGCTCGCTCTGCGACAACGGCTGGTGCGCGGTCCTCTACGGCCTCTACTTCGAGAAGGACCAGGCGGTCTGGGGCAGCGGTCTCGGCGGCCACCGCCACGACTGGGAGCACGTCGTCGTCTGGATCCAGAACGGGCAGGCCCAGTACGTCTCCACCTCGAACCACGGCTCCTTCACTGTCCACGGCCGGGACGCCATCCGCTGGGACGGCACCCACCCGAAGATCGTCTACCACAAGGACGGCATCGGTACCCACTGCTTCCGCGCCGCCAACGGCAACGACGAGCCACCCGAGAACCACCAGCGCATCTGGCAGTTCCCCGCTCTCATCGGCTGGGACGGCTACCCGCCCGGCCTCCGCGAAAAGCTCAGCCGGGCGGACTTCGGCAGCGCCCACTTCGGACTGAAGGACGGCAGTTTCACGGACCACCTGGCCAAGGCCAAGCCGGCCGGCGTCCCCTTCGACCCGTACGCCTAGGACTTGACCGGTCGATCATGTTGCTGCTGCGGCTGGCGCCCAGGGAAGCTGTGACACATCGGCGTGATGCGGCCGTTCGCCCACTGCTTCCGGAGACATCCATGGGTGCGGACGCTGTCCTCGTCCACAGCCGTGACGACCAGGACCACGAACTCGGGCTTGGCGATGTGCCGCTCATCGACCTCCATGCCACGGCTGACGGCTGACGGCTGACGGCTGACGGCTCCGTCCGGTCGGCGGGTCCTCGGCTGTGCGCCAAGCACCGTTACGAGGGAGCCCCCACTGCCGACAGGTCCGGCTCGGCACCGGGGCCGGGCCACCCGCAGGGGCACCTGATAGGTGATTCGCGCCTGAGGTCGCCGAGTCTGCGGCATCGTCGTCTCCGGCGTCCCGTGACCGGGTGCGCGGGAAGACAGACGAAGCGGTTGGAGGAGCGGCATGGGTGAGCGGGAGACGTGGACGACCGACGAGTTCGGCGCCTCGCACGAGGGCGCGGTAGGCGTCCTCCTGGCCGACGGAACCGTACCGGCACCCGTCCTCTTCGACACGGGCTCCGGTGGGGGCGGGGAGTCGATCGCTCAGTGGAGCGTCTACGACGGCCGCATCACGCGCGGGCCCCGCGCGGCCGCGCTGCGCGCGGTGTGCTCGTGCGGCTGGACCGGCACGGAACACACTCTGGCCTGGGACGAAATCGGCGAACAGGAGCTGGCGGAGGCGGGAGCGGACACGTCAGACGCGTGCCAGATGGACTGGGATGCGCACACCACCGCGGTAGAGGCCTCGGCCGTGGCCCTGCCGGAGGCGGTCACCTCCTTGCTGACCCAGCTGGAGGAGGAGATCGAGAAGCTGACGAAGACCTCACCGGTGGCCGCCCTGCGAGCAGCCCGCCGGCTGGAGGTGGCCGCCGTACGGCTGGGGTACTGGCCGGCCCGCGATGCCCGACAGGAGACGACGGCCGAACAGGTCGCCGCTGCCCTCGGGCTGAACGAGGACTCGGCACGGACGCTGCTGGCCCGATTCGGCCGCTTCAGCCCCTACCGCTGAACACCTGCCCGCAGGTCTCACCGGACGAGTTCAACAAGATGCTGGACCTGCTCAACAAGCACAGAGAAAGTAGGCCTGTACTCGCGGGTTGAATTCACCTGGCCTGAGCACTTCCGGCGGAAAGGCGGAGGCCCCCACCATTGCTGGCGAGGGCCGCCGTCGTGTGCGCGGGCACCTGCGTCGACGCGGCATCCGTGCGGTCATCCCCCAGCCCGCCGACCAGATCGGCCACCGTATGCGGCGAGGCCGCGCCGGAGGCCGGCCGGCCGGCTTCGACGCCGAGACATGCAAGGAGCGCAATGCCGTCGAGCGGTGCATCGCCCGACTCAAGCAGCGGCGCGGCCTCGCCATGCGGACGGACAAGCTCGCCATCGCCTACCGGGCCGCACTCCTCCTTGCTGCCAGCTCATCTGGGTCCGGCGCTGAGCAAGGCTCCGAAGGATTCGTCAGGTCAGCCCATGCACGACGAGTCGGTTCTGTTCTCCGTCAAAGATGCCGGCCAAGACATTGGCCTCCGGCCGGTCCCCACCGAAGAGACCCCGCTGGTCGACGTGCACGATCAGAATGTCGTGGCTGTCGATCACCTCAGAGATGCCCCGGGTCTCAATCGTGTCCGACCACGCGTCCAGATTCCGGCCGAACCACTCTGGCAGCCCGCACGGCTCACTCACCGCGTCCCAGAAGTCGTTGAGTGTCTCGATCAGCCGACCACGCAGGTCAACGACCAGCTCGCTACCCGTCATCGCAGCAGACTAACCAGCCCCCACCACCAGGCACTCGCTGGTCAAAGAGACAGGCTCTACCCGCCGTCCCGCCGTCCCGCCGTCCCGCCGTCCCGCCGTCCCGCCGTCCCGGCGGCAACGCAACGAGCCGGTCGGTAGACCCCGGTGGCCGTCTTAAGGCCCTGTTGCTCTACGGCGGGGGATCGGCACAGCGCTCTGCCGGCATCCGAGCGGTACGGAACCCCACCGGGAGCTCCTGGTGATCGCGTGCTTGCCCGTGGAGCCCGTGCTCGCCCAGCGCCGGCAGACTGCCCTGCTTGGCATCCGGCCCGGCATCCCGCCCGGCGCCCCTGTCTTCTGATGGGGAGGAGCGCGTCAGCCGACTACGGCCGCGCGCGTAGGCACGAGCGATCGATCAGTGGTCGGCAGCGGTCACTGCCCACTCGGGACTGTACGGCCCGTACGAGACGCTCACCTGCTCCTCATCCTCGACCTTCGTCCCGGTGTCGTCGGTGAGCCAGTAGTGTTCGGCTTCCGCCTCGCCGCCCCAGAGGCCCTCGAAGCCGTCCGGGCCGGTGATACGGGCACGGGCGTACGGCGCCCAGTCGTCACCCTTCGCCTTCCACAACTGGAACTTCACCGGCCGGCCGAAGTCCGTCGGTACCTCGATGGTGTACGTGTCCGTGCCGCCCGCCTCGAAGTCGTTGTGGTCAGGGGTGTCGAGGACCGTCCACGGCGACGTGCGGCCCTCCTCGTCCGTCAGACGGCCCTGCACGTCGCAGTCCGTACCCGCGCCGTCCGCGTTGGAGGTCCGGATGGTGACGTGGTAGCTGGCACCCCCCGTGGCGGTCCCGCTTGTTGTCGGCGCTTGGCTCGGTGCGGCCTGCACGCTCTCCTCGTTCGCCGCCGCTTCGGGGATGGCTCCCTCCGGGCCGGAGAGGAGGCCGCCGACCGACAGACCGACGCCCGCACACGCCAGCAGCACGGCACCGGCCGCCGCCGCGCGGGCGGGAGTCCGACCAGGCTGGGCGCGGCTGGAGACGGCCGGGCGCGGGGCGTCGATCCGGGGCAGGGGCTTGGTCGACGTCACCTCGTCGGGCAGAGCGGCGGATGCCGGGACCGCTGGCGGGTGCGGGAAGCGCGCGATGACCTCGGTGGCCTCCGGGTCGTTCTCCCGCGGCCACCGCTCCTGGCCCGTGCCGTGCCGAAACCCCATCGCCGCACCCCCGTATCACTGGATCACGTCAAACTCCGGGAGGTTAACCGACGGTCACACCCGCGTGATCCACGTGATCATCCTGTGGACCCGAGCCCGGGTAGTTGGCGCGGCACGGCGGCCTCCGCGCATGTCGTTGAGGCGGCCCTGCGTCCGGGTGCCCCGGTGAAGCCGGACGAGAAACGCGCGCTGGCCGTCGCGAAGGCCCGAGGAAGTCGCCAGGTCATGCCGGTCCTTGTTGAGAGGCCTGTCCTCCGTGACCCCGGAGTTTGGCCGCATGCCACTGGAGTCTGAGCAATCCGACCCGCAGTGAACTGCCCTGTGAGACCTCATTCGCTCCCGCCCCCGCCGCTGTGATCGCCGCCGGAGTGTGTTCCCGTATCCGGGCCGGGGCCGGGGTCCCCGTAGAGGCTGCGCCTCGGGGGCCGCCGGCCGCGACGGACTGGAACCGCCTGCGCGCGGCCAACCGGGCGTCGCACGGTCTCCTCCCGGAGCATGGTGCTTGTCCTCGTCGCCGCCCGACGCTCTGACGTCCCGGCCAGGGAAGCCGCCCTGGGCAACGGGCCGACCTCCGGTAGTGGCGGCCGGACGTTGGCCGGGTGGAGGAGTCGATGCGGGTGGTGGCGCTGAAGACCGCAGCCTGCGGTCGCCAGGTGCCCGCTGCTGCAGGATCGGCTCCTCGCAGACGCGAGCGGTCGAGCGCGCCGACGGGCGGCTGATCGCCCTTGGCGCTGCGCCGCTCCGGGAGAACGGCCGGGACGTGCGCCCCACACCCGCACCGCACGTCCTGCCCGAAAGAACGCGCGAGAGTTGGGGCAACCCCGCCACTGCCTCACGAGTCACACAGGCGTCTGATGTTTCAGGCGATCCGCCTTGGTTCGAAAGGAACCCTTTTCTCTGTGATGACTCGTACCCGGCTGGGCGCGCTGGCCGCGACGGCTGCCCTCGCCGCCGCCGGCGGCCTGATCACCGCCGTCCCGGCCTCCGCGGCCGTGACCTGTGCCTCTCCGGTCTGGACGGCGCAGTACTTCGCCAACACTTCCTTAAGCGGCACCCCGAAGGTGACCGCCTGTGACTCGGCCATCGCCGAGAACATGGGCTCCGGTGACCCGGCCGGCGTCACGCTGCCGAACGACAACTTCTCCATCCGCTGGTCCCTCACCCGTGACTTCGGCTCCGGTGGCCCCTTCCGGCTCGCCGCGGCCACGCAGGACGGCATGCGCGTCTACGTCGACGGCGTACGCAAGATCGACTTGTGGCGGAACGTCTCCACCACCGCGCGCAAGACCGTGGACCTGAACATCCCGGCCGGCCGCCACACGATCCGCGTGGACTACGTCGCCTGGACCGGCTACGCCTACGCCGGGTTCACCTACGCCCCGCGCACCGACGCGAGCGTCGACACGGTCAAGCCGCTCGCCCCGACCGGCCTGACCGCCGCGTACAGCGGGGACACCGCCAAGACCACGCTGCGCTGGACGGCCAACAAGGAGATGGACCTCGCCGGTTACCGCGTCTACCGCCGGCTGAGTACCAACCAGTGGGCGAACGTCAGCGGCGCCTCGCCGCTCACCTTCCCCTCCTTCGTCGACGCGCCGCCCGCCACCGGGCAGACCTTCCTGTATGAGGTCCGCGCCGTCGACAAGGCCGGCCGCGAGTCCACCGGCAGTCTCGACGTCACCACCGCGACGGTGGACCGTACGGGCCCGGCGGCGCCGACGGGGATCACCGTCCAAAGAGAAGACTCCTCCGTCAACACCCTGCGCTGGCAGGACGTTGCGGACGCCGTTCGGTACGAGGTCCACGCGGCCGGCACGGCCACCGGCCCGTTCACGCTGCTCGGCAGTGCCGGCGGGGCGACGTACGAGGACCGGACCGCGCCGGTGCACACCACCCGGTACTACCAGGTCCGCGCGTTCGACGCGGCGGGCAACGCGGGCGCGTTCTCCGCCACGGCCGTTGGCGACGGCGTCGACCGCACTCCGCCGCAGGCCCCGACCCTCACCACCGGGGACGCCCGCCAGGACGGCAACCACATCCAATGGACGATGCCGGGCACGTTCTTCCAGGAGCACGACAACGGCGGGCACTTCCGTGTCCACCGCTCGCCGGGCACCACACTCGACCCAGCCCGGCTCACCCGCGTGACCTGCAGCTACTACATCGTGCAGGGCTCCGATCCCATGGAGGGCCACTGCAGGGACAGCGGCATGACCAAGGGCGCGTACTACACCTACGCCGTCACCGCGGTCGACGCGGCCGGCAACGAGTCCGAGCCGTCCGCCCCGGTCACCCTCCGCACCGCTGACAGCGTCGCGCCCGCCCCGGTCACCGGCGTGAAGGCCACCCCGCGCAAGGACGGCGTGCTGGTGAGCTGGGCCGCCTCGACCGAGGATGACCTCGCGGGCTACAGCGTCTGGGTCGGCGTCCGGCAGGACGACGGCACGGTCCGGTGGATCTCCGCGGACTGCCGGATGGGCACGGCCGACCCGCTCGCGGCCCTCTGCGGCGACCTGCCGGACGGCGAGTGGCACGTGTACGCGGTCGTGGCGAAGGACCGCTGGGGCAACGCGCTGTGGCTGAGCGACCCGAGGATCACGATCGTCGAGGCCACTGAGCTCAACCTGCTCCCGTCCGTACCGGTGATCAAGGACTGGCCGGTGGGCACCGCGGCCCACACCACGGTGATCGGCTCCCCGGAGCCGTCGATCAACTGGAAGTGCGACAACACCGCGCTGTGCGGCACGGTCGCCGGCTACCGGATCAACCGGTGGAACCCGGAGGCCGAGGCGTACGAGCCTCTGCACGGCGGGCTGCTGCCCGCGGAGACGCGCAGCTACACGGACTCCACCGCGACCAGGGGCGAGACGTACTTCTACACGCTGGAGGCCGTGCGGGCCGACGGCGGCCTGGTGGGCGTCTACCCGTGGTACACCGTCGTCCAGGACCGCGTCTGACGGACTGGGACAGTCCCCTGGAGGGGCGTGGACACCCCTCCAGGGCCGCCGGATGACCCAAGCGGCCGGCCTCCCTTACGGAGCCGGCCGCTTGGCACGTCGCGGGTGACGGACGGCGCGGTGCAGCCGGCGCCCGGCCGGGGTCTCGGCCTGGGCCGCGCGGTGCCCGCTTCGCGCATGCCCGGGGCCGTCCGGTCAGCGGCAGCCGCTCGAAACGACAGAGTCAGTACGGAGCGCGGTGGCGCTTCCGGTCCTACTGCCGGTGGAGTAGTCCTGCGCCGGTAAAACCCAGCCGCCGGCCTCCCACGACCGGCGTCGTTACCCCGGCAGTCCACCGCCGGCGCATGAAGGAACGGCGCCGAGGGGGGTGGGTCCGGCTGCGCCAGGCGGCTGAGGTGCTGCTGGGACAGGGTGACCCGGCTGGACGGCGGTTACCACCGGCCCGGGCCTCGGGGACGGCCTCACACGCGAGGGGCGTGCAACCCGGCGCCGCCAGGAGGAGGCGCCGGGGTGTGGGGTGCGGTGCGGATCCGCGCGCCACCGCGTTCTCGTCCGCCCTGGCCCGGCCGCCCCCTTGCTCCCGCTCCTTCAGGTCACGAACGAACAGCGAGGCGCGGCGGGCGCGTCCGGCCGAGCCCGCCGCTCACGTCGTCGTGCAGGCGCGTCCCATCGGCCAGGCCACCGACCTGGGTTGGTCTATGCGTGGGCCGTCTCGACAGGGGCGGCCCGGGCGCGGACCACGAAGGGCCGGGAGAAAACGGTGATGGCGACGGAGACCGCGGCCACAGCACTGATGGCCGTGCCGGGGGAGAAGTGCTGGGCAACGCCGCCCGCGATCGCGGCTCCGATGCCCTGCCACGTCATCCGGCCGGCAGACTCGACTCCCTGAACCTGCCCGCGGACCGAATCGGGGGTCGACTCCAGAAGCTGCTCCTGAAGCGGCAGGGTAGCGGCGAAGCCGGCACTGGCGATGAACACCGCGGCTGTCGCCACCAGCACAGGCGGGTGGACGGCGAACAGCAGGTAAGGAAGGGCAAGCAGCAGCCTCAGGCCGAATGCACAGCGGCGTCGCTGCTCGGCGGTGAGCAGTCGCCCGACCGTCAGGTCGCCGAGGAGCATGCCTGCGGATGCGGCGGCCAGGAAGGCGCCGGCGTGATGCGGTGCGTAGGAGATGAACAGTGCCTCGCAGCCGACGATCAGGCCGTTGGGGAGCCACAGGTTCAGCAGCAGCGCGCGCTGGCCGGAGTGGGAGAAGAGCGCGTTGTTCGTTGTCCAGGTCTGGCGCGGTCCGGGGCGACGGGTCAGACGGATCGAGCGTTCCCGGACAGTCACCGCCACAATGATCAATGCGAGTCCGGTCAGGACTGTCGCGACGACGAAGACCCCTTGCGCGCTCAGGTACCGCAGAAGTACGGCTCCGATGGCATAGCCGAGGATGGCCATGCCGCCCGAGGCGATGTTCATCAGCGAACGTGCCCGTGCGTACGCGGAGGTCGGTACCACCTCGGCGAGCAGCCCCAGACGCGTTCCGGTGCCCAGGGACTGGAAGAACCCCAGCACAAGGAGCAGACCGAACCGGGCAGCGAGCGGCAGCCCCGGAACCGCCTGTGCGGCGACACCCACGAGCGAGACGCACTGGAGCGCGACGAGGGTCCGGCGCGGACGGCTTCCGTCCGCGACCGACATCAGCGTCAGCGCACCGAGCACCGTCGCGAACGTGGCGCCGTACATGCTCACGGCTGTCAGGAACGGGGACTTGGTCTGGTGGTTGACCAGCGTGCCGAGCGCGAAGCCCGACAAGGTGCTCGCGGCGACCGTGAGGGTGAAGCCGGCATACAGCCCGGCGAACTCACGGTTGCGGAGCAGGTCACGGTAGCTTGTGGTGGGAAGCGCACTGGGCGCGGGTGTGTCGGAAGGCATGAAAAAAGCCTCCGGACACACCCGCTCGGGGTGCCGAAGGCCAACGCGTCCATTCTAGCAGCTGGCCCGGCCCTGCCGCGTCCGCCCTCATCAGGTCGCCGGCCTCACGGACGCGGATATCCGCATCCTCGCCGACAAACACGCCAAGGCCCGCAAGGGCGGCTGGAGGCTCACCGCCGAGTGGCTGGGCGACCGGCCCGCCGGCGCACCGTACGTGGCGGACCCGGCGCTGCCGGCCGCGGTGATGTGGGACATCGACGGCACGCTGGCGCTGCGCGGCGACCGCGGCCCGTACGACTTCTCGCGCTGCGGCGAGGACCTGCTGAACGAATCGGTCCGGCATGTGCTGCGGGCGTTCCGCGCCGCCGAGGGCGACCGGATCGTCCTGCTGTCGGGGCGTAGCGAGGACCACCGGGAGATCACGGAGGCGTGGCCGGCGCGACACGGCATCCCGTACGACGAGCTGTGGATGCGCGCGAGCGGCGACGGCCGCAGCGACGACATCGTCAAGGCGGAACTGTTCGACGCGCACGTCAGGCGTCGCTACGCGGTTCGCGTCTCGCTGGACGACCGGAACCGGGTGGTGGCGCTGTGGCGCCGGATGGGCCTGCCGACCTGGCAGGTCGACTACGGCAACTGCTGAGGGGCGCGGAGGACTGCCCGGAGGCCACGGTGACGCGCACCTGCTGGCCCGGCCCCGCACCGCCACGCCCGGCGTGCATCTCCGTCCACGCCGCCGAGCTGTACGCGCTCCCCCCGACCGGCCCTCCCCGGCCGCCGCATCCTGAGCCTGCGGTGAGCAAGGGACTGTCGGGAAGCCGCCGGCCATCCGCAGGAGCGGTGGAGGGGATGAGGGGAAACCCCTTTCGCTAACGCGCCACGCGGTAGCGGAGGTAGACGACTCTCGAGCCGAAGGTGCGGGTGTCGACGAGTTCGAGATCCACCCGGCGCTCGAGCTGGGGAAAGAACGGAATGCCACCGCCCACCAGCACCGGATATACCACGGCCCGGTACTCGTCGATCAGACCCGACGCGGCCGCCTCGGCGGCGAGGGTCGCGCCGCCGATCGCGATGTCGCCCTTCCCCGGCTCGGCCCGCAACCGCTCGATCTCCTCCGCCAGGCCGCCGGAGGCCAGCCGGGCATTGCCCCGCACCGCCGACAGCGTGGTGGAGAACACTACCTTGGGGAGGGGCTTCCATAGCGCGGCCCACTCGAGCATCGAGTCGTCGAGCGATGAATCCTGGTCAGCGGTCTCCCAGTACAGCATCGTCTCGTACAACCGCCGTCCCAGCAGGTGGACGTCGACTTGTCGGATCTCATCGATCCAGAAGCGGAAGACCTCCTCGTCGGGAGCCGTCCAGCCGAAGTCGCCGTCCGGTCCGACGATGTAGCCGTCAAGTGAGAGGCTCATCGAATAGGTCACGCTGTGCATCGGAAGTCCTCCTCGGTGACGGGTTCGACCGTACGACCGCCGGTCGCGTAGGAGTGGTCGCGGCTCGCGGGATCCCCCCGGCCGAGTCACCTCACGTACCGAAAGGACGCGCCTGGCCGTCATGAATCACGGCGGCCGCCATCCCCTCATCGCACTGCTCTTCCGGAGGCACACCCACCGCTCGGTCGGCAGCCGAAGCCGCACAGGACAGGAGAGCTCCTCGAATCCGCCCAGCCTCTTGTCACGGGGAGTCGCATCGAGCGCAGCTAGCACTCCATGGTGCAGTCGCCCCGCCCGTCAAGAAGAACCACGACGGCGACGGCCCCCACCCCGCTCGCTCGTCGTGGATGGTCGTCGTGCAATGCCAGTCCGGCGCATGCCGGTGCGGAACGCGGCACGGCGTCAGTGACGCAAGGCCGCCTCCCGCAGTCCGGCACATGCCGGTGCGGAACGCGGCACGGCGTCAGTGACGCAAGGCCGCCTCCCGGCCCGACCCCCCCCAACGCCGACCTCGGTGTAGACGCGCCGCAGCAGTTCGGGCAGCCGATAGCCGAGGCTGCGTTCAGCGCGCTCCATTTCTGCCGTCGAGAGAGGAGGGAAGGGGCTGGTCCAGGAGACAGCCAGGCGTGGGATGCGCACCCTCCGCACCCCAAGCGAGGGCGTGCAGCCTCGCCGGAAACGCGTCGTCGTCCGCGGCGGTGCGGTGGGCGGCATCGGTCACGAGCCGGGAGTGCAGTACGGGAGCGCGGGCATGCCTCTGCCGGTCGCGGTCCATGGGAGGCGAGAACGCGCGTGTCGGGGTGTTCGGGCCGTCAACCGCCGGTCAGGTCGGAGCAGGGTGGCTCCCCAGGGCGGCTCCCCTTTGGGGTGTATCCCGCCGCCCGGCCCTAAGCAACTGCCTTGTCTGTGGGGGCCATGCCCCGCGTGCCGTCAGCGGGTGGGGCAGGCACCGTGGGTGACTTTGCCGCCCTTGGCGGAGACCGTGGCGGGGTCCAGGGTCAGGCACTTCCCGGTCCACTGGTTGATGAAGTAGTAGCCGTTCGCCTGGCTGCCGCTGTCGACCTTGACGGGCATGACGTTCCACAGCTGGCTACCCGAGAACCAACGCGTCTCACACGGCCACCAGAACATCTGCTGCCCGTCCGGCGGGGGCGTGCCGTTGTTGTAGGGAACGGTGAGGCAGCTGCCGTTGCTCGCCTTGATCCAGAAGTAGCCCTTGTGGTCGTAGGAGGGCTTGGTGGCCGTCCACTGGTGGCTGCTGGGCGCGGGGCTCGCGCAGGCGCGCTGGGTGACGAGGCCGCCGGTGCCGTCGTCGAATTCGTCACCGCGGACCATGCACCGTTGGGGCGCGTAGGCACTGACGTACTGCTTCTGTGCGTTGACCGTCCATACCGCCGGGTGCGAGGCGACGTAGTAGGCGTCACGGTTGAGGTCGGCGACGACGGACAACGGGTTGATGCCGGTGCTGCTGCTGTTCTGGTAGAAGTCGACCGCGACGAAGTTCGGTGCTCGTCCCACGGCGGGCCGGCACTGCTTGTCGATGCGGTTCTTGAGGGCGATCCCGTTGTTGGTCGGAGCGGCGCCTTCGGGGTCCGCCGACTTGGAGTTGAACTGGTTCATGGTGAACAGCGGGGTCAGTTTCGTCCCCGGCATCTGCTTGGTGTTGAGTGGCGTGTCGTTGCGGGACTCACAGCCGGCCGGGCGGCCGCTGACACCGTAGTCGTACGTGTTCTCGACCGTGTGCTTCCAGGTGTACATGAGCGACCCGGAACCGACTTGTACGTTGTCCGCCCAGCTGTCCTGGAAGACCACCAGGCGCTGGCCCGAGGTGATCATGTCCTTCAGCTTGGGCCAGTTCTTCTGGTAGATGTCGTGCGTGCCGGGCGAGAAGAGCAGTCCGCCGGCGTTCTTGGCCTTGAGCATGTCGTCGATCGTCTTGGTGAGCGTCGCCTCGCTGGCGTAGTTCTCCAGGAAGATCGTGACGACCTCGTCCTCGTTCTTCTGGAGGAAGTTCACGACGGTGAGGAGCGCGGACTTGAAGTCCTCGTAACACAGGGCCGTCCCACCGTGACACAGCTTGACGGGCCCGGTCCCCTTGGGGTCGTACGTGTCGAGCATCAACCCCCGCACCCCGTCGTCGAGCTGTTCCTTGATCGAGCGTGACTGGTTGGGCGGCACGGGGAACTGCGACCAGTCGTCGGCGTAGGCGTTGTGCGTGGTCACCCATGACCACTGGTGGTAGCGCGTGTCCCCGTACTTGCCGCCGCCCGCCGCCACCGCAGCGGTCGTGGGCGACACCAGCGTCGCCGCCAGCACCAGGAGCGGAACGAGCGGCAGCGCCAGTCGTCGCAGTCGCGGGACCCGGAACCGGCGGACAGACGTCGGTCGAGGCACGGCGTCACTGTTCCGGGCCGTCGTGGCGCCGGAGTTCAGGCGCCTCGCGCGGCGCACCGCGGAGTTCGGTTGCATGGAAGGTTCCCCCAGGGGTCGGCGCGGAGACTCACGGGTGCGAGCTCCGCGGAAGTCGACGGATGGGCCCGCGGCCGGGTCGGTCCGGTCCGGCCGCGGGCCGTGTCGCCTCGACTCAACCGGTTGGGGGGCCGGCCCACCAGGAAGTTCCGCCGGCAGAAGTAACGCCTTGTCATACTTCTGCCTGATGGGTTCGGTGCTCCGCCGGGGCCACGCGAGTGATGGGATACGCGGTCATGGACACCGGCACAGCGGCCACCGGCGGGTTCGGCGAGCGTCTGCGCGGTCTGCGGAAGGACGCGGGGCTGAGCCAGGAGGAACTCGCGCACGCCGCCGGGGTGAGTGTGCGGGCGCTGTCGGATCTGGAACGTGGCCGGGTCCGGGGGCCGCAACGGCGCACGGTGCAGGTGCTGGCCGCCGCGTTGGGCCTGGACGCCACCGGCGCTCGCGAGCTGGAGCGGGCCGCGAGCCTCGGCCGCCCCCGGCCACGCCCCCGCCCGGTTGCCGCGGGCACCGGCGCACCGGCTGCGGAGCCCGGTCCGAGCCATACGCTGGCGCTGCCCCGCGACCTCGGCGACTTCACCGCCCGGGGCCCCGCACTTGCCCGGTTGCTGGAGCTGGCCGAACAGCTCGACCCCGCCCACCCGCCGGTCGCGCTGATCTGCGGACAGCCGGGCTTGGGCAAGACCGCCTTCGCCGTACACGCGGCCCACAGCCTGGCACCCCACTTCCCGGACGGGCAGTTCGCCGTCGACCTGCACGGCATGGACCCGCGGCCGACCCTTCCCCACGAGGCGCTCGCGCGCTTGCTGTCCGCTCTCGGAGTGCCCCGCAGCGCCGTACCGGCCGGCACGGACGACCGCGCGGGCCTGCTGCGCTCGGTGCTCCGCGAGCGGCGCGTGCTGCTCCTGCTGGACAACGCGGCGGACGAGGAGCAGGTCCGCCCCTTACTGCCCGGCCACAGCGCCTCGCTCACCCTCGTCACCAGCCGCCACGCCCTGGCCGGCCTCGAATCCGTCCACCGCGCCCACCTGGCGCTGCTGCGCCGTGAGGAGGCGGTCGAACTGCTCACCCGCATCATCGGCCCGCGGCGGGTCCAGCAGGAGAGCCAGGCCGCCCGCGACCTCGCGGAGCTGTGCGGGCACCTCCCGCTGGCCCTGCGCATCGCCGGGCAGCGCCTCGCCTCCCGGCCCGGAGAGCGGATCGCCAAGCTCGTCACCCAGCTCGCCGGACACGACAGCCGCCTGGACACCCTGGAGGCGGGCTCACTGCGGATCCGGGCCGCCTTCGCCCTGTCGTACCGGCGACTGAGCCCCCGGGCCCGGACCGTCTTCCGCCGCGCCTCGCTCGCCGACGGCCCCGACTTCAGCCCCGAGACCGCCGCCCTGCTCGCCGATCTGCCGCCACGCCCGGCCGCCCGCTGCGCGGAGGAACTGACCGACGCCGGGCTGCTCCAGCCGCACCCCACCGCCGACCGCTACCGCTTCCACGACCTCCTCGCCCTCTTCGCGGCCGAGCAATTAGCCGAGGACGACGAGGCCGCTGACATCGCGGCCGCCCGGGAGCGGGCCACCTCGTGGATTTTGCGCCGGGCGACCGCCGCCGCGCTCCGCTTCGACGACGACCGGCAGGACACGCCTCACCTCGACCCCGACCCGGCCACCGCACCCGCCGACCGCGAGCGGGCCGGCGTCTGGCTGGAGGCCGAACGGGCCCAGTGGCTCGCGGCCCTGGGCCGCGCCCAGGAGGCCGGCCACCACCAGCAGGTCATCGACACCGCCGAGGCGATGCACTGGTTCTCCGACCGCACCTCGCACTGGGAGCAGTGGGTGGAGGTGTTCCACCGTGCGGTGGAATCCGCCCGCGCGCTCGGCAGCAGGCGCGACGAAGCCGTCCACCTCAACTACCTGTCCTGGGCCCACAACGTGTGCCGGTACGACCACGCCACCGCACTGACCACCGCACGGGCCGCCCTCCAGGCGGCACGCGAGGTCGGAGACGACCTCCAGGTGGGCTGGGCGCTGGGCTACGAAGCCTCGGCACTCCACCGGCTCGGGCGGACCGACCAGTCCATCGCCCGGCTGCGGGAAGCGGCCGACCACCTCAGCGACCGGACCTGCGCGGAGAGCCGCCTCGCCGAACTCACCACCCTCAACCTGCTGGGCCTGCAACTGCGCCAAGCCGGCCGCGCCGAGGAGGCCCTGGCCATTCACCGGCGCAGTGAGGCCCTGTGCCGCGCCGGTGTACCGGGGAAGCCGCGGGAACTCATCGGCCTCTACCTGGCGTCCACCACGCAGCACATCGGCAACGACCTGGCCGCCTTGCGCCGGTGGAACGAGGCGGAGGCGCCCCTGCGCTACGCGCTGACGCACTTCGAGGCGGCGCAGATGCCCGCCTGGAGCGTACCCGCCCGGCTCGACCTCGGTATCGTGCTCCGTCACCTCCGCCGCCACGAAGAGGCCCGCCAGGCGCTGACGGCCGCCCGGGAGGCCCTCGTCCGGCTGAACAACCCCCGCCATGCCGAAGCGGCCGCCGAGCTTGAGGAACTGGACCGGCTGATCGTTTCGGAATGAGACGCGGGGCCGGGCGCCTATCGGGCGCCGAGGCGCCGCATGAGCCAGGCGTGACCACGCGTTACGCGATCTCCCTTCTCGCCGCCACTGCCGCCGCTCTGGAGGCGGGCGTCGCCACCGCCACCCCGGGCCGCCGCCGGGGGTATTGGCGACTTCCTCTCCCCGGCGTTCGGCACCCTGTGCGGCAACCACAAGCGTCACCGAGGCCGGCGGCCCGGCAGCGGTCGGGATCGGAGGTCCAGGAACGCGGAACAGAGAGTTCCCGGTCCACTGCGACGTGCCCGCTGCGGCCGGGCGTAGACCAGGTAGACGGCGACCTCGGTGTTCTCGATCCTTCCCCGCGGTGCCGGGGTACTGCCACTGGACTCCAACGGTGTCGGTGCCTTTCTTCACGTCGCCGATCTCGTCGGCCAGCAGCACCGCCTCGTTGTCGTGCAGATGCTCCATCCCGTAGTCACCCACCTCGTCGCGGACCTGGTCGGCATCCCACTTCGCCCTCCTGAGCAGGTGCTGCATGCCGACCAGGGTCCTGTGCCCGGCCCACTCGGCGATGGTCCAGCAGTTCTTGCGCGGCAGGCGCGGCAGGTCCGACAACAGGCCGAGTACCAACTTCCGGGCCCGGCGTCGGGATTCGAACCGTGTAAAGCGTCCCGCTATCCGGCTCATCAGGCCCTCGAACGCCTCCTGCCAGCAGGCAGGGTCTACGCTGTGCCTGCGGCCACCGCGTGATCGTTTGTCTTCACACACCGATGATCAACGGTGGCCGAACCTGTCTCCACACCGCGTCAGGTCGCGCAGCGTCTGCCTGCCGTCCTGTGTATCGGAGGGCTTGTGCAACGTGGCGAAGTCTGGTGGGTCCAGTTCGACGAGCGGAGGTTGGTCGTACTGCTGTCAGGAGACGACGCGTCCGGGTTCCAGGTGATGCAGGTCGTCGCTCCGGCGGGCCTCGACATCAGCGGTCTGGGCATCGAAGTGACCGTCGGCGCCGGTGAAGGGCTGCCGCTCGAAGGCGTGCTGCGGCTCGCGTTCCCGCGTCCAGGCTTCACCCCGTGCACGTGGCTGACCACCGTGTCCCGGGACGACCTGATAGAGCGGGCGGCCGTTCTGTCCTCCAGGAAGCTCAGTGAGATCGACGATGCCCTCCGCCTCGCTGAACAAGCACAGGAGCGGGCCCCGGCAACGACCGCGAAGCTCAGCGAAATAAAGGAAGCCCTCCGTCGCGGTGAACTCGGGTAGACGGAGAAGGAGCCGACGCCCGCGACGGCATGGGCGATCTCGGGCGAGATGATCCACGCTGGACACCTGCCGCCTCAACGCACCTCACCATCGAGATCACGACCTACGGCTGGATTCCTAGGCCCAGCTGGGGGAGGTGGATGATTTCGGAGACCTTGTCGCGGTTGAGGACCGAATCCCTGGTGGTCTCGACGATACGGGCAGCGGCTCTGGCTAGGGTCGCGGGCAAGCGCACGACGCGCGGGGGGCGTCGGCCGAGAATGGTCGCGACGGCGGCGCCGAGGTGATCCAAGCGGAGTTCCGTACCGTCGCTCACGTGGGAGATGTGGCCTGCGGTGTCGGCGTCGACTGCTGCGCCGGCGCCCCTGAGCCGGCAAGCCGTAGGCGACCCTGGGCAAGCCTCCCCCAATGGTGGCTTGCTCAGGCCGCGCCCTCGGCGCTGGGTATCTGCTCCAGGATCGGCCGCGTGACTGGGGGCGGGCGGCGGCGGAGCCCGCCGGTACCCGTTCGAACTTCAGGCCGTTCCCCCCGTCGCACGGCCGTCGACACTGCCGACTTGGGGTTTCGCGCCCCCAGGGCGATCCGGGTGGTACCACCTGGGAGTGAATGAGGTGCCGATGATCGGGAGTCTCGCACGTGTGCGGCGAGACTGGGTCGATACGTCGGAACTGCTGGTGGAGAAGACAGTTCAGGGGGTCTCGTATGGCACGGCGCGCGTCTTGTTCCTGGTCGCGCCTGCGATACGGATTCGACAACCTCATGGCCCATGGCACGCCCGTGCTCATCGGCTGGCTCACGCTGGTGTGCCTCGTGATCGTGGTCCCGGCGAGCATGGTGCTCGTATGGGCGGACCGTGATGTGCCGCCGACCGTCTCCGGCCGTGTGGCGGCCGTGTGGTCCAACGTCGGTCGCACCCTCAAGCTGGGCGGTGAGGTCGGACCACCGGTCTATGTGCTGGCGTCCGTTCTGCTGGCACTCGTGGCGCTGCTGTTCGTGTCGGCGCTCGTCAGCTTGATCACCACGGGCCTCAGCCAGCGCCTTCTGGCGTTGCGGCTGGGCCGGTCGGTGGTTCTGGAGGAGCGGCACACTGTGCTGCTCGGCTGGTCGGATCAGATCTTCCCCGTCGTCGCGGAGCTGGTGGCGGCCAACGCCAACCAGCGCAGATCGGCCGTCGCCGTCCTCGCCGACAAGGACAAAGTCGAGATGGACGCCGAGATCGCCGGCCATGTGGGCGACACCGGAACGACCCGGATCATCTGCCGCAGTGGTCCGACCACCGACCCGACAGCCCTGGCCCGGCTGAGCCCGAACACGGCGAAGGCCGTGTTGGTGCTGCCGCCCGGTGTGCCGGGCGGTGACTCCCACGTCGTGAAGACGCTCCTCGCCCTCGACGCGGTCGGTCACCCGTCCGGTGATCGCGTCGTGGTCGCGGCCGTACGGGACTCCCGGCATCACTTGGCCGCCACCCTGGCAGCGGGCCGGCACGGGCACGTCCTCAGCATCGACGACGTCGTCGCCCGGCTGCTCGTGCAGACTTCGCGCCAGCCCGGCCTCTCCCTCGTCTACCAAGAGCTCCTGGACTTCGCGGGAGACGAGTTCTACGTCGTACCCGCGCCCGCACTCGCCGACGGCACGTTCGGTGAAGCGCTCGGAGCCTTCGCCACTTCCTCGGTGGTGGGCCTCGTCCGCGCCGATGGGAAAATGGTCCTCAATCCGGATTCCGGCATACGGGTCGGCGAGGGCGACCAACTCATCGTCATCACCGAGGACGACGACACCGCGGTTCCCGCCGACACCATCCCACCCGTCGACGAGGACGCCATCGTCGCGGTGCGGTCCCGCCCCGCTGCGGCCGAACGGTTGTTGCTCCTCGGCTGGAACCGCCGCACGCCTCTGATCATCGAACAGCTCGACCAGTACGTGCGGCCGGGCTCCACCCTCGATGTCGTAGCCCTGGGCGACGCCGCGACGCTCAACGCGGCGCGCGCCACCGGCAGCGAGCCAAGCCGTCTGCTGGTGAGCTTCCGCAGCGGCGACATCACCGAGCCGCGGACACTGGCCCAGCTCGACGTTCCGTCGTACGACAGCGTGATGGTCATCGGGGACGAGAGCCACACCGCGGAGGGAGTCCCGGAGACGGACGACCGGACGCTGGTCACGCTGCTCCACCTGCGTGCCATCGAGGAGTCCACCTCGCGCCAACTGTCCGTCGTCACGGAGATGACCGACGACCGCAACCGGCTGCTCGCGCCGGTGCGGCAGGGCGCCGACTTCATCGTCAGCGGCCGGTTGATCAGCCTGCTGATGACGCAGATCTCCGAGAACCGGCACTTGGCCGATCTCTTCGCCGAGCTCTTCACCGCGGACGGAAGCGAGATCCACCTCAAGCCCGCCACCGACTACGTTCGGCCGGACCGTGAGGTCAGCTTCGCCACCGTGGTCGAATCCGCGCGCCGCCGTCACGAATGCGCCATCGGCTACCGTCTGCGCGCCGAGGCCTCGACCGCCCCCGCTTACGGAGTGAGGATCAATCCCGACAAGCGGCTCAAGCTGCGGTTCTCTGCGGGAGACTGCGTGATCGTCGTGGCGGAAGGCTGAGTGGCCGGCGGAGCCAGCTGGGCGGAGTGCGACATCGACAAGGAGAGGGCTCGTCTTCGGGAGCGGGCGTACGAGGCGTCCGCCGAGCAGGGGTGCGGCCGGTGCCCTGCCGGGTGGGCCGGGGCCTCGGTCGCGATGGCTGTCAAGGGGGATGCCCGGCCGCAGCGCGTGTCCTGAATTCTTCGCCGCCTACGCGGATCATGCGGCGCTCGCCTAAGAAACACGGCTTCCGAGGGTGCGGGCTGCTGAACGCCGCCGCCGAAGTCCCCGTCGGCGACGAGGGCCGGGCAGTAGTGCGCGCTCACAAGGAGCAGGCCGAGCACCTGATCGCCGGACATCTGGAGCACGCCGGGGGGGGCCTGCGCGTGCTGGCCGCCTCCCTGCCGTGGGGCACGACCGGCACGACCGCCACGTTCACCCCGGATGCGGGCCCACTGGCCATCGACGCCGTGCCATGGGCCTGGGCGGGCTCCTCCAGGCCCTCATCACCGCCCCGTAGACCGCTCGCAGCGCCGACGACCTGCGTGGGCAGCGTGGCACGGTCCTGCTCGGCGCCGTCTCGGTGGCGGTCTACCCCCTGGCGTTCTACAGCTCCATGCGCCTGGCCGGAGTCGCCATCGGCACCGTCGTCTCGATCGGCACAGCCCCGCTCGCCTCCGCCCTGGTCGAGCGTGCTGTGGAGGGCCGCCGGCTCACCCGCCGCTGGATGCTCGCGGCCACGCTCGGCCTCCTCGGTACCGTCCTGCTCTGCGCCGCCGGAGCCGCCCACGCCACCGACGACACCGGCCGCACCTCCGCGGCCGCACGTTGCCCGGCATCGGCCTCGGGCTGATCGCCTCTGCCACCTACGCCCTGTCCGGCCGGCCATCGGGCCCGTACGACGCTGTCGTCGTCCGCCGTTCAGCCGTTCCGGCGCCTTGTCGGCTCAGAGTCCTCCCCATTGGGCTGCCGCGTCGGTGAGCCGTTCGCGCACGACGGTGAGTGCCGGGTTGGCCGGTGCGCCGCGGCGTACGGCGAGGTAGAGGGTGTTGAGCGGAGGCGCCTGCGGGCGGTGGAGCAGCACGACGCTGCCCGCGGTCAGGGCCGGTTCGGCGAGGTAGCGCGGCAGAGCGGAGATCCCCGCGCCCGCTTCGACGGCAGCCAGGACCGCGCGGAGGTCGGGGGCGACGAGGGCAACGGGGTTGGCGGGGCGCCGGCCGAACTCGCTGCGCCAGTAACGGCGCAGGATCGGCAGCTCTTGCCCGTAGGCGACGAGCGGCAGTGCGGCCAGCGCGTCAGCCGGCGCGGCCCGCAGCCGGTCGGCGTCCACGGTGCGGGCCATGGACGGCGGGCCGACGAGGAGGAACTCCTCGTCGACGAGCGGGATGGCGAGGAGCGCCTGGTGCTTGGGGCGGATGGCGGAGACGACCAGGTCGAGCCGGTCTGCTGCCAAGTCGGTGAGGAGGTCCTGGGCCAGGCCGAATGTCGCATGGAGGGTCAGCCCACGGCCGGTGAGTGGAGCGACCGCGGGCAGCACCCGTAGGGTCATGACCTCGGCGGCGCCCCCGATCCGTACCGTTCCGCGCAGGGCCGACTCGGCCTCCGTCGACCCCAAGGCGTCACGCAGACCGTCCAGGTGCAGGCTCACGCGGGCCGCGAGAGCTGCAGCGCGCGGTGTGGGGGTGACGCCCTTGCGGGAGCGGACGAACAGTGACTCCCCGATCTGCTCCTCGAGACGGGCGAGTTGACCCGTGACGGCGGGCTGCGTCACACCCAGCCTTTGGGCGGCCGCGGAGAGGGAGCCTGCTCGGTAGATCTCCAGAAATGTAGCCAGCAGGTCCAGGCTCGGCACGCGCTCTTCCTTCTCTCGGATGCCCAGAGTGCCGGTCACCCAGTACGTATGGTGGGGCAGAGCAGTGTAAGGATGAAGCCCCGCTGCCCGGAGAGAATCCGGGCTGGGCTCGACTGTGTTCTTCGGGCCGGCGGATGGCGTCCGGCTAGAGCCGGTGACGCGAGAGCCTGCTGCGGCGGGGCATGATCAGGAAGTCCGGCGCCGGGGCTGCCGCGAGGGGAAGGCCGAAGCACGCGGGGACAGGGGCGTTCTGGTGCTGTCCGGCTCCGGCCCGCGCTGTGGTCTGGGCTCATCCGACAGCCGGGAGCGACCGGCTTGGCGCGGGTGGCTCCCGGCTGTCGGATGAGCCCGCTCGGTGCTCGGTTCAGGCATCGAGGGCCTTGAGAACGGACTCGGCGGTGGCTGTACTCGACTGCGGGTTCTGGCCTGTGATGAGGTTGCCGTCGACGACGACCGTGTTGCTCCAGGCCGCGCCCGTGCGCGGGACCGCTCCCCGGTCCCGCAGCCGGGACTCGACGAAGAACGGCGTGTTCTCGCCGAGGCCGCCCTGGCGCTCCTCCTCGTCCGTGAACGATGTCAGGGCGCGGCCGGCGAAGGTGAAGCGGCCGTCGGCCTTGGACGCGCTCAGCAGACCGGCGACACCGTGGCACAGGGCGGCCACGATCTTGCCCTGCGCGTCGGCTTCGTTCAGCAGCCGGCCGAGGTCGGCGTCCTGAGCGAGGTCTGCCATCGGAGCATGCCCCCCTGGGATGTAGATCGCGTCGTAGTCGCCGGCGGTAGCACCGGACAGCGGCAGCGGGCGCGAAAGCTCATCCGCGATGCCGCCGAGGTACGCCTGGAACTCCTCGGCGTCCGCCGCGGCGACGCCGCCCTGCGCGCTGAGGCTGAGCGCGTCGACGGTGGGCTTCGCACCGCCCGGGGTGGCGATGTCCACTTCCACACCGGCGGCCCTGAGGACGCGGTGGGAGGCGGCGACCTCTTCGGCCCAGTAGCCGGTGGGGTGGGTGGAGCCGTCGGCCAGCTGCAAGGTGGTGGCGGCAGAGATGACCATCAGGATCTTCGACATGGATACGCCTGCTTGTCGGTGAGGGATGGAGGATGTCACGCGGCGAGCCGCGTGCCGCCGGATTTCCGGCGGTTATGGGTACCACCCCAGAATCCATCACCAATCATCCAGCGACCACCGAGCGCCATAAGGATTCTTATGACCCCGTGCGGCGGGCGTGAGCGGCCGCAATCAAAGACGCACCACCGGGGTTGCCGACGACCCACGCCGCGGGGACCGCTACGCCGAGCAGGACCACGCCGATGAAGCGCGCCTGTCGACGACGGCGTGTAGGCGCCGGTCGTCTTCGTGTCACGCAGCCCGGCGTCGTCGCAATTCACCGAGCCAGTCGCGTACCTGCTCGTCGTCATGCAGGTAGCCGCCATCCGGACCGGTGAGGAGATCGACGCCGTGCAAGCGGTCCAGCGCCCACCACGCCAGGTCCTCCCAGACGAGATCGTCGTCGGCCATCCACGACGCAGCCCACCGGTCAACCTCATCGCGGCTCAGCCGACCCTCGACAAGCGCGACGAACCGCTCCTCGATCTCGCCGATCTCCGGCTGTCTCCTCACATCCACCAGCCGACCGTACCGTCAGGGGGAAGACGTCGCCTGAGGCGGCACCAGCAGCATGGGCGCGCAACCGGGGACGTCCGTGATGTTCGTGGAGGAGCATATCGTCGGGTCCAGGTGGCCTCCATGTTCTTCCTCAAGCGCGTGAGTAGCTCCGGCCCGGCGTGCGATCTCCTTCGTGGGGCATGAGACTGTCCGTTCGTGCCAGGCGTGTGTGCCCGCCACGCGCTCGGCTGGTGGGCGGCGCAGGACACTCGTCGGAAGAAGAAGACACGCAAGCCGCTGGAGCGGCTGCTCGCGTGGTGGCGTGCCTCCGCGATCCCGCGTTCCCGGCAAGCAGATGGTCGACGGTCTGCTTCAGCGTTGCCGGGCCGCCGGGTCGGGGCGGTGATCCAGGAGAGGGCCGGCCTCCGGGTGCACACCGCGCTCGACGCCGTCGACGCCGCGGCCGCCCTCACCGCGCTCCGGGGCCGCGCCGACGCCAGCGCGCTGGCCGCCGGGCGGCCGCCGCCCCGTCGTCCTTTGTTTCGCCCGCCGCGAGTGCCGGGTGCCGCTTCGCGCCCCTGTTCCGCGCCCGCTGAGTGGCCGCCGCTCCGCTTCGTCCCCGTGCTGGGGATCGCGCCCCTGTCGCCGCCGCGCTCCGCGCCCTGTGCGGCCGGGGTCGCCGCTCGGCTTCGCCGCCTGCCGCTGCGTTGGAGCCGGGCTGCCGTGCCCGCCGTACGCCTCCGTTCGCCAGGGTCGCCGTGCGGTCGGGCCGCTGCACGCCGCTGCACCCCGCTGTCCGTGGTACCGCGCGGGCGCCGCTCCGTGCCACCGCTGTCCTCGCGCCCGCCGCTGCCGTGCGTCCGTGGCCCGTTGTACGGCGCCGCCTTCATCGCCCGTGTCGGGGGCTCGTCACCGCGCGGCGGCCGCTCCGCCGGCCGTTGGCCTTCGCCCGGCAGCCGCCTGCCCGCGGCGTCTGGGCCGTGCCCCTCACCATCCGGCCGGTATCGGCCCGCAGACAGCCGCATCTGTGCTGCTCCGCCGCCGTCCCGCCGCCGGGCGGCCGTCGCCGGGCTGGCCGTCGCCGGGTCGCCGGGTCGCCGTCCCGACAGCCGCCGTGCGGCGAACAGGGACTCCTGCCCACCACCGCCGTGCCGGTCGTTCCTGTCCGCCCAGTGAGTGTTCCCCAGTGCCGATCCCGGTGGGCAGCCGGAGGATCTCAGGGTGCCCGAACGCTTGGGAGACTCCGCCCTGGGCCGGTGGTCGGGGTACCACGTCCGGGCCCGCCGCGGACCGAGTCATCCACCGTGAGACCATGAACGCGGCATGGCGAAAAGTCCGGAAAGTGCGTTGCGCGCCTGGCTCGTCCCGCCCGAGAATGCTTCGGTCGCCACGGAGGCGGCGACCAGGAGCGACACCGCACCGAAGGTGTCCCACTCCGTGACGGGGGTCTGTGGTGCTGCGCATTCATTTCACCGCGGAGGATCTCGCCCGTACTCGGGTGGCCGCTACGATCGGCGCCGCCGCGGAGACGTATTACAGCCTGGAGATGCTGAGCCGGCGTTCCCTCCCGCTGCCCTTCCAACGGTGGCGGGCCACCGTGGTCAAGCGGCTGGGCGAAGAAGCCCGGCCATTGGTCACACTGCTGCCGGCCCGAGGTCCGGGCCTGGACCTGCTGGCACTGGCCGGCGACTCACCCGACATCGACCACGCCGTGGACGTTCTCCTGCGGGCGCCGCGCACCCAGGTACGCCGCGAGTTGGAACCCGTCACCGTCGACCCCGTTCACCTCTCCTGGGCACGGGCCGTCGCCGACGGGGACGCCGATGCCCGGCGGCTGCTGGCGGCCGGTCTTCTGTCCTGTCACCGGGTGGCCGTCGCACCGTACTGGGCGGCTTCCCGGTCACGGCTGGACGCCGTACGCGCGCAGTACGCCCGCACGTTCCTGGAAGGGGGAGTCGACGCCCTGCTGGCCTCCCTGAGCCCTCCGCTGATGCGCTGGCGCCCGCCCGTGCTGGAAGTACGCTACCCCCGCCCGGTCGAGGTCCACCTGGGCGGCAGAGGGCTGATCCTGGTACCGACGCTGTTCTCCTGGCGCCAGTCCAGCCTGCTGTACGACCCGTACGACGACACGTCGGTGCCGCGGCTGACCGTACCCGCGGTGACCGATCCGGCCACCGGCGCTGCGCTGTGGCGTCCCGGGGACCTTGCGGCCGACGACGCCCTGGGCACCCTGCTCGGACGTACCCGGGCCGCCGCGCTGCGCGCGGCCGCCGAAGGCTGCAGCACCACCGAACTGGCCGCGCGACTCGGCGTCTCCCTGCCGGCCGTCAGCCAGCACACCAAGGCGTTGCGCGACGCACGCCTGATCACCACCGACCGGCGCGGCGGTTCCGTACTGCACATGGCCACCGCACTGGGCCGGGAACTGCTGGACGGGAACCGGTAGCGCTGCCCGGCACGCCGGCCCGGCCCCTTAAGCCCTTGCTTAAGGGCATGGCCACACCGCGCGGCAGCCCGGAACATTCATGGCGTTCCGGTGTGTCCGGGGATGCCCGGCGCCGGACTGCCGGAGGTACACCGTCTTCGACAAGGGGAGTACGCGCATGACCTCTTCACCGACGTCATCCCGGTCACCGGGTACGAAAACCCGCCCCCGCCGCGCACTGGAACGCGCGGCGATCCTGCTGGGCGCCGCAGGAGTGGCCTTCACCACGACGCAGGCACCCGCGTCGGCGAGCCCCGCGCAGTGCGCCGACAACCGGCTGTGTGCGTGGTCCGACGACAACTACCTCGGCATCTTCACCGCGTACACGGCTTCAGCACCGGCCCTCGGCGGCGACAACGACAGGTTCAACTCGCTGTGGAACCGCAACAGCGTGTCCTGGTACGTGTACGTGGACGCCTACAACCGGGGAGCGAAGTACTGCGTGCGCCCGGGGTACTCCGTGTCGAAGCTCAATGACTGGTTCGACCTGGACGACAAGATCTCCGCTGTGCAGAAACTGGGCTCTTCTTCCTGCGGTACCGCCACGCCGATCGGTTCGTACAAGGGCTCCTAGGAGAAGCGGCTGCCGGGCGCGGGGGGCACGCCCGGCAGCCCACGGCGCTGGTTCCGAGTCCGCACGCGTCACCCCCCACGTGTGCGGACTCGGGCCGCGCCCGGGGCGTGAGCTCCGGGCAACGCGACGGCGCTGCCATGACAGCCCAGGGGCCTTCCGCGCACTGGTGTGTCCGGCCGGTTTACGGGCGCCCCGGGCCGTTCTGCCGCACGCGCATGATCGTGAAGTCGACCGCGACGGCCCAGTCCATGACCACCGACCCAACGATCGTTGGAAACGCCCTGAGCCGTTAGGTCGACGTGTGTTCCGCTCGTGGGCCGGCTGAGCGGCACCGCAAGGAACTCCACGAACTGCTCCCATGCGCCGGACTCACGGTTGTGGAGGACGTACGCCCGGGCAGTCTGTTCCCGCCGGAGGCCGGCTG